>JBHEMH010000011.1:0-94013 GCA_046262675.1 Vulcanimicrobiaceae bacterium
CTCCATGAAGAGGGGTTCCTCTCGATGGGGACATCTCTAGTGAGTTAAAAAGGGGACATCTCTATCGAGTCCCTACAGCCCATGGTAACATGCTTGCCAAGGCGTAGGCCTTTCTGCTAAACTCGTCCGGCTATGTTCAAGTTCGATCTGCAGCTTTTCGCCTCTAAGAAAGGCGCCGGCTCTACCCGCAACGGGCGCGATTCAAATGCGCAGCGTCTCGGCACGAAGAAATTCGGCGGCCAGCACGTGCTCGCCGGAAATATTTTGGTCCGCCAGCGCGGCACCAAGTTCTACGCCGGCGAAGGCGTCGGCATGGGCAAGGATCACACGCTTTTCGCGCTCGTGGAAGGCACCGTGGAGTTCAAGACCCAGCGCAACCGCAAGCACATCCATGTGCGCCCCTTAGCTTCCGTCTAACCCCCGGCAACCCGTTCATTTTCCGGAGAGGGCCCCTCTAGGGGGCCCTCTTCCTTTTTTGAGGTAAACTTCTCCAGCGTGCAATTCATCGACGAAGCCACAATTACGGTCGAAGCCGGCAGCGGCGGCAATGGAATGGTGGCCTGGCGGCGTGAGAAGTACGTGCCCAAAGGTGGTCCCGCCGGCGGCGACGGCGGACGCGGCGGCAGCGTATACCTGGAAGCGACGGCCGAACTCTCGACACTCGTTGAATTCCGCTTCAAGCGGCAATTCGGCGCCGATTCCGGCAACGGCGGGTCGACTTCAAATAAATCGGGACGGGCGGGGGACGATCTCGTCATTCCCGTGCCCGTCGGCACCCTGGTCTATCGGACGCTCGAAGGAGCGGCCGAAGCGCTGCTGACCGATCTCAACGCCGCGGGCGAACGGCTTCTCGTCGCCAAGGGCGGGCGCGGCGGCCTTGGCAACCAGCATTTTGCAACCAGCGCGCGGCAAGCGCCGACGTTTGCCGAAAAAGGCGAGCCGGGCGAACGCTGCTCGCTACGATTGGAGCTGCGCCTGCTTGCCGATTGCGGCGTGGTCGGCCTTCCGAACGCCGGTAAATCCACGTTGCTCTCGGTCGTTTCGGCAGCGCGGCCTAAAATTGCAGATTATCCGTTCACAACCTTGGAGCCGCAACTCGGCGTCGTGCGGGTCTCCGAAGACGAGTCGTTCGTGATGGTCGACGTTCCCGGCCTGATCGAAGGGGCGCATGAAGGAGCCGGCCTCGGCGATCAGTTTCTGCGGCATGTGGAACGCACGCGCGTCTTGCTGCATCTGCTCGACGGCGCAAAATCCCCCGAAGAGATTCTGCACGATAAAGAGACCATCGAGCACGAGTTGGAAGCTTGGAATCCGGCGCTCGCGCAACGTCCGGTGATTCTCGTGGTTTCGAAACTCGATTTGCCCGATGCACAAGAACGGCTAGAAGAATTGCGCGCACACTTCCCCCAGATTCGTGGCATCAGTTCGGCAACAGGCGAAGGCGTCCGCGAGTTGGTGTACGCCGCGTGGAAAGTCATTCAAGAAACGCCGCTGCCGCAGATTGCCGTTCCCGAACCCGTGAAGATTCATCTTACGCCCAAAGAAGCGTTTTACATCGACCGTGAGGAGGACGGTGTCTTTGTTGTCAGTGGCGAGCGGGTTGAACGGCTCTCGGCGATGACAAACTTCGATTCGGACGAGGGCCTGGGACGCTTCGAACAAACACTCGCCAAGATGGGCGTCGACAAAAAGTTGCGCGAAATGGGCGCGGTCGAAGGCGATACCGTCCGCATCGGCCAGAACGAATTCACGTATTCGTGAAGATCGGAATTTTCGGCGGCACCTTCGATCCAATTCACAACGCGCACCTCTTCGTAGCGGAGTCGGCGCGGCGCCTCGAAGGCCTGGATAAAATTCTCTTCGTGCCCACCAATCTTACGCATTACCGAACCCCGGCACTCGTTTCCGCCGGCGACCGGTGCGCAATGATTGCCGCTGCGATCGCAAGCAACCCCGACTTCGCACTGGACCGCACGGACCTGCGTGAAGATGCGACCGGCTACACCGCCGATTTGATTCCGAAACTGCAAGAGCGCTACGAGGGCGCGGCATTGACGTTTGTTATCGGTGCCGATTCACTCGCGAGCGGCAATTGGGTGCGCGTTCAAGAAGTGCTCGCCCAACTGGCGACTTTTGTGGTCGCGCCGCGCGCCGGCGTGGACGAGAATGCGATCGCGCGGGCAATTGCAGCGATCCCAATTTCCCTACGAAATAAGGTCAAAACCCTCAATCTGCCGGAAATTCCGGAGTCCGCAACCTTGATACGAAAGCTGCTCGCCGAGGGTAAAAGCATCCGCTATCTGGTGCCCGAAACCGTGTGGCGCTATATCGTCGAGCACGAGTTGTACGCCGTGAAGCATGAATTGGTTTAGGGCGCTTACACTTCTGCTCATTGTGAGCGGGTGCGGGAAGAATGCGATGCAATCAGACGATATTGCCGGTGCAAGGGGCGCTTGTGCGCGCGGCGCTTCTCACGCCGAAGTAGCGCTCTCAGGTGTGATGAATAGGTATCTTGGTGTGAGGCGGGGACGGAGCGGCTCGCACGAGGGTTTTATCTTGGTTGTTAAAGGCGGACCTGCCGACAGCGAAGCCGAGCCGAACTTGTACAAAATTGAGGACAACATTGACATTACGGGACTCATCCCGCTTCGCCGTGGTGATCGCATCGACTTGATGGGCCAGTATGAATGCAACGACAGCGTTGTTCATTGGACGCATCACGACCCGCGAGGGCGTCATATTGCAGGATATATAAAAGTGGACGGCCGCACTTACCAATAGATGATCCTTAAAGAGATCGTTCTCGCGAGCGCATCACCGCGGCGGTTCGAACTGCTGCGTTCGATCGGACTCGAGGTCATTGTTGTGCCGAGTACGTATCACGAACCCGCGCTCGTACAGCTCTCACCGCGCGAACTGGCAATCACCCATGCGCGCGAAAAAGCCCGCGAGGTATTCTCGCGGCGCAAAAATCATGTGATCGTTGCAGCCGACACCGTTGTCGACATCGACGGCGTTGCCTTTGGAAAACCGCGCGATGCCGCTGATGCCGTAGAGACGTTGCACATTCTTTCAGGGCGATCTCACGTCGTGCACACGGCATACACGATTATCGATCCCGCAAGCAGCCGGCAGCACGATGGAATCGAAAGCACCTCCGTGCGGTTCTTTCTCTTATCCGATGCGGAAATTTCAAGCTATGTGGCGGGCGGGGAGCCGATGGATAAGGCCGGCGCCTACGGGATCCAGGGCATCGGCGCCACCTTGGTCGAGCGCATCGACGGCGACTTTTATACCGTGATGGGTTTCCCGCTCGGACGTTTCGTGCGCACGCTCGCAGGCATGGGTTTTACGCGTCACACAGCGAATTAAAATGCCGATAACAAAAGTGCCGGGAGAAATCTTTGTTTACTTATCGCGATGAGCGGCGACTGTTTGCGGTAATCAGCGTGATTATCGTTGCGGCCCTTATTGCGCTCGTTCAAGTAAGCGCCGCCCGGGCCGGTGCAACGAGCCCGCTCTCCACGATTATCACTTCGGTTGCCGACGTGTTCGAGACGGCTGCGGGCACCACGGCCATCGCGGTGCGCAGCGGCCTCGTGGGGTTGAGTCAAACGCCGCATCTGTTGCGCGAAAATGGGCAGCTCAGGACGGACAATCAGCGCCTCGCCGCTGAAAATGCGCACCTCCAAGAGCTCTTGGCTGCCACCACAGCCAACCAACGCCTTGCTCCGACGCTCTCGGAATATTCGCACGCGGTCGAAGGTCGCGTGATCGGGTTCCCGCCCGAGAATACCTCGCAAAGCGTGACGATTAACAGAGGTTCGCGCGATGGCGTGGGGCGCGACGACGGCGTGGTGAACGGGAGCGGCGTGGTCGGGCGTGTCGTGGAGGCGAACCCCTTCGTCAGCAAAGTCGTTCTCATCACGGATTACACGAGCAGCGTGCCCGCAATGGTACAGCGCGGCCGGTGGTGGGGCATCGCCAAAGGCAACCTTACGAGCGTCCGGCTCGAATACATCTCGCAGGATGTTCCGCTACGGATCGGCGACCGCGTCGTGACCGGCGAGGCCCGCTCGTTCCACTCGGGTGCGCTCATCGGCGTCATTCGCAAGATCGAGCGCAGCGATACCGGCCTCTATCAGACCGCAATCGTTACGCCGGCAGCGGACTTAAGCAGTCTCGACCGCCTTGTCGTTATCCCGAAGTAATTCAAAAGAAGCGCCCTATGCGGGCCCGACCTGGCAACGCGCGGCGATCTATTTCGCGGTCGCGCTGCTTGCGCAAGTCAGCCTGCTCCATTTTTTGCAGATCCGTGGAACGACGATCAGCGCCGTCCTTGTCGTGGTGGTCTGGTACGCCATCCACGCCGATCCGCGCCGCGCCGCGCTCTTCGGCCTCATCGCGGGGCTCTTTGAAGACGTGCTCGATACGGGCACGGGGGGGGCCTGGACCATCTCTACGACGCTGACGGCAATCCTTGCCGGTGTCATCTCGCGCGGCTTCTTTGCAGATTCAATGCCGCTGGTCGCCGGTATCGTCGTCTTCGCAACACTTCTGCGAGCGTTTCTGTTTTGGCTCGTGATGGAAGGCCAGGGGTATCCGACCGGCCTCGGTTGGATGCACTTTCACGGCGCGCTTGTGCAAGCCGCACTCAACGCGATTTTTATCGTTATCGTTATGTTGATTGGACGTTACCGTGAAAGCCCGCAATACCGGTGATTAAGCGGCCCCGCAACGTGTTCGTGCGGTCATCCTTGCGTCTGGCCGCGTTCGTGGGCGTGATCGCACTCATCGTGCTGGGTCTTGTGATCCGGCTTATTCAAGTCCAGGTCGTGCACGGCGAAGAGTACCATAACGCCGCCCAAGCCAATCAGATCCGGCTCATTCCTGTTGCCGCTCCACGCGGAATCATCTACGACCGCTACCATCACGTCTTGGTGCGTAACCGTCCGTCTTTCGTCGTCGCGTTGATCCCCTCCGAAGTCAAAGACATCAAAAGCGAGATGCATGCGCTCGCGCAAACGCTGAACATTCCAGAGAAGTTGTTTTGGGAGCGACTCTATCACCACCGCGGCTTGAACTACGAAAACTTCGATCAAGTTCAAGTCTACGAGCCGTACGGACCGGTGATTTTGGCGAGCGATCTCTCGGTGAAGCAGATGGCTCGCTTGGCGGAATTGCAAAACGATCTTCCCGGTGTCGACCTCGAAGCGCAGCCCGTTCGCGATTACCCCTACAAATCATTCGCGTCGCATCTGTTCGGGTTCGTCGGTCAAATTAACGAAGACGAGTACAAAGAACTTAAAGGCCAGGGGTACACGCCAAACGACGTCATCGGAAAAGACGGCTTGGAAGCAACGTACGATACGTATCTGCGCGGCATTCCCGGTGGCGAACAAATCGAGGTGGACTCGCAAGGCCAAGTTTCCAAACATCTTTCCAAGCGTGCCTACGTTCAAGGCAATAGCTTGGTGCTCTCCCTTGATTGGAGACTACAAGACATAACGGAACGCGCGCTTGCAAACGGTATTAAATCCTGGGCGCCGCACCGTCCGCTTTCCGGTGCCGTGGTTATTGAAGACCCGCGCACCGGGGGCATTCTTGCGATGGCGAGCTATCCGAATTTCGATCCGAACGACTTCGCGGTCTCAATTTCAGCGCGCAAATATACGCACTACGTCTTAGACGCGCAACGGCCGCTCTTCAATCGCGCGATCGGCGCGGCCACACCGACCGGCTCAACGTTTAAGATGGTAACCGGCTCGGCGGCGATTACCGCGCACAAGGTGCGCGTCAATGAAGTGGTTTATGATAGCGGCCATTGGAATTGTTACGGAGCAGTCTTTAGCGATATCGCTGCAGGGGGTCTCGGCCCCGTTACATTCATTCGGGCGCTTGCCGCATCGAGCGACGGGTACTTTTACCAAATGGCCTGGCGCCTCGGGAATCCATTGCTGAGATATTATGCGCTGCAATACGGATTGAACGAAAAATCCGGAATCGATCTTCCCGGCGAATATCCGGGCAATTGGCCGACCAATGAGTGGTCGCTTAAAGTCACCGGATTGCCGCTCGAAAAGAGCGACGTGTGTATCTTGGGAATCGGGCAAGGCGCAATGCAAGCGACGCCGCTCCAAATGGCCGACGTGCTCTCAACGGTGCTCAACGGCGGAACGCTCTATCGTCCGCACATCGTGCGCGAGGTTCGCGATCTGCGGGGCCGCGTTATAAAAACCTTCGATAAGATCGTCAACAATCACGTGCCGGTGACCAAAGAATCCCTCGCAGCCGTCAAAGCCGGCATGGACAAGGTTACGGACCCCGGCGGCACCGCGTATGGCCTCGCGATTCCCAATTTCCACTTCGGCGGAAAAACCGGCACGGCCGAAACCGCCGTTGGCGGAAGGGGCGCAAACACAACGTGGTTCATCGCCTATGCGCCGGCTGAAAAACCAAAGTTGGCGATGGCGGTCTTTGTGGACCGCAGCGGAGGGTACGGGGCGCAAGTTGCGGCGCCGATTGCCCGGCAAATTATCTCGGAGTATTTCGGCAGGAAGTTTTAACGCGAGTCATCGCATCGCCGCCTGCCTGCAGTCCGCGAGCGCGAAAGCGATCACCCGGCGCAGCGTCGGATCGTCTTCCTCGGTGTCGGCTTGTTGAAGAATTTCCTCGCACCACCGTGCGCCGATGAGGCCCAGGCGTTCGATCATTTCGATCTTCGCCTCAAGCGGTAGATCGGTTGCAGAGTCATCGATTCGTTGCGGCCACGGTACGGGCGGCGAGTGAGCGAGTTTTGCAAGCGCGGTGCTGATTGCGTATAGGCCGGCCCCCACCACAAACATGGCGATGAGCAGCAACGTGAAAACGAATCTCGTGTTACTCTGCAGCAATGTGCGCGGCGCTGCGCAAGGTTTCCAGTACGCCTGCAAGCGCGTCGTCGAGTGCACGGTTTGCACTGTCGCGTAAAACGCGGTGAAACTCTTCTAGCGGCAGCGTGCTGAGTGTGCCGAGAACGGAGATGAGCTCGTCGCGATACGCGCCAAGCAGGCTTGACTCATCGTCGTCGCGATGGATAGTCGTGCCAAGCATTGCGGCGGCAACTTGCCACGGGACGGCCGAACCGAGCGGCGCCGATTCGAGTTGCGGCTGTAGCGTGCGCAGATATCGCGTATCGAGCGGTCCGCTGATACGGACGACGCCGGGAGCGCGCCCATCACCGCCAGGGCGCGCTTCGGCCGCAACAATGGTGCTGACAAGTTGGCGTAAGGCAAAGCGGCTGTCGCGGTCTTCTAGGTCTTTGGCGGTGAGCGAGTAACGCGGAATACGCAAGCGCACGAAAAGGCGGTCGAGCGCGTTTTGCATTGCACGGTTGGAAACCCGAAAACTCTTTTCCAGATCCGGCGTTGCGTTGACCGCCGACTCCGGAAAGAATGTGCGAATCGCAAAGAGATGCGGCAACATGCCGTCGAGATCGGACTTCTCGAGCATGCGCAACGTGCGCGAAAGTTTCTCTTGGCCGAAGTCGACAAAAGCGACCGGCATCCCCGGCGCCTGCAATTCATCAACGTGCTGCGCTGCTTCGGCTTTAATCGATTCGGCGGGCTCGTCGCGCGCCGGCAAGCGTTCGTCTGAGGCGGATGCCGGCTCGAGTAGGGGTTGAGCTGTAAGGGGTTCGGGCTGGGAAGGCTGCGCCGTTTCGGCCCGCTCGAACATCTCCGTGATCGCCGTGGGCAGCGGGGCAGGCGAAGGCGGCGCGGGCCGCGCTTGCGGAGCCGCTTGCCAAGACGCGCTTTGATCGGACGGCGCTTTTGCGATCGTCTCTGCGATCGAAATGGTTGCAACCGAAATATCGCCCGCGAGCGAAGGCGCCGATTGGACGTGCAACGTCGGCGCCGCCAGCGCGTGCGAGCGTTCGGCATCCCAGTTTAAAACGACGCGGGCATCGATCGGCGTTCCCGCTGCAAGCGGAGCGACAGCCATCATTTCCCAGTGAACGCGCACTTCGATGGAGGGGTCGATTTCGGTTAACACCAGCCCCCGCTGGGACCACAGCGCGCTGGTACCGACGTCATCCGAAACGATCCGCCCATTCACCGTCGTGCTTCCGGGAACATATGCGGCGAGATTGGAGGGGACAGCACGAACGATCAGCTGATCGGCGGGGCCGTCGCCGGTGTTGCGAACGAATAAATCGTAGGCGATGCGCTCGCCGGCGTTGACGACTTCGTACGGAGAGGACCGCAACTGCGCGCCCGCTTCAAACTCCGGCAACGCGAATGTTGGGACCTCAAGAGCACTGAGTGCGATCGCGCTCATGCCGCGTCCATACAGCGTGCCCTCGAGGGCCAGGCGATGCTCGCCTGAACGCGCGCGCAGCAACCGCATCGTGACGCGCGCTTCATGCGTCGTCTTGGCAGCAACATCTCCAAAGTACAGCGTGTTGTGCTCGCGACGTGCATCATGTGCACGCTCGATTGCGAGCTCTTTTGGAAGTTGGAGTACAGCATGTGCGTCGCGCAGAGTATCCGACCCGTCGTTCGTGAAGCGAATAATCACATCGGCGGACGTTCCAGGCCGCAACTGGTCGCGGCTTTGCATTTCCCATCCGGCACTCTGCGGCGCAACATGCGCGCGCGAGCGGACGACGATCGAGCCGACGCCGAGATCGATGGTGCGCTCGTGTTGTTCGAGCACGGCACCCAGGGTCACGGTGGAACGATCCGGAACCGGCGGCACAATCTTTGCGCGCACCGTGATCACACGTTCCAGGTGTGGCTCCATAGATTCGAGATTCACCGGCGCGTCGTACGGAATTTCCACTCCCGCCCCGTCGATGATGCGCAGCACGCCGAGGAACGCACCCGGAAGAATGCGCAACTGGAGATTGCGGTCTGCGGCCGTACCGTCATTGAGCAAGTGAATGAGAAAATCGACATCTTCTTCGGCCTGCGCAACGCGGCGCTCCACTTCAATGTAGTTGCGCGCGCGTGCAAAGCGTGGAGTCGCGCGGACGGACAGACGGCGCTCGAATTGCCGCTCCCCGCCCCTCCAGCGCAGATGCGCAACGATCGGAAGCGGGTGATCGCCTTCGGGCGGCACCCCGACCATCGCGGAGAGACCAATTTCAATGCTGCGCTCCGGTGCGACCGTTCCGATCGAAATCGTTTCGCCGGCAAACGCATCATCGCCGATGGGTTGTCCGTCGATCATTGCCGAGCCGGGTGTATAGATCAATCCGTCGGGCAGGTCGTAGTGCACGCTAACGCCCTGCGCCGGGCCCGTACCGGAATTGGAGGCGCGCACGCTCATTGCAATCCGAGTACCTGGTGTGACCGAATCATCCGAGAAGACCGTGAGTCCCGTTTCATCGTTTGCGAAATCGATCGGCGAGCGCACGACGATTTCCGAGGAGCTCAGTGCAAACTCGGGAAGATCGCGCGACGCGATAGAGCCGCAAACATTTATGCGCGTGCCGTCTTCAAGTGGCGATTCGATCTGGGCTTGGTATTCAACAATCACGGATTGCGAGGGTGCCAAGCGCGCTGCGACGAGCGTGCCGCTATCATAGTCAAACGGCTCGCCCTCACCATCGGGAATCGGCCGCCCGGCGATGCGAGCGGTGCGCGGCACGTAGGTCGTATGCTCCGGAAGAGGCAAAATCGCGACAACATCATGCGCACTACTCGGGCCCGAATTCAACAGCGTTGCGCGAATCGTAATCTGATCGCCTGGTTTGGGTTCGTCCGGTGCAATGAGTTGCACGAGGGTCGTCGGATTTTGCAAGACGGGCTTGCTGCGCACCGTAAGCCGTTCAATGTTCGAAGCCGTGACTGCCAGCTGATCGGACACGAGCGCCGCCTGAAAAGCAAGCCCCGTGCCGTCTTCGATGACATCGATTACCCGGTAGGAAATGGAAATGCGCCGCGATCCGTTCGATTCCAGATCACCGACGGTCGCTCCATTGATCGCAATAAAGCTTTCGCCGTTTCGTAGCGGCACATCGTCGATGGTGTCCGAGCCGGGAACCGGCTCGACGCCGGCCGGAAGTGCGAAACGGGCTCGAACGCCCGTTGCGGCGGCGCCGCCCACGTTCGAGAATGTGAAATCGGCCCGGATGACCGAACACGGGTCGACAAAACGAGTCGGCGTGATAACCAAAGTCCGCAGGCTCTCTAAGAGAGCCGGCGAGCCCGGCGCAAAGATCCCCGTTAACGTGCTCGCGCTCACGGGACGTGCCTTCTACGCGAGCAGCGAGAGCAACTGCATGAGCTCCGTAGCGCGCGGCCCATCGTGGGCTTGTGCGTAGGCGCGAACATCATCGAGCCGGCCCGCTCGCGTCAGCGCGTGGGCTGCTGCGAGCGCGACGGTATTTGAGGGATCGTCGAGCGCATGCACGAGCAAACGGTGGGAGCGCTCATCGTCTATCGCTGCGACCGCAAAAATCATGTCGCACCGTGCGGCTTCGGCCAAGCCCGCAAACTCGCTCGCCGCTTCACGCGTCCAACCCGCGTCGGACAGACCGGCGTCCGTCTGGATCGGCTCGTGCTCCAGGGGCGGCCCGGCGGCAACTTTCTTGGGCGCGAAGATGGCGTAAGCACCCAGCCCCGCGCCTACAAGAAACGCCACGATAAGAATCCCAAGCAGAAAGTACACTAGGAGGTTGTCTGACTTGGGCCATTTGCGAATTCGACGCCGAATTTTGGTCGAAGAGGCGAGAGGACGGACGCGATGCAGCGCATTGTGGCCGCCGGAACAACGAAGTATTCGGGCAAAAGACGGCGCGAAGTCGTGAATGTGCTCAAGTTAGACAACCTCCTAGGCTAGCGTCAACAGTCCCGTTTTGACTTCCGCGAGCGCCGCATCGAGCGCGGAAACGGCTTCGCGCTGCAGAGCATCCAGGAATTCCAAAGGTTCCAAATCGAGCAAGCCTTCGAAATGGGCGCACAACTGCGACCGATACGCGCGCAGTGCTGGCGCCGAATCCACCATCAATGACGCAAGTGCGTACCAAGGCGCGGCCGAGCTGAGGGCCGCGTCGTCGAGCACCTGGTGCAACTCCAAAAGGCTCGCAGGATCGATGCCGCCCGTAAGTTGCAATGGCGCGCCTTGACGTGGCGGGAGAGCGGAGTCTGCAGCCTCCAGCGCAGTGAGCAACGAGCCGAGCGCGCCGCGCATTCCTGGCGTTTCGATATCCCGCGGTGCAACCACATAATTCGGCAAGCGCAATTTGATGAAGAGACGATCCAGCGCATCGCGCAATTGATCGCGTTCGCTTTCAAGGGCCTTTTGCAGGGTGCCGGATCCCGCGGCCGCCGTGGGCAAGAACGCGCGAATCGCAAACAGATGTGAAACGAGTCCGCCAAAGCGCGCTTCATCCAAGAAGCGCAGCGTCTTCTCCAACTGCTCGTGCGTGAAAGCGCAGAGGGTGGCGATCTTGGCGGTGCCATCCGTACGCGCGGCGCCGTTTGGAGGCACTTCTTCGCCCGATCCGAGGTAGCGCGTTTGCGGTTCTTCGAGGACATGCGTTTCGTACACATCGCCACGCGATACCGGCGTTGCCGGAGGTAATTCGACGAAGCGGTCATCGCCGCTTGGCAAAGCACGCATGCCCCCGCCGAGGGACGGGCCGACCATCCCATCGAGGCCGAACGGAAGGCCGGGAATGTTATTCGCAAACGATGGTGCGGAGCGAACTTTGAGCTCACCGGAGAAAACTTCGTCGTGGCGTCCACCGTCATAACGAATATGGGCGAGGCGCACGATTGATTCACCGGCAGCGAGCCCGTTGTGCACCACCTCGCGCCAGCGGATCGTCGCTTCAATACCGGGATCGACATCGTTGAGCACGATGCCGCGATCGCTTGCAAAGGGTGCAAGCGCGCCGACGTCGCGGACGCTGATGTCGTTGACGGTTGTGCTGTTCGGAACGTAGATGAGTGAATCGGTTGAATCGACATTGACTTGCACGCGCCGCGCGGGGCCGTCTCCGCCGTTGCGCACGTGGAGCACGTACTCGATTGTTTCGCCGACGTCGGCGATATCGACGGGCTCCGAGCGAAGGGCACCCACGGCAAAGTCCGGCTCCGCTGTGGTCACAATAGTCATGCGTTGCAGCGGCGTCGGCAGAACGGAGTTCGCCGTAAGCACGCCGTCGATCGTTACCGGAAATTCGCGGGCTAGACTGCGAAGCAGCCGCAATCCCAGGCGCGCTTCGACGGATGCGCCCGGCCCGATCTCTCCGAAAAGCAGCGAAGACTTCTCACGCGTTGCCCCGTCGACGCTTTCGAGTCGCGCTTCAGGCGAGATGTAGAGACGCAGACGCACGTCGTTTGCAACATCGGTGCCTTCGTTAAGAAGACGCACGTAGACATCGGCCAGCTGGTTGGGACGCAGCACGTCTTCGGAGATCAAGCCGAGGGTCGAGCGCTGCGCAGTAAACGCCGGATGGGAATCGACCCGGTACTTGGCTTCGCCGAGCGCCGTCTCGCCCAGTTCGAGCGTGTGCAGGCTGGCTCCGATTGCGACCTCGGCCCGGTCGTGGTAGGGTGACCGGACGCGTGCACGCACCGTAAAGCGGCGGGCCGCGTACGGTTCGATCCGGTCGATCTCGCACGAAGTCTCTTCGAGGGCGACCTTCGTATTTTTCTCGAGCAGGACGATGTCATCAAGGGCAGGATCCACGTGCAACTCAAGCACCGCATCCGTTGCCGCGGCGCTTCCGTCGTTCGTAACCGTAATGACCGCTTCAACTTCGTCGCCCGGTCGTACGATCGCGGGACCGAGACTCTGGATGCCGTTGCGACGCGGTGTGAGAAATGGTTGCGAGCGAACCGCGAGCGTGCGCACAAATGCTCGCTCTCCCGATTCCCATTGCAATTGGAACGAGAGATCGAGTTGTGTTCCGTTCGGCAATGGTGAGGCGACCATGGCATCGACGCTGAGCTCAACAGTGACGCGTGCGTCGATGCGCCCGATTTCAAAAACGCCGGTCTCTTTTTTCTTTTCGCGCAGCGGCCGGCCGTCAAGGCGGCTCGCTCCACGTACCAGCAGCAGTCCTTCGGCAAGCGTCAGCGCTGCTGTGAGGTGATGCGCGGCCATCGTTCCGGCGTTGGTCGCACGCAACCGAAGAGTGACGCGCTGGCCCGGCGCTACGTCGGTCGCGGGCTCAATTGTCACCGAAGTTTGATCGTCGTCGAAACGCGCGGCCGCCTGCACGGTTAAGGTTGCGTCGGATAAAGCGAACGACGGCGTCTCTTGCGAGGCAATCGTAGCGCGCGCAACAATTGCGGTTGCGTCGTCCAGCGGATCCTCGATGCGAATGCGGTACGTAAGCGTCACGGTCGCGCTTGCCGGAAGCGTACGCGCAATAACCGGCGCGTAGGCACGATCGAACGGCATCTTCAGATCGGTCTCGATCTCGCGCCCGTTCACGCGAGCCGAATTCGGAATGTAGGAGGTAAACGGCGGGACCGGTACCACCGCCACCACGTCGTGGGCGCTGCTCTCGCCCGCGTTGTGAACGCGGACGGTAACCGTCGCGTCGGCGCCGGGGTAGGCATCGCCGTGCCGCGCTTCGATGGCGACGTTCGTGAGCTGATTTTCTAAAATCGGATTGGACCGCACAACCAGGCGCGCGATATTCGAGCCGACCGGAGCGATCTCAAACGCCGCCACCGCGGCCTGCAATTCGATGGCCGAACCGTTCTCGATTGCGCCGGCGACGCTGTAGGCGATTTCGATGCTGCGTTCTTCTGCGGGCCCGACGTCGCCGATGTGCGCCCCGTTTCGCGAGAGCAGCGGGGAGTTGCCCTGCTCGTCATCGAGTTCGACCCCGTCGAGGAGCCCCGTTCCGACGAGGTAGACCAGGCCGTCCGGCATGTTCATGCGCACGCGCACGCCGGTCGCGGTCGCCCCGCCTTGGTTGCGGAAGGTGAAGCTCGCGCGCACCGTCATTCCAGGTTCGAGCTCGCGCTCGGGAGAAACGACGAGAGTTCGAAGACCCTCGGGTAATGTCGGTGCTCCCGGCGTAAATACTTCCGTTAGGGTGCGCATAACTTGTGCATGAGCTTCGCCAGGCAAAGTAACCCACCTCGCACAGAAGCAAAGTTTGGAAAGGTTAAAAAGATTATGATCGCGCCGTCCGCAGATCGCATTTGCGACGCCATCACTCGTCTGGGCAGCGAGTCTGCTTTCGAAGTCCTCGCACGCGCACGCGTGCTCGAAGCGACGGGACGTAAAGTCGTCCATATGGAGATCGGCGAGCCGGATTTTGATACGCCCGAACATATTAAAGAAGCGGGCATACGGGCGATCCGCGACAATTACTCGCACTACACTCCGTCCGCGGGCATCCCCGAACTGCGCGAATGCATTGCCGAGTATGCAAGCAGCTTCCGCAAAATGCCCGGCGCATACACGGCGGCAAACGTCGTCGTCGCCCCTGGCGCAAAGCCGATTATATGGAACACGCTGTGCGCGCTGCTCAACCCAGGCGATGAATTGATCTACGCCGATCCAGCGTATCCCGCTTACGCATCAACGGCGAGCTACTTGCAAGCCAAAGTAACCCCGATCCCGCTGCTTGAGAGCAAGAACTTTCGTCTGGATCTCGATGAACTCGAGAGCAAAGTTTCAAACAAAACCAAAGTTGTGGTGATCAACACGCCGCACAATCCAACCGGCGGCGTGCTGCTGCGCTCGGATCTGGAACGCATCGCAGAGCTCGCACATAAACACGATTTCCTCGTGATGTCGGATGAAATTTACAGCCGGAATTTCTACGAAGGCGAGTTTCTTTCGATCTCCGAGCTGCCGGGGATGAAAGAGCGCACGATCATCGTCGACGGCTTCTCGAAAGCTTATGCGATGACGGGCTGGCGTCTGGGCTACGCGATTCTACCCGAAGATCTCGCGCCGGCCGTGACGCTGTTTAATAACAACACCTTTTCCTGCGTCGCAACCTTTGTGCAGATGGCCGGCATTGCCGCGCTCACCGGCCCAAATGAGCCCGTGGAGCGCATGAACAGCATCTTCCGGGAGAGACGAGATCGCCTCGTCGGCGGGCTCAATAAAATTCCGAACGTGTCGTGCATCGTGCCGGAAGGCGCGTTCTACGCGTTTCCAAACATCTCAAAGATCACCAAGGACGACAAAGCCCTGGCAAAATTCATGTTGGAGCAAGGGGGTGTTGCATGCTTGGGCGGCTCCGCGTTCGGCAAAGCCGGCGCCGGCTATTTACGCTTTAGTTACGCGGCGTCGCTGGAAGATATCGACCTCGCTCTGCAGCGCCTAGCCGACCATTTGCCGCTCTATAAGGGGTGAATAACCCGGTTCTCGGGCGGGAGTACGAGTTCGGACAGATCCGCGACGCACTCGAGCGTTCGAAAACAGCCAGAGTCCCCGCCGCAATCTGCGTGGCGGGCCAATCCGGGATCGGCAAGAGCACGCTCTTAGAGGGCGCCGGCGCATCCGCGAGCAGCACCGGATGGCTGCGCGTTTTCGCTCGCTGTCATGAAATTCAAGCGCGTCTGCCACTGGCGGGAGCGCAGCGGCTGGCAGACTCAATTCTGAAGGCTCTCGGTGCCGACCGGGAACGCTACGCGGCCGAGACGCTTTGCGCGTCCCTTCGCGAGCGGCGCGACGGTTTTGAAGACGCTTTTCTGCGGCTCGTTGAAGGCGTTTCGCTGGACTTTCCGCTTCTCGTGCTGATCGATGACGCGCAGTGGCTCGATGGAGAGAGCTGCACGCTGATCCGAAATGCCGCGCGCGCGTTCTTAGACCGGCCCATTGCGCTGCTTGTTGCCGAGCGAACGGGCCTGGGAGTTGGGCCAATACAATGGCTCGCATCGGATTTGACGGTTGCGATTGGAGCGTTACCGAAAAGCGTCGCGGCCGAAATTGCTCGAACGCATTATCCGCAAGCTACGAGCGCGCTCGTCGATGCAATCGTCGAGCAGTCGATGGCACATCCCATTGATTTAGTAACGCTCGCACAAGCAGCGCGCGAGCAAGAGATCGTTGAGCCGGGCGATCTCACGGCCAGTGTGCGCACGGTCGTTGCGCGGCGGCTTGACGCGATGCCGCCGGAGGTGCGCGAATTTCTGCAAATCTGCGCGCTCATTTCGGAGCCGATTCCCTTCGGAACGCTCTCGAAAATCTGGCTTGACGAATCGCGGCTCTTAGCACTCATCCAAACAGTCTCCGGGCGCTATCTCATTGAAGATCGCGAGGGATTGCGTTTTGCGCATGCCTCGATCTCAGAGAGCATCCGTGAAACGATGCCTATTGAAATTCCCTATCGCCGACGAGTGCTCGCCGCCCTGCTGTCGATCGAGCAACCATCGCTTTATGACTCCCAATCGATCGTGGAGCAAGCGGGAGCGTGCGGCGACTCGAATCTCGAATATGATTATCTGCTGAGAATCGGTGAAGAGTCCGCTGCGAAAGGTATCTTTGCGGGTGCTTCCGAGGCATACCAACGCGCGTTGCACATTCGAGCCCCGTCGCGCGCGACCGTGGTACGGTTTTATAGCAAGTACGCGCTCGCGCTGTTCAATCAAGCTCGGTTTGCGGAGTCTGCCACGCTGCTACGGCGCGCATTGCGAGAGTCCACAAGTCAAGAAATCGAGGGCGCAGTCGGGACCCTGGGGTTGCAGTTGATCGCATCCGTCTTATCCACTGAAGGCGTGGAGGCGGCTATTGAAACGTACAAGCACTACCTGAAACTTGCCCGCGATGAAAACGAACGCGTGCTCTTGCATTCAATCGCATCGTTCTTTTTTGTTTCCCGGTGTGACGAGGAGCAGTTCAAAGTACTCAAGGAAGCGGTACTTTCTTGTCCCGGTGGAGCACCTGCAGATGCCGCGGCCCGTGTCATTATGTGCGAAGCATTGCTCCATTCCCGTCTCGGCGACTATCCGGAGGCACTGCGTTCGCTCGAACGCGCGGAACTGGCGGCCGAGGGTGTCTCCTCACCGCAGCGCATGACGGCTGAGTACAGTCGCGGCTTGGTCGATTTTCTGCACTTAGGCGCCGGTACGCGCGCGGTAGCCGCCGCAGGCGGCGATCCTCTCGATCCAATTCGAGTTATGACGCTGTTTGGGACAGGGGATTGGAGCGATGCGCGCAGCTTTGTCAGAAGCGCACTCGCCGGCGGACGGCAAACGGTGGTACGTCCCCAACTCCTCGCAGTTGACGCCGCGATCGGTGTGCTCACCAACGGCGCTCTTGCCCACGATACCGAAATCGTCACCGAAGTGCGGCGCCTTGAACGGGGCGCCTTTCAGGATGCTCTTGTCCCTTTGGCAGCCTGGTGGGCCGCCGCACTAGCGCTGCAGCAGAAAAGCGACGCGGCGGGGCTGCTCGATAATGTCATGTCGCTCGTCGCCTCGCCGCTCTCGCCCTTCACGTTGCTCGTGCCTTTGAGTCTGGTTGTCGCCGCCCACCGGTTGGGCGACCGCGGCAAGCTCGAACGTCTCGCGGAGATGAGCGGGGTGTGGTGCGACCGCAATCCGTGGAATATCGCCCAGCGCGATCTCGCGATGGGGGTCGCTAGCACGCTCCTCGCTCGCGCGAGAAGTCAAGAAACGTTGGAGGCCGCAGCGCGTTCTTTCGATAAGCTTGGCGCGCCGTTCTTTGCCGCCTACGCGCGGGGATCCTCAGGGCGTGGCGCGGACGGCGCACTGGCGTTGCTGGGAGCATTGGGCGTGACACAGGTTCTCGGCGCAACCCCCGCCGTTGCAAAGAAGGTCGCGGCCGGTGCAGGGGGACCGCTGCGTCCCACAGCGCGGGAACGCCAAGTCGCCGCCCTCGTCGCCGAGGGCAAAACAAATCGCGAGATCGCCGAAAACCTCGTCCTAAGCGAACGAACGGTCGAAGCACACCTCTCCAATCTTTTCAACAAGGTCGGAGTGTCATCGCGCACTCAGTTAGCGGCCTGGTACTACGCGAACTAGTCGGTGTTGAAGATGCTGCCGACGGTTCGCGGAACGTCGCCGTGCGCTTTGATATTTGCGACGCGGTCTGCGAGAACGGTGTTTGCGTGCGCGAGCATCTTCTGCATGTCGCCGGGGCTTGGCGTCTGCGCTAAACCCAGCGTTTTCTGAACGAGTGCGGCAAGTGCGGCCGAGCGCTGTTCCGCCGGCTTTTGCGCGTTTTCTTGGACCGCGCTTAGCCACTGTTGCCGGACGGTATCAGAACGATCAAGGAGATGCAAGAACCCTGCAACCACGCCTTCATGTTGTTCGGGAGTCATAATACCTCATCAAAGAAATAAAGAAGGCACAAACTTGTAGCAAGTACGTGCGCACGCAAGGGTTGGCGCAGCGCGGCGCCGTTCCTTGGATATCGCAAAATTGCGGTTAACACACTGCAAACGGGTTAAAGAGCTGCGCTACGTGCGGCCCGATGCGGCCGTCGAACGCCGTCGTTTCAAATGAGGGAATGACGACGCGCACGACCGCGACCGGACACGCTTCGGGCGTGAGATCGACGATTACCGCAGGCGGCTTGCCGGCCAACTCCAAGAAGTTCATTAAGGTCATTAAGTCCTCCGCGAGATCTTCGGCTGAATGGTCGGCCAGGGCTGAGAATTCGATATGCGGCGCGGGCAAGTCAAAGGACCAGCTGCCGTGGGGAACAGCCACTTGACGACGGCTATGCGCGCTGTAGACGTGGTGCATTTCGCCGGCCCGCAAAATATCTTCACGCGCACCTTGAATATCGACAACGCGACTTTGCACGCATTCGGTCATCGCGCGAAGCAGCGCGTGCGCCGGCGAAAGCGAGCAGCCCATGCCGGTGTGGGTCATGGGGGCTGCGCTCGTAGAGTCGGTCACGCGGGCCAGCATGACATGGGGCAGATCATTTTCGCGCAGCCAAAATGCCCGCAACTGGAAACCCGCATCCGTGATTCGCACGGCCATGTCCTCAACGCACGGTGTGCCGCTCGGAAAATGTATTTCGGGGGCGTGCGCCACATCGGGTGCACTCGGCCCACCGTAGAATTTAGGGACCAGGGCGGAGCGCGCGTGACACATTGACCAAACATGCCGTTCGATCACCTCGCAGAGCGCATGATAGATCGCCTCGAATAGCGTCGTTCCCGCTGCGATTCCATTGGTGCTAATACCGCCGGCAAGAAGGCGCGGACCGCCCCACGGGCATTGCACCATCGCAAGTGGTACCATCACCGGCTCTCCCGAATAGAGATCGCGTCCACTCACACATTCGATCTCAGTGGTGCGCGCCTCCGCGCGCACGTTGTAATCCGTGAGCTGCAGTTGCTCGATGATGCTACGGAACGGCCGAACAGATGTGGGCAGGTTTGGCGCCGCTCCCGCTTGACGTTCTACCGCTTCCATCACGGCACTCACGCGAGCGGCCTCTCGCGTTGCGCCCTTGCCCGCGTACACGCTCAAGAGGTCAGGCGAGTGCGGAATAATTGCACTAAAGGTCGGGATCGCGATCCGATCGAGCCCGGTCGTATCCGCAATGCGCGTGATGCCGAATCGCTCGCGCAAAGCCGGAATGAGTGCGACTGTTTCATCTAAAGATGAAACCCGGTCGTAACTGCCGCAAGCTTTGCTCGTCCGCTCACCGGGCTGCACCGCCCAGAAGGTCATCGGCCGCCGGCGATGATACGCATTGGGATGCAAAGCGTGACGCGTCCGTCCGGCCCGGTTCGCCCTTGCAGGTACGCAAGAACGCGCCGCTGCAGCTCTGCCTCCCGCATTTGATCCAGCGAACCAAACACGTACATCCGTAAGAAAATGGGCCAGACATCGCGCATCTCTACGGCCGCTGCAATCTCGAAGTCATGCGTTGTAAGACCCTTGCCGACTCCCGCCGCCGCCATCAGGTCCATAAATTCATGCCGCGATTTTGCGCGCGGGTCCCCAAGTTGCGGTTCGGCCGAGCGGGGCCAGCATTCGCGTAAGAATTGGAGGCAGATCGTTCGAATGGCTCCGTAGTTGCCCCCTGCCTCATGGCTACGATCGACTACGAAAATGCACCGGCCGTTCTGCCGGAGTACACGCCGCGTTTCTTGGAGCGCCCGTTCAAGCGGTTGCACGAGCATGAAGACGAGATGCGCGGTTACCGCATCAAAACTTTCATCTGGAAACGGCATCGACGTTGCGGTGGCTTGCAGAAAGGCGATGCGCGCCCGTGGGTTTTTCCGGCGCGCCATCATCAGCAGACGCTGCGAGACGTCGATCGCGCTCACATGCGCACGGGGGAATATCTGCGTCATCCGCCCAGCAAGAAACCCATCGCCGCAGCCGATGTCCAGAATTGCATCTGCCGCCGGCACTGCGCGCGCGAGATCTTCAAGGATCATGTCGTACGACGTCCGGCCGTCGCCTGCGCGAAAGACCTCCGCAATCGGGCTCGGCTCGACGGCATCATGAAAGGCGCCGATGTATCCTTGCCATGCGGCCACGGCGTCTTCGGTCACGGCACCACTGAGCAATTCGCGCAGCCGCTGCTGATCGGCTCGTGCGCTAGGCGGCAAGCAACATCATCGCCATGGCGCGCAAGCTTGCGACGTGCTCCGTTTCGGCAACGTACTCATCCAAGCCAATCGCAAGGGCCAAAAACGTGTCGCCTTCGCGCATGGCTAGACCGGCTTCGATCAACGGCGCAAAACGCAGCTCGAGACCTTGCGCGGTGAGCGGCTCGCCAAATGCCCGCGCCGTCTCAAGTAAGTTTGCAATGCCGCATATTTCGTCGCAATGCAGATACAACACGCGGTCGAGGCCGCTTAGGACCACTGACGTTGCTTCCTTCGTGCGCCAATCTGCGATGAGAAGATACTCGCCGTAATCAACGGCGAAGAGATGGCTGTTCGTATGCCGCTCGCGCCAATCAGCAAGCGCATCCGCAAGCGGCGCCGTATAGGCCTCGACATCGCGCCCATCCGCGTATTCAAACGTGAAATAGTAGGCCAGACCGGTGCAATCTTTCGCAGAGACTCCGTATACATCTGCGTAAGCGGCATACGGCTGAACGTTCGAGAGACCCGCTGCGCGCGTGTCTTCGAAATTTGGACTGAAACGGTCGAGACGGAGCTGCCCGGAGGCGAGCGGCGGCTCTAAGTGGGTGATCTGCGGAACAAGCCGTGCCATTGCGGCATATTCGGATTCCATCTCGCCTGGAAAACCCCACAGAATATTCCACGACACCCCAAGATCGAGTTGCTTGCACCATTTAAGTAATTGCACGTTTTGGATCGCTCGTACACCTTTACGCATGAGACTTAAAACCGGCGTGCTCAGGCTCTCGATCCCGGGTTGCAAACGCTTGACCCCGGCCGCGCGCAGCGCCCGTAGCTGGCTTTTCTTGAGATTTGCTTTGACTTCGTACAGAATGTCGAAATCCAGACCTCGCCGCGCGAGCTCGGGGAAAACTGTATCGAGGTATTTCATGTCCATGATGTTATCAACTACCCCGATGGAGCGGACGTTGTAGCGCTGGGCAAGCCGCTCCAGCTCGGCGACGGCCCGCGCGGGCGATTTACTGCGATAAGCCATGGTCGTGCCGTTGAGTCCGCAGAAAGTGCAGTGGTGCTTGGCTCCCCACCAGCAGCCACGCGCCGTTTCGATAAGTAGGCGAGACTCAAACGCAAGCGGTTGAGCAAGCTCAGCAACCTGATCGAAGTAATCCGTGAAATCCGGGTCCGGAAGCACATCCAGATCTTGTACCGCGGAGCCGCTCGTAAAACGCTTAGCGACCTTACCTGCCAGAT
Organism: Vulcanimicrobiaceae bacterium; assembly: GCA_046262675.1. Taxonomy (GTDB): domain Bacteria; phylum Vulcanimicrobiota; class Vulcanimicrobiia; order Vulcanimicrobiales; family Vulcanimicrobiaceae; genus JACRUB01. The sequence continues at coordinate 21,749 of JBHEMH010000011.1, forward strand.
GGTTTTCGATTAGGGCCACGATGATGCCGTCTGCTTCGCCCGAAACAACCGTGTCGATGCAGTCATAGATTCGCGCGACTGTCTCGCCCATCACCGCCTCGCAATTTGCACCGCCGAAAATGATCCTTACGGAAGGTTCCCTTCGTTTGAGGTGTTGCGCAAGCGAAAGCGAGGCCGCGTGCTGCTGAAAGACACTCGTAAATCCGACAACTTTGGGGCGTCCTGAAAGAATTCGAGCGCAGGCGTATTCCATAAATTGAGGCACATGCTCTCGCGCTTGTAAAAGGCCGGCAATAAATTCCGCACCATAGACGTCGCGCTGTCTTTGCACGAAAGCGGCATCGCGGCCATCGCTGCAATTACGAAGGCTCTCGCCGAAAATCCATTCCCCAATGAGATCGGTTTCGCGCGATCGGCAGATACCATCGAACAATTCAAACCCGATCGCATCGAGGAAGGCGAGATTGAGATACTCGATCCTACTGGAAATGTGTGCCGCGGCAAGCTCGGCTTTGAGCAAGCTCAAGCCTAATGACGGGTGCTCCGGCATTGCAAAGGGCATCGAGACAAAGACGACGTCGATTATTTTTCTCTTATCTTTAGCCGACCAGTTGCCGGTCAAGCTCCGGATGCGCCAGAACAGCGAGGTTACCGCCCAGGCGCTTCGCGCTATACATAGCGGAGTCCGCGGCCGCAAGGACGTCTTCTAACGTGATCCCATCGGGCGGCGCGAACGCGATGCCAATGCTCGCTGTAACGCTCACCTGATGATGACCCAGACGGAACGGGTCTTCGAAGATTTCCAGAATGGTTTGCGCCACGCACTGGCCGTCCGTCTCGTCGTTGAGCGAATCGAGCAAAATAACGAACTCGTCGCCCCCGAAACGTGCTAGGGTATCGCCGCTGCGCACATGACGGCGCAAACGCGCCGCGATCGCGCGCAAGAGATCGTCGCCCAGCGCGTGGCCGAGCGAGTCATTGATGTGTTTGAAACCGTCGATGTCGATGAAGAGCACGCCGCAAAGGTTCTTGCTCTGCCGCGCGCGTTCAAGTGAAACCGTAAAGCGTTCTTCGAGAAGCGTACGGTTGGGCAGGTCGCTGAGTGGATCGTGGTAAGCCAGATACGCAAGGCGGCTTTCGCCGGCCTTGCGATCGGTGACATCAAGCATCGTGCCGATCACATGCGTGAGGCGGTCCGCTTCATCAAAATAGAAGGCCGCCTTCTCTTGCACGAAACGGATCGCGCCGTCGGTACGGACGATGCGATGGTCTATGCAGTATGGCTCGTGCGTTAAGCGCGCGTGCGTTGCCGCAAGTTCGACCGCTTTTGCGTCCTCGGGGAAATCGTACAGGCGGATGTTGCGGGAAAATGGCATCCAGCAATCGGCCCCGAGCAATTCATGCAGACCGTCCGACCATTCGTAATCGCCCGTTCTTGCATCATAGAACCAGCTACCGGAACCGGCGATCATTTCCGCATGCGCGACGATGGCGCTGCGGCGCTCGGCGGCAACCTTGTCTCGAGCGGGGCGCGCGCTGCCCTGCACTCCAATGATGCTGCCGTCCGGCGCTAGGAGAGGCTCAACCTCGGCTGCATACGGTGCGCCCTGAAGGAAAATGTGGAACTGAACCCGTTCGCCCGCGAGGGCCCATTCATGGGAAATTATCCCAAAATCGTTCGGCGTGTCGGGCCCGGCAATATCGGAGATGCTCACGGCTGAGCGTTCTACTCCCAGTTTGAGGTGAGCACGCATCCGCGGCGAGGCTGCCGTGACCCGCAGCGCATTGTCGGTTTGCCAAGAGAGCTTCATGCCGCCATCTCCCGGACGAAAACGCCGATGTGACGGCCGCCTGCTCCATGCAGCGGGGTGACGGAAATAATGAGGGACTCGAGCGCAGCCGAAGCCGGTTTGGCGCCGCGGATGTCCTTCCAGTCGGCGGTCAACTGCCGGACGATCTGTTCTACCGGGCGAGGCAGGGCATCGGCTGGACAATCCGAGGTGTAGAGGCTGTTGAGCGGATCGTCCGCTGAGGAACGCACAGCGAGCTTGACCTTGAACTCTTCATCGAGGATGTAGCAGCGAGGGGCTGGGGAACTCTGTGGTTTCATACTCCTATGGTAGCCGTGCGCGACTGCTAGGAAATCCGGGGAAACACCTAACTCTTGACCAGCCCGAGGTGCCGTAGGGCCGATTTCAAGCAAAAGCGGGCGTCCCAGCGCTTGAGGTCGCCCTCGAGTTCGGCAATCTCCCGGAGTGCCTGACGGGCGTGGGCCGGAACGAGGGGATAGACATCCTCCCAAGTCCGGTCCATGTAGAAGACGCGGCGCGCATCAGAAATCAGCTTGCGCGCCTCTTCTGCATCCAGTACTCGGCGGCGGCCGGCAACCCTCGCAACGTAGCGAACATTCACCAAGGGCACAGTCAGCGCGGTCTGCTTTTGTGGATGCACCAAAAGCGCAACCTCGTCGTCGCCGTCGATGACCTCGCTGATATACCAGCGGGCGATGATCCCGAGCGGGATCATACCGTAGGGCCAACACTCCGCCGCCCGGAGCGCTCCCATGCTGCATCCGCCAAACATCTTTGCCGTCTTACAAGCCGCATAAACTTCTTTCGGCGAGGGTGCCAGGTCATGATGAAAGACGCCGTCGATCATCAGGAGCGCATCGAACTCTTGCACGTACCGCTCGACGTCGCCGCGACTCGCAGGCGCGAGATACGTCACGTCCCGGATTGCGATGCGATCTTCTTCGTGCAATGAGGGGCCGCAAAAAACACCGAGCCGCCGTTTCTCCAATGCCATCTACGTTCTTTTCAGCCAACTCTCGAGATCGCGAGCAAATTGCTCGAAATTCGTTCGGTGCAAACTGTGTCCGTGCTCTTCGTACACAACGGTCGTCACGTTCGACCCGGCTGCGTTCACCAGCCAATCGCGCTCTTCGGCCGTGACGGTTGATTCTTGCGTTGCCGCAAGCGCCAGCAGCAGCGGCTTCGGGTAGGCACAGACGGTCTCGCGCAAATCCCAGCCGCCTTGCCTAACAGCGTTTTCGCTGTGCAAACGCATGAGCGGCTCGATCGTCATATGGCGCACCGCATGCAGTTTCGCACCGATATCTTCGCGGGACCAACCGAGTGCCGAATAACGCCGGTCGATCTCGTCCTTGAGGTCTTGCGGTGAAAGCTTGCTGTCGGCATCGCAATCGGCGACGTATTCTTCGTACCAATCGATGAGCGGCTCGACATAGATCACGGGATCAATCGCGACGACCCGCGCGGCGCGCGTTGTATGCCCGCCACGCAAGACCACGGATCCGCCCCAACTGTGGCCCACGAGGACGGCGATTTCACCGTCGATGTTTTCACACACCGATTGCAAATCCGCGTCGGCTTGATCGAGCGACATCGGGCCGGTGATGCGCGCGCTATCGCCGTGACCCCGTTGATCGAAGGCAAAAACGCGACAGCCATTCGAAAAATACTCCGCGATGCGCGCCCAAGCAAAGCGCGAACTCGTCATGCCGTGCACGCACAGGAGGGCAGGGCCGCTCGTACCCCACTGCGTGAGAAGCGTTCTCTCACCATCGCTCAAACGCACCGCAGCCGATGGCTGCGCCTCAAGCATTACAGCAACCTCATTGCCTGACGCACGTCGTGCAAGGTCTGCGCGGCAACCGCTTGCGCTTTTTGCGTGCCTTCGGCGATGATGCGTTCGACGTAGCCCATGTCTTTGACGATCTCCGCGCGGCGCTCGCGCAGCGGGCGCAGATGTTCGTTGAGCGCCTCGGCAAAGTCGCCTTTGTCCTGCACGCAGCCGAGGGCGCCCGAACGGCATCCTTCCTCGACGCGCGCGACATGCGTGGGCTTGACGAGTTTCCAAAGTGCAAAGACCGGACATACTTCGGGATGACCCGGATCGTTGCGCCGGACTTTTTGCGGATCGGTCACCATGCTGCGGACTTTTTGCGTCGTGGTCGCGTCGTCGTCGGCAAGAAAAATCGCATTGTTATAGGACTTTGACATCTTGCGCCCGTCGATTCCCGGGATCTCCGAAAATTCCGAGAGCGTCGCTTGCGGCTCGACGAGAATTGGTCTGCCTTCGCCGTAAAGATGGTTAAAGCGACGTACGACTTCGCGGGCGAATTCCAAATGCGGAAGCTGATCTTTTCCAACCGGAACGCGCTGGCCGCCAAACGCCGCGATATCGCACACCTGCAGCAGCGGGTACCCGAAGAATCCGTACGTAGCAATTTCTTGGCCTAGTGCTTCGACTTGACCCTTCCATGTCGGAACGCGTTCGAGCCACGACGCGGGCGTAATCATGCCGAGCAAGGCTTGCAGCTCCGTAATTTCGTGCACCGCCGATTGCAAAAAAAACGTGGAACGTTCGGGATCGACGCCGGCGGCCAACCAATCGACGACCATCTCGTTTCGGGCGTCGCGAATTGTCTGCGGATCGTTAAAAGCGGTTGTGTACGCGTGGAGATCCGCGATTTCAAAAAACGCATCCGCCGTATCGCAAAACGCAACCCACTGGCGCAACGCACCCTCAAGGTGGCCCAGATGTAGCTTGCCAGTCGGCCGCATTCCCGACATCACGCGGGGCCGTTTTTGCACTTGTGGTTGCATGCTTATTGCATCTTGTGAGTGGGCTCGTCCTATGCTATATAAGGGTGCACGCTTGGTAAAGACCGCGCGCGAAGGAGACTCGCTTTGTACGCAGACGAATCACTGACCTGCACTGACTGCAGCACCCCGTTTACGTTTAGTGCCGGCGAACAAGAGTTTTTTGCTGCCAAAGGTTTTCAAAACAAACCCAGCCGTTGTCCCGACTGCCGTGCAACGCGCAAATCACAAAAGGGCAGCGGATCGCGTCCCGCGGTCGGCCCGCGTGAAATGCACGTCGTGACGTGTACCGAGTGCGGCGCTCAGGCAGAAGTGCCGTTTATGCCGCGCGGAGATAAACCCGTGTATTGCCGCGACTGCTTCCAAAAGAAGCGCACAGCGCTGGGATAAAACGCTTCTTTAAAACGCGACATGGAGCGAGGCGTAGGGAATCTGCGCCTCGATTTTTTTGCGGACGTATGCGCGCGCGGAGTCGACCGCTTCTTCCAGGCGCCGCCCCTTGGCGAGCTCGCACGCGAGCGCCGCGGCAAGCGTGCAGCCGGTGCCGCGCATTCTTTGCGCGAGCCGCGTCTGCGTAAAGACTTTCGTTTCATGCGCCGTAACGAGAACGTCGAGCGGGTCGCCGGCGAGATGGCCGCCTTTAAGCAGTACGGCGCGCGGGCCCATTGCGCGCAGCGCGTGCGCAGCCGAGATCATTTGCTCTTTATTTGAAATCGTGCGACCCGTTAAGCGCTCCGCCTCGGGAATATTCGGTGTCAGAATAACCGGCAATGCCATGACCTTAACGCGAAATGCCGCAAACGAAGCTTCGCCGCCGAAGTTACCGCCAAGGGTCGCAGTAAAAATCGGATCGACCACCGCCGGTACCTCCGGCTCACCACAAAGGAAGCGCGCAACTTCGCCAACGTTTTGCTCATCAAAGACCGCACCCACCCGAATCGCTGCCAAGTGATCGCGCGGGATCGACTCGAATTGCGCGCGGACCACCTCCGGCGGTACAGCAAACCGATCTCGTACACCGCTGTGATCTTGAGCCGTAACACCCACCACAACCGTGGCACTGCGCAGGCCGAATTCTGCCGCGACTTGCGCATCCAGGCCGACGCCCGCAATGTTCCACGGGTGCGTCGTTCCAATGGAGAGCACGACCGGCGTACTCACCGGGGCTCCCACGTGCGCACGAGCGCGGCTGCGGCCTCGCGAGGATCAGGGCTTTCCGAAAGCGCTGAAATTACCGCGGCCATTGCAACGCCGGTGGCGCGCACGGAAGCGATGTTCGCTTGCGTGATCCCGCCGATAGCGGCCGACGGAAGCTGCGTTGCGGCGGCAACTTCTCGAAGGCCTGCGATTCCGATCGGCGTTCCAGCGTCGGTTTTAGAAGTCGTTGCAAAGACCGATCCGACGCCGATGTAGTCGGCGCCCAGCGATTCGGCGTACTGCGCTTCTTCGATCGTTCCGCAGGAGAGCCCGAGCAAACCGCCGCGCAAATATTCGCGAATCATCGGAAGCTGCGCGCGAGGCGCATCATCGGGCCCGAGATGCGCACCGTCGGCGCCGGTTTCGAGCGCCGCTTGCCAATCATCGTCGACGATGAGCATCGCATCCCACGCGGCCGTGAGTTCCCGTAAATCCCGCAATGCCTGGATGTCCGTTCCGGCTTTTGCACGATACTGCACGATGCGAATGCCGCCCCGGAGCAACGCGCTTGTGAACGGTACGACGTCCGCGCGCCCATTCACGATTGCATAAATCCCCTGCAGCGCTTGCTGTTTGGGCATTACAACGCGACCGCGATTCCGGGTACCTCAATTCCAAAAGGCATCGAACGCCCATCTTCGCGCAAGACCGGCGAGACCTCTAAATGAAGTTCTCGCGGATTACTCCCGCGAGGGGCGGCAAAGCGCATCATTCCAGTATATTCCGCGTTCCCGGCTAAGCGAACGCCCAAGAAAAACCGTTTGTCCGTAAAACGCCAATCGCGCGTTTCAATTGAACGATAGACGTTATCGCGATCGTCCGTTAGGACCGTTTTATTGTAGGGAAGAAAGGTCGCAAAGCCGGCTTGCAGATTCTGCAGTGTCATCGTGATTGCAATTTCATGACGCGAAATCAGAATTTTTCGCACGATAATACGTACACCGCTCTGCGTAGCACTTGCATGTACGACCACAACTCTATACGGAGCCTGACGAAGGGGCCCCGCGCCAAGCAGCAGCACCGCGAGGGCGCACAGGATGTGCGCCGCTCTCATGTCTCGCCCGCTTCTCCCAAGAGCACCTCGCCGATGCGAATCAGCTCTTTTTCATTCGCAAACTTGATTTCGATTTTTCCGCCTTTCCCGGTGCGCCGCAGCGCAACGTGCGCGCCGAGGCGAAAGCGCAGTCGCGATTCAAACTCGGCTTCATCCGGAGTGAGGGGCTTTGATTCTTTTGCGTCATCGTTCTTCAGCGGAGTACTGACCGCGCCGCAGAGTCGCTCGAGCGTTCGCACGGAGAGCCCTTCTTCGACCGCCCGCCGCGCCAGCGCCAGGCGGTGCTTCTCCGGGGCTGCGAGCAGAGCGCGGGCGTGCCCGGCCGACAGACGGCCATCGGCAACGAGGGCTTTGATCCCGTCCGGGAGCCCGAGCAGCCGCAAAGCGTTTGCGATTGCCGGACGGCTCTTGCCCAGGCGCGCCGCCAACTGCTCTTGCGTGAAAGCATACTCTTCCATGAGCGAAGCAAAGCCGGCAGCTTCTTCGAGCGCGCCAAGATTTTCGCGCTGCAAGTTCTCGATGATCGCGACCTCCAAACTGTCGCGGTCGTCGGACTCACGCACAATGGCCGGAATCGTCGCGTGCCGCAGCGAGGCAGCGGCGCGCCACCGGCGCTCGCCGGCAACCAGCTCGTAGCCCGCCCCGCGCCCGCGCACGATGATCGGAACCAGGACGCCATACTCGGCAATCGAAGCGCTCAGCTCGCCAAGCGAGCCTTCATCGAAATGTTTGCGCGGCTGAAAGCGGTTCGGCGTGATTTTCTCAAGGGGAATTTGTTGAAGTTCATTACCGGCGGTCTTCGGTTCGCCAAGCAAAGCGGAGAGGCCACGGCCGAGTCCCCGTTTGGGGGCAGCGCTCACGCGACCACCCCGCTTGCCTCAAGCAACTCTTTGGCCATGGAGAGATAGGCCTGCGCACCGCGGCTCTTTACATCGAACAAAATAACGGGCTTTCCATATGACGGCGCCTCAGAGAGGCGGATGTTGCGCGGAATTTGCGTCTTGAACATTTGGCGGGGGAAATACGCATGCAATTCTTCTAAGACTTCCATCGCAAGCTTCGTGCGCCCGTCGAACATCGTCACCAGCACGCCGGTTATTTGCAGACCGGGATTGAGCACTTCTTTTACTCTACGCACCACGGATGTCAATTGTGAAAGCCCCTCAAGCGCGTAGTATTCGGCTTGCACCGGAATGATGATTTCGGTTGCGGCCGTAAGCGCATTAATCGTCAGCAATCCCAGGCTCGGCGGACAATCGATTAGCGTGAAATCATACTTCTCCGAAATCGAGGAAAGCACGGTTTTTAAACGGTTTTCACGCGATAAAGCAGAGACAAGTTCGATCTCGGCACCCGCTAAGTTGATGGTTGCGGGAATGAGTGCGAGCCCCGGAATTTCGGTGCTTTGAATAACGTCATCAAGCGCCGAATGATGCAGCAACAAGTCGTAAATATCACGTTTTAGTTCGCGCTTATCGATGCCGAGACCGGTGGTGGTGTTGCCCTGTGGATCGAGATCGATCACCAGAACGCGCTTTCCTAAAACGGCAAGCCCCGCGGCAAGATTAACCGTCGTCGTGCTCTTGCCGACTCCGCCTTTTTGATTGACGAGCGCGATGATTCGCGGCAGATCCGGGCCCCCCAAAGAATAGCTTTGCAGCACAAAGTTTCACGTGGAACAATTTGTGCGCGTTTGCGCTTTATTTTTCGGGTTTGTTCGTCAAATACGCGTCCAGCAACCCTTGAAGCGTGTTCGGCTCATTAAGGTCAGGCCGGTCCGTGACCTTCTCAAAAAGCCAATCCAGGGCGGCGCCCACGCGTTCATCCCCCCGAAAGCCGGGCTCGGCAAGACCATGGCCGACCATCGCCTCGACGATGTGGCTCCCAGTTATCCGCACATCCTTAAGACTAAAGGCGGGCTTGCGCGCCACTTCGTCCCATACGCGTTGTTGGAAGCGCTCATTTCCATCGCCCCGCTTCGGTAAACCGCTGCCAACGACGTCCGCCGCGCGCAGCGCAAACTGCCGTTCCAAATACGCGGGGCCGATGCGGCGGATGAAGCGGCGAATCGCGGCGTCCGTCAAATCCGGCTCGGCGCTATACATGTGCTGGCGAACCAAATGCGCGACCCCGTCCACAATCTCGTTTGAGAACCGGAAGCGGCCGAGCATTGAGCGGACCAGCCCCTCGCCGACGTGCTCGTGGCGATAGAAGTGCGGGCCGTCCTTGACGCGCGGCTTGCCGACGTCATGGAAGAGCGCCGCGAGCCGCAATGTCAGATCTCCCGCCCGGGTTGCATCCACGGTTTCGAGCGTATGGCGGTAGACATCGAAGGCGTGCCACTCGTTTTGATGGACGCCGACACCCTCTAAGAGCTCGGGCCACAAATGTTCCAGCAGGCCGGTCTCACGCAAAATCTCCAGTCCGACGGACGGCTTGGGCGCGCGTTCGAACAATTTCGTGAGCTCTTCGCCAATGCGCTCGGGTGAGACGCTGGCGACCAGCGACGCCGCCTCTCCCATGGCGGCCTTCGTGCTGGGCGTGACCTCGTAGCCGAAACGTGCCGCAAACTGCGCCGCCCGGAGCATGCGCAACGGATCTTCCTGGAATGCCTCAGGGGTTACTATATCGATACGCCGTGCCCGGATGTCAGCCTCGCCGCCATATGGGTCGAGCAGCTCGCCCCCGGGGAGCGCCCGGGCAATCATGTTCATCCGGAAGTCCCGCCGCGCTAAATCGTCCGTGATGGGAATATCCGGCCCGCTCTCAATTTCGAATTCGCGATGCCCCACCCCGAGCGACCGCTCTCTTCGGGGAAGCGCGACGTCCACCGTAGCGCCTTCAATGGTCACCTTGAGAACCGCAAATGAGGCCCCCACCAGGTCGACACGCCCGAGCGACCCGAGGCGCCGGCGTAACTCCGCAAATGATACGCCCCTGACAACATAATCCAGATCCTTGTACGGGACCGCGACTCCTTCGCTTGCTTGGCGAAGCTCGTCGCGGACGCGGCCGCCAACGGCAAAGAGACAGCCCGGCGGCAACGCACCAGCAATTTTTTCATCGAGAAGTTTCACGGGGAACATAAGGGCCGCTTCTCCGGAATGCCGGCGCGTCGAGGAAACTTCTGTGGAGTGGCCGCCACTTTGATCACCAGGAGGATCCGGCGGTCGCCATCAAGCGTGCGCTCGTCTTCCAGCTGGCCGCCAAGCATAAGGGCGGCGTCCGCGAGGGATTGCCGCTCGGACTCCTCAAGCGCCCCCCGCTGCAGGATCGCCGTGCCGCCGACCCGCAGAAAGGGCAGCAATAACTCCGCCACGGTTGAGGCGGTCGAGACTGCGCGCGCGGTCCCGAACGCGAACCGTTCGCGTAAACCGGGATCGTGGGCGGCCAATTCAGCCCGTTCCGAAACAACTCGTCCTGGCAAACCCAGCTCGCAGAGCGCCGCACGCAGAAAGGCCGCCTTTTTAAGAATCGACTCAACCATCGTTATTTCCACCCCCGTAGCAATGGCGAGCGGAATGGCCGGCAAGCCGCCGCCCGATCCAATATCGACGAGGTTTCCCGAAACGAAGGGCGCGATGCTCAAGGAATCGAGCAGGTGCGGCGCGAGCTGGGCGGTCGTTTTGGCCCCGGTCAGGTTGAACTTCCGGTTGGCATCGAGCAGCAGTGCCCCATAGGCCGCCAAGCGCTCCAGGTAGGGCGCCTGCAAGCCGGCGTCTTGGAGATGCCGCAGCATTTCCGCCCGTTCAAACATCGCTACACCGCGGCCGGGGCGGACTCGCGCTCGACGTACATTGAGAGAATGGCAACATCCGCCGGCGTCACCCCGGGAATACGCCCCGCAGCGCCGAGCGTGCGTGGACGCTGGGCAGCGAGTTTCTCGCGGGCCTCGATCGAGAGGGCCGACATCGTTGCGAACTCGAGGGCGGCCGGAATGAGGGCGGTTTCGTTGCGCCGTGCTTTCTCGATCGCAATTTCCTGGCGGCGCACGTAACCCGCAACTTTAATTTCAATCGCGATTCGTTCGCCTACCTCTGCATCCACGCCGAGTGAAAAGCACGCGACATCTTTCCATTCGAGATCCGGACGGCGCAACGCATCCGCGATCGTTGCACCATTTTCAAAGTTCTGTTTTGCAATCTGCTTGCAATTGATTCGCGATTGTTCGCTGACGCGCAAACCCTGCTGCAATGCGGCTTTGCGCTCCTTGAAGGCTTCGAAATTTGCATCGTCTACAAGCCCGATCGCGCGGCCGATTGGGGTCAGACGCATGTCGGCATTGTCATGTCGCAAAATGACGCGATGCTCTGCGCGCGAGGTTAACATGCGATACGGTTCGTCGACTCCCTTGGTCACGAGATCGTCAATCATCGTGCCGATGTAGGCATCACCGCGACCGAGGCGCAACGGCGGATCGCCTTTGGCCGCGAGCGCCGCATTGATGCCGGCCACCAGGCCCTGCGCGGCAGCCTCTTCATAGCCGGAGGTGCCGTTGAGTTGCCCGCAGTGATAGAGCCCCGCGACGCGACGCGTCTCAAGGGTATCGTGCAGCTCCGTCGGCGGCACCATGTCGTACTCGACCGCGTATCCTGGGCGCACCATGACGCACGCTTCTAAGCCCGGCAATGTGTGCAGCATTTCAATTTGCACTTCGGCCGGCAGAGAAGTGGAAAAGCCGCCGATGTAGAGCGTCGGCTCGTCCCATCCCTCGGGTTCCACGAAGACTTGATGGGTTGGGTTGTGTGCAAACTTCGTGACTTTATCCTCGATGGACGGGCAATAGCGGGGGCCGATTCCCGCGATCAAATCAAGGCCGTAGAGCGGCGAGTACTTCAGATTATCGCGCACGAGCCGGTGCGTGCGCTCGTTGGTCAAACTCAAGAAACATGAGAGCTGCGGACCCGCAAATGTCTTGGGGCTGCGATACGAAAAGGAAAGCGGCACCGGGCTGGGCTTTTGCTCACCCATGTTCGCGATGGTCACGGTTGCCTTATCGATACGCGGCGGGGTGCCTGTTTTCAAACGACGCGTTGGGAAGCCGAGGTTGCGCAATGCCTCGGAGAGTCCGATCGCGGGCGCCTCGCCAAAACGCCCCTCGCTGCGGACGACCGATCCGCGGAAGGTCTTACCGCCCAAGAAGGTGCCCGTCGCCAGCACGACACGCTCCGCGTAGTAACGGTTGCCATCGGCGCAGAGGACCCCGCGAACCGCACCGCTTTCAACGATCAGGCCTTCAACGAGCCCCGTTTGAATGGTGAGATTGTCCTGGCTCTTAAGCGCGGCAACCGCCAAACGGCCATAGGCGGGTTTATCGGCAAGAGCACGTAACGCGCGCACCGCGGGACCTTTGGATTCATTGAGCATGCGTACGTGCATCGAGCATTGGTCGATGATGCGCGCCATCTCCCCGCCGAGCGCATCAATCTCGCGCACGAGCTGCCCCTTCGCGCTCCCGCCAATGGACGGATTGCACGACAGCGTACAGATGCGCTCGGGGTCTCCCGTGAGGAGCATGGTCGGCACGCCCAAGCGTGCAGAGGCGAGGGCCGCCTCCACGCCCGCATGTCCACCACCCACCACGATCACGCCCGCATCTGCGGGCCGGATCCCAACAGCCATCGTCCTATCTTACCAAACGGGTGCGCAAAAGGCTGCCGATACAAACGACATGGTTGGAACAGTCATCAGTGCGATTTTGGGCAACGTAGGCCTTCTGCTGATAGTCATAGCGCTTGTGGTGGCCTTCGTGAAGCACCAGCGGCCGGGCAATCGCGCGTCACTCGCGCAAATACTCTGGAAAGAAACTGTTTTTTATGCCGTGGGCATCGGGTTTTTCTATACCGGCATATTTCACGCATTCTTCCCGGCTATGGCGGCTCCGGCCATCGGTTGGGCGCCGAGTCCGTTTGAATGGGAACTTGCATGTGCTGAATTCGGGGTCGGCACCATGGGCATCTGGTCGCTTTGGCGCTCGAACGAATTTCGGTTACCGGTGACGCTGATTTTCGCAATTTTTTCACTCGGCGCAGCCGTTCAGCACATTCATCAAATCCTCTGCTGCGCAAACTATGCGCCCGGAAATGCCGGCGCAATTTTATGGGTGCTTGACATTGCTCTGCCGCTCTTCTTACTCGTCGTTGCGTCGCTGAGCGTGAGAACGCGCGAAGTAGTCTGATGCGAGCATTCCGTATCCGGCTAAATCACAGAAGGTTCCATCGTCTGCCGGAAAGCCGTCGCGAAAAAGCGCTTCGCGCAGAAATCCGCAGCGTTCGTACAGCTTACACGCTGCGGTGTTGTGCGCAACGACGTCAAGATAACACCTGTGCGCATTGCGTTTTTCGAAGATATGGTGCATCGCAAACTCGATTGCCACGCGCCCATATCCTTTGCGCGGCCGCGTGACGACAAGCTGAGCAATCTCCGCGATGTTCCAATTTCGCCCTAAATTGCGCAGCAAAAGGTGTCCGACCGGCGTGCCCGCATCTTCGAGGATAAAGCCGGCAATGTCCGCATCGTCGACCGCAGCGCGCACGCGCTCCGCTTGCGGGACGCGCAAAAATGCGGCCGCGTGCGGCATCCGAAAGCACGCGACGATAAATTCGGCATCCGCCTTTTCAAAGGTACGGATGTTCACGCGTGAGTCACCTTCTCGGGAGAAGACGAACTCAGTTCCAAAATATAAAATAGGTAAGCGTATGCATCGCTGTATCTGCGAAAGAGGTCGATTTCTTCACGCTCTGCCGTAATTTCCGCCACCGCTTCCTCGTCGCTTCGATACTTTTCTGCGAGCCGCTCGATTTGTTTTTCGAGATGATCGTAATAGTCGCTGAACCATGCTTCGGACGGCAGCCGGTACGTTTCTCGCACGCGATATCCAGCCGCCTTTGCTGCGGCCGTGTTTTGAGGCTCCGTTTGCATTGCGGGATACTTCAACTTCCAGAACTCGCGCGCTTGCGCCGGCGGCGCATCGTTCAACCAGGTTATCTCGCTCACGACGAGCAGCCCGCGCGGAGCGAGAAGGCGGCGCCACGCGAGCAACCCGGCTTGGAATCCCATGCAAGAGATGGCGCCTTCCGACCACACGAGATTGAACGAACCGTTTCGAAAAGGGAGCGCATCCATGGACGCTTTTAAGGTCTGAACGCGATCCGCAACGCCGGCTTCTCTCGCGCGGCCTCGCAATTCGTCCAGAAACGGTTGATGCGTATCGACGGCCACAATCTCACCACCAAGTAAGCGCGCGAGAGCGAGTGTTTGCATTCCGGGTCCGCATCCAATATCGAGAACGCGCGGTTTCTGCAAAAGTGGTAGCCGTGAGAGCACTTCCAGCGTAGCGGCGTCGCTTCCCGGGCCTTCGCGCGGCAGCCCGGAGTGAAGCTCCCAAAAAATGCTGCTCATTTGCCGATACAGAAGCGGGCAAAGATTGCAGTCAGCAATTCTTCGGTAACGCTATCGCCGGTGAGTTGTCCGAGCGCCGCAAACGCTTCTTGCAGGTCAGGCGCGATGAGGTCGAGCGGCATTGCAAGTGCGATCGTGTTCAGCGCGTGCTCGAGCGACCGGAGGGCTTGAGCAACCGCATCGGTTTCGCGCAATGAAGAAAGGTATGGCCGCTGTAAATCGGGCGCGTGGCCCGCAAAGGCAGCGTCGCGAATTGCCGAGCGGATTCGAACCAGCGTTTCCTCGTCTCGAACGCTGCCGTGGATCGCACGTTCGGCCCTCGTGCTTTGCCAGCCCGCATCGCCAAGGTCGGATTTATTGAAGAAGAGCACGCGCTCGCGTTCCTGCGTCCGTTCGAGAACGCTTTTTGCTTCTGCGGAAAGTGGCACGGAGCCATCGATCACCGCCAGCACAATCCGCGCACCGGCGAGCGCGCGCCGCGTACGCTCCATGCCCGCAGTCTCCAGAGCGTCGCCTTCGTTTCGCAATCCCGCCGTGTCGGTGAGCCGAACACGCAACCCATCAATCGCGATCGATTCCTCAATCGTATCCCGCGTCGTTCCGGCGATCTCCGAAACCAGCACGCGGTCTTCGCCGAGCAGCGCATTGAGCAGCGACGATTTTCCCGCATTTGGTGGTCCAACAATTGCTACATCCACGCCGTCGCGGGCGATTTTTCCGACTTCGCTCTCGCGCAACAGTTGCTGCAAAGCATCGCTGATCTTTGCCAATTCGGCCCCTAGCGCCCCGCGATCGGGTTCCGCGACTTCATCGGGATAATCGATCGAAGCCGCAAGTTTTTCCAGCGCCTGCAGCAGACAAGTGCGCAACGTGCGCACTTGTGCGGCGAGTGCGCCGCCCATATTCGCGAGCGCCGCCCGAGCAGCCGACCGGTGCTCCGCATCAATCAAGTCGGCGACCGACGACGCCGCGTGCAAATCAAGCTTACCATTAAGAAACGCGCGGCGCGTAAATTCTCCGCCCCGGGCATAGCGCGCACCGCTCGCAATGAGCGCGCGCAAAACTTCGGCCGCGACGACGGGAGAGCCGTGCACGTGAAACTCGAGGGTATCCTCGCCAGTGTAACTGTGCGGCGCGGGCGCAAGAATGGCCAGGCCGCGATCGATGAGTGTGCCGCGCTCGTCGACGACTTTTCCGTAGACGGAGTGGTGTGGTTTTAGGCGTTGCTTTGTTTGGAAGTGTTTGGACGCGAGTTGCGCACACTGCGGCCCGCTTGCGCGCACAATTGCAATGGCGCCACGCCCGGGGGCGGTGGCGATTGCAGCAATAGTATCCTGGTTTGCAATCATAAACGTATGGGGGGCGTGCCGTGAGCGCAGCGGGCGTTGGCCTTCGTGAATGCTTTAGCTTTCACTCGGCGCCAGCCAACCTAGCGGACCGCCTGTTCAAACACACGGGTCCCCGTTAAGCTTGCTTAACGGGGGAATATGACGACGAACCGCTCGGGCTCGGCGCCCTCTGACTCGGTGCGCACGAAGGTGTTGTCTTGCAACGCCAGATGCACAATCTTGCGCTCCGATGGCAGCATGGGATCCAGGCGCTGCGGTTTCTTATCGCGCACGCAGCGCTCGAGCGAAGCAAGTGCGAGGTTCTTGAGTTGATCGGCGCGGCGCGCGCGATAACCCTCGGCGTCGATCGTGAAATACTTGCGGTTATTTTTCACCCCCGCGTTGATGATGTTGTTGAAGACGAGATTGAGCGCCTCAAGCGTGTTGCCGTGGCGCCCGATCAGCATCGCTAAATCCGGCCCGGTGATTTCGAAATACTCGCCTTCGCTGCGTGGAATGTAGCCGATCTCAACATTGGTCACGCCCATCTTGCCCAGAATTTCATCGAGCAATGCGCGCGCGGGCTTTACCGATTCCGGTTCCGGAACGCGTTCGCCCGCGACCGGGGCATCATGACGGCGCGGAGGACGCATATGGCTGCCTGAGCCGCCGGCGTAACCCGAACCACTACTCGCGCCCATGCGACGGCCACCGCCGCCGGGACGACGCGGGCGAGCGGTGCGCGAAGGCGGTGCGGAGCCCGACACGTTGCGAATATTCTCGGGCTGCACGTCGTCAGCTTCGGAAAGTTCGGGCTCCGGCTCATCCGTAACGCGCCCGCTTTGATGGCCCGGAATTATGCGATCGCGAATATTTTGCGGCTGTTCTTCAATCTCAAAATCGTCCTGGTCCATAAGGCACTCCATCTGATTCCGTGCCCCCCATGCAAGTGCATGGGGCCCCCAGAATATAGTGCGCTGGCCATGTCGGCAAGTCACTATTCCCCGTGGGCGCACTAAAGTACATTTTCATTTAGATTAGCGGCGCGAGCGCCGTTTGTTGCGGCGCGAACTCGAACCGTTTGGGCTCGAGGGAACTTTGAGTGGTGCAGGCGCTTGCGGTTGGGCATCGACCACCGAGTGCTCGGAATCCAGAATCGAAAGCGGCTGGTGATATTTGCGCAGCAGATAAAGTTGCTGCGCCATGGTGAACACATTGAGCGCGATCCAATAGAGGATCATTGCCGATGGCCATTGCGCTTTAAAACCAAAGAACGCAAGCATCGCCGGCGACATGATAGCCATCAGTTTTTGCGTTTGCGCTTGTTGCGGATCGGTCGAGGGCATGCTGGTGTAGCGCACGCTGACGTACATTGAAACAATGTAGATCACGAGAAGCACAACGTCCGGCTTGCTTAAATTTGGCGCAAAGACGGGAACACCCCACAGCACGGGTGTATGCATCGAGATCGCGCTGCCGATCCATCCCCAGGTCGCACCCGTGTAGAGGCCGATGTTGTTTTTTACGACGTAAAAGACGCTGATGATGATCGGCATCTGAATGAGCAGCGGCAAACAGCCTGCCATCGGATTGACGCCCGCATCTTTGTAGAGCTTCATTTGCTCTTGCTGCATCGGTTGCGGATCGGGCTTGGCTTTGTACTTCGCTTGCATCGCCTTGAGTTTGGGGGCGATTTTTTGCATGCCGACCATCGTCTTAAACTGCGCTGTATTGAGCGGCCAGAACGCGAGACGCACGAGTCCGGCAAAAATGATCAGGCTCCAGCCCAAATTGTGAACCGGAATATTAATGAGGTTTACAAGGCGGGCGATCGCGTTGACGATCGGGTCCAAGAACGAGCTAGCGAGAACCAGGAAGTGCACGAGTACCTTTCAGAGCGGATCTACGGAACCAGGTCGATCCCGCCCGGGTGGCCGGGATGACAGCGGGCCAGGCGTTTTACGGCCAAGGATACCCCGCGAACCGCCCCGTGTTTCGCGATGGCCTCGGCGGCGTACTGCGAACAGGTGGGACAAAAACGGCACGCGGGCGGAAAGAGCGGCGAGACGAGTAGTTTATAGAGTCGCAGCGCCCCGACGAGCACTTTTGAGATCACGCTAGGGCCTGGGTCAATTCCGTTCGCAGAGCTCCGAACCCCAGGGCGGCCGCCGCCGGCCGGGCAACGATCAGAACCCGGGCGCGGGGTCTGCCTGCTAGGAAAACTTCTTGGACGATCGCGCTGATTCGGCGCCGCAGCCGGTTTCTAACCACCGCGCCTCCCACCGCCTTGCTGATCGTGATGCCGACCAGCGCCAGCTCATCGCCGGCTCCTGGAGCAGCCTGATAAATGGAGAAATTCCGGGTTGGCGTTCGCCGGCCTCGAGCCCGCAGGCGGGCGAAATCCCCCCGGCGGCGTAGGCTGGCGAACCGGCGCATCAGGCGGCTAGGCGGTGACGGCCCTTTTTACGGCGCGAGGCAAGGACGCGGCGGCCGTTCTTGGTCGACATCCGTTCGAGGAACCCGTGGACGCGCTTGCGGCGTCGGTTGTGCGGCTGAAAGGTCCGCTTCATGGCAATGGTACTCCTAGGCAAAAATAGGCCGCCAAAAATCGGCGGCGTGACACAGCCACTCAGTATAGAACCCCCCTGGCCGCCGAGTCAAGCAGATGCGTCGGATTAGCCTGCTTTCCACACCTGTGAGCAAGGTTGTGGACAACATTTCCATCAGCGGCTCGGTGGTGCGCCGCGAAGGCGCATGAACAGTACGTTTTTCGCACTTGTCAAGGGGTGCTAACGGGCGGTGGGCAGTGTCGGTTTTTGGCCGTAAAACCGTAGTTTTTCACCTGTGGATAAGTGGATAAGAATGGTCATAAAATCCGCAGGATACGCTCCCGGGACGGCTAACTGATGGCGCTCACCACGGTCCGCTTTCGTAGACTTTTGTCTCCAAGCGGGCCGTTCGAATCTTGATCAAGGACGGACTTCTGGCAATGGCGTTAGTACTCGGCAATTCCGACATCTCAAGCGAACTCTGGCAGTCCGCGCTGGGTGCCCTAGAGCATAAGTTTTCGAAGCCCATTTTCGAGATGTGGATTAAGCCGATCCGTCTTGTGAGCCTCAACGGCTCGGAGATGGTGCTCGCCGTGCAGTCGAATTTTGCGCGCGATTGGGTCGAAAACCGGCTAAAAAGTCAAATCAGTGAAGTCCTTGCCGAGCTCTTCGGTGCGGAGCTCGAATTACGGTTCACGGTCGCCGCGGACGCCCCGGAAAGCCCCGCCCCGTCTGCCTCTGCGCCTCAGTCCGAAGGTCAGTTGCCGGTGCGCACGATCGACGATTTTCGTCCCGGAAACCTCAATACGCGATACACCTTTGAAGAGTTCGTCGTAGGTAATAGTAACCGCTTCGCTCATGCGGCGTCGCAAGCGGTCGCGGGCGCACCTGCGCGTGCCTACAATCCGCTCTTTTTATACGGCGGCGTGGGTCTGGGCAAAACGCATTTGATGCACGCCATCGGGCATCGTGTTATGCAAGAGACGCCGAGCGCAAACATTGTGTACGTCTCGAGTGAAAAATTCACCAACGAATTCATTATCGCGATCAAAAACAATCAAACGCTGGAATTTCGCAACAAGTACCGCCACGTCGATGTCCTCTTAATCGACGACATCCAATTCCTGGAAGGCAAAGAGCAAACCCAAGAAGAGTTTTTTCATACATTTAATTCATTGCACGAATCCGGCCGGCAGCTGGTGATCTCAAGCGATCGTCCTCCCAAGGAAATTCAAACGCTGGAAAACCGCCTGCGTTCGCGCTTTGAATGGGGACTGCTCACCGATATCCAGCCGCCGGACCTCGAAACGCGCGAAGCCATTCTTCGCAAGAAGGCTGAGTCCGAGAAGATACCGGTGCCTGATGAAGTCACATCGTTTATTGCTAAGGTCATCCCCTCAAACATCCGCGAGCTCGAAGGCGCGCTCATTCGTGTGGTAGCCTTTGCATCGCTCACGAAATCGGCGATCACGGTTGACCTGGCGGCCGAGGTACTGAAGAACGCTGTTGCCAACGCTCCGCTGCGCCGTGTCACGATCGCGCTGATTAAAGAACGCGTTTCCAAGGCGCATGGCCTTACCGTTAAAGAGATGGATCATCAGCGGCGCGATCAGCGTCTTGCCGCACCCCGGCAGATTGCGATGTATCTTGCGACCGAACTCACGGAATGCTCGCTGCCGCATATTGCGCGCGAGTTCGGAAAGAAAGACCACACCACGGTGATGTATGCCCGCGACAAGGTCAAGGACCAAATGCAGCGCGACGAGGCTTACCGCAACAAGGTACGCTCGCTCATGGCGCTCTGCCAAAACGAGTAACTGCCGCCCACCCACATTTTAAAAGGCGGTCCGGAACTTGATCCGGGCCGTTTTCTTTTGCAGGCAACAATGGGGTCAAAAAAGGGCCACCTTCCGCCTGCACAGTTTTCGGCACAGGGTCGCTCGTTCGGCGTGCATAACTGCCCTGCTCGGAGCGGCGGTGTAGATGTGTATGGCAATGAAGCGGATCTGCACATGTTGTACTTCGCGAAATCCCTTGATCTGACGCAGTATCCGGCGCTTCTTCGCAGAATACACCGCCTTACTACTAAGATTGTTACTTTATATATATAAAACTAGAGAACGCCCCTAAGCCGATAATGGTGGATAGATGATCGATACGTTGTTTGTTGATGCGCCCTCGGGGTATGCAGCCTTTTCGCAATCGCGAGCGCATCTTCGTCCGGGGGCCCCAGTTCTACTGGGGGGCGTGGAGCTTAGAGCGGAGCGCCTTTCAAAATGAAGTTTACGTGTAACACAAAAGACATCTCTTCGGCCGTCGGTGCCGCTAGCAAGGTTGTCAACGCGCACACGACCGTTCCAATCCTCTCCAACGTCCTGCTCACAGCCGAAGGCGACAAGATTTCCGTGCGAGCCACCGATCTCGAGCTCACGCTGGAACATGCCTTCGCAGCCGAGATCAGTGAAGGCGGCAGCGTTACCATTCCCGCCAAGCTCTTCTCAGGGTATCTAGGTAATTTACCGCCGGGACTGCTCGAGCTCACCGGAACGCCGACGCGTGCCAGCGTAAAGTGCGAACGCTCCAATTACGATTTTCACGCATTGCCGGCTGATGAGTATCCACCGCTACCGACGGCACAAAAAGGTCAGAGCTTCTCGATTTCTGCCAAGAAGTTCCGCGATGGCGTGAACGCTACGATCTTTGCGGCATCGAGCGAAGAGGCCCGTGGTGCCGTTCTAATGGGCACGTTACTGGAGATCGAGGGCGACTCCCTCACGATGGTCGCAACCGATGGCTACCGCCTCGCGAAGTGGCAAAGCACGCTTGATCAGGGCATCTCGGGAAGCGAAAAATATATTGTGCCGTCGCGCGCGCTTGCAGAAGCGGCGCGCAATCTCGGTGGCGCTGAGAGGATTAACGTCAGCGCACTCGGTGCACAAAACAATCAATTAGCAATTTCCGCCGCCGCAACGTCGATCGTAGTGCGTTTGGTTGACGGGCAGTACCCAAACTACTCACAAGTTATCCCCGCAAAATTCGACCGCTCCGCTACGGTGAATACACAACAGCTTATCAGCGGGCTTAAACGCGCAGAACTGGTCGCGGGCGATCGTGCCTCGATGGTCAAACTCGGCATTTCGAATTCAACATTGATTCTAACCGCGAACTCGGATGTTGCCGGCAACGCGTACGAAGAGATGGAAGTCGAGCAAACCGGCGAGGATCTCACGATCGCATTCAATGCCCGCTATTTGGTTGAAATCCTCAACCACATCGAGAGCGCGCAGACGGTCATCGAATTCCTCGGGCCGCTTTCCCCCGCTGCCATTCGTCCGCTGGAACCCACGGAAGGCTCGGCGCAGCTCTACGTATTGATGCCCCTGCGTCAGTGAAACGACCCGCCGCGTTTAAACTCGTTGCGGCGGCCACTACGGCCGCCGTTCCTGTTTCTGCATGAGGCTCACGCGCGTCGCGCTCTCAAATGTTCGCAATTATTCGACGCTCGATTTCGAGCCGGTTGCGGGACTGAATGTTTTCCTCGGCGACAATGCGCAGGGCAAGAGCAATCTCTTAGAAGCAATTTCGCTGCTCGGAACCGGCAAGTCATTTCGGACCACGAGAGAGACCGATCTAATAAAAACAGGCCTTGAAGTAGCCTCGATTTCCGGCGAAGCGAAGATGGCTGCCGGCTCGATTCGCTTGAGTTGCACGATTACGAATACGGCACGCGGCACGCGTAAAATCTACACGGTAAACGGCGAGTCCGTAAAATATGCCAAATTTCTCGGATCGGCGAAGGTCGTTACGTTTATTCCTTCTGACTTGCAACTTGTCAGCGGCGCACCGGCGCTGCGCCGCTCGATGCTCAATACCGCCCTAGCACAAGATGAGCCCCGCTACTATCACAATCTGGTGCGTTACCAAAAAGCGGTGACGCAGAAGAACGCGATGTTGCGTGGAGCGGTTGAGATCGATACCGACTTGTTGGAAATTTACAACCATGCGCTGATTGATGCCGGTACCCAACTGATGCTGGCGCGAGCGCATTTTGTCGCTGCGCTCGATCGTGCCGCGCAAAACGTGCATCGCGGTTGGACGCTTGCCAATGAGACACTCGCGCTGCGCTATGCGCCGAACGTCGGATTCGAAGTTCCGACGGACGGTGCGATCGGTGCCGCATTTATGGCCCGCCTAGGGGAACGGCGCGAGGCCGAGTTTGCCCGCAAGGTCTGCCTTGTGGGCCCGCATCGCGATGACATCGAGTTCATTATGGATGATGCCTCGCTTGCGGCATACGGCTCGCAAGGACAGCAGCGCACAGCGGTACTCGCACTCAAGGTTGCCGAATACATGGTCATGCATGAACGCTCGGGGGAAGCTCCGCTTTTACTCCTGGACGATGTTCTTTCCGAACTCGACCCGCAGCGCGCGCACGCCTTCATGTCCGGTGTCGGCGCATACGAGCAAGCGTTCATGACAACGACCTCGCTGCCGGGCGATTTAACGAATGCAGCGATCTACAAAATTCACGCCGCCACCCTCGAGAAAAGCGCATGAGCCTCAAGGCACTTAAAGATGCCACCGGTACCTGGACCCCCGCGATCGACGCGCAGGGCGAGCCACTCGTGGCGCTGGCCGCGGCCTGGAGCAGCATCGTCGGCAAAGACATTGCGCACCATTCGCGCCCGATCGAAATCAACGGCGATACGCTCATTATCGCGACGCGTTCCTCGGCCTGGACGCAACAGCTCAGCTTTCTCGGAGACCACGTGTTGCGTTCCATCGGCGAAACCGTCCATATCGGCGGGATCACGAAGATTCGCTTTCGCGTCGGCCGCCTGGGCAACGCCTCCGGTACCCGTCCGCATACGGTTGTAAAGAGAAGTACGGCATCGCGCAATCGCAGCGCGGCGCGCCCGGATGCCGCTTCGCTCGAGGAGGTAATGGCCAATTTCAAAGCTGACGTAATGGCCGCAAAGCGGGCCAAATCAGGCGCTGCGTGGAAGGAATGTCTCCGGTGCGGTGTCCCGGTTCCTCGCAGCGGTTCCTCGCGTTGCTTGCCCTGTGCGCAGGGGGAAACCGACGCAAAAGTTCGCAAAGTCGCGCGGCTGCTTTTTGAAGCTCCGTGGCTCGGATATGCCGGCATCGCAGCACTCGTTCCCGAGCTTCCCGAGCGGGAATACGAATCGATCCGCCACCGCGTCCTTGCGCGCTGGTGGGAAACGTTGACTCGCGCCGCGCGCTTGGGGCACCTCACAAAGAGCGGTCGCGAGCGGCTCGTTGCGAGCTCGTACGTCATCTTGAAAAGCGGGCTGGAACCAGAAGACATCTCGCCTGCGGTCGTGCGCAATCTCCTCGGAGACGATCTGCACGAACTCATCTACGGAATAAGTGAATACTTAACTTGAACAACGATAAATATACCGGCGAACAAATTGAAGTTTTGAAGGGCCTCGAAGCGGTGCGCAAGCGCCCGGGCATGTATATCGGCAATACCTCCGAGCGTGGCCTGCACCAGCTCGTATACGAAGTGGTCGATAACGCGGTCGATGAAGCGCTGGCCGGCCATGCGCACAATATTAAGGTGGTGCTTTTAAAAGACGGCTCGTGCCTAGTCGACGACGACGGCCGCGGCATCCCTGTAGATCTTCATCCCGGCGAGAAGCTACCGGCCGTCGAAGTGGCCATGACCATTCTGCACGCCGGCGGAAAATTCGGAAAAGGCGGCTATAAGGTTGCAGGCGGCTTGCACGGCGTCGGCGTTTCGGTCGTCAACGCGCTCTCGGAATGGATGGTCACAAAGGTCAAGCGTGGCGGATTTCTTTATGAAATTTCGTTCGTGCGCGGTATCACCAAAGAAAAATTAAAGAAAATCGGCAAGGCCGAAGGCACCGGCACGATCCAGCATTTTAAACCCGATACGGAGATGTTCGAAACGACGAACTTCCATTGGGACATTCTGCAGAAGCGTCTGCGCGAACTCGCCTTCCTCAATCGGGGACTCGCAATTACCTTACGTGATGAGCGGGGCGAAGAGCCCAAGGAACGCACGTTCAAGTACGACGGCGGTATCATCTCCTTTGTCGAGTGGCTCAACGATAAGAAGGACCCGCTTCACCCGATCATTTCAACAAACGCGGAACGTGAAGGCGTCGTGGTCGAAGTCGCGATGCAGTGGACCGACACCTACACCGATCTTATCTACACCTTCGCGAACAACATCAATACGATCGAAGGCGGCATGCATATGATCGGCTTCCGGACGGCAGTCACGAATGCCGTGAACTCCTACGGAAAGAAGCGAGGTTTTCTCAAAGAAGCGGACGGCAATCTTTCAACTGACGATTGCATGGAAGGCCTAACGGCGGTCATCTCCGTCAAGCTTGAAAATCCGCAGTTCGAAGGCCAAACCAAAACCAAACTTGGGAACGCCAAAGTCCGCAGCATTTCGTACGGCCTCATCAACGAGCGTCTCGACTTCTTCTTTGAAGAGAATCCGAAGAACGCGCGTGCAATCATCGAGAAGTGCATGCAGGCTTCTCGCGCTCGCGAAGCTGCAAAGAAAGCGCGCGATTTGACGCGGCGCAAAAGTTCGCTCGAAGGCAGCGGCCTCCCGGGCAAACTGATCGATTGCAAGAATCAAGACCCCGCTCAGAGCGAGATATTCTTAGTCGAAGGCGACTCAGCCGGCGGCACGGCCAAGGGTGGGCGCGATCCGAATACGCAAGCGATTCTTCCCTTGCGCGGCAAGATTATCAACGTAGAAAAGGCGCGCCTGGATAAGGTGCTCGCAAACGAAGAAATTCGCACCATGATTACGGCGCTTGGCACCGGCTTTGGCGATGAGTTCAACGCGAGCAAACTGCGCTACCACAAAGTCATCATCATGACCGACGCCGACGTCGACGGTTCACACATTCGCACGCTGCTGCTCACCTTTTTCTACCGGCAAATGAAGCAGCTCGTGGAAGACGGCTACATCTATATCGCGCAGCCGCCGCTCTACGGGGTGCGCAAGGGCAAAAAACAGTGGTATGCCTTTAGTGACGAGGAGCTCAAGTCGATCGTCGGTGAGGGCGACGGCAAAGAGTTCCAAGTGCAGCAGTACAAAGGGCTTGGCGAAATGGACGCCGAGCAGCTCGCCGAGACGACGATGGAAGTCGGAAACCGCCGCCTCAAACAAATCGTGGTCGAAGACGGCGTCGAAGCCGAGAAGATATTCACCGATCTCATGGGTGACAAGGTCGAACCGCGCAAGCAGTACATTTTTGAATTCGCCCGCAGCGTCAAGAATATCGATCTGTAGCGCCCGCTCGCTCGCTTGTAGCGCCGCGTGCGACGCTTCGGGGCCCTGCGTCGTTTCCGGGTAGCCCTCACTTGCGCGGGGTAAGTAGGGTGTAGGTAAGAACCGGGAGGGCGTTACGGCGGAACTGTCCAGCGCGAGGGGCCTCGCGGGAGCGGGGTCATCTTTGCACGGTAGGAAACGGCTCACGGCTTTGATCGCGGCGATTGCGGTCGTGTTTGTTCTTCTTGCGCTCGCTCGCCATACGGTAGGCCGCGTCGTGATCACGCAGACGCTTTCGATCGCAACCGGGTATCATTTCGATATCGGAGAGATCCGCTTGCAATCCGGCCACGGCGCCTTTATCAACACGCACGTAAGCAAAAACGGCGAACCCGTCCTAGATGCGGTGCGCATCGATATCACCTATAACTTGCGCGACCTCTTACCGGGCAGCACGCATCGCTTTGGTCTGGAGAGCGTTGCGATCGATCAGCCGCATCTTACGATCATTCATCACCGCAACGGCACCTATAACGTCGGTCAGCTTGGAACGGCCGCAACCGGTAGCTCTACCATGCCGGGTGCCTATCACGCCGGCACGCCACTCGATTTAACCGCGCGCATCAGGCGTGGCAGCGCGACGCTGATCGATGACTATCAGTACTACAAAGAATCGCGTACGCAGGCGATCCACGACATCAATCTCGATCTCAATACAAAATCCGATGTGCGCACGCACTACGTGCTTACCGGTGCATTCCTCGATGCGGTCAAAGACGAGCCGCTTCGCGCGGTCGGGACCGTTGATTACCGTCATGGCTACGCATTGCATCACATAATGGCGGCCGCTGTTCCTATTAAAGCCATAGGCAATTACTTCATCAATTCGCCTGCGGCACGGATTGTGGCGGGTACGGCCAAGCATTTTGATGCGCGCATCTATGCGCTCGATGTGCGCCCCGGCCTTCCGGTGAACTATCATACCTCCGGCACGCTCGGACTCTCCGACGGTCAGCTATACATCAACGGCCTCGCAAAACCGCTCGACGATCTGCGCGGGAGTTTGCAAATTGCCGACAGCGGACTCTCGGCACGCACGCTCAATGCAACGATCGCGGGGTTGCCCATTGTTGTGGCGGGTTCCATCTACAAGTTTGCGGATCCCAGATTCTTTTTAGGGCTGCAAGGCCAGGGTGACCTGAGCGTTCTCAAGACCATCGTTGCGTCCGGTTCGCACTACCCCTTAACCGGTGCGACGCGGTTCGACACCCTGATCGAAGGCCCCATAGCAAATCCGCTGATCCTGTTCGGCTTTGCTTCACCGCGCCTGCAGTACGACAAGTATCCGGTCCAAAATGCGACCGGCGTGATGACGCTCTACAAGAACATGGCTTCCATCGTGCCGCTGCGCGGACGATACGGCGGCCTCACTGTTTCCGTGCGCGGCACGCTCGCGCTCGGCAAGCATGTCGGGTCTGAAATCGCAATTGCGTATGGTGGAAATGCATCGGACCTGCCCTATCTCGGTTCGCTCGTTCCGGGAAGTGCGATTGCAGGCGAAGCGGTTGCGCAAGGAACGGATACCGCAATAGGCGTCGCCGGATCGCTTGCCGACTCCTCGAACGCGCATCGTCTTTCCGCCTACTATTCGTTGACACCGCAAGGCTATGGAACGATTGGGCCCTTGCGGATAAATCGTAACGGCGGCACGCTCTATGCAAACTTTGCACTCGACCGCCCCAACAATAGCAGCGCGTTTTGGATATCTGCGCGCAATTTTGCGCTCGAGCCGGCGCGGGGTGCCAGCATGCCGGGCCTGCAGCTCCCCGATCTTTCACAGTTCGCCGGTCATACAATTGACGCCGATATAGCCGGCACCGGGGCGGCAAACGACGTTTCGCTCGGTGGCCGGGTGGCTGCGCGCAATATAGTTTTAGCAGGCACGCATGTTGACTCGCTGCGTGCCGATTTTGCCGGTCCGCTTACAGATCTTTCGATCGCGCGTGTTGCGGCGAGCGGTCCATGGGGAACGTTCGATGGAAACGGCGCCTATCAGGACGGCGGCGTTGCTGCGCGCGGAAACTTTGAGGGCTCGCTTGATGCGCTTCCGTTTGCATCTTCAGTTGCGGCCCATGGGAATGTGCACGGCCCGATCGCGCTCGCCTATGAGAAAAACGGCACGCTCATTCTTCAAAGCGATAACGCACGCTTGAGCAACGTCTCCGTGCAAGGCATCGCCGTGCAATCCTTTAACGGCACGGTGGCGCTTGGAAAAGGCCGCGTGCGCATCTATTCCGCAAGCGGACAAATCGCCGGAGCAAACTTTGTTGCGGGCGGCGCCCTCGGAGATGGTCAATCCGTTGCAATAGCGACCGCGGATGCGGGTCCCCAAGCCGCAAGGGCGTTTGGCCTACCACTCCAAGCGGGGCAAGTTGCACTCATCGGAACCGTCGGCCAAAGCGGAAACGCACCGACCTTCGATGGCGGCGTTGCCGTGAGCAATGGCGTTGCCGCCGGCTATCCGGTGCAGGGCAGTTCCGAGTTGCATCTCGGTCGGAGCGAGCTTGCGGTCACCAATGCAACGGTTACCTTGGCTGGAACCTATGGTGCCCTCGACGGTCACCTCACTGGGGTGCGCTCCGGCCGGCCCGCATATGCACTGGTGGCTAGAGTTCCGGCCGGGGACATCGCGACCGCGTCCCGCGCGTTGCACATTCCCACATTCAGTACCGTTGGAAGTTTCGATGCGAATCTTAGCATCGGCGGAAGCGGCTCGGCGCCTTCGGTCAGCGGCCCGCTCTCCGTGCCGGTTGGACAAATCAACGGAATGGATTTTGAAGACGCGCACGCACAGATTGCGGCAGGTCCAGGCGGCGTTTCTGCGCACCGCGGTGCGGTAGTGGTGGGAACGACGCGTACGAGTTTTGATGCGACCTTGCGTGGCCGCACGAGCGCCATCTCGCTGAACGCGCCGCATGCGGATCTCTCCGACTTCAACGATTTCTTCAACACGGGCGATACACTCGCAGGCCGTGGCAGCGTCGTGCTCTCAATGGTGCGTACCAACCTCTCCATTGGAACCTCCGGCGATGTCGACGTGCAAGATTTTCGTTACCGGCGCTTGCCCATCGGCAACACCGACGCAGAGTGGTCTAGCCATGACGGCCTCGTGGGCGGAAGGCTTTCCGTCGGCGGGGCGCACGGCAGGCTCGCGGCGCGCGGCACCGTCGCGCTTGCGCCGGCCCAGTCGCTCGGTCAGATCCTCGCCCGTTCGCGCTACGATATCTCAGCGCAACTTTTCGGCCTGGATACCACAACGTGGTTGCCGGCCTTTGGTTACCCGACCGTTCCGCTCACCGGGCGCGTGGATGCTACGGCAACCTTGCACGGCCGGTATCCGCAAATCGCCCTCATGAGCGAAGCGACGCTCAAAGCCGGAACGATCGGCCGCGTACCGATCGACCTACTGCATATGCGCGCACATTCGGAAGGCACGCGCATTGCGCTCACGCATTTTGATTTGGAAGTACCGGCACTCGTGGCGAGCGGCACGGGTTCATTTGGGTTCGGCCCGCGCGATGCGATCAACTTTACGATGTCTGCGCAAAGCAACGATCTGCCGACGCTCACGGCAAACTTCATCAAAAGGCCGCTGGGCCTCAAAGGCAACTTGCAATCACAACTCACGCTTGCAGGCACCTGGCATAAGCCACAAGTTGGTGGGAATGTTTACCTTACAAATGCGAATCTGCGCGGCGTCGTGGTGCCCCAACTCGTCGCCTCACTGGCACTGCGCGGACGTGATCTTCAAGTCCGCAATGCGGAGGTCACCTTCACAAAGGGTAGCGTCGCCGTTGCCGGCGCCCTTCCACTGCAACTCTCGCCCTTTGGCGTCGGACCGCCATCTGCGCCCTTTTCGATGGATTTCTTTGCGACGAACACCGATTTGAGCGATTTTGTGCCGTTGCTGCCGGCCGGCACCAAAGCCGGCGGCCTGCTCAATGGACACCTGGGCGTGAACGGGACCGTCAGCAATCCGCAGATTCGCGGGGGGATTGCTCTCACACAGGGCAGCTACGTCAGCCCGTTTGAGACGGCGCCCGTTACGCAAACCGTCGCGCAGATCGTCTTTGCCGGCACGCGGGCGACACTCTCTCGCCTGCATGCTCAACTCGGCGGGGGCACCCTCGATGCGAGTGGCGACATCGCGTTTGACCGGGGGGCGTCCGGAAACCAAGTCGTGTATGCAATCGATGCAAAATCGCGCGGAGCGGTATTGCATTTCCCGGCGTACGGGTCGGGTACCATCGATTCCACTTTGCAGTTAACCAAAGATGCGGGCAAGCTCGCGCAACTCACGGGAACTCTCACAGCGACGAACGCCGTCATCCCATTTGCCGCGCTCATCGGCCACTCATCATCACCGGCAGTCGAAGGTGCGCAAGCGGCAATCGCAACCGTCACCGGCGCAACCCCGCTGCCTGACGCCGCGCCGCCAGGCTTTCCGTTTAATCTCGGTTTCAACTTAGGCGTCACGGCCGGTAAGAATGTCGCGGTGCGTGCGAGCGCACTCGGATATGGCATCGATATCGGCGCCAAGGGGCATGCGGTTTTGGCGGGCACACTCGCACAGCCTACATTAGACGGAGCTTTTAGCGCCACCGGCGGATCGCTCACCTTCATCGATCACGTCTTTAAGGTTCAGGAGGGCCGCGTGACCTTCACCCCCGCAGACGGGGTCATCCCCCAGCTCTACGCGATTGGAACGACCCAGGTAAGCGCTCCTGAGAGCGGCTCGCCGATCGCGACCGGTTCCATCGGCGTGACGATCAAAGTCACTGGTCCCGCCACGAATCCGACTCTCGCCTTTAGTTCGGATCCGGCCGGCCTTTCGCGCGACCAGATCATCGCAATGCTCACCCCACTCGGAGCGATAACCGGCCTTCAGTTTGATGACAATGGGAATGCCCTCGCGCCGGGCCAGCTAGCGGGGGCGCCTCCGCAAACCACCGGGCAGCCGATGCCGCCGGGAGCCTTTCGTCATCAGGCGGGCGCGCTCTCGATCGGGCAGGAGGCTTTTAACATCCTCAACGCCCAGTTTGCGCACAGTCTGCTCACGCCGATTGAGAATGCGCTCGGGGGAACGCTCGGGCTCTCCAGCGTCAACCTGACCCTCGATTACCGGGGGAATGTGGGGCTCTCGGTGCGGCGGCCAGTCAACGCCAAGCTTTCGGCAGTCTATGCCACGACGTTCGGCTACCCGAGCCGCCAGACGTACGGTTTCCAGTACGCTCCCAACGAAGACACAGTGGCGCAGCTTACGTTCTTCCAGCAAAGGGCGCCGGTCACGTTTTTCGGAGCCGGAGGCTACACGCCCGTGACGACGGACCCCAATGTCACCGTGGGGCAACCGATCAATGGGAATAATGGGTTCACCTTCTCGTTGCAGCGGCTGTTTTGGTGAAACGCCCAACCCTCGGGGTGCGGTAAAAGTAGCACAAAGCTCGAAAAGGGGCGATTAGCCATGCAGAGAACCTGCGACCCGGGCCGAAACAATGCGCACACCTGGCGCGTTACATTGCTGACTCTGTCGGCAACACAGCACTTTTAGGGAAGAAAATTTTCGATGACCGTTAGCCTCTGGCGTGCGCCTCGTGCGCTACTCCGGTGCGCAGGCCTCGTGCTTGCACTGATCACCATCACCGCTCTTGTATTGCCCAGCGCTTCAATTGCGGCTACCGGCCCGCGGATCGTTTCCGTCGACATTTCGGGCAACGTGCACGTACCGGCCGACCGTATTCTCGCGGTCGTTAAGGCGCGGCCGGGCGACCCTTACAATCCCAACGTCGTAGCGGATGATCTCAAGAGCATTTTTGCCTTGGGCTATTTTGCCGACCAAGTACCCCCGCTGATCCGTCAGCGTCCCGACGGCGTAGCCATCACGTACCGCGTTATCGAGAACCCCGTTATTACGCGCATTACCTTTACCGGCAACAAGCACGTGCCCAACGACTCGCTCCTTGCCTTGATGGACACCTCCGTCGGCCAGGTGCTCAATAGCAACACGTTTCACCAAGATGTGCTCAAGATCAACGCGTATTACGATAAGCAAGGCTTTGGCGGGCAGGTTCCGACCCACGTGAAGGATCTCAACATTGACCCCGCGACCGGCGTCCTGGCCCTTGTGATTCAAGAAGCATTGACGGTTCGCAAAGTCATCATCGTTGGCGATCCGCTTTTGCCGCCGACCGTTATTCTGCCGGTACTCGCGACGCAACCGGGCGGCCAATTCTCCGATGAGACCAAAGATAAAGACTACGAAGCCGTCAAGAAACTCTACGACAAGTACGATCTGATCGTGGGCGATTTCACACCGGGCATCGATCCCACCAGCATCGATCTCAAAGCCGGCACCGCCGATGTGCGCGAAGATATTAAAGTTGCGAAGATTGGCGCGGTCCAAATCACCGGCAACACCCGTACAAAAGATCGCGTCGTTCGCCGCGAACTGCGCATGCGTCCCGGAATGTATATTACCAACGGCGGCCTGCGCCGCGATTACGAGCGTTTGGTCGCGACGAATTTCTTCTCGAAGGTCGACCCCAGCATTAAACCCGGTCCCGACCCCAAAAATCCGGCGCTCGTAACGGTCGATTGGGCTGTAACCGAACAGCGCACGGGAAATGCCAGCATCGGCGCGGGCTATTCCGGTGGATTGACCGGACAAGGGCTTTACGGAACGATCGGCTTCTCCAACACCAACATCAACGGAACGGGCAACGGCGGCACGCTGCAAGTCGAACGGGGCGCACGCAACTACGTGACGTCGGTATCGGTGAGCATTCCCTACCTCGGCCATACGAAACAATCCGAGAAGTACAGCTTGGGCGCGACGATCTTCGGAAATGGCCAGACAAACTACTATCCGGTGTATGCAACCACGACCGGCGCCTTCGCGACCCCACCGCCCGGTGGGTCAGCCTCGAGCGCGGTTCCCGTCACCCTTTTCCCGAACCAAAACACGACGCCCATCGGCGGCGCGATCGCTACCAGTGTGGCAAAATCGTCGGGCGCATCCGTGCAAGTCGGCCGTCGATTAACCGACTTCACCCGGGCACAAGTCGGTGCAAGCATTACGCGGGTTGTCAATCAAGTCACTGTTCCACAGCCGTACTACTTCCAAAACGGCACGCCCACGGTGCTCGCCGGCCCGACGCCAAGCCCATTCGGCGGCGGTGGCACGACGAACGGCGGTTTCGGAATCACCGCGCCCTCAATCGCCAACATCAACACCGGCGCGCCCTACGCGCTCAATAGCGTTTCGCTTGGGCTCTCCACTGATACGCGCGACGACGTTTTCAATCCGCATCGCGGCCACACCGGATCGCTCAGCGAAACCTTCAGCTCGCCGGCCATCGGCTCGAATTTCAATTTCACGACGACCACGTTCGATGCCGCGAACTTCTTCCCGATCCACGGCACCTCGACGCTCGGCATTCACGGACAGGCGAACATTTCCACCGGTGCCATTCCGACCAGCTCTCTCTTTACGTTTTCCGATCAACAACTGCGCGGATACACCAACGTGTTCTATGGCACCGATACCCTACTTGGGCAGATCGAATTGCGCAAGCCGATCTTGGCCGGAGGAAAACTCGTTCTCGCGGCGTTTGCCGACGAAGGCGCATGGCGCATTCGCGGTGCTCCACCGCTCCTGGACCCGTATACGAACCGTATCGTTAGCTATCCGGGCAATTGGTCCGCGCGTGGCGATTTCGGATTGGGCATCCGTTTCGACTTACCGCAGCTCAACTTGCGCACCATACGCATTGATATCGCGCGTGGCTCCAACGGCACGCACACCAGCTTTGGAATCGGACAAAGTTTCTAGATGAAGGTACCAGTTAAACATCTCCTCACCGCGGCACTCGCGGCTGTTTCGCTCGTCGCCGCGCCGCTCGCGCTGGCCTCAGATCTCACCGATGTCGGCGCAATCGATCAAGCGGCAATCGGCAATATGCCCTCGTTCTTATCGGCGAACGGGCAACTCGCGCAATATAAAGCCGGCTTGGACCGTCAGTTTGCCGTGGCGATCAAAGGCGCGCACTCTGCAGCAGATCAGCAACGCATAGCGCAGTCCTTTCAGCAAAAATTGCTCGCCCGCCAGCGCACGGTTATGGGGCCGCTCTTCGCGCGCGCTCAGACGGCAATCGCATCGGTGAGTTCGAGCAAGAATCTCTCGGTTGTGGTCGATAAGCGCATCGTGATCTTCGGGGGTCAGGATATCACGAAGAATGTGATGGACTTGCTCACGAGTCCGGGTGCGATCGTTCCCCCGGTGAGCACGCCGCCCCCGTCCGAAATCGGCTATGTCGACCAAACCGCCATCGACCAGATTCCGAAACTGAAAACCGCCAGCGAAGATTTCGCCAAATACGACAACGATCAAAAGGTTGCGGCGCGCCAGCAAATGGCGAAGGCCAAAACCGATGCGGACCGCAAGGTTATTTTCGATAACTACAACAAGACCGTCGGCGCGCAGCGCGACAAGGTCCTCAAGCCCTTGGTCGACCAAACGCAGTCGGTAATCGCCGACATCGCCAAGAAAAAGAACTTGATCTTGGTGATCGATAAAGGCGATCTGATCTATGGCGGAACGGACATCACCTCCGATGTCCAAAATGCTCTCAAGTAAACGCCCGGTTGGCTACTGCCGCCCGCGGCTAACGCTCTTGACACTATTCGTTGCGCTTTGCTTTGGTGGTTGCGCGAGTAAAACGGTTGATGTGCATTCGCCGCAAGTGCGTGGTGTCGGATACGTGCGTCTCGACGAGATCGTCAAGAAGCATCCGCTCTACGGCCAGCTCTCGCAGATCGATTCAAATATTGATGCCCTCAGCTTGCGCGCGCTCGGGCCGGCCGTTCCAAAAACGGGAGCGGAAATAGCGCGTGAGACGCAAGAGCTCAATGCCGAGCTTCGAGCGGCACAGGCGCGCGCCAACGATCAGCTACGGGAGCGCCAAAACGATTTTTCGCAGCGGGAGCAAACGGCGATTCGCGCCGCGATCATTGCAGCCGGGGAGAATCCCGGCGCGGCTCCCGCGCAGGCGATGCAGAATACCGCAGCGGCGCAGGCTGCAAGCGTAAGCGCGCAGGCTAACTCGGACTTTGGAAAATATCAGCAAGCCGTTATCGCACAAGATCAGGCTGCCGTGAGCGCAGTTTCCCGGCAACTCGAGGCTCGGGCCGAGCGCCAGTATCGCCAGCGCGCCGACGTTCTGAGTGCCAAGGAATCGCAAGTCTCCCTTGAGCTCGCGACGCGCGATTCGGCGCAGCGCATCTCACTGCGCGCGAAGCTCAATAACTTAGCGCTTGACGACGCGCTGCGCGCGCAAGTAAAATCCCAGCTCGCGGCGCTGGACCGCAAGGAAAGCGACGGCGTTGCCGCTCTGCGCAAAACCGATTCGGCTACGCTTACCACGTATCAGAGGCAACTCCGCGCACAGACGAGTGCCGATATCACTAAACAAGCCGCGGCAATTCACGACCAGACCAAAGCCAAGCTGGCGGCCCGGCATGCCTCCGTAAGCTCGCAAGTCAACTCGGTAATTCAATCGCTCGGCCCTCCGGCCGGCACCGGGGGAGCGCTCTCGGCCTCCACTCAGGCAAAAATTACGCAGATCGACCGCCATTACAAAGAGCAGTTTAAGGCCGTAGTCGGCAAGACGATGGCCGATTACAACCGCACGCGCGCCGATCTCGACGCGCGTTTCAGCGAGCTTCACGGGGTCAATGCGGCCTCCCAGGGCTCTGCGGCCCGGCAGCTTGACGCCTTGCACCGCGAGCGGGACCAACTCTATAATCAAATCGTCGCCCAGATACAACACGAGGTGCAGACCCTCGCGGCCGGACGTGGCCTCAAAGTTGTGTTCATCAATCTTGTTGCGCCGGTCGGCGGAGTCGATTTGACCCCCGATGCCATGAAAGATGTCGAAAGTCTACACGAGTGAAAAACTATAAAAGCGTTCTCATCATTGTCCTTGCCGCCACGCTGGTTGGTTGCGCAAGCCAAACCACAAAGGCTCCGGTCGGCATCGTCGATACGGCGCGCATGCTGCAGTACTGGCCACAATTTCAGAACGATAACAATCAGTTTAGCGTGGACATGGCTGCCATTGACTCCTCGAAGACTCCAGAAAGCCAAAAGAGCAAAGAGCGCATTCAGTTGCAGATCAAATACGCGCGCGTCCAAAAGGATTTGACCGACCAAGTTCGCGTTGCGACCGCACAGGTCGCCCACGATAAGAATCTGCAGCTCGTCGTTACGCGCGAGTTCGTCGGCTACGGCGGCACCGATATCACGCCCGATGTTGAAAAAGTGCTCAAGATTACGGAAGCTTCGCCCTCAGCGAGTCCCTAGCGGTGCGCGACCCGGAAGGTGCGCTGCAATGAGCGTAACCTTAGCCGAACTCTCGCAGCGGGTAGAAGGCCGCGTGATCGGGACGCGCGAGACCGTTATCGAGCGCGTTGCGGCGATCGCTGAGGCAGATGCCGGTTCGCTTGCGTTTGCAACCGATGAGCGCTACTTTGCGCTCGCGCTCGAGTCGAAAGCGGGCGCGGTGCTTGCCGATGCGGCACTTGTCGACGCGAATGAGTCCTATCCCAAGCCGGTGCTTGCCGTACCCTCAGCGCGCATGGCCCTCACGACTATTTTGAAAGTTTTTGAACGCCCGGTCCCACGCGGCGAGTTTCGCCATGCCAGTGCGGTGGTGGAACCGACGGCGCAGCTCGGCGACGACGTCTATGTGGGCGCACTCGCC
Source organism: Vulcanimicrobiaceae bacterium (assembly GCA_046262675.1). Taxonomy (GTDB): domain Bacteria; phylum Vulcanimicrobiota; class Vulcanimicrobiia; order Vulcanimicrobiales; family Vulcanimicrobiaceae; genus JACRUB01. The sequence goes on from JBHEMH010000011.1 coordinate 58,008, forward strand.
TACATTGGTGAAGGCGCGATCGTCGGGCCTCGAACGACCGTGCAATCCGGAGCGGTCGTTGCGGCGGACGCTCGCGTTGGAGCCGAGTGCTTGCTCAACCAAGGCGCACGAATTTTGGAAGGTAGCGTCCTTGGCGATCGTGTGGTGATTGGACCCGGTGCCGTGATCGGGAGCGAAGGTTTCGGATGGGCCTTTGATGAGGGGCGCCTCCAAAAAATTCCGCAGATTGGAAACGTGGTGCTCGGCGACGACGTTGAAATCGGCGCGAATACCTGCATCGATCGCGCACAGACGGGCAGCACGCGCATCGGTAAGGGCACGAAGATCGACAATCTTTGTCAGATCGGACACAACAGCGTGGTCGGCGAGCATTCGGCGATCGCGGCCCAGTGCGGGCTCGCTGGAACCACCATCATCGGCAGCTACGTACAAGTTGGAGGACAGGCCGGATTTCGAGGCCACATCACGATCGGCTCGCGCGTAAAAATCGCCGGCGGCAGCGCGATTTGGGGCGATGTAGCAGACGATGAATTCGTGAGCGGACGTCCTGCGCGTCCACACAAGGAAGAATTGCGCCGGGAGGTCATGGTTCGCAAGCTGCCTAAGCTGTTTTCTCGTGTGGACGCCCTGGAAACTAGCGCCGCGAAACCTCCAGAATAGCGCTGCGTCGTGACGGTGCAATATCAACAGACACTTCGTGAGCAAATATGCTTTGAAGGCGTCGGCATTCACACTGGCGCTCCATCTCGTGTCGAAATTTCGCCCGCTCAACCAGGCGGCGGTCTTGTCTTTGTGCTTGAGGGCGGCGTCTGCGTGCCTGCGGTTGCAGAAAATGTGATCGAAACCGCGCGCGCGACGGTCATCGGTAAGGCCGGTAAATCCGTCTCCACCGTGGAGCACTTGCTCGGCGCGCTTTTCGGGATGGGAATCGACAATGCCACGATTGCAGTAAGCGGACCGGAAATACCGGTCGTCGACGGCAGCGCGAAAGCATTCGCGGATCGCATTTCCCAAACCGGCGTCGTGTCCCAAAAGGAAATACGGCGGCGCCTGATCGTGAGCTCACCGCAATTTTTCCGCGATGCGGACCGGACCATCATCATCTTGCCCGCTGCGCGTTTTCGGGTGCGCTTTGTCGCCGACTTTGCGCCGCCGGTCGGAACGCAGTATTTCGATGGCGAGATCACGCCGCAGCTCTTCCAAGAAGAAATTGCGGGCGCCCGCACATTCGGCTATTTGCACGAGGTCGAAGCGCTGCTCAAGCGCGGCCTCGCGCAAGGTGGAACAATGGAGAACGCCGTCGTCTTTACCCCGGATGGTCCGATGCAGCCGCTGCGCTGGCCCGACGAGGTTGTGCGGCATAAAGTGCTCGATCTGATCGGAGATTTCGCGCTCCTTGGCGCCTATCCGCAATGTGAGATTATCGCGGTCAAGAGCGGCCACCGCCTGCATTGTCTGGCAACGAACGAGTTGCGCAAACAGCTGAGCGGTGCGCTGCCATCTGCTAAGGTGCGCTAAGTCGCATGGCCGAACTTGATGTGCGCCAGATCATGGAAATTCTGCCGCACCGCTATCCGATTTTGTTAATCGATCGCATTCTGGAACTCGAACCTGGAAAGCGCGCGCTCGGCTACAAGAATATTACCTACAACGAACCGGTTTTTGCGGGACACTTTCCGGGCAATCCGCTCTTTCCGGGCGTCTACATGATCGAGGCCCTCGCGCAACTTGGCGGCACGACGGTGCTTGAGCCTGGAGAATTTTCGCGCAAGACGCCCTACTTGGCCGGCATTGACAAAGTAAAATTCCGGCGGCCCGTTGTCCCCGGAGACTGTTTGATGATGGAAACGATCGTTGTCAAACTTCGCAAAAACATTGGGTGGATTAAAGCGACGGCGCAAGTCGAGGGTCAGCTTGTGTGTTCGGGCGATCTCATGTTTTCAATCGCAACCGATCCGCGTCTCTTTGGTTATGATGCCACCGTGCTTCATGCATAAAACCCGCGATAACGACTATTTTCGCGTGCCGGTTTTAAAGGCGCTGCGCTCTAAGCTCCGCGCCCCCCAGCGGAGCTGGGGCCCCCCGACCATGGCGCGCTCACTACTTTCGCAAATCAGCATTCCCCCAGGGCGCGCTTAAGATACATGATTCACCCCACGGCAATCGTGCATCCCAACGCGCAGCTCGCGCGCGGTGTTGAAGTTGGTCCGTTTTGTTTGGTTGGAGAGCACGTAAAGATCGGACGCGGGACCGTGCTTCAGGCAAACGTCGTGGTCAATGGGTACACCACGATCGGCGAAGACTGCCAGATCTATCCTTTCGCTACGGTCGGAAGTACGTCGCAAGACCGCAAATATAAGGGAGAGCGCGCGTTTACCACAATCGGCAACCGCACGGTGCTACGAGAATACGTGAGCGTGCAGCGTGCCACCGGCGAAGAAGAGACAACTTCAATCGGTGATGATTGTTTGCTGCTCGCCTACGGTCACGTCGCTCACAACTGCCGGGTAGGAAACGGCGTTACGATGAGCAACCTCGCGCAGTTGGCGGGTCACGTGGTCGTCGACGACTACGCAGGTATCGGCGGCATGGTGGGGATGCATCAATTCGTGCGCGTGGGCAAGTATGCGTTCGTCGGCGGATTCTCAAAACTCTCGCGCGATTTGCCGCCGTTCTTTTTGTGCGACGGGAACCCGCCCAAGACGTACGGCCTCAATAGCGCGGGTCTCAAGCGCGCGGGCTTTTCCGGCGAAGATATCGCAGAGCTCAAAGCCTGTTACCGGTTGATTTACGGCTCCAAGCGCAATCTTTCGCAGGCGCTTGCGGAAATGGAAGCGACGGTGAAGACTCAAGCAGGTCGCGATCTCATTGCGTTTCTACAAGCCGACTCCGACCGCGGCATTCTGAAATAGGCGCGGGCATGCGCTATTTCTTCTCAACCGGCGAAGCGTCGGGTGAAGTGAGCGCCACATTGCTCGCGCGCGCTATTGCACGCCTCGACCCAGGTGCGCATTTCGAAGGGATCGGGGGTGATCGCATGCGCGAAGAGGGCTTCAAACTGTGGAACCACACCCGTGGTTGGAGCACCATGGGCATCTTTGAAGCGCTCATGAACGTTCCTAAGCTCTGGTTGATCATGTGGCGCAACGCTTTGTGCTTAAAGAAGAATCCACCCGATTTACTTGTGGTGGTCGATTTTGGCGCGGTGCACATGCGGTTAGCCAAGACGCTGCGCCGCATTGGGTACCGCCGGCCCATTTTGTATTTCTTCCCGCCCGGCGCGTGGCTCGACAAACCCCGGCAGGCGCAAGCCGTCGCGCAGCTGAGCGTGCCGCTTGTGGCCTTTGAGCATCAGCGCGATTTTTACCTCAAGCACGGGTTGCCCGTGCACTTTTTCGGTCATCCCTTGGCGCCCGCATACACGATGCGCCCGCCGCGTCCGGCGCCGCCAGGCGACGGCGGAACGATTGCGATTCTGCCGGGTAGCCGGGCGGGCGAAATAAAACGGCATCTGCCCGTTTTGCTCGATGCCTACGTCCAGCTTCGCGCCCGGCGTCCGAACTTGGAGGCGATCGTCGGGGCCGCCGATCGCGCGGCCGAGCACATGATTCGTGCGCACCTGGAGCGCCGCAGGCTCTCGGGCGTCACCATCGTTCGATCTGCGCACGCCGCGATCGAAGAAGCGGATGCGGCCTGGGTTGCATCGGGAACGGCCGTGTTGGAGAGCGCGCTCACCGGCGTGCCCTCGATTGCGTTTTATGTCCTTTCGCAAGCGCAGGCAAAAATAGCGCGGCGCATCTATTCCGGGCCCCATATCACGATTCCCAATCTTGTGCTGGAAAAGCGCGTCATTCCCGAGCTCTTGCAGGAAGAGGTGACAGCGGATGCGCTTTCCAGCGAGATGGAATCGGTTTTGAGCAGTCCCCAGACGCAATACGCTGAGCTACTCGCTTTACGAGCGGCTCTGGGACCGGATGAGGTGCTCGAGCAATCTGCCACGTTCGCCGTGGCGCTCGCGCACTCGTAATGCGCATCTATCACACCTCCGACCTGCACAACACCCGCGGAATCGTCGAGCCGCTCACGGCCCTGCGTTCCGTGCATCCGGGATTGCTTTTCGATTGCGGCGATTCATTACGCGGAAGCCAAACCGTTTACCATCGTGACGAACCGGTCATTGCGGAAATCAACGCCGCGCGCTACGACGCACAGGCAATCGGCAATCGCGAATTCCACTATCTCTACGGGTTGCTTGCAGCGCGTGCGGCCAAAATGCACCATCCGCTGATTTGTTCCAATCTCGTGGATACCAAGGAGCGTGTGCTTCCATTCGTTGACCACTTGCGTATGAGCACGCCGCAAGGGAACCTCTATTTGACCGGTTTGCTCATTATGCAGTATCCGCAGGGCAGTTTCTGGGAACGAGTTTTTGGTTGGCGCTTTTTAGATCCGGCAGAAGTAATCGCCGCGCACGCGGCCCGTGTCGCACCGGGCGAACTGTTTATCGTGCTCTCACACATCGGACTTTCGCTCGACCGAAAGCTTGCGGCCGCGGTTCCGCGCATCGATCTCTTGCTTGGCGGACATAGCCACGATACGCTGACCACGCCGGAATTTATCGGCGGCGTGCCAATCGTCCACGCGGGGCCTTATGGAGCGCATGTTTCGGCGACGGATATCGCAATCGATCCGGCCGGTGGCCGCGCGCAGATAGAGCACTTTGAGTTACTCTCCCTCCTGCCGGCTACGTGAAACGCGTTCTTTTCGTAAGCAACGGGCACGGCGAGGAAGCAATTGCTGCGCGCCTTGCAATCGATCTGCAATCGCAGTGCGACGCGCAAAACGATCATCTAGCCTTGGTTGGTGAGTCGAACCATTCCTCGACTATGCGCCAAGTCGGTCCGCGCCGCTCGATGCCGAGTGGGGGTCTCATCGCGATGGGGAACGTGCGCAACATTCTGCGCGATTTTCGCAGTGGCTTGCTCGTACACACGCTTGCGCAACTGCGTTTCCTGCGCAAGAGCCGGGGACGGTATGACGCAGCCGTAGCCGTCGGCGATATTTTCGCGCTGTTGATGGCCAAACAAGCGCGTGCAAAGCGGACGATATTCGTCGGTACCGCAAAGAGCGTCTATGTTGCTCCGTACGGGCCCCTGGAAGAACGGTTCTTGCGCCACACGGACGCGGTGTTCGTTCGCGATCCGCAAACGGCGCAGCGCCTAAGCGAACATGGCGTGTGCGCGCTGGCTCCCGGGAATGTAATAGTGGATTTGTTTAGCGAAACGGATCCCTCCGTTCCGAGCTTTGATGAGCGCCTCGCTCTTTTTCCCGGCAGCCGCGAAGCCGCCTATTCCGACGCCGTGTTTTTATGTGCGGTGATTCGCGATTTGAGCAAGGGGCGTCCGCACCTCGGGGCAACGCTTTCAATTGCACCGCGACTGAGTGCGCAGCGGTTCATTGATAAATTACGAGAGGATGGATGGGATGTGTGCCTCTCAGACGTCTCGCATTGCCCGTTTGTATTGCAGACCGCAGGACGCAGGATCGTTGATGCATGGACGGGCCCTCCGGGGGCAATGCTCGCCGGTGCAAAACTCGTATTAGGTCAAGCCGGAACTGCTAACGAAGCGGCGGCCGCAAGCGGTATTCCGGTTCTTGCGTTCGAGGAGCCCGGTGCGCGTGAGCATGGCTGGTATCGCATGCGCCAACGTGGTTTGCTTGGCGCGGCGATGAAGTTGATTGCCGGCAATCCACCGGTTGCGGCGACCCAAGTCGGCAATCTGCTCGATGACGACGCAACGCGAGCCGCCATGGGACGGATCGGCCGCGAACGCATGGGCGGAGCGGGTGGTTCTGCAGCGATTGCCGCGAAAATTGCCGACGTGATGCAATGCTGATGCTCAAACGCGGCCTGCCCGCGGCACTGGGATTTACTTTCTTTATCGTCCCGCTCTTTCCGTCGTTTATTACGCTCACCGCCGTCACTGTGCCAGGCCTTTCTCTCCTGCCGCACGCCCTTGCCCTCGCATTGCTCGGCGTGGTCGCGGTGCTTGCCGTGTACGCTTTGGCCGTCGCTCTACAGGCGCCACGCGAGCCGGTTCCGACCCTCTTGCCGCTCCTGGGATGGCTCGGCGCAGGGGCCCTAAGCTTGCTGCTGGGCTTTGATCCGCTTGCGGGCGCGCTGTTTATCGCGATTTTTGGGCTCAGCGTGTTATGGCATGTTTTGCTCATGCGCTTCTATCGCGCGCCGGGTGTCGCGCCGACGATCTATCGCGCGTACCTGACATCTGGCTTTATTGCTGCCGTGGCTGCAATTCTTATGGTGCTAACAAAAACGCCGGCGGCCCAATACACGGTCGGACATGGCCGCGCAATCGGTACGTTTATTCTACCCGGCGAACTCGCCGGCTATTTTATAATCTATTTGCCGCTGGCCTTTGCGATCGCACGGGTGACAACCCGCCGCGATTTGCGCATTCTCGCGCTCTTGGGACTTGCTGCGGGGATTCCCGCCTTCCTCATGACTTTCTCGCGCACGGGTTGGATGGGTCTGGCTGTGGCGATTGCATTTTTCGTTTTCACGCAGCTACCGCGCTGGCGCGCGCGCTCTGCGCTGGGCATTATCGCCGCTGCTATCATCGCCGTGCTTTTTGTCTTCAACTATCACCACAATCCGTCTGAAAACTATACGAGACTTTCCATCTGGCAGGCGGGCCTGCTGATGTTCGAGCGTTTTCCTCTTACCGGCGTCGGCCCGTTTGTGTTTGAAAAAATCTACCCGTTCGTTCGTCTGCCCGATGGAGAACCCACCGCATTTCACGCACATAGCTTTCTGTTGACAATTGCTGCCGAGCTAGGGACCGTCGGGATCGCGGCGGTGCTCTTCGCTTGGTGGCGTTTTATCGTGATATTCCGCAGCCGCCTTGCGGCGGCGAACCCTGCCAACGTGACTCTCGCACTTGCAGTAGCGGCGGGACTTCTTGGAACCTGGGTACAAGGGCTGATCGATACGGTTAGCGTCGTTATATTCGGACTGTGGCTCCCTTTTATGGCGATCGCCTTATGCTGCGCTCAGGATGGACTCGTAGAATAATGAACATGCGCGTGTCTTTGGGACTGGTTCTCTTCCTTACGGGGTTGTGCGCGTGCAACCCTAAGCCGCAGCATACGGTCCAGCAGGCAGCCGCGCCGAGCGCCCTCCCAACCGCTTCGAGTGGCCTTCCCCCGATTACCGTGCGCAGTCACGGGAACGCAACGCAGCCGGTTCGCATCGTTGAAAAGCAAGGCAATCGTGCGGTTTACGAACTCATTGCAAAGTCTACCGAATCCACACTGCAATCGCAGAATCAATTTCGCGGCACGTTCGCGCAAACCCACGTGACCTTTTACGGTGCAAGCTCAGGGTCTACGCTCGCCGGCGATGCGCCCGTAACCTCTGTCGACCGTGCAAAGGAAACCGTGCTCATGCAAGGCGGCGTCAAAGCGCACACCTCGGAGGGCGTCCTCCTTTCCTGCGATCAGCTCGAATACGACCGCTCGACCGGCAAGCTGCGCGGTACGGGAAACGTGCGGATCGTCTCCAAAGACGGCTATACGCTCACCGGGGGCAGCTTCGCAAGCGATCTCAAACTGACCCAGGTGCATATGCAATGATCGAGGGCCGCAATCATCGCATTATCGTGCGCGACTTGGTGAAAACGTACGGCGAGCGTATGGTGGTCGATCATGTTCGTGCTGACGTGAGTACGGGCGAAGTTGTTGGCCTGCTTGGTCCCAACGGCGCCGGAAAAACCACGACCTTCTACATGGTCGTCGGTCTGGTCAAGCCGGATTCAGGAACCGTGCTGCTCGACAACGGTGCCCAAGAAATCGATCTCACGAACTCGCCGATGTATATGCGCGCTCGCCGCGGCATTGGCTATCTTGCGCAAGAAAATTCCATTTTCCGCAAACTCTCCGTCGGCGACAACATCCGCCTGATTTGGGAAATGAACGGCGTGCCGCGCGCCGAGCAAGAAGAACGTTTACCGGGACTTCTCGAAGAATTCGGGCTCCTCAAATTTATTGACGCGCGCGGCGATAGTCTCTCAGGGGGAGAGCGCAGGCGGGTGGAAATTGCGCGCGCAATCGCAACCGAACCCGCGTTTCTCTTGCTTGATGAACCCTTCACCGGCATTGACCCGATCGCGGTCGCCGATATTCAGACGATGATTCGGCAACTGCGAGATCGTGGACTCGGCGTGCTCATCACCGATCACCAGGTGCGCGAAACGCTCGCGATTGTCGATCGCGCGTACATTCTGAACAACGGCCGGATTGAAGTTTCCGGCAGCGCGCAAGAAGTGCTTGAGAGCCCAATCGCGCGCGAATTCTACCTAGGCGAGGGTTTCCGGCTCTAATGCATTTCCAGATGGCGCAACGGCCCGCCACCGTTTGGAAAGTGTGGCCGCCCGCGATTCTTGACCGGTACATGCTCTCGGAGCTCGGGGGCACGTTTTTTTTCGGGCTCGCGGCGTTCGCGCTGATCTTAGCGGCCGCCGACATTTTGCAAATCGAAAGACTCGTCGCGACCGAACACGCGCCGCTGTGGGCCGCCATCGAAGTGTTTCTATGGCAGCTACCTGGTATTTTCGTGCTCGCGATTCCGATGGCACTCTTACTCGGTACCCTCCTCTGCATGCAACGGCTCTCGGGCGAGAGCGAGATTATTGCAATGAAGGCCGGGGGAATCAACTTCACCCGGATTATCGCGCCGTTGCTTATTGCCGGCGTCTTTATGTCGCTTGTGATGCTGTTCTTGCAAGAGGCGGTCGTGCCGCTCGCCTCGGATGCGCAAACGTATCTGCTCAACGACGTTATCAAACACCAGAGCGCGTTCAGCCGTGATCTTACCGTCTCCGCGCCCCTTCCGGGCGGCGGCCGTCAAATGACGGTCGCACGCTCGATTGACAAATCCGGTGGTCTCCTCAAAGTGACGCTCATTCAGTATAATGCGCAGGGCGAACCGACGCAGATTCTCTTTGCCGACCGGGCGGTTTTCACAACTGACCGGTGGCAGCTCGAAAACGTAAGCACGTACCGGTTCGCACCGGACGGAACGATCGACTCCGAGCCGCACGTGCCGATCACGCAGGTCGACATCGGGCAAAAGCCAACTGAATTGATCAAACGCGCGACGCACGACAATCCGCAAGACATGAGCCGCGCGCAAATTGCCGATATCATCCGCTCGGGGCAACTCAATGAAAGTGAGCTACGCAAATACACTGCAACGTACCATCAGAAGTTGGCGCTGCCGTTTTCGTGTTTTGTGTTCATGTTGATTGCGATCCCGTTCGGCGTGCGGGCAACGCGGGGAGGCGGAAGTGCAAGCATAGGGTTTGGCCTGGCGGTCGCGATTGTCTTCGTCTATTACATCGTCCTTTCAGTGTTCTCTTTCATCGGGGACGCCTCGCTCATGTTTGCACCGATAGCAGCCTGGCTGCCCAACCTGCTGTTCACCTATTTAGGAGTGCAGCGTTTGCGTAAGGCGGCGGCGACATAATGGGGGATCTGGGACGCGGCATTTTGCTTGTGCTCTTCATCGTGTGTCTTGCGGGCGCCATCGCGTATGTGGGAGACCGTGTCGGACATCAGGTAGGGCGCAAACGCCTTTCGCTCTTTGGAATCCGGCCGCGCTACACTTCAACCATCGTCGCAATCGGTACGGGAATGTTGATCGCACTGGTGGTAACCGTAGGCGCGCTCGTCGCGAACAATAACGTCAAGACAGCTTTCTTTCATCTCAATGCGGTCAATTCGCGCGTCACGCAATTGCAAGCCCAGGCAGATCTGCTTGAAAAACACGTGCGCAAACAGCAGGTCGTTGTCGGCGTGGGCGATCTGATGAACGATCACCCGGCGATCATCCCGTTCAATGCCCCTTTTCAACAGCGCTACGATATTACCGACGGCTACTACAAAGATACGACGGCCTATGTCGATCGCACGTATTTACCGATGGGTTTGCGCAAGAATTCGACCTCGCCGGATGAAATCAGCAAATTGATGCATGACTTCGTTCAGGATTACCGGCTCTCGGCGATGTTGTCGCAAGGGCCAGTGGTTTTGGTGGCAACGGCAGACCAGAATCTTTTTGCCAACGACGAAGTCCATTTTCGTTTCGACCCGTATATCGACCGGCTCATTTTTGCAGCGGGACAGCCTGTGGCTTCAATCATCGTGCCCGCCAGTCCAAACTCGAATTTGCGTTTAGAGCTCTTGCGGTTGCGCGATCAAGTTTCGGCCGAGGTGGAAAAAGATGGGATGCCGCTGCAGCTTGGGCAGAACGTGCTCGTCGATGTGAGCAATGCACAGGGCGAGGCCATGCAAACGAAATTGCGGTCGAGCCCGGGCCAGTATGTTCTTGCCGCACGTGCGGAACAAAATATCTTCCCGCATCTTTGGGTGGTCCCGGTTGCCGTTTCGATGACCAAACGCTGACGTGATCGTCTTGGGGATCGATCCGGGTACGCACAAGGCCGGTTTCGCGCTACTCAAAGAGGGTCCGCAAACGACGCCGCTCGCGCTCGGAATCGAACCGCTCGAGAAACTCATTGAGCGGGTTTCGCAGCTGTCCTCCCACTATGAGATCGGCGCGGTTGCACTCGGGCGTGGAACGCACGCGAGAACGCTCGCGCAGATGCTGGAGCGGCTCAACTTGCCCGTCCATCTGGTGGACGAACATGAAACGACTCTCCAGGCGCGCGCGCTGTATTTTGCCGACCACCCGCCTCGGGGATGGCGCCGCCTTATTCCCCTGGGAATGCAGCTGCCGCCCCGGCCGATCGACGACTACGCGGCGGTCCTGATCGCTCGCCGCTACCTTCGCCGGTTAGAGCGAGGTTAAGATTGGTCAGCTCGGGACGTTAGAATACGCTCGGCGTGGGCCATAATAGAATTGGGACGCCTTCCAGTGTGAAACGTGGGCGCGTTTCTGTCGATACAAGTAATTACCTCACTTACTCCACGGGGGAGCAATGAAACGTCTGGCCGGGGGTCTTATCCTGGTGGCGCTGCTGGCGCTGCGGGGCACTGCCATGGCCGGCTCGCCCTCGGATTGGACACTCTCCGATGTGCGCACCCTTATCGCGGACGGCGTCATCGACGGTTATCCCGTGGATGCTTTCAGCGATACAAACAGTTTGTCTCGAAACGAAATGGCTCTTCTCACCGCACGTGCCGTCGCCAAGGTTGAGGCGCTCGGCGCTTCGCCCGCCGACGAGGCCCGTGTCCAAGCGCTCAGTAGCGAATTCCGGCCCGAGCTGGATGCGCTCGGCGTACGCGAGAGCGATCTCTCCAAGCTGCGCGCATCGCTGGATGCGCGGACGAAAAAAACGCGACACGCGGCGCTTGGAGGCGAACTTCTTTCGGGCACCGGCCTTGGGGTCCAAGCAACCTTGAGCCTGAGCGTGCCTCGCACGGGAACGTTCACGGAACTTGCCGCGCGCATCGGCGCTTTGCAAGCAGCGCCCGGGTCCATCGCCGGCCTCGCTCTAAACTCGCATGTGCCGCTGCAGGCGATGCAGCGCGGTGTTTCGATTTCCGGAACGGCCAATGGTGTGAGCGATTTTTACTTTTCGCTCGCGCGCATCGAACCAAACGCGCTCTACGCAAATCCGGCAAACGTTGTCGGCGGTTCGAGCTTTACAAGCGCTTCGTTTCCTGTCAGTCCCGAGCAAGGCGGCTATCTCCGGTTCGGTCAACACGATGTACTGAGCGGACGCCTGGTTCAGCATTTGCGGTTTGCCCACGGTGCAACCGTCGGCGTTACGTACAATCATATTTTTCAGTCATCGCAGAGCGTCGCGGTTTCCGGTCTCGTAAGCAATACCGTTTTCGGGATGGACCTTGCCGTGCCGGTCTTTGCGCGTAGCGGCTGGCACCCGTCCTTTTATGCCGAAGCGGCGTCGAGTTCTGCGAGCAACCGCTACGTCCCGGGTCCAGCACCGGCGCTGTTATTCACAAGCCAGCCGCAGATCGATAATGCGCTCGTGGCGGGCATCCGCTTCAAAGTTCGTTCGGTCGCAGCCACTGTTCAGTATCAAGCGGTCGGTCCGAATTTTGCGGCCGGCGTGCAGTCGACACCCGGATTCTTTGGTGATGTCGCAATTCAGGCAAATTTGCCCAGTCCAGTTGTTTCCGCGCCCGCGTTCACGCCATTTGATGGAGCCGGTACAAATCAAAGCGCCTATGTTCCCAACAGTCAAGGACTCAAGGTCAGCCTCTCGACGCCGGTTCGACTCGGAGCTTATACGGTTCAAGGAAACTTCGGCGCCGCCCATCTTCAAGAGCTCGCCGCCAATGCCTATACCGTGCGTCCGGCGTTCCGCGGAACCAACGACAGTCTGAGTGCCGGCGCGGCGTTTGATCTGCGCGCATTAGGCCGCCCTGTTAGTCTGGATCTCAGCGCTTCGGTCGAACAGCTGCGCCGCAACGATTCGACTACCCTAACGTACCTGCCGTACGGTGGCGGCTCGCAGGGACCCGATCCGGGCCAGTTTGCCGCCGCGGGGGCCGGCCTCAGTCCGGCCTACAATCCGAACTTCGTGAATATAACACGGCGCTCGCTCAACGCGGCCGCGGCCATGCCGCTCAGCCGTGACCTGCGCTTGAGCCTCCAATACAACACGCAATATTACACCGGATCGTACTCGAGTTTGAACCAGAATATCGACGGACGTAAAGATTTCTATCTCGGAAACTTGACGTACACCATTCCGCACACGGCGAGTGCCATCACATTTTCGGCAAAACAATATCGCTATCGCGACGCGTTCGTTCCAAGCTACAACCTAACGCAGAACCGCGCCGATCTAAACTTCACGGTTAAATTCTGAGACTTGCGTAGGCCCGTTCTCTACACCGCAGCAATAGGATTGCTCGTGAGTTTGGCCGTGCTACAAGCGGCTTCTGCATCCATTTATGCAGGCGCCGGGAGCCCGGCGTCGATTCCCGCGCATATTCCGCCGGAATTCGGCCGGAGCGCGTACGAAGCGATCGAGCGCATTTTTCCGGAGTCTTGGGTTGAATCTATGCTGGTCCGGTCCGCGCTCTCAAGTAAGAATCTTAGCGATGCGCAGGCGCACCTCGCTCGCATGGAACCCTCTGTTACGCGCAGCGAACTCGCGGCACGAATAGCGCTCGAGCAAGGCGATCATAGCGCAGCGATGAACCATTTTCTTGACGCTGTCGATGTGGATGCCGTGCAAGCGGAGGTGGACCGTCTCACGAAAGCTGGGCGCATTGCCAAGGCGTACGCGCTTGAGAACGCGGTGCGCACGCGTCTGCGTTCAAATGCGACGCATCCGGATGCGGTCGCGGAAAGCTACTGGCGCTCCGGCGTGCTCACGACCATCCTCGGAGACCTTGAGGTTGGGCTTGCCGATTATCGCCATGCACTCGCGCTTGCTCCCTTTTCGGAGAAATATCTTTTGGCGGCCGGTACACAATCTCTGAACTTGCATCAGTACAAGAATGCCCGCGATTATTTTGAACGCAGCATTAGCGTTGACCCAGCAAGTGCGGACGCCTATGCGGGGATGGGCGTTGTCGCACTGCGGCAGGGCCACCGTGCAAGCGCAGAGCGTTACGAGCGCCGAAGCCGCACTCTCGATCCCAACTCACAGATGCTTGCAGCATTGGACCGCGACCTGAAGTGAAGGTCGCGGTTGACGCGCAACTTGCCGTGGGTACCGCGACGGGAATCGGGGAGTATGTTCGGGGGCTAATCGGCGGGCTCCACGCGCACGGCGTGGGGGTCGCGGTCTTAAAGCAACCTGCGCTCGATCCGTGGCGTTTTGACCGTCGCGTTCTGTGGGATCAGATACTGCTACCGGTTGCGTTTAAAAAAAGCGGTGCCTCGCTCTTGCATTGCACCGCGGGCACGATGCCTTTCCTCCTAGCCGGCCCAGCCGTCGTAACCGTCCACGATGTTGCATGGTTAAGAGCTCAGGAACACACGCGGTTCTACGCTCGCTTTTATTTCGGTGCATTTTCCCTTGCGCGATACCGGCAAGCACGGCAAATTGTCGTCGATAGTGAATTTTCGCGTAGCGAATTATTGCAAGTTTTGCATGTTTCGCCGGCCCGCGTGCGCGTTGTGTATCCGGGCGTTGCGGAAGATTACTGCAAAGTCGTGCGTCTTCCCGATCCCGAACCGTTTATTCTGAGCGTCGGTACCGTTGAAACGCGAAAGAACCTTGAGGTCGTCATTCGCGCGCTTCGCGATGTACCCAACCCCGTTCGGCTCGTCGTGGCGGGCCCGTCCACGCCGTATGAAGACGACTGCAAGCAGTTAGCGGCGGAGTATGGGGTCGCGGATCGCATCGTGTGGCGCGGCTACGTCGAACGCGAACTGCTGCTCGATCTTTTCGCGCGCGCCGCGCTCTTGGTAATGCCCTCCAAATACGAAGGCTTCGGGTATGGCGCGGCTCAGGCACTGTGTGCGGGCGTGCCGCTGCTCGTTTCGGATTCCAGTTCTCTGCCGGAGGTGGTGGAAGGCGAAGCCCTTGCGCTGCCGTGTGATGATGTGGCGTCGTGGACGGCGCATATCAACGCGATATTGAACGATCGGGAAAATGCCGAACGCCGCGCGGCAGCGATTCGCCACGGAGCAATTACGCGTTTTGCATGGCGCGCTTCAATCGCTCGCATGTGCGAGGTCTACGAGGCGGCGCTCAAAGAGCGCTAGTACACGGGCGAGCCGGGTGCGCCTGGGGCGACACTCCCGTCATCCGGTGCGAAGACCAAGCGCAGCGGATAACTCGAACCCGCTTCTGGAATCGTGCGGATCGTAACCCGAATGAAGCCTTTTGCAGGGACAACATACTGCCGGATTTTGTAGCGCGAGAAAGCAGGCACGCCGTGGGAGCGGATCAGCACGCCGTCGATGAGATACGTGCCGGTCGCGCGTCCGCCGCGTGGATTTTCATAGATAGCGATCCGTTGCGGCGACGACATCGGGTTCTGAACCTTGACTACGAAGGATTGCACGACGCCGTAGTCGCCCGAGAGCGCCTCACCCTGCAGTTGGTTGGGAACGGGAATCTGTCCGATCGGCAATTCGAGATATGAATCGGTTGTGTTCCACGTAGCGGGCCATTTGAATTCGGGTATGCTGTAAATTCCTCGCGCATGCCGAACGTTGCTCGTTAAGAGCACGTCGGCCCCGAGTGCCACGCTGGGATCGTCCGTCGCGTTCTGCGCAAAGAGCGTGAGATGGACGTTCGCACCATTGAGCACGCGCAGTTGCAAGAGATTGCTGACGACATACTTCGGTGGAAGATCTTGCTCGACCAAATTGATACTTGAACTTCCCGGAATTGTAATGAGCGAGCCTTCGTTTTGCACCAGGCGGACAAGAAAGCGTTCGGTGGAGTCGTGCCCGGCGGCCATTTCATTCGGATCCGCTGCGCTGCCCGAGATAAACTGCACGAATGCGGGTTCCCCAGAGAAGTTTTGCGCGCGCAAGACGATGCGGCGCGCGGGTTGATCGGCAGGGTTATAATGAAAGTATAGAAAGCGCGTTGGGACGCCGCGTTCTAGTTCGCGCGTGAAGAGTTCACCGTTTTCCGTTAAGCGTTCCGGAAAATCGCTCACCATTAACTCATTGGGGGAGATGCGCGGCGCAGCATCATTATAGATGCGTACGTGCGTGGTTCGCTGGACCGAAAACATGTCGTTGCCTTGGATGAGCACGGGCACCGCAATATCCACAACGTTGTCTTGTTGCAGCGAAGACGGCGCGTCAAACCCATCGGGCGGTGCGATAACGGTTGCTCCCGGTCGCGGACGCGCGAGCTTCGCGGCAGCAGCGGCGGCCATGGTTCGAAGGAACTCTCGCGACGCGGGGTCGCCCGTCGTGTGAATGACGGTGCCGTTGGCAATCGTGCCGGCGTTGTACGCCACGCGCACGGGAATATCTCGTGTCTGGCCACGCGCATCTTTGAGCGTTACGGTCGTGACGCCGATCGCTCTGCCTGAGAGCGTAATGATGCGTGTGCCTTGATCCACGCTCGCCTCGAGCAGTGCTGGATTCGCTACCGTGACCGTCGCGTCGCCGAAAATGCCGCTTGCGTGAACGGTCGCGGTTCCACCGACGGGAACCCCGGCGGATTGTGGGTCGACGGTGATCGGGACGGCCGTAGCCGCCGCGGCGGGTGTCGCAAACGGAATGGGACTCCCTGCCGCAGGGGAGTTCAAGGGCACCGGAGAGGCGACAGGCGCACTCGTGGGGACCGGTTGCGCCACGAGGGCAAGCGGAAATGCGGCTAGGAGTGCGGCCGCGAGAAACGCGCTCAGCAAAACCCGGTTGTGCAGCTGCTCCTCCGATTAGTAGGTCTAGGCTATTTTCGCTTCGCGGCTGACCGCCGAGGCCAGCAGCGTCTTGTATCCCACCGTTGGAAACAAGACCGTGACTAAGTCTTTTTCAGTGCGTTCGACAGTGCCTTGTCCCCATTTGGGATGAAAGACGATATCCGCGATGCGGTAGCCGGAAGCCGTAACCCCGCTCGTGCCTCGCAGACAGTTATCACATGCGCCGCAATTCGGGACGTCGTAGTCTTCCCCGAAGTAATTCAGGATAAAGCGCCTGCGGCATGAGGTAGTCTCGGCATACTGCAACATCATGGCCAGCTTGCTTTGGTCGTACGATTTCTTGGTTTCGTAATTCGCCAAATTGAGCACGAGCTCGCGGTTTTTCAACGCGTCTTCGGTGAGCACGTATTTCGAGCGAGTTTTGGTTTGGATGAAACCGGACTTCTTGAGCAGCGCCAGGATAACTTTGAGCTTAGTCAATGGCAACTGCGAAATCTTGCGCATGTCAGTGAGCGAAACACCGCCGTCCTGCGTGGCGAAATATTCAAGCGTTCCAAAGACCTTCTGCACTTCTTCGATGTTGGGATACTTGCCGGTGAGGAAGTAATTTTGGACCCGCGTATCGCTCATGCGGTAAATTAAGATGCAGCGCGAGCGCTTGCCGTCGCGGCCTGCGCGGCCCGCCTCTTGCGTGTAGGCCTCGACGGAGCCCGGAAGATCGTAGTGCATCACAAACCGGATGTTCGGTTTATCGATTCCAAGGCCGAAGGCATTGGTCGCAACCACGGCACGAATCGACTCATCCATAAAGAGCTCATGTACCGAGATGCGGTCTTGCTTTTGCAGCTTCGAATGGTAGACGGCAGCGGGAATATCGAGCGAATCGTGCAGATATTTTTGGACTTCGAGGGCGTTCTTAATCGTCGCGGTATAAATGATGCCGGTGCCTTCGAGCGTTTTGCCTTCGGCGAAGAGCGCCTTGAGAATCTTGAACTTATCCACTTCGCTTTCCGCACGACGCACTTCGTACACGAGGTTGGGACGATCGAATCCCTTGACAATGGGTTTGGTATGCGGGATGCCCAGTTGCGCGAGAATATCCTCGCGAACCGCCGGGGTGGCCGTTGCTGTGAGCGCGAGCACGGTCGGGTGGCTGAGTTTGCCGATCACGTGTCCGAGCGCGAGGTACGCGGGGCGGAAGTCGTGACCCCAATGGCTGATGCAGTGAGCTTCATCGACCACGAAGAGCGGAATGTGCAGCCCTTGAAGGATACCGACAAACGCATCGTCTTCGAGCTTCTCGGGCGTCACAAAGACGATCTTGATGTTGCCCTCGCGGATGCGCTGGAGGGCCGCTGCTTCTTGATCTTCGCTGAGAGTCGAATTGAGCGCAACGACCTGCAGGACGCCAAGCTCTTTGAGCATATCCAGCTGATCTTTCATGAGCGCGATCAGGGGACTGACGACGACGGTGGTTCCCGAGAGCAGCAAGGCAGGCAGCTGATAGGTTAAGCTCTTACCGGCACCAGTCGCCAAAATGGCGAGCGTGTCTTGGCCGTCCAGAACACGGCGGACGACTTCTTCTTGGCCTGGCTGGAATGACTCGAATCCGAACTTTTCTTTAAGTGCGGCCCGAAAGTCGATCGTGGTTTCCAAAGAGTTTTCTGGCTGCCTCACGTGTAGAAGAACGCCACTCCTTCATAAGCGAGGAAGCGGCTCTTGTAGTGATTCTACCCGCTGGCAGGCGCGCCTAAACGCCGCTGTCAAACCAAGGCTGGTGTCCCTTTATCGAACCTGGCGACCTAAAACGTTTGCCGATCTGGTCGGCCAAGATGCGGTCGTGCGCACCCTGCAGAGCGCGCTCGAAAGCGGGCGCCTTGCACACGCCTACCTCTTTTCGGGCCCGCGCGGCTCGGGAAAAACCTCCGCCGCAAAAATTCTCGCGCGCTGCATTGACTGCATAGACGGCCCGACCGCTACGCCGGATAACACCTGTGAAAACTGCGTCGCGATTCTAAATGGGAGCGCCATGGACGTGCTGGAAATCGACGCCGCCAGTAATCGCGGCATCGATGAAATCCGCGCGTTGCGGGATGCGGTAAAATTTGCGCCGAGCTCGATGCGCAGCAAAGTGTACATCGTCGATGAAGCGCATATGCTTACCAAAGAAGGCGCAAACGCGTTTTTGAAAACGCTCGAAGAACCGCCTCCGCACGTTGTTTTCATTCTTGCCACCACGGAGCCGGAGAAGCTTCCGGCGACAATTCTTTCACGCTGCCAACGGTACGCTTTCCGCCGCATCGCGATTCCGGTCATGATCGAGCGGATGCGCGAAATTGCTACCGGGGAGAAGATCGAAATCGACGATGCAGCGCTAGCGGCGATCGCGTACCGGGCCGACGGCGGTCTGCGCGACGCGCTCACGATGCTCGAGCAAGCGGCTGCTTTTGCCGAGGGCAGGATTACGGGCCAAACCATCGATCTTGCCTTCGGTGTGACGGGCCGCAACTACGCGCGCACGCTCGTCGATTCGATGATACACTGCGATGCTGCACTCATGCTCAAAACGATCGACGGCGCGAGCGATGCAGGCACAGATATGCAAGTGCTGATTCGAACCCTGATCTCGGAATTTCGCAATTTGCTCGTGGGCCGTATCGATCCGCAGTTGCTTTCGCGAGATCTCGCACCGGAAGATGCGCAGGCTGCGGTCGCGCGCTCTGGTGAAATAACGCAAGCGCAGGTCATTCGGGCATTACGCCTGCTTACGGAATCGCTGGCAACCGCACGCGCTTCGGGACATCCGCGCCTAGAACTCGAGAGCGCACTCTTGCGCTTCGTGCTCGCATCGGAAGACCCAACGATCGATGCGCTGAGCGCACGCGTCGCGGCACTTGAGTCGGGATTACCGGCTCCTGCTCCTGTAAGCGCTCCCCCGCCGAAAGCCGCGCCGGCTGTCCCAAAAATGCAACCTAAAGTTGAGAGGGAGAAACCCTCAAACGGCGGACCGCTAACGCTACAGAAAATTCGTGCCAGCTGGAACAACGTGCGTGCGCGCATCGAGGGCGAACGGATGCCGCTGCGGGGGCCGCTCTCTCGTGCCCTTTTGGATGCGCTGGAGGGAAACGTTCTTACGATCAAGCTTCCCAACGATGTCGAAGCGGATATTTTGCGCGGCGAACAAAAATTGGTGGAGCATGCGATTGCCGATGTCGTCGGCGAACCGGTGCGCGTCACATTTCGTACTGATGGCGGCGGAAGTGCGCGCAACGCCCGCGGGCCCGCACCTGCCCATCCTGCGGACGACCCCACCGACCTTTTACAGTATGCTAGCGAACGGATTAGATAATGAATCAAGCTCAGCTGATGCAGCAGATGAAAAAGATGCAGATGGAGATGGCACGAGCGCAAGAAGAACTTGCGAATACGGTTGTCACCGGCGTTGCCGCCGGCGAGGTGGTGAAGATCGAAATGACCGCCGATCACCGCATCAAGAGCGTCAAGATTGCAAAAGAGGCGATCGATCCCGAAGATGCGGAGACGCTTGAAGATTTGCTCGTTGTCGCGATGAACGACGCCGTCGCAAAAGCACAGGCGGCCTCCGAGAAGCGCATGGGTGCGGTGACCGGCGGACTGAAGATCCCCGGCTTGCTGTAGGCTCTTTCCGTTAGCAACATGATTGCGGGGCCCGTTCAGGCCCTTATCAATGAATTCAGCAAACTTCCGACGGTCGGGCCTAAGACCGCCGCGCGGCTTGTTTTTTACCTGCTCAACCGCCCACGCAATGAAGCGCAGGCTTTGGCCGAGGCCATACTCGCGGTTAAAGATCGCGTGCGGTTATGTTCGATCTGTTATTCGATTACGGAAGAAGACCCGTGCCCGTTCTGTACGGATGAGCGCCGCGATCGCAGCCTGTTATGTGTGGTCGCGGAAGCCAAAGATATTTTCGCGCTCGAACGCACCTCGGCGTACAAGGGACGGTATCACGTGCTGGGGGGGTTGATCTCGCCGATGGACGGCATCGGTCCCGCGCAACTGCGCGTCAAAGAACTGGTCGAGCGGATCGGCAGCGAGTCACCGCACGAAATAATTATCGCCACCAACCCGAACGCGGAAGGCGAAGCAACCGCGCTGTATCTTTCGAAGCTTCTTTCACCGCTCGGCGTTAGCGTGACGCGGCTTGCGTACGGTTTACCAATCGGCGGAGATCTGGACTACGCCGATGAGATTACGCTCGCCAAAGCGCTCGAAGGCCGCCGCACACTCTAGGCTGTAAGCTTGATTCGTCACTGGCTTTGTGGTACAAAGTGTTGGTGACCGAGATCGAACGCGCGCTTGAAGATATTGCCGAGGTTCGCGACCGCTTAGCAGGCGTGCAGCGTTTTAAGGGTTATTCGGCCATCGCCGCAGGCGCAAGCGGTATCTTTGCGCTCTGTGCCGGCCTCGTGCAAATGGTCCTCGTCCCCACTCCGCATACCGCGAGCGACGGCCGGCTGTACTTTGCGGTTTGGTTCGTGTGCTGCGCGGCTTCGATCGTCGTCAACTATTCCGCGATCGCGCACTGGTTCGTCAACGATGCAACCGGGCGCGAACGCTGGCAAACGCGCACGGTTGGACTGACCATGCTGCCTTCCATCGTTTTAGGCGCGACGCTCTCGTTTGCGCTTTTGCAGGCGGGGTTGTTTGCGCTTCTGCCGGGCCTGTGGTTTGCATGTTACGGTGTCGGCCTCTTCGCCTCGCGTCTGACCGTTCCGCGTGGCGTCGTTCCGGTTGCGGCCGCATTTGTTTTGGCCGGTGTAGCCTTACTCTTTGCTCCGCCGCAGCTTGCGTTGCAATTCTGGGTGAACGCCCTTGGTTTCGGCCTGGGTCAAATCGCGATTGCTATCTTGGTGGCGCGCGATGTTTGACGCTCTCGAACGCGTCTTTCACGAACGCGGACGGCTTGCAATCTGCAGTGCGCTCGTGGCGGAAGGTGTGAGCCCCATGTCGTTCCGCCAACTGCAAGATGTCTGCGATTTAACGGACGGAAATCTCAACCGGCATCTTCATGCGCTGGCAGAACTCGGTGTGGTCGCAATCGTCCGAAAAACCGGCGGCGGCCGCCCGCAGACCCTCGTGCGTATCACGTCGAAGGGCCGGGAACGTTTCTTAGCCTACATCGACGCACTTGAAGCGGTCGTGCGCAGCGTGCAGCAATCGGCTGCCGCACATCCCGCGAAAGGCCGCACGCAGCGCCTGGTTACCGAGTAGCTTCTGTGGTCAAAGTAGCGCGGATCACGTCACCGACGGTGATCGTACCGGGGCGCGTGACGTTACAATAGATGCCCATCTCGTTGTTGCGCTTTTGAGCAATTTGGCGCAAAACGTTTGGGTCCGGTTCGCCTGTTTTTAAGTCGTAGGTGGGCGTTGCGCACCGGCCGATCGGGCGGAAGACCTCCAGAGCGCAATCGCCGATGTGCAGCGTCATTCCCGTAAAGCTCGATTCCCTCCCGGGAAAGTCTTTAAGTGCGCGCGCAAAGAAGTTCGGACGGAAACGCTGCGGTTCGAGGTCGTAGCCCACGAGCGAGGATGCTTGCTCGAGCCACGCATCAAAGAGAATTGAGATTTCGCCGAGATCGAAATAGTGTTCTTGCTCGTTTGCCACCCGAACGCTCACATTGCGCTCCGATGCCAGCCGAACGGCATCCTCCGTTGCGTGCGTGAGGTGTAAGCGATTGTTCTCTTTGCCTCGGTACTCTTTACCCTGACGCGCGTGCGCAGATTCTACGAAGAGAGCCTCCGCGCGATCCCCGGGGATGCCGCCAAGCTCGACTGCCGTCCTCTGAAGCGGTTGCGGAGCCAGGCTTTTGACCGGGTAGCTCCAGATCGCTACGATTTCGCCTACTTTATTCACGCGGTTAACTACCCCAGGAGGGCTGTCGAATCCTCAAGAACGGCGGCCTTTAGTGAAACCTTTAACCTTGGGCGAGCTCCTTGACCGCGCCGTCACGCTTTTCGTGAAGAATGCGTGGGTCTTTATTGCGCTGGCGGCAATCGTGTACGTGCCGGTGGCTCTTGCGCAGCTTTCCATGGGCGACTTTTGGGTCTGGTACATGAACGAGTTTTCAAAACTGATCGCGCAACCCGGGAACACGGCGACGGCCCTCGCACTTGACCGCACGCTCGCGCAAAAGTTCGGCCCGGTCGGCTCGTTCACGTTCATCGTTTTGGTCGTTGCGGGACCACTCGTGGCCTCGGCCATGGCGCACCTTACGGGTAACCTGCTCACCGGGACCGCCACATCATTTGGAGAGTCCCTTCGTTTCGCACTGACCCGCTGGGGCCGCGTTGTTCTCTTGGCGTTGCTGTGGATCGCCGCGCTATTCGCAGTTTTTTTCAGCGTCATCCTCATTCTGACGCTGCTCACGGTCGCCGTCGCTGCTCTCTTAAAGTCGGCGGCTGTGGCCGTCTTGCTCGCGATCGTGATCTTCTTTGGCACGATTTTCTTGATCGTCGTCGCGTCGGTAAGTATGGGCGTGGGTTTTATGGCCGCAATTATAGAAAACGCGGGCGTGCTCCGGGCGTTCGGTTCCGGCATCTCGCGCACGGTCAATCGCCAAATGTTCTGGCGCTCAACGCTTTTCGGCCTCGTGCTCTTCGCAATCTCAATCGGCTTTACCATCATCGGGTCGCTGACGGGATTCGGTTTGCTCGCCGCGCTGAAGACGGGAATACCACTGGTCTTAATCAACGCAGTCGTCGCGATGATCCAATACGGATTCTTCGTCGTCTTTATCGCGCTGTTTTACTACGACTTGCGTGTCCGGCGCGAAGGCGTAGACTTGGAATCGATGGCCGCGCGGTTAGCGTGATCATCGCTGCGGCGCTTGCGGCCGCGCTCGCGCCGGGTCCGCAGGTCGACCGGTGGGTCGGTGCAAACCGGCAGAGCATCTCGCGCATCCACAAGGCCAAAGAACGCAAAGCCCGTGAGCGGATGTTCGCACAAAGCGTGCGTGACTTTGCAGCTCTGCGAGCTGCGGCGCCCCCGCGTACGGGAGCGAACGCTGCGCGCACTGCACAGATGATCCTCTCGAACCATCGTCTTTACCGGTTCGAGCGGGTGCAGAAAACGGGGCCGAAGACCTGGTGGGACCGGCTTACCGGATGGACCGCGCAGCGGTGGCGCGCAATCGTGAAGGCCCTCTTCAAAGACATGCATGTCTCGCGTGGCGCCAGCCTCGCATTCGGCGACATCTTACTCGCGAGTGCCACTGCTGCATTTCTCTTTGTCGTCGTGCGCTTGATGTGGCACTACGGCAGGCGATCGTCCGTTTCTCCTTTGGATGAAACCCAAGTTGCTCTCGCGAATCCGGGCGCGCTCTACGCGCGGGCCGAACGTGCTGCGCAAAGCGGACGCTACGGCGAATCGGTTACCACGATCTTTGCGGCGGCGCTGTGCGCGTTACACCGCCGCGGCCTTCCAGCGGGCGAACAAGGCGAAACAGTCGGCGAATTGCGGCGGCGCGTGCATCGCAGCGAATTCGACGTGCTCGCTCGCGCCGTAACGATGGCGGTGTACGCGGATGCAACCCCCGGTTCCCACGATTGGGAACGCGCGCGCGACGCATACCGGGCGCTCGTCTCCGGCGCGGAGGCCGATGATGCGGCCTAGGCCCAGCGGCGATGTGCTCCTGGGAATCGGCGCGCTGGTGCTGGTGATCTTCCTGACCCTCGCGCGCGCGACTCAGGAGCCCAAAGCAACACTTTCAACGCCGGCTTCTTTTGATACCGGGCGCTACGGCTACCGCGCGGTCTACGACCTCTTGCGCCGAGAGCACGTAGCGGTAACGCGGTTTACCAAAAACCATCATTTTCTGGGCAGGCAGGTCGGCACGCTGGTGCTCGCGCAGTCGGCGTTCGATGCACTTGCCGGCGGTGAAGGCGTTTCGCGTAACGATGTCATCTCGATCAAAGATTGGATTCGCGGCGGCGGTACCTTGGTCGTTCTCGCTGCTCCTTACGGAAGTCCTGAGGATACGCTCCTGGGTATTCCCGCCAGTAAAAGAGCAAAGATCCTGCACCACGCAGCCGTTCCATTTGTTTCTTTTCCGGTGATGCGTGGAGTATCGCGCGTAGCGGGCAATTTCGCGAATGTTTTTGCGCTAAACGCCTCGCAGAAGGCCGTTCCGTTGCTGCAAACATCCCAAGAGCTTGCCGCACTTATGTATCATCTTGGGGCCGGCAAGGTGATCGTCTTTAGCGATCCGAGTGTTTTTAGCAACGCGCTTCTCACGCACGAGAACAATGCGCGGTTCGCGGTCCAACTTTTCTCCACGCTTCCCGCGCCGGTCGCATTTGATGAAACCATTCACGGTTACGGCCAAGGACAGTCACTCTGGGAGGCGTTGCCGTGGCCCGTGCACGTGGCGGTTTTTCTCGCCGTCGTTGCCTTATTGCTTGGGATCGCGGGGAACATCTGGCGTTTCGCGCCGCCGCTTGCGAGCGAGCGTCCAAGCGAACGCGATTCGTCTGCGTACATTACCTCCATGGCAAACTTGCTCGCTCGCGCGCGCGCGTCGGGAAAAGCTTTGCGCGACGATGCGGACTGCGCGCTGCGCGCTGTGCGGCGCGCCTGTGGCGCCTCCGATCGAACGAAAGTCGTTGCCTTTTTGGGTCGTCTGCAGGACCCAAAGCAACGCGAGGCCGTTCTCGAACTCGACCGTTTGCGCGATCTCCAAAAACCATCCGATGCGCAATTACTGCGCGCAGGCGTCTTGAGTTCGCAACTTCGAAAGGACTTTGGTCTATGAGCGGCTCCGTTCAAGAACTCTCGTCGCGGCTGGAGCGCGGTCTCTCCGAAGTGCTCGTCGGTGCAGATCGGGCGACGTTCGCGCTGCTCATCGCCTTGTTCGGCCGCGGACATGCGCTCATCGAAGGAGTTCCGGGAACGGGCAAGACGCTGCTCGTGCGCGCGCTTGCACTTCTGCTCGGCTTGCCGTTCCGGCGCATTCAGTTTACGCCCGATCTTATGCCCGCCGATGTCCTCGGCACGACAGTCTTCAATCCGCAAACGGCCGAGTTCAGTACTCGCAGCGGCCCGATCATGACGAACATCTTGCTTGCGGATGAAATCAATCGCACCCCGCCCAAAACGCAATCGGCATTGCTGGAGGCAATGGAAGAAGGGCGCGTGACGATCGATGGTGTGCCGCTCACGCTGCCAGTGCCCTTTCTCTTATGCGCGACGCAAAACCCCATCGAGTACGAAGGTACCTATCCGCTGCCAGAAGCCCAGCTCGACCGCTTTCTCGTCAAAGTCTCCGCGCAGTATCCCCTGCCCGATCAGGAACTTGCGCTCTTGGCGCGGGCAGCCGCCGGCTTTGATGCTCAGCACCTTGAGATATCGGGAATCGCGGCCCTCACAAACGCAGAGGAAATCTTGGCGGCCCAACGCGCCGTACGCGCCGTTCATGTCTCGACCCAGATGCAGCGATATCTCTACGACGTCATTGCAGCGACGAGAAATTCGCCGCAACTTGCGCTCGGAGCGAGTCCGCGTGCTGCCCTTGGTCTCATGCTCGCCTCCCAAGCGGCTGGTGCGATAGATGGGCGTGAGTTCGCGACGCCGGATGATGTAAAGGCTGTCGCGCAGCTGGTGCTCGCGCACCGTTTGATCGTGCAAGCGCACGCGGAGATCCAAGGCCTGACGGCGACCGAAGTTCTCGACGGCATTCTCGCCTCGGTCGCCGTCCCACGAGAATGAAATCGTGGCAGCCGCCCATGTGGCCCGGTCCACGCTTCTTGTGGTCGGTGGTGCTCGTCGCGGCGCTCTTCGCGGGAGCTGGAGCGGTTGCGGCGCTGTCTCCCGTTGCAGTGGCGGCGGTCGTGTTGCTTATCGCGCTGACGATCTGCGATCTTTTGATCGGGCCGCCCGGCGCGCACATTGCGGTAGAGCGGGGCGCTCTGCGCCACTTTGCGCTACGCGTTCCAAATACGTTGCGGTACCGCGTTTTGAACAGAGCGGACCGGGCGGTCCGCATCGCGCTGGTTGAAACCCCGGTCGAACAATTGCAGTACGGTATCGACGAACTTTGCGCAACCGCGCCGCCACGATCCCAAATGGATCTCGAGCGTCCGGTTGTGCCGCTTTCGCGCGGGGAGGTGCATCTGCGAGACCTCTTCGTTTGGTATGAAAATCCTATCGGACTCATCCGGCGCCACGTGCGGATTGCTGCAGACGAGCGCGTGCGCGTCTATCCGGACCTCTCGGCGGTGGAGCGCTACGGAAAACTGCACGCGCGTAACCGGCTGATCGAAGCGGGTTTGCGAAAGATGCGGCTGCGCGGAGCGGGAACGGAATTCGAAAGTCTGCGTGAATGGTCGACCGGCGATGCATTCCGGGGCATCGACTGGAAGGCCACGGCGCGCCGCGGCAAACTGATGGTGATGCAGCATGAAGTAGAGCGCTCACAGAACATCATGTTGCTCCTAGATTGCGGCCGGCTCATGACG
Source organism: Vulcanimicrobiaceae bacterium (assembly GCA_046262675.1). Classification (GTDB taxonomy): domain Bacteria; phylum Vulcanimicrobiota; class Vulcanimicrobiia; order Vulcanimicrobiales; family Vulcanimicrobiaceae; genus JACRUB01. The sequence goes on from JBHEMH010000011.1 coordinate 84,855, forward strand.
CCACGCCTTGATGAGCAGCGCAAGTTCGATTACGCAGTGACCGCCGCGCTTTCGGTCGCGACCATTGCCGGCCTGGCCAATGACAAAATTGGCTTTGTTGCCTTTGCAAACGATCTGCTCTTTACCGCCGCCCCCCGGCCGAGCAAAGTTGCCCTTGCGCAGACGGCGGAACGCCTTTACGATTTGGAACCCCGCTTTGAGGAATCGGATTATGCGCGCGCGTTTACGTACGTGCGCTCGCACCTGCACAAACGCAGTTTGGTGATTCTCTTTACGGATATGTTCGATCCCGTCGCTTCGGGAACGGTTCTCTCGGAAATAGGCGTGCTCGCGCGCCGCCATCTGGTGCTATGCGTGTTTCTGAACGATGCCGCTATTGAAAAGGCGCTTGGAGCCATACCTCAGGAAACGGCCGACGTCTATCGCGCCGGCGTGGCCGCCACCCTCTTAGAAGAGCGCCGCTCCGCCCGCGCACTCTTGACTGCTCTCGGCGTGCGCGTCGTCGATGCACCGGCCGCAAAGCTTAGCGTTGCGTTGATCGATGCGTACTTGGACATTAAAGCGCGGGCGCTCTTGTAGTCCGTCCGGCGAACGTGAAATAAAACAGCAATCCCACGGCTGTGAGGATGCCGACCGACAGGCGGATCTCCGGGCCGAACCGCAAAGGCGAGAAGAACCCTTCGATCGTTCCCGCCACCAGCAGCATTGCACACACGCCCGCAATTAAGACCCCCGCGCGAACGCCGGCTTCTCGAACCGCATCGCGGCGACGCAGGCGCCCGGGAAAGAGAATTGCGGATGCGATCAGCAATCCGGCCCCTCCGGCGATTTGAATTGCCAGGAGTTCGATCACACCGTGTGGGGCGATTGTCGCCCAAAAATCATAGCCGAAACCCGCTTGCCCAAAGACTGCGCCCATGCCGCCGACCATCAGCCCGTTGCTTAAGATAATCCAAATCGTGATGATGCCGAGCGTAACGATCCCTCCGGCAAATGCGATCACCGCAACGCGAATATTGTTCGTAATGATCTCGGCGGACATCGTTGCGGCCTGGTCAGGCCTAAACGCGAAGTTCGAATCGTGCAAGCTCTTTTGAATGTGTGCCGGAATCGTATCCTGCGGCAAGAGTGCAAGGGCGCGGTCGGGATCTGCGGAGATTGCAGCATAGGCTACCACTGCACCGAGCACCGTCAAACCTACGCAGAGGAAAACGAAGAGAAAAGAACGGCGGAATTCCGCCGGAAAACGTTCGGAGAAAAATTCCGCAATGCGCTCTCGTCCGCCTTGCGCCGTCCCACGATACACTTGCGCATGTGCGCGCGCGGTCAAACGATTCAGATAGGCCAGAGTCCCGCCATCGAAGCGGTGGCCTTGCGCATAAGCAAGGTCTGAGGTGACCCAGCGGTACAGGCGTCCCAGCTCAGCCACTTCCTCCGGGTTCATGCGCCGCACTCCGCCCGTGCCGGCGCGCCCGAGCAACTTCTCAAGACGTTTCCATGCCTCGCCTCGGCGCAACAAGAATTGCGATTCCGTCAAAAAGAAGACTCCCGTTCTTACGAACGAGAGTCTTCTGCGGTTGTTCCCTTAGTGCTTCTTAGGACCCGGAGGTATAACTGGTGCTGTAGCTAGTCGCGCTGCTGCTGCTTAGCCCATCGTTTTGGCCAAGTTGATCCTTCGCTTGATCTGCAAGTTGCTGACCGTGCTCTTGTGCGGATTCTTTGGCGGCCTCGGCTGTTTCACGCAGCACGGCTTTGCCATGCTTGAGTGCTTGGCTTCCCGCGTCTTGAGCCTGTGACTTTAGGTTGTCGGAGAGCTCACCGATGCGTTCATTCTCCAGTTCCGTGGCCGGCAACAAAGAGCCCAGGACGAATCCTACCGCGACCCCGCTCAGCAAGACCCCTAAGGGATTTTCTTTGATCATGCCGACCGTGCGAACGGCCCCATCCCGGGCATCCCCGGTTGTCTCCCCAACCGTATGCCCGACTTTGGCGGTCGTGCCGGTGACCGCCGAGGTGACCTTGGTAGCGGTGTTGCCGATGGCCGACTTCACACCGTCAACGCGATCCGTAATGGAGTCTTTCACGCGGTTTGGCACGTCGGCTTTGTATGCCAATGCATCCACCGTGTCTCCCATACGGTCGCGGGTATCTTCTATCTCCCGGCGGATTTGATCCGGGTCTTTGCCCATTGTACATCCTCCTTCACGGTGTCTACAGTTTGCTCTGGAATGAGCGGTGAGGCTTCCTCAATTTTCTTTTTACCCGTCATCGCAAGGATGCCGGCGACCGCGCCATAGACGATCGTTACGATCAAGGCCGCAAGCCACGCGTGCATTTGCGTTGAAAGGGCCAAGATCAAAAAGGCAGTGAATGCGCCGAGCGCAAGAATTCCAACGATCGCCGCGCCGCTGAACATCCCGGCGCCTGCGCCGGCTATTTTGGTTTTCTCGATAATCTCGGCTTTCGCCAAGGCTAGTTCCTGACGAATCAGCAGACTCAAATCTTCCCCGAGACGCTTCATCAGGTCGCCTATGGGGCGCTCGCGTAGATCACCATCCAACGATTGGTCGAAGCGTTCCATGTTAGTCCTCGAAATAGGCGGCATTACGCCCGTAGGAATTTTGGTAAGAAGTCTGATTGAACTCCTGAGCGTATGGCTGCTGGTCGGTGTAGGACTGGTACCGCTGCGTTGCGCTCGCCTTGAGCAAACGCGCCGCAATGACTCCGGCGAAAAGCCCTATGCCCAGTGTTAGCAACGGTTGACGGCGAGCCAAGCGCTCTGCATCGGCGACGAGCCGCTCGCCATCGGTTTCTGAGAGGTAGTATCCGACTTGCTCGAGTTTGTCGGCCGCGGTATCGGCGAACTTGGCGGTTGAGTCTTGCCCCTGGGTGCGCAGAGAGTCGCCAAGCTGACGGATGTTCGTCGCATGCGTTACGATCGTGTCGCCTACTTCAGTGGAACGTTGATCGATTTGGCCGATGATGACGCCTTTGGCGCGTCCGGCAAGCTCACCGGCTTGCTCTTGTGCTTGGGTTTTAACTTGATCCATTGTGGTCACGCTAGCATCACTCCTAACGAAAAGGTGAATCCATTGTGTACCCATCGTGGCGCGAGGATAACCTGTGTTCGCTACCGCACATTTGCAAGACGATGGACCGCATGGTTGCTATCCGCACGCCTGAAAGCATTGCATTCTCTTACGAGCTCGCCGGTCTCGGCAGCCGCTTTCTTGCCGTCTTAGTCGATCTCATCATTCAGTTGATTCTCGTTTCCGCGATTTTCTGGGGCCTCGTCGCCCTCGCGGCACACGCTCCGAAGACGCCGGCGCTTTCGTCGGCGGAAGAGCGAACCGCAGTCTCCATTGGGTACGCCATTCTGATCGTTATTGTTTTTGCGATCTTCTTTGGCTACTTCATTGCATTCGAGACTGCCTGGAACGGACAAACACCCGGAAAACGCATGCTGGGTATACGCGTGGTGCGCGACGGGGGCTATCCGATTGATTTTATGTGCGCCCTCATTCGCAATTTGGTCCGCACACTTGAGTTTGGCTTGGGATTTTATCTCTTTAGCGCGATCGCGTCGTTGCTCTCGATGGAAAATAAACGACTCGGCGACTATGCTGCGGGGACAATTGTGGTGCGCGATTCGCAGACCGGGCTGCCAGGATTTCCGGTGCCGCGGGGCGTCCGGCCGTCGCTGCGTTTGAGCGAAGACGAGCGCGCACTAATCGCGCGTTTCATGGACCGCCGCGCCGCTCTGTTACCGGAGCGCCGCACTGCACTCGCGCGGCAAATCGCGGACATCGTCCGCCCCAAAGTCACCGCCGATTTCGCGGGGCTCGATGACGAAACACTTATCGAACGCGTCGAAGGATTTTTGTAACCGGCTAGCTTTTTTTAAACTTCTCGATCAGGTCCCGGGCGAATGTCATCGCGTCGTTCTTGGTACGCTCGTAGATCGATGCGGCTTGCCCTTTGCTCATATGGCGACCGTGCTCGTAGTAGAACGTCACACCTTCGCCGACCACGATGGTGCCTGCGTACGCAATCGCGCCTTTGATACCAATACCGGCGACGGGAATGAATCCCGAAAGCTCGCGCGCCAGCATCATCTGCAGGCCGGTAATTGCGACGGTATCTCCCGCAGACGCAAGCGCGCCCAGGACGATGCCGATGACGGGAATGTGATCGACAAGCGCGCTTGCCAGCGCAACCTTGAGCGCATTGTTTGCGGCGTCGCGCGTGAGTTTCGCAGCCACGGTTTCGCGCAGTGCCGGTAAGTTGCGCCCGACTGCAATCTCCACGCCTTTGCACACTTCAATCAGATGTGGAAAGAGACGCCCTTTGAGTGCGTCGCGGGAAACGGCAGCAACGGTGTACTCGGCCCACGAGCCTGGTACCGGCGGCGACGCCGGTCCGCTTGGTTGCGCGCTCTCATCGATAGTCAGCGCAAAAATGGGAAGGCGTGCCGCTTTGAGCGTCGTTAGCGCTTGTGAGTTGAGGTCACCGCGCCGTCCCAAATAGAGAATGCAGCGGGCTTCGCCGCTTTGCAGCTCAGTTGTAAATTGTGGGCTGATGGTCTCGAGCGTGGCAGCCGCATCCATTGGGATGGTTCCACCTTCGTGACCGGCGAGCAGCAGCGAGCGCAGGTCTGCGACATACGCAGGGTCACCGCAGAGCAGAAATCGGAACGGTTTGCGGGTATGCGCCTGAACCGCGCGCACATCGATTCCCTTGCGGACAAGGCGAAAGAGATCGCCCGCCGCACCCATCGTCGCTGCCATGTTCTAGCCTCCTACTACCTCGTTATACGTTGGTACCCAGCCCTTGTTGCACGGGCGCGCTATTTTCTTTCCCGGGATCATCGACGTAATCCAGATATACCAACCCCATGAAGATCTCAAGCGCCTCGGCGTGCATTCCGCGGCGGTTTGCGATATCGGTAACCGTGCGGCCGGAAGCGGCGGCTTCTTGAATGATCGCGCCCGGGGTTGTATTTGTGTCCGCCGCGATGATGGTGGCGGCTGCGACTTCGCCGGGAGTAAGACCTGCGTGCAGCATGGCCGAGTAGTCGATTCCCGTCATGCCCACGCGCGCGTTCAGGGCATTTTGCAGCGTTGCGTAGCGCTGCGGCGAATCGCCGAGACCGAGCATCGTAACGCGCGTCTCGAGCTGTCGCGAACGAGCCATGTTAAAGAGCTGTTGCGCTTGCGATGATGCGATCGCGGATTTTGCAAGCGAATCGCTGGCTTTTTGCATGAGCGGCACGAGTGCGTTGTAGTCGGACACGGTAATATCGCCCATGAAGTCTGTATTAACGCGTGAGAGTTGCTTGAGGAACGCATCCAGGTCGCCCAGCGAGAGATCGGCCATTTGCAGCGACGCGCGGCTTGCGTCGATCCCGCGCAATAGATCGCCGTTGCTTGCATTAAGTTCCGAAATCATTCGCGGGTACGATGGAAACAGCGCGAGGCCGTCCGGTGTGAGAGGGGTTTGGTTCAGCGTGGCTTTTAATTCATGCAGAATCGCTGCGCCTTCGGCGAGCACGCCCCCCTCTTTGTTGCGCTCGAGTGAACCGGTATCTTTGATGACGACGCCGTTATGATCCAGGGCGGAATCAATCGAACGCGCCATGCTCTCGAGATTTTTGACCACGGCCGCGAGGCGCGTCCCCTGACGAACGTTCATCCGGCTAAAATCGGGAATCTCGTAGGTAACTGCTTGCAGGCGGTCACCCATGTTTTTGAGCTGGTCGCGAGCCGCATCGCGCCGGTTCGAGATTTCTGCTGCAGCGTTATCCAGATTTGACTGCGCCTGCGAGATTTGCGCGCGGAGCGGCTGCAAATTGGGATGCGTAAGGCTGACGCGGTGTTTTTCCATTTGGCGCAGCGAGGTCATGCGCGCAAGGGCGAGATCGCGCGTTTGCGAGTTGCCTTTTTGCGCGGCTTCGGTGAGGGACTGTTCGCTCTTGCCCACCTGACCGAGCGCCAGTTGCGCCTGACCGAGATCGAGCAGGGCTTGCGCGTTGCCGGGATCGGCTTTGAGAACGCGCGTGAATTTCATCGCGGCGACGTTGTAGCGCGCCTCGTCGAAATCATGAACGCCTTCGACAAGCAAGGACTGCGTGCTTACCTTCGTAGGATCGAGCTGATCGTATCCCATCATGTGTCCGACGCGTTTTTGCGGTTCTGGATGGTCTTGCAGATATTTGGTCAGCAAGTCGGGACGCGATTTGTCGAGCTGGCCTAAGTGGTTCATGAATGAAACCATCGCTTCGGGATCGTAGCCCGCACGCGACATCAGCAAGAGGCCGTATTGGTCGGCTTGCAGTTCGTCCACGCGGGACATCTTGGCCATGATGCCCGCTTGCATGAGCTGACCAAAACGGTAGACGAAGGGTGAGAACAACGAAATGATGCCGAGCAACAAACCGACGCCCTGGGCTTTCGCCTGCATCGTTACCGCGTGACGGCGTTCGATGTGGCCGGTTTCATGCCCGAGCACGGCCGCGATTTCATCGTCGGACTGCGCAAAGTCAAGCGCGCCTTCATTGATGTACATGAAGCCGCCCATTGTTGAGAAGGCGTTGACGTCGCTCGTATTGAGAATTTTGACGTTATACGGCACATCTTTGCGGGCCGTCTGTTGGAAGAGGCGGTCGGAGATTCCCTTGACCCATTTGTTCAGCAGCGGATCGGTCTCGACTTCCGTGCCCTGGACAATGTCCATATCTGCCGATTCGCCCATCGAAATCTCGTTTTCGGTGGAAAGCGCGAGCGCGGGTGCCGGGATGCTGGCACTGAGAAATGCAAGGATGAGCGCAAGGGGTAGCAAGCGACGGAACATCTTCATCTAGTCCTTACCCGCTGCAGCGGGCTGCTGTATGAGTTAGAAAGTGCGTAAAAAGACAACGTCCGGAAAGGTGGTACCGTTACCCACGGGCCGTGTGAATTGTGTGTGGATAATCTAAAAGAACTTGTGAGGGGCTTGTGGATGGCGGAGGGGGTCCCCGTGCACTCTGGAACGCCGCATGGCAATGCCTCTTTTAATAAGGAAGCGCTTCTTCGTATGAGCGTGCTTCGCGGAAAAGGCCGGGGACTCGAGCTCATGTTTGCCGATCGTGCTTTCGACGAGGCGCTTTTGGAGTTGCAGGCGTGCCTCGGAGAACGTGCTGCCTTCTATAACGGCTCGACGGCCACCGCGGTTTTCGGACAGCAGGGCCCAACCGAAGAAGAGTTGGTACAACTGCGAGCCGTCCTGGAGGTTGCGGGCATCACCCTGGCCGGCGTGCGCACGGCGATTCTGGTCGAAGAGCTTTCCCGCCGGCGTGCGAACCGCCCCAGGCGGGAGATCGAACTTTCGGATGCCGCCCGTTCCCTAGCCGCAGATTTTGCCGGAGCGCGGGCCGATCTCGCTGCCAGGCGAACGGCTGCCCCGATCCGCCAATTCACCCCGCCGGCGCCGGCCGCTGTGCCCATTGCTGTGCCCGCCGCGAGCGCGGCGCCCTCTAGCGTCCTCGAGGGCGCGGTGGTGACGACGATGTATCACGTCGGTACGGTACGCGGCGGTCAGTCGTTGCATCATGTCGGCAATCTCGTGGTGGTTGGCGATGTCAATCCGGGCTCGGAACTCGTTGCGAGCGGCGACATCGTCGTGTTTGGATCGCTCCGCGGTGTCGCGCATGCGGGCGCCCAAGGCGACGCAACGGCGCGCGTGTATGCACTGGAACTGGCCGCGACGCAACTCCGAATTGCAACGTTTATCGCGGCTGACGAGGGGGCCAAAAAGGCCGGCGCTGCCCCGGAGGTTGCGTGCGTTCTCGAGGGCCGCATTACCATAGTCGCGCACGATCAAGCGCAACAAATCACCAGGGAGGGCGTCCACTGAGCGCACGAAAAATCGTTTTGACTTCCGGCAAAGGCGGCGTGGGCAAAACCACGACCACCGTCAATGTCGGCGCGGCGCTTGCCAAGCGCGGGCACCGCGTTATCCTCGTAGACGCCGACATCGGTTTGCGCAATCTCGATTTGGTGCTCGGCCTTGAGAAACGCATCGTTTTCGATTTAGTCGAGGTAGTTGAAGGCCGCTGTCAGCTCAAGCAAGCCTTAATCAAAGATAAGCGCTTTGAATCGCTGCAAATTCTTCCGGCGGCTCAAACGCGCGACAAAGATTCGGTCACCGAAGAACAATTTGCTAAAGTCATCGCGGATCTCTCAGAGATGGCGGACTTTGTTCTGATCGACTGTCCGGCCGGTATCGAACGCGGTTTTCGCAACGCCATCGCCGGCGCGGATGAAGCGGTTATCGTTACCACGCCGGAAGTGAGCGCCATTCGCGATGCCGACCGCGTTATTGGAAAAGTCTCCGAGAAAAAACTGCCCGTTCGGCTCATCATCAATCGCATCCGTCCGGAAATGGTACGATCGGGCGACATGCTCTCAGTTGACGACGTCTGCGAAATTCTTTCCGCTGAGTTGCTTGGTATCATCCCCGATGACGAAGAAGTTATCGATACCACCAACCGCGGCGAGCCAATTGTTCTTGATCCCACCAAACGTTTAGCAATCATGTACGATAAAATTGCGCGGCGGATGGAAGGCGAAATCGTTCCCTTTAGCAACCTCGAAGCGCGGGGATTCTTGGACCGCCTCCTTGGCGGATTGAAAGCAGGCTAGTATGCACGAGCTTAAAGTCGATCCCGAACCTGCCGCGGAGTCCCCGCCGGCCAAACGCGGCAAGGCGATCGTCATCACCTCCGGCAAAGGCGGCGTCGGCAAAACCACCACGACCGCGAATCTCGGCACCGCCCTCGCGCACCGAGGTGCGCGCGTTGCACTGGTCGACGCCGATGTAGGCTTGCGCAATCTCGACATCGTGCTCGGCTTGGAGAGCCGCGTGCGCTATCACGTGCTCGATGTGCTCGAAGAAAAAGTCGAGCTCCAAGAAGCGCTCGTGCATGATAAGCACTCCGAGAATCTCTTCTTGCTGGCGGCTGCGCAAAGCCGCGAGAAAGACGATGTCGATACGGAAGCCATGCGCGAGCTCATCGAAGAGCTCTGCGAGCAGTTCGACTACGTCCTCATCGATTGCCCGGCGGGCATCGAAAAGGGGTTCACCAACGCCGTTGTCGGCGCGGACGAAGCCATCGTGGTTTGC
>JBHEMH010000011.1:94023-94655 GCA_046262675.1 Vulcanimicrobiaceae bacterium
TGGTCTGCACGCCGGAAGTGTCGGCCGTTCGCGACGTTGACCGCGTCGTGGGTTTGCTGGGAAACAAGTTCCGCCCGCAGCTCATCATCAATCGCGTCCGTCCGCTGCTGGTGCAAAAGGGCAAAATGCTTTCAGTGGAAGACGTCAACTCGATCCTGCGCTTGCCGCTGCTGGGTGTAATCGCGGACGAGCCCGACGTCATCATCTCAACCAATAAGGGTGAACCGGTTGCCCTACGCGCGGATTCCAAGACGGGAGCCGCCTATCGTGCGATTGCTGCCCGGGTTGCGGGTGAGAACGTCGCCGCGCCCACCGTCGAGCTTGAGGCTCAAGGATTCATGGCTAAACTGGGATCGTTCTTCGGAGGCCGCCGCTAAGATGATCGAATTATTTAATAAGCTCTTCGGCCGTCAGACCTCCAGTGCGACTGCCAAAGAACGGCTGCGCTTGGTTCTGCTTTCGGATCACTTGTCGCTTGCTCCGGAACTCGTCGACAAGCTCAAAGCGGAGCTCATCGAAGTGCTTTCGCGCTATGTCGAGGTCGATCGTACCAAAATCGAGGTCAATTTCGAGCAACACGAGAGCGCAATCGCGATGATGGCAAACGTTCCGATCCTCTCCATGCATCCGCC
>JBHEMH010000012.1:0-38128 GCA_046262675.1 Vulcanimicrobiaceae bacterium
GCATTCGACTGGCCCTCGCGCCTGGCACATTTGGCCATGCCCGCACTCACGCTCGCAATCGTTTCCGTGGCACAGTGGAGCCGTTACATTCGCGGCAGTATGGTGGAACAGCTGCGCGAAGACTACGCGCAAACCGCGCGAGCCAAGGGGTTGCCGCAGCGTATCGTGCTCTTTAAGCACGTGTTGCGCAACGCGCTCATTCCGTTTATCACGCTCTTAGGCAGCAGCATCCCCTTGCTGTTTAGCGGTGCCGTTATCACGGAACAGATTTTCGCTTATCCCGGCATGGGTCAACTCTTTTGGCAGTCGGCGGTCGATCGCGACTACGCAACACTGCTTGGCTTAACCGTACTGACCGCGATCCTCGTCGTGCTCGGAAACCTCGCTGCGGACCTCGCTTATGGCATCGTTGATCCTCGCGTCCGGTACGAGTGAGGGACGGCGCCGCTTTTGGCGCCGTTTTCTCGGTACACCGCTCGCCGTCCTCAGCGTCGCATGGGTCGTGGTCGTTGCCGCGGCGTGTATTTTCTATCCTATGCTGACACATCAGACGGGGTTGCTGACGGAGGTTGCGCATTCATACGCGGCACCCACGGAGGCCCACATTCTGGGAACCGACGGACTTGGGCGTGACGAATTCGTGCGAGTCTTAATCGGAGGACGCATCAGTCTGCTGGTCGGATTGACGGCTGCACTCGTAGCCATGCTGATCGGCACGGCAGTCGGCGCGATCGCAGGTTTCTACGGCGGCGCAGTTGATGCGATCCTCATGCGCATCGTGGACGTTTTTCTTTCGGTTCCGACCTTGTTTCTACTACTCTTCCTGGCGGCGATGTTCCATGGAAGCGTTGTTGCACTGATCGTGGTCATAGGGGCAACGTCGTGGCTCAATCCCTCACGTTTGGTGCGCGGCGAGATCTTGACGATTAAGGAGCGCCTTTACATCGAAGCCGCGCGGGCGTTGGGCGCGGCGGACGCCCGCATCCTTCTGCGACACGTTATTCCGAATACCGCAGGCACGATCATCACCACCTCAACTTTCATGATTGCCAATGCAATGCTCGCTGAGACGGCGCTCTCGTACCTCGGGATCGGCGTGCGCGCGCCCACGCCTTCCTGGGGCAACCTTTTGAGTTCGGCGCAGAGCGATGTGTTTGCCGGTGCCTATTGGTTGATATTGCCCGCCGGCCTTGCGATTCTTTTTACGGTAACAGCGCTCAATTTCATTGGCGATTGGTTGCGTGAACATGCTGCGCAATAGCGTGGTCCGGTTGCTCGTCCTCGGGTTGCTTTGCGCAACAATTTCCTGCAGTGCGCGTAGCGCTGAGACGCGCAATCCGAATACGGTCGTACTTGGCTGGATTGCGGATCCAGACGGGTTCAATCCCCTTACGGCCGTCAATACCTCGGCCGGAACGGAGATCGACGAGCTCATTTACGGGCGGCTGATCGACATCGGGCCAAATCTCTTGCCACGCTTTTCGACGAGTTTCGCGAGAAGCGTCCGAGTCGATCGCGGAGGGCGGCGCTACGTTCTTGACATACAGCGCAATGCTCGCTGGACGGATGGCGTACCGGTCACTGCGGACGATGTCGTCTTTTCGATTCAAGCCGAAATCAATCCGTCGGTCATTGAAAGCAACGCGTCCGACTTTACGCTCATGCGCTCGGTTCGGGCAGTGGATCGCTGGACGGTCGAGATTCTCCTTTCGCATCCGTCACCGCCGTTTCTGGCAAACGCTTTGGGTGAAACGTTCGTGCTACCGGCACACATCTTGCGCAAATATGATGCCTCCTCCGCGAAAGAAGCGCAATTCCTCAACACCGATTCTGATTTCTCACAGCACCCGGTAACGGAGGGGCCATTTCGTATCAAACGTCACGTTCGCGACTCTTATTTGGTTCTTGAACCGAATCCGACATTCTGGGGACCCAAACCGCCGCTCTCTGCGGTCGCATTCCGCGTGTACCCGCAGCAAGATTCGCTGTATGCCGCAGTCGATGCCGGCGAGGTTGATGTAACGGATATTCCGCCCAACCTCTGGCGCGTCCATACGCGTTTGCGCGGGAACCACCGGACGGTTACCTGGCCGTGGAATGTCGCCTTCGTTTTGCTTCCGAATTTTCACGATACGAGCGAACCTTTTTTGCGCGAGCGCGCCGTGCGCCAAGCGATGCTCCTCTCGATCAATCGCGATTTTATCACGCGTGGCATCATGAGCGGGCAGGCCGATATCCTCAGCGGACCAATTCCATCGTTCTCGCCGTATTACAATCCGCAGGTTCCGCGCTACCCGTACGACCCGGCACGCGCGGCGCAAATGCTGGAAGCCGCAGGTTGGCGTTTGCACGGGAACGTGCGAGAAAAAAACGGGGTGCGGTTGCGGGTCGTGCTAAAGACAGGAGGCGCTACCGACGCCGTCGCGAGCAATATCGCAGAACTTATTCAGGCGAATTTCCGGGCAGCCGGAATTGAATGTGAGCTCGAAAATGAAGAGCTCGCGACGTTTTTTAGCGATCTACACAACTCACGCTTCGCGCTCGCCCTGCGTGGCGTTATTCTGTCGCCGTTCCCGGACGACTACAAGACTTATGGTTCTACACAAACACGTGCAAACGGCGGCTACAACCTTGGTTTTTACTCGAATCCCGAACTCGACCGTTCACTGATTGCGGCGCGCAGCGCACCGAGCGCAGGAGCATCGCGCGCGGCACTCGATCGATACCAGGCGATATCGGCCACGGACTTGCCCGCTTTATTTCTGTACTCGAATCGCTTAGGTGCGGTTATCCCGAGCAACTTGCGCAGCTATGAACTCAATCCTACCACGCATTCCGCGATGCCGACGGGCTTGGCACGCTGGCACTTGCAACCTTCGTCCGTAACGCCACGCTGATACGGGCGCTCGTCGGGCGCCCCACTTTTGGAACGTGATGCTCGTAGTGGGATTGCACGTCGCCGCGCATCGCAAGAATCGAGCCGGGTTCGAGATCGCAACGTAACTGCCGGCGCGGAATCGCCTTCGTGCGAAACTGCATTTCTCGCGTCGCGCCGACGGACACGAGCGCGACGACGGGATCGTCGACGAGCTCTTCATTATGGTCGCTGTGCCAGGCAACGCTGTCCGTTCCGTCCCGGTAGTAATTAAGGGAGACTGCGTTAAACGTGCGGCGCAAGACCAACTGCGTTCGTTCTCGGATGCGCTCCAGCGCTTGCGGCAACCGCTCTTCATCGCGGTACCACGCAACAAGGCGCGGCACGTCCACAAGTTTGTCATACATTTTCATTGTTTCTTTGGACCACGCAGTTGTGGCGAGCAATTCGCTGCAGAGCGATGCCGCCTCGCCGGCATCGAAGACTGCCGGGAAATAGACGATATCGCCGCGCGGGGTGCGCGCGATCGTGCGGACTTCTTCTTTAAACATGCCGAGCTGCTGGGCCATCAGGATACAGAACACCCTGCACGCCGTCCGGGGTGCATCTAATAGCCTTCTAAATCCGTTCTATAGGCATATGAGCAGTGCAGTTGCGACCTTTGGAGCCGGATGCTTTTGGGGCGTCGAAGCGGCCTTCCGGCAGCTCCCCGGCGTGCTTGAAGCCCTTTCCGGTTACTCCGGTGGCCAAGCCGAGAAACCAACCTACCAGCAAGTATGCACCGGGCGGACCGGTCATGCGGAGGTAGTTCAGATCACCTATGATCCGGATGTGCTGACCTACGGCACGCTGCTCGATCTGTTTTGGCGCATGCACGATCCGACAACACTCAACCGCCAGGGACCCGACGCCGGTACGCAATACCGCTCGGCTATTTTTTACCATACGCCGGAGCAAGCGCAAGAAGCGATCGAATCCAAGAATGCGCTCGAGACCTCCGGTGCTTTCAAAAAGCCGATCGTCACGCAAATTGAAGCCGCAACAGCGTTTTATCCGGCCGAAGAGTATCACCAGCGCTACAATGAGAAGCACGGGGTTTCATGTCACATCAGCGTATAGACCGCGGGGCGCTCCTTCGCACCTTCGGCGCGGCCGCCGTTCTGGGAACGCTCGGTTTGAGTCACGTCCGCCGCGCGAAGGCCGATTCGTTTGAAGTCCACTACAGCGATGCCGAATGGCGCAAGCGCCTCGGGCCGGAGCGTTTCAACATCTTGCGGCAAGCAGGCACTGAAGCGCCCGGAAGTTCGAAACTGGATTACGAGCATCGCGATGGCATCTACTCCTGCGCGGGCTGCAACCTTGCGCTCTACGATGCAAAAACGAAGTTCGAGAGCGGTACGGGTTGGCCGTCTTTTTACCAGCCGCTTGGAAACGCAGTAAAACTGCGCGACGATAATTCGCTCCTGGAGAAACGCACGGAAGTGCTGTGCCGCCGCTGTGGCGGCCACCTCGGGCATGTTTTCGACGACGGTCCGAAACCGACGGGCCTGCGGTATTGCATGAATGGCCTTGCACTGCTATTCCGCGCGAGGTAACGCGGCTGGTAAGGGTTCGACCGCGTGGGATAGCTACGTACTAGTTGAGATCGAAGACTTGATCGAGCCCCGTGATCTTCAGGAGGCGCACGACGCGCGGCTGCAAGTTCAGCAACTTGATCGGCGGGCCGCCCTTTTGAATGAAGCGGCGATTGAAATTGACCAGGACGCCAATACTGGTTGAATCCATGTATTTGACGTCTGCAAGGTCCACGGCAATCGCATCCTCGTCTTTGAACGCGTACAACTCGTCCCGCATCTCTTCTCGTCGCGAGAGGTCATAGTCACCGCTGAGTTTGACGACGGGCCGGTCGGTCGACTGCATGGCGGTATCTTACCCTCGAAGCGGAACTTGCTATCGTGATCTTTGACCTCGCGGTTGTCGGGCTGGGCGGGATGGGGAGCGCGACGGCCGCTCATGCGGCTGAGCGGGGGCTGAGCGTCGCCGGCGTGGAGCAGTTCGAGCCTGTGCATAAGCTGGGCGCTTCGCACGGTCGCACGCGCCTAATCCGGATGGCCTACTTCGAAGGGCCGGAGTACGTGCCCCTCTTGCGCCGCGCGTATGAATTATGGGATGAGTTGGAAGCCAAGACTGGCGCCGCACTCTTTAGCCATAGCGGCGCCGTCTACGCCGGCGCACGGCAAAGCGACCTGATTAGCGGCAGCCTCGCGAGTGCGCAAGAATACGGTCTGGACCTCGAACTCATCGAAGGCGATGAAGTACGCAAGCGCTTTCCGCTCTTGCGACTAATGCCCAACGAAGTCGCGTTGTACGAGCCCTCTGCGGGCGCCGTTTTCCCTGAGGCGACGGTGAGCGCGCAAGTCGCACGTGCCCGCGACGCGGGCGCGGTCTTACGGTTTGCAACGCGCGTTACAGGTTGGGAAGCGAGCACCAATACAGTGCGGCTCGCGCTGGCTGACGGCGAAGAACTGCGCGCACACAAGCTTGTTCTGACGGTCGGGCCCTGGTTCGCCACCATTTTCCGCGAGCTCAACATCCAGCTGGAGATCGAGCGCAACGTCCAAGTGTGGTTTGACCCGCAATCACCGGCCGCATTTGCTCCGGATCGCTTTGCACCGTTCGCACTCGAGCGCGGCGGACGTTTCTTCTACGGATTTCCCGATTACGGGGACGGCATGAAATGTGCGTTCCACCACACGGGCAACTTCACCGATCCTGCGAGCATCGATCGCACCGTCACAAAATACGAAATCGAAGAAGTTCACACCGCGCTTTCAGCCTATATTCCCTCTGCTGCAGGCGCCTACCGCGAGAGCTCCGCGTGCATGTATGCACTAACACCCGATCACCATTTCGTGATCGGCCGGCATCCGGGTTTTGAAAATGTTTTTCTAGCGGGCGGTTTTTCCGGTCACGGGTTCAAATTTGTTCCCGTGATCGGCGAAATCATGGCGAACTTCGTTTGCACCGGGGCTGCAGGACACGAGATTAGCATGTTCTCGCCGCAGCGGTTTGCTCACTCTGCCGATTCGGGGCGATAGACGTAGAGAACGCCGCCGTCCACGGACTGCGTCATTCCGCTAATTTTCGTTCGATCGTTGAGAATAGCGACGATCGGCTCCGCGATTGCGCGCGCCTCATCCGCATTTGCGACCTGTAAATGCAAATAGTTCGCGATTATCCCTTCGTCCGTTTGACGAAATTGCTTGATACGAAGCATGGAATCTTTTTCTAAATATTCCCAGGCGGCCGTATGGCCGACATGCGGGACGCCTATGCTCATGGTTGGCCTTCTATGGCGAAATGATGGAGCCGACGAGCAGATTCGAACTGCTGACCTGCTGATTACGAATCAGCTGCTCTACCAACTGAGCTACGTCGGCATGGAGGTAGGGACCAAAACATCTTTGACCGCCGCCCTGGCTTCTCCGGGTGTCGCACTCCCCCTTCCCGACCGCACCGGCGCTACACCAGCTTGTTCGACGATAGCCGTTCGTCATGCAGCGTTAACCAAGGCCTGGCTGTCACCAACTGTGTGCGCCATATTCGGCACTTCTGAGCAGGGACTCCCTTTTTGCTTTCCGCATCACACGACCAGATAGAGTGCGGTCGGACGAGAAAAGTAAGCGGCTTTCGCTCAACTTACACGTCAGTTTGAAACACAGGCTTTGCGGAAAGACGAAAACGAAGCCTCTATGGGTCCATCCGCTTTGCTCTTAAATGGGCGAGTGTATACCGAATTGTCACTTTCAAATACTAATTTTTTTTGCTACATACGCTCGGGAATAGTTGTCTATCGCCTTCTGGAAGCCGCAACGAAACCTGCGCGCCGGTGAGCAAGGTTGCTAGCAGCAGCAATAGAAAAAAAAGCGCCGGGAGAAAACCCCGGCGCCGGGCTAAGAAGGCCGCGAGCCTATTTCTTTCTTCGGGCCGGGGCTTTCGGTGCTTTGATTTCGCTCATCGTTGTGCGGCTAGTTGAGTCAACGATGGGTTTCGGTTTTACAGAACCTTCCGAGCTGGCTACGGACGGCTTGACGTCGGGCATATCGGGTTCGGCTCCGCCGGCATGCGGATCGCTCGCCTCAAAAGCCCATAGGCCTTGAGCGTTCACCATCTGGAAGCCCGGGCTCGTTGCGCCGCGCTTGCCATTTTGCGATGAATCAAAGTACGTATGCGTGAAGCGTTCGTCCGGCGGTACGTTTGAAGAGGGGAAGTTATCTGTAATGGCAGCAAGCGCCGATTCAAACATTTTTTGATGCGCGACTTCGCGCGTCATTAAGAATTTCAGCGCGTCTTCCGCTCCTGCATCCGGACACAATTTGATGAGGCGATCGTATACAACTTTGGCGCGCGCCTCAGCCGCGATGTCGGAACGCAAGTCCGCGAGTGGATGGCCTATCGAATCAATGTATGCAGAGGTCCATGGCGTGCCCATAGAATCCACAAGCCGCAAGCCTGATCCGCCAGTAAGAGTTGGGACCGTCGAATTCCATGCCATTTGCATGTAATCTTCGTGGTTGCCCTCCATGATATCGCCGAGATAAGACCCCTCGACCTCGTCGATCATTGCGCCGGCAGCTTTTGCGCCTTTGAGCAATCCGGTAATGATTTGCCCTACCATTTCAAGATGCGATAGCTCTTCGGTCGCGATGTCAAGGAGCATGTCGCGCCTTGCGACATCACTCTCTGCCCAACCCTGCGTAAAGTAACGCATTGCGGCGGCGAGCTCTCCGTTCGGTCCGCCGAATTGTTCCAAGCATAGTTTGGCAAACGCGGGATCGGGTTCGTCGACGTGGACGGTGTACTGAAGCTTTTTGTTATGAACGAACATTTCTCAACACTCCTAATTCTTGCAAGCCGCTTACCCAATGGCCACAAAATTTAAAACGATGTGAATGGCACTTAACCGAGCGCATGCCCCATCACACAAAAAATTGGGATTTAAATTTTGGGGAATAGGAGTCGCATGGCTGCTGACTCCGCAAACTTGGTTGTCGCCCCACGCGAAATAATACTGCGAACGCGGGATCGGCGGCGCGTGACGGCCGCGCGCGCTTCGCGTAACCGGTTGCTCGTTACCTTGCTGCTCATTGGTCCTGGAATTCTGACGATGGTTGGCGAGAACGACGGGCCCAGCATGCTTTCGTATGTTGCGACCGGTGCGACATATGGACTAGGATTTTTCGTGCCGTTTATCGTGTTGACATTCGCTATGGCCTATGTCGTGCAAGAGGCAACGGTGCGAATCGGCATCGCCACAAGGCGGGGCCACGCTCAATTAATATTTGACCAATTTGGGCGGTGGTGGGGGACGTTCGCCCTTATTGATCTGGCGGTTGGTAACGTTCTCACGCTCGTTGGGGAATTTGCCGCAATCTGTTCGGGAGCATTGTTTCTGGGAATCTCAAGGCCCATTGCGGTCACCTGTGCGCTTGGCATCGTCCTTGCAGCCTTCGCGGGCCGCCAATATTTGACGTGGGAGCGCACGGCCGTACTGTTTGCCGCATTCAACCTTGTTTTTATTCCGGTCGCGCTTATGGCACATCCACACGCCGAGGTATTCCTGCGTTCGTTCGTCACCTGGGCGATACCAGGCGGTGTCACGCCATTGTTTTGGACACTTGTACTGGCTACAACGGGCGCTACAGTGACGCCCTGGATGATCTTCTTCCAACAGAGTGCCGTTATCGATAAGGGACTGACGCAAGCCGACCTTACACATGCTAGATTGGATACAGCTACCGGCGCATTGTTGGCGGCATTCGTAGCGTTGGCAACCCTCGCAATTGGCAGTGTGCTGTTTGCACATCATGCCGGGGCAGCCTCGCTGCAGTCAAGCGCTGATTTCGCCGGTGCACTGATCCCGTTTTTGGGCAAGCACGCTTCGACGCTATTTGCCCTTGGGATGATTGAAGCAGGTCTCACAGCGTGCATAACGATCTCGACGAGCACTGCCTACGCAACGGGCGAGGCGCTGCGCGGCCCCGCGAGTCTCAATCGCAATTTCAGAGAAGGCGCTTCGTTCTACATCGTCGGACTCGCTTCGCTCGTGATTGCGGCGGTGGTGGTGCTGATCCCTAACGTGCCGTTACTTACACTGGCCCTACTTGCAAACGTGAGTGCCACTATATTTATGGCGCCGGCATTGATTTTTGTGTTCTTGCTTGCGCGCAATCGTTCGATTATGGGCGGCTTAGTCAACAGGGCTTTGGCAAATACCGCATGCATGCTCGTCATTTGTACTATTGTGGCGCTCGCTGCGATCTATGCAGTCGTGCTTGTTGTCCACGTGTAACGCTGATCATCTATTCAGCGGCACAGAGCCCAGATGCGTGCTCAGCGTAACCGATGCGGGGCCCGGTTTCGCGCTCTGCGCGATCTGCCTGAAGACCTGCGAACGAAGCACGGGAAGAATGTTCCTTGTTGGTTCGCTTGCGGACGACGGTGAAGTGGCGCGAACGCCGGAGGGCGGATGTACAGTGCGCGTACACTGGAGCGGCCGGTGCCCGCCTCGGGCCGGCGGTCAGCCTAAGGCGTTAACCTAAAGCGCTGCACCCAGTCGCCTCGATCGTCAGCCCACACGCCCCAAATATCTCCCGTCTTCGGATCGATCGCCACGGTATGCAGCCCCTGCGCCACGTCAATTGTTCCAACAATTCGCGGCGGTGAATTTTGATTGTCTTTAATCAGCGTAATCTTTGAGGTACCCGCGCAGGCAAGTAGGTGGCGCTCCTGATCGAGTGAGCACTGGTCGACGTGCGATTGAACCATTGAAAGCTGACTGAGCAGCTTACCCGTCGAGTCGTAAACCCCGAGCATTCCATTCGCGCCGCCGACCAAAATGTGATCGAATGCGGGGTCATACTGCAAGGGATGATTGTCCGTGATCAGTGGCGTGGGCAGCGTGCGCACAACTTTGTTCGTCCTCAGATCGATGATAACTACTTGGCTGATGTCCGCGATGTTCTGATAGAGTTCGCGCTTGCCAGCATTGATTGCCAAGTATTCCGGCTTGTGGCCGGGCAATTCAATTGAGCCAATTTGTTTGAAGGTCTTGGAATCAACGATCCAAATATGTGTGCCGTCGTTCTCATCGGCATAGATGGAACCCGATGCGGGATCGTACGCAATAGCGTCCACCGGTCCGGGCAGACCAAAGCTCCGCACTTCCTTGAGCGTTACGGGATCGATTTCAGAAACCGATCGTGCGTTACCGTTTCCGGTGTAGACATGGCCTGTTCGCAAATTGAGCGCCACGCCGGCCAGCGGACCGACCCGAACTTGCCCCACTAGCTTACCGGTATCGGCGTCGACAATCATGAGCGACTGATTGCCGCGATGCGCGGCGTAGACGCGGCGACGGGCCGGATCGACGATGACATAATCAAAACCGCCGATAAGCGGAACGCGTTCGGGGGGAGCGGCGGCGATCAACGGCATGGGGGTATCTCCTTTTCGTGCTTACGCGTTTTATTCTTTGTCGTGGAATGTGCCTCGTTTTGCGCTCTGGTCGAGTTCTAGATCGTCCAGCAAGTAGTAGACGATTTTCTTATCATCGAAACCAACCTTTGCAAGTTCCCGCCCACCAATGGTGACGACCTCGTGCACGTGTCCGATGCGGCCGGCATATTCGTAATTGACGGCCGTGTAGTTCGGATCGTCCGGCTTTGGACGCGGTGTAGCTTTAGTTCCGCGCAGCGGTGTTTGATGGCGGTGCGTACTCACGAAGGACCTCGCTTGTATTTTCCAAATGTCGAGAAATCACCAGCTTCGCCGGAGGGCCCGCATGTTCATCGAGTACCGTGGAAAAAGCCCCAAAGTGCATCCGTCGGCTTTTATTGCACCAAACGCGGTGCTCATCGGAGATGTCGAGGTCGGCGAAGAATCCAGCATCTGGTTTGGTACGGTGCTGCGCGGCGACAATGGACCCATTCGTATCGGAAAGCGCACGTCAATCCAAGACAATTCGGTCGTGCACGTTAGCGAAGTGGGGCAAACCATCATCGGTGATGACGTAACGGTCGGTCATTGCGCGGTGATGGAAGACTGCTACGTCGGCAATTTTGCCTTGATCGGAAGTAATGCCGTACTGCTCAACGGCTCGGTCATCGGCGAACGAACGCTCATCGCAGCGGGGAGCGTGGTCGGGGAACGCGCCCAGATTCCGCCATCCGTGGTGGCAGCAGGCGCGCCCGCAAAGGTGAAAAAGCCGCTTGAAGGAGAGGCCTTACATTGGATTGAGATCGCGGCCGAAGAGTATGTCGCACTCTCGCGCAGTTATCTCGCAGAACGGAT
This sequence comes from Vulcanimicrobiaceae bacterium, assembly GCA_046262675.1. Taxonomy (GTDB): domain Bacteria; phylum Vulcanimicrobiota; class Vulcanimicrobiia; order Vulcanimicrobiales; family Vulcanimicrobiaceae; genus JACRUB01. The sequence goes on from JBHEMH010000012.1 coordinate 11,228, forward strand.
TGGCGCTCCCGAATAGTACCAGTAGAGGCGGTTGCTTGAATATTGCTATTTCGGCCTTTTACGCACGTGAAATGCGGGTAAGAAGAACTGGAAAGGGGCATTTCCGATGCGAGCAACCTGGAAACCACACGAGAAACACGGCAAATTAACCGAACGTGGCGATCTTCCCGACAGCGTTTTTGCTTTTCCAAAAGAACGCAAAGAACCGCTTACCGACGCCAAGCATGTGCGCAACGCGATAGGGCGTTTCGATCAAACTACCGGCGTCAAGGCTAGCGAACGCGATCTTGCTTTTGCGAACATAAAAAAAGCGGCGAAGCACTACGGCGTCGATATGTCTGAATCCGATCGGGAAGAACTCGGCGCGCGGCCGAGCACGGGCCGCAGCGCTGCGGACAGAAAGAAGTCCGCAGGCAAAGCGGCTGCAACACGCAAGCGCAAAAAAACCGGCACAAAAAGCACACCGGCGCGCAAACGCGGTGCCACCCGGGCAGCCGCAACTCGCAAAAAGACTAAGGCTCGCAAGCGCTAGCCTACGCCGGCGAGTAGTGGCTCTCTTCACCGTACGGTAGAAACATCGTGTGCTCTTTGAGAAAGCGCAAGCGCACCATGCCGGTGGGGCCGTTACGCTGCTTTGCGATGATAAACTCGGTGAGGTCGGGCTCGGGCGATTCTTGATTGTAGTAACCGTCGCGGTACAGGAAACCCACCATATCCGCTTCTTGTTCGATCGCGCCCGAATCACGCAAGTCTGAGAGCATCGGCCGCTTATCGTTACGCGATTCGACGCCGCGGTTAAGCTGCGCGAGCGCGACAATCGGTACTTGCAGGTCTTTCGCCGTTGCTTTAAGCGTACGGCAAATCTCTGAGAGTTCTTCGTTGCGGTTGCCGCTTTTGGTTGTCAATACCGGGCGCACAAGTTGCAAGTAGTCGATAAAGACCGCGCCCAGGCCGTGCCCGGATTTCAGACGGCGGCATCGGCTGCGGATCTCAGAAACAGTAATCGCGCCCTGATCGTCGAGAAAAATCGGCAACTCATTGAGCACGCCCATCGCGCGCGAAATCTCTTCCCACTGATTCGGTTTGATGTTGCCTTTACGCAGGTCGATGGAATTTAACCGGGCTTCGGCGCAAATTAAACGCTGCACGAGTTCGTCGTTCGTCATCTCGAGTGAGAAGAACGCAACCGGTTGCTGCTCGGCCTCGGCTGCTGCTGCAGCCATGTTGAGCGCGAGCGACGTCTTGCCCATGCCGGGGCGCGCGGCTACGATGACGAAATTTCCCGGCTGCAACCCGGTGGTCATCGAATCGATATCACGGAAGCCGGTGGTGAAACCGGTGCGGTCGCCCTTTCGATGGAACAGCCGGTCGATTTGCTCGAATGCGGGCTTGAGCAGGCGGTTAACTTGCGTAAATTCACCACTGAGTTGATGCGTGCCGACTTCGTACACCAACTGCTCGCAGCGGTCAAGCGCGCCGTCGACGTCTTCTTCGCTCTCAAAGCCGAGCTGCGAGATCTGCGTTCCGGCATGAATGAGGCCGCGGAGGGTGGACTTCTCGCGCACGATCTTTGCGTAGTACGTCGCTGAGGCGGCCGTTTGCACGGTATCCATCAGCGAAGAAAGATACGACAGGCCGCCGACCTTTTCGAGAATGCCCCGCCGCTTTAGCTCTTCGGAAACCGTGATTTTGTCGAGCGGCTCGCCGCGATCGTACAACTGCACGACTGCTTGGTAAATCGACTCGTGAACGTGCGCATAAAAATCTTGCGGTTTGACGATCTCGGCAACGACCGCCATGATTTCGCGGTCGACGAGGATCGAACCGATGAGTGCCATCTCCGCCTCGAGGTTCTGCGGCGGGATGCGATCGATTACCGGAATATCTTGTAAGGCCATCAGCGAGCTTTAGAAGTGCGGCGCCTGTGCGTTGCTTGCCTTGTGTATGGGCTTGTGGAAATCTTGTGGACAGAAACGGCGCGAAACGCCTGCTCGATTGTGGAGACCGGAATGATGTCAATTCCCGAGAGCCCGGCATCGATTTCGCGAAGATTTTCCTTCGGCACGATCATCGCACGCATGCCGGCCTGTCTTGCGGCATAGAGTTTCTCGATGATGCCGCCGACCGGGCGCACCTTGCCTTGAATCGAAAGTTCGCCCGTGATCGCGACATCTTGTGGCAACGGCGTCTGGGTCAGCGCCGAATAGAGCGCCATGAAAATAGCGAGACCGGCGGAGGGACCATCGATATTTCCGCCGCCGATAACATTGATGTGCACGTCATAGTCAGCGGGATCAAGACCGGAGACTGCACGAACGACGGCCGCGGCATTAAAGACGCTGTCCTTGGCCATCGAGCCCGCGGTATCGTTAAAACGCACGGCGCCCTTGCGCGTTTCTGCTGCCGAAAATGCGACTGCTTCTATTTCAATGATGCTTCCTAAGTAATGCATGACGCCTAAACCAAATGTTTTGCCGACTTCGCTAACGGGACGTCCCTTGACAATCGTGTGCTGCACGAGACGGCTAGACTGCACGACGGCATTGACGTCTTCTTCGGTAATGGACACGGTTTCGGGCTGCTTGGCGTTGATGCGATAGAGCGCTTGACCATAGGAATCCGCCACGATTTGCACGGCTTTTCGGCCTTCAATCGTGTAAGAAGCGATAAGGCCGGGAACGTTGCGCGCAGCCTTTGCCCCCAGGCGTTTGAGCGCGCCTTGGACGATGCTCACAATCTGCGATTGCGTGAGCGGTTCGAAATAGACGGCGGCGCAGCGCGAGAGAATCGCGGCATCGATATCTTCAGGCTCCCGCGTAGTCGCTCCGATGAGAATGAAATCCGCGGGCGCCCCCTCGGCAAACAACTTCTTGATGTATTCAGGAACGTTGGGCATGGTCTCGTCGTAATACGACGATTCAAATCCGACACGTTTGTCTTCGAGTACTTTGAGCAAGCGGGTTTGTAACATGGGGTCCATCTCGCCCAACTCATCAATGAAGAGCACGCCGCCGTGGGCTTTGGTGACCAGGCCGAGTTTCGGTTCGGGAATGCCGCTCTCGGCAAAATCGCGGCGCGATCCTTGATAGATCGGATCGTGCACGCTTCCGAGAAGCGGATTGGTCGTCTCGCGCGGATCCCAGCGCAGCGTTGATCCGCTCGCTTCGACGAAGGGCGCGTCTTTTTTGAACGGTGTATAGGCGCGCGTCTTTGCAACCTCGAGCGCGAGACGCGCAACGGTCGTCTTTCCAACTCCGGGCGGCCCAAAAAGAATCACGTGCTGCGGGTACGGCGAGGATATTTTTGCGAGCAGTGATTTGATGGCCGCTTCTTGTCCGACGATCTCCTTGAACGATTGCGGACGCAAGAGTTGCAGCGCCGAAGCCGACAGACCGCGGTCACCCATCAAAGTAAGTTCTTCGAGCTTGCGCTGCGTCGCCGGTGTTTCGGGGCCTGAATCGTCTTTGAGCGTCTCAAGTTTGATTTCTTTTAGGTAATCCTTGTGACGCTCGGCCATCTTCTTGTTGATCTTCTCGTCGATTGAAGTCTCAACGTTTCTTTGCGCGATGAGATCGGCCAGGCCATCTTCGATCTCCGAGATGGCACGGCGGAGGGCAGCGCGGCCCGTAAGGCGCTCGACCGTCGGATCCTCAAAGACCAAGCGCTGCAAAGCGACAACCCGGTCGGCCAGCGTCGCGGACTTCATCAGTTTGAGCGCGCCAAGCTTGCCGGCACGCAACACGATCTTCTCGGGCCCGAGCACGCTACCGAGGACTTCGTAAAGCGCCGCGACATAACGGCTCAACTCGTCTTCTCCGCTAAATTTGCGTTCAAAACGGGAGACGTATTTCTTGTCTGCGGCGCCTGGCATGGCTGACCCCCGGACTTAGGCTGCGATTACGGTGACGGTTGTTTTGGCGACGACATTCTTGCCCAGTTTGATCTCAACGGGATAGGAGCCAAGCGCCTTGATTTGGCTTTTCAGCTCGATTTTGTGACGATCGACATCGACTGAAAACTCTTCGGCTAGGGCTTCGGCGACTTGCGCGTTCGTGACCGTACCGAAGAGTTTGCCATTGCCGCCGCACTTCGCTTTTACGGAAACCGGCTTACTCTCCAACAGCTCGGCCAGCTTTTTCGTTTCAGCCAGCGCGACGTCGTCTTTCTTTTTCTTTGCGCGCTCTTGCTCTGCAAGCACGGCGACCGCGCCCTTCGAGGCTTCCGCCGCGAGGTTGCGGGGAAGCAAGAAGTTTCGCGCGTAGCCCTCAGCTACCTCGACGATTTGGCCTTTTTTGCCGAGCGCCTTGACGTCGCCCAAAAGGATGACTTTCATTCTGATGGCGCTCCGCACGGCTGCGCGCCCCCCAGCAAAGCCGGGGCCCCCACGGGGCTCGAAAAAACCATTTTGTGCACAATTATTCTGACACGAAAGGGAGAAAAGCGATAACGCGGGCGCGTTTTACGGCGACCGTTAGCAAACGTTGATGCTTCGCGCAGTTGCCGGAAATGCGACGCGGGAGAATTTTGCCGCGCTCCGATATGTACTTCTTGAGACGGCCGACATCTTTATAGTTGATATCGATGCTCTTCTCAGCGCAGAAGTTACAAGGTTTACGTTTGGGGCGGCGGTCTTTGACCGCACGCTTTGGTTTGCCAGCCATGTTGTTTTCCTTTACACTAGGCGGTTTGTGGCGCGCACGAGGCGAGCCCTAGTGACGTGACCCGGTCACGACCGGCACATGCCGGATTTACAAAACGTGTTTTGTTTAGAACGGAATCTCTTCGTCTAGATCGGGTTCGTTGCCACGCGCCGCTCCAACCGGGGCGGCTGCGAAATGTCCTCCGTCATCGCCGGCCGGGCGCGATGCGCGATCGAGCATCTGCATCGTGTTGATGACAACCTCGGTCGCTTTGCGTTTTTGGCCTTCTTTATCTTCGTACGAACGAATCGAGAGGCGGCCTTCAACCAAGCAACTGCTACCCTTTTTGAGATAGGTGTTGCATGTTTCAGCCAACTTCTCCCAAGCGACGATATCGACGAAATCGGTTTCTTCTTGCTGCTTGCTGCGACGGTTGACGGCGAGCGTGAATTTGGTGACGGCGGCGCCGCTACCGACGTAGCGAATCTCGGGATCGCGCACCAAGTTACCGACGAGAATGACTTTATTAAATGAGCCTGCCATATGATTTCTCCGCTAAATGCTGTTGCTGAAACCCAATTGTAGGGCGATGGAGTGCCATCACCCTGTCACTATACGGTGGCTAGACTTGTGCGGGAACGGGAGCGGGAGCAGCCGGAGGCGCCGCCGCGGCAGCCGCGAGGGTGTGCTTGTCCAGCTTGATCACGAGCGCGCGCATCACATCTTCGTTGAGACGGAGCTGACGTTCGAGTTCCTTGGCCGCCGTCGCATCGCTCTTGAAACTCATGACAACATAAATGCCCTCGCGGAGATCGTTGATCTCGTAGGCGAGCCGTTTCTTTCCAAGGAGTTCCACATTGCCGACGTCGCCGCCATTGTTCTTTAGAACATCGGCAATCGCGCCGGAGCGCTCGGTGACTTCCGCCTCTTCGAGCTGAGGACGCAAAATATAGGTAACTTCGTAATCGATCTTCATCTTTATCCCTACTGTGGACAAATGCCGGGGCATATGCCCAGGACACTCGGCCCAGCCATATCCCGGCCGGGCAGTGGGTACGAACCCCGAAGGAGCCCGAAAACCTGGTCAGATTACCACAAATGGCCGCCCCGGCACAAGCGCTTCCGGCGACGGCTCAAGCTCTCCCCAGCCGCCCCTCCTACGATTGAGCAGAAAGCACTGCAGAAAGCCTTGCCCGGAGACATCTTTTTGCCCCAAACCGAGGGTACCTCAGCGCGCACGAATCCGATCGCTCGATTCGCCGTGACCCGGCGCGTTGCCGTAGCCATGATGGCGTGCGCCATCGTGTTGCTCGGCATCTTTGCGATTCCCCGGTTGCCGATTGCGCTGCTTCCAAGCTTTTCGCCGCCGGTAATTAGCGTTAGCGTTACCTATCCCAACGTAGCGCCGGAGCAAATGGAAACGCTGGTCACGCGTCCCATTGAAAACGCCGTCAGCCGCGTCCCCGGGATCGACAACATCGAGTCCACGAGCTCGGAAGGCAATACGCGGGTGCGCGCGCAGTTCCACTATGGCATCAACATCGACATTGCGGCCGTCAACGTCCAGAACCAAGTCGACCGAATCCGCGGCCAGCTCCCGAACGACCCCACCCTGCAGGCACCACAGATCAACAAGTTCGATCCAAATGCCTTACCGATCGTTACGGCCTTTGTAACCGATACCCGGCGCACGCAACGCGCGCTCAACGATCTTTTCACAAACCAACTGGCGGATGAGTTTTCGGCAGTAACCGGTGTCGGCTCCGTGAACGTCAACGCGAGCCAAGCGCGCGCCATTATGGTTGAACCCGATGCAGTTTTGCTGGCAGGATACGGATTGACGGCCGACGCGCTCGTGAGCCGTATCAAAGCGGAGAACGTCAATCTGCCGGCCGGGGTCGTGCAAATTGCTGAAAATGAATATCAGATTCAGACCGCGGCGCTCTACGCTAGCGCGCAAGAGATCGGCAACACGATTCTAACAACAAAGAACGGCGCGCCCGTTTTTGTTCGCGACGTGGCGAAGGTGACGGATTCAATTTCCGAACAGCGCACCTTTACGCGGCTCAACGGCAAACCGGCCCTCAGCTTCTCAGTTACGCCGCAAGCCGATGCGAACGCAGTCGCAACCGCGAACGACGTTTACAAAAAAATCGCCGAGATCAAAAAGCGCTATCCTACCATGCAAATCGGCGTCGTCTTCGATCAGCGCCAGTTTATCGTGGACGCCATCAATGCACTCGAGCACACGGCGGCGTACGGCGCCGTGCTGGCCGTCCTCGTTATTCTGCTGTTTTTACATTCGTGGCGCTCGACGCTGATCGTGGCGATCTCGCTGCCCATCTCCGTTCTTGGAACGCTCTTTGCGGCTTACATCCTCGGCTATTCGCTCAATACGATGACCCTGGGCGGACTAGCCCTCGCCGTGGGATTGATCGTCGATGACGCCATCGTCGTGCTCGAAAATATTTATCGGCACTATGCGCGCGGCGAGACCATTTTGCAAGCAACCACATCGGCGGTAACTCAAATCTTCAGCGCCGTGCTGGCATCTTCGGTCACGGTGATCACCGTTTTTATTCCGCTCGTGCTCATTCCAGGTCTTCAGGGCCTCATCTTCACGCCCTTTGCCGTGATGGTTATGGTTGCGGTCGGCATATCGCTCCTCGTTGCGCTAACCACGGTCCCGATGCTCGCGACGCGGCTGTGGGCCAAAGAACGTCCTGCAACCAACGGCGGAGCAAAGTCGCCTTATGCTCGCTTTAGCGCTACGTTCGATCGCAGGTATGAACGATTCGCGGTGCGTTATACGAACTTCTTACGCTGGTCGCTCGATCACAAAGCCCCCGTCTTTGCTACGGCCGCCGTGATCTTTTTCCTTACCGTCGTCGCGCTCAAGTTCGGCGTGATTGCTACGGAATTATTCCCTCCCACCAACTCGCGTTTCGTAAACTTCACCTTACGCATGCCGACAGGCACCGCCCTCAATATCACGGATGGCATCACCAGAGATGTCGAAGCGCGATTGCGCCATGACCCGCGCGTTGTTGACATTGCGGCGACTGTGGGATCCGGGGGTGGTTTTGGCGGGTCCCGCGTTCAAACCAATCAGTCGCAGCTTCAGATCACCTTGCGGCCCCGAACGAGCAGTGCGGAGGCCGGCCGGTTCGTGCAAATGTGGCAATCAGGGCTGACCGGCATGCGCCCACGCGGCGCGCGTGGAGGCGGCGCACCCAGTCCGCAGCGCGTGGCGCAAATGCGGAAGCTCATGGGAGCACCAATCCCCGGTCTGCAAGCCTTCGGACGCACCACGGATATCGTTTCGCGAATTCTCTCAGCGGGTCAGAGCGAGCTCTCGATCATGATTTACGGACCCGATTTGCAAACATTGGATAAGATTGCGCGTGGCACGTTGCCTGCGCTTTCCGCAATACCTGGAATTGCGGCACCCGATGTGAATTCGACGCAAGCGCAACCGCAACTCAACGTTGTAATCGACCGTACGCGCGCCGCCGCACTGGGCCTCTCGACAACCCAGATTTCTCAAGCAATCGATACGGCTACAAGCGGTTCGATCGCATCCTATTTGCAGATCAATGGAACGCAAGTTCCAATTATCGTGCAACTGCCTGCCAAGCAGCGGCGTTCCTACGAATCCGTTGCGAACCTGGCGCTCTCCATTCCAGGCCCCGGTTCCGGCACGTCTTTGCTAACGAGCACGACACCGGTTCCCGGTCAGAGCTTTACCTTGCAGACCGTTCCGCTGGCAGCCGTCGCCAGCGTGAACATTGGAAGCGGACCTTCCGAGACGACGCGCATGAATAAGCAGCGCGAAACCGAGGTTACCGCGGGGCTCAACGGCGGCGCCCTGAGCGAGGTTACGGCTGCTGCACAGAAGGTGATGGACCAAGTGACGATGCCAAGCGGATACTACTGGGGTTTCGGACCCGGCAGTACGCAGCAGAGCAGCACTTTTAGCAGCCTCGGCTTGATTGTGGTTCTTGCAATTTTGCTCATCTACATGCTGCTTGCCGCACAGTTTGAATCGCTCTTGCATCCGCTCGTGATTATGGCGGCGGTACCGCTCTCGCTCGCGGGAGTCGTCCTCTCGCTCGTCATCACGCACCGCTCGTTCGGCCTGACGGCATTCATCGGTGTGCTGATGCTGGTGGGGATCGTGGTCAAGAATGCAATCCTTGTCGTGGAATTCACGAATCAATTGCGGCGCGAGGGCCGCAGTGCGCGCGAAGCATTGCTAACGGCCGCACCGCTGCGTCTGCGCCCAATCTTAATGACAACGCTTGCCACCATCGGCGGCATGACGCCCCTTGCCCTTGGTTTGGAAACCGGAAGCTCGAGTCAAGCGCCGCTCGGAACGGTCGTCATCGGGGGTCTCATCTGTTCGACGGCGCTTTCGCTTCTTGTGGTTCCGGCGCTCTATCTTTGGGTTGCAGAACACATTGAACCGCGCTTCGCATCCCGGGGTCGCTCGGGAGAGAAGCCTAGAACCGTGCAACGGCGTGAAGGCGCCACGACCTAAGCATCTCAACACGTCCTCTTCAATTTGCGTGTAGGAAGAAGTAGATCGCCATCGAGAGCCCGATGGCGATGACGCCCGCACGCATTAAGCGGGATGGAATGCGACGTCCTATGCGCGCCCCGATATACCCGCCAAGCAACGCTCCAAGCGCCATGACGATAGCTTGCGGCCACTGGATAATTCCCGCCAAAATGAACGGAATGAGCGCCACCCCGTTAATCACGGCGGCCAGTACGTTTTTAACCGCATTCATTGCGTTGAAGTTTGGTAAGCCGGAGAACGCCAGAATTGCGAGCATCAAGAACCCGATGCCCGCGCCGAAATAGCCGCCGTAGATTGCCGTCAGAAACTGCGCGAGCAATTGAACCGGTGTATGGCGTTTAGCGGCGCCCGAATGCTGCTGGGTGAGGAAAGGCGAGATCGCAAAGACGATGGTTGCGAAAAGCAGCAAAAAGGGAATCATGCGCTGGAACGTACGCGAGGGCGTGTGCAGGAGCAGCATCGCGCCGATAAGCGAGCCGAGCAAGCTAAGAATCGCGGCATTGACGAGCAGATGTCGCTGCTCGCGCACTTCTTCACGGTACCCGCGTGCGCTCGCGAGGGTTCCGAACCACATCGCAAAGTTGTTCGTTGCATTCGCGCTGATCGGGGGCACGCCCGTGAACATCAACGCCGGAAACGTCAAGAAGCTTCCGCCGCCGGCGACGCTATTAATGGAGCCGCTTAAGAACGCGACGGCGAAAAGGATAAGCAGGGGCGCCGGGGTTAGCTCGAGGATTTCGCCTCGCGTTTGGTGACGCGATAGACTTTGCGAATACCTTTGAGCGATTCGAGCTTGCGCAGGATGCGGTGCAAGTGCTCGAGATCCGTTATCTGCACCGTCAGACTGACGAGTGCCACGCGATCGCGTTTCACGCGAGCGGTCACTGAGGATACGCTCGTCTTTGCTTCAGCAAAAACTTGCATCACATCTTGAACCAACGCCGGACGGTCGAGCGCTTCAACTTCTACGTCGACGGCATGGGTGAACTCGGTCTTGCCGATCCAGGTCGCTTCGAGCACCCGCTCCGGTGTCGCGTTCATGTATGCTACGTTCGGACAATCCGCGCGATGGACGGAGACGCCTTTTCCAATCGTAACGTAGCCCATAATCGGATCACCCGGCACCGGACTGCAGCATTTCGAGAGCCGCACAAGCACGTCATCGACGCCTGCGATGCGGATGCCGCTGGTCTTGCGCGTGACCCGTTTGGAAACGGACTGCGGCCTGCCCAGCTTCGAAATCTCGACAACATTGGTGCTCTTGACCTCCTCGCGCAAGCGGTTGACGACACTCTGCGCGGATGCGTCGCCGAAGCCGATGGCTGCGAAAAGGTCGGAGGGGCTCCCATAGTTCATGCGGTGCGCGATCGTTTCGATCAAATCGCCGCGCGCGAGATCGGGACGCAAATGTTGTCGCGCGAGCTCGTGCTCGACGGATTCCAGTCCCGCCAGAACGTTTTCTTCTTTGCGTTCTTTACGGAACCACTGCTTGATCTTATGCTTTGCGCTGGAGGTCTTGACCAGAGAGAGCCAGCCCAGTGAGGGGCGCCCGGAATTCTTGTTGACGAGAATCTCGCAGATGTCGCCGTTGTGCAGCGTGGCATCGAGCGCGACGATGCGCCCGTTGACTTTGGCGCCCACGCAGTGGTTGCCGACATCGGTGTGCACGAGGTAGGCAAAATCCAGAGGCGTGCTCTGCGAAGAAAGGCTAAAGACATCGCCGCGCGGCGAGAACACGAAGACCTGATTATCGAAGAGGTCGAGCTTGAGATTCTCCATGAAGGCGCGCGAATCGCGCATATCCTTTTGCCACTCAAGTAACGCGCGCAACCAGGAGAGTTTGTTCTCGAATTGGTCCGCCTTGCCACCCTCTTTGTAACGCCAATGCGCGGCGATGCCGTATTCGCCCGTGCGATGCATCTCCCACGTACGAATTTGAATTTCGAGAGGCTCGCCTTGCGGCCCAACAACCGTCGTGTGCAACGACTGGTACATGTTGGGTTTGGGCATCGCAATGTAATCTTTAAAACGGCCGGGCAGCGGCGTCCAGAGCGAATGCACGATGCCGAGCGCGCCGTAGCAATCTTTAACGCTGTCGACGATCACGCGAATTGCCGTCAGATCGTAGATAGTCGAGAACTCGCGGCCCTTCTTTAATTTCTGATAGATCGAATAGAAATGTTTGGGCCGCCCTTGGATCTCCGCGTTAATGTGAATCTCCGAGCATTCTTTTCGTAGCGCAGAAATAACCGTATCAACGGACTCCTCGCGGGCTTGCCGTGTCTTTGCAACGCGTTCGACAATCTCGCGGTAGCCTTCCGGATCGAGATACCGCAAGCACAGATCTTCCATCTCCCACTTGATTTTCCAAATTCCGAGACGGTGCGCGATCGGCGTGTAGATATCGAGCGTTTCGCGTGCGATCGTTTGCTGTTTGCCGCCGGTGAGGCTGCCCAAGGTGCGCATGTTGTGCAATCGGTCGGCGAGTTTAATAATGATTACGCGAATGTCCTTGGCCATTGCCATAAACATCTTGCGCAGATTCTCGACTTGCGCTTCTTCTTTGGACTGGTACGGAATACGCGTCAGTTTGGTGACGCCCTCAACCAGCGTTGCGATCTCCTCGCCAAAAAGCGTGGCGACTTCCTCGCTCGTAATCGACGTGTCTTCAACGACGTCGTGAAGAATCGCCGCGGCAATTGTGGCGCGGTCCATTTCCAGCTCGGCCAGGATGCCGGCCACCGAGACGGGGTGCTCGATGTAGGACTCGCCCGAAGCCCGGTGCTGACCCTCGTGGGCCCGGTCGGCGGTCTGGTAGACGCTCTTAAGCCACGACCCGTCGAGTGACGGGTCGTAGGTTTGCACCTTGGCGATGAGCTCGTCGATTGTCATCTACATCCTATGATGCCACATCGGCCCATTGGGATGCAAAGCGCGCAGCGCGCGAGGGCCCGTTTAAGGCCGCATTGACCAGCTATCGACCTTGCCCGCCTTATCGAGCCCGATAATCTCGCGGACGGTAGCCTTGTCATACTTGACGACATAAACGTAGACCGGATAATCGGACCCGGGTACGCTCTTGGCATAGGTGATCGATTGCAGTTTGCCCAGCGCCGCGAGTTGGGGTGCGATCTGTGCGACCGCATCGTCGCCCACCAGGCTGTTGAACCGGGCGCTAAAAAGCGTGCGGTCCACTTTGCCCGCCGTCATTGCCGCAATGATCTTCGTGGAGAGGTCAACGACGGCGGCGGGCGGCGGTACCGGCGTTGGCGTCGTGGCGGGAGCCGGCGAGGGCGGCATGGCCGCTGCGGCGGCAAGGGGTGCGAAGCAGTTTAAGGCGCTTACAAGTGCCAACAAAGAAAGGAAACGCACGCTCGTCGAGCCTCCGCAGCTGTTTGTTTAGTAAGTAATGAAGCTCGTGATTTCGAAATCGCCCAAGTGCTCGCGGCCCTTGAGGTCCGCAAGCTCGATCAGAAAGGCGTAGCCTTCGATTTTTGCGCCGAGCCGCTCGAGCAACCGGCGGGTTGCGTTTGCGGTCCCGCCGGTGGCGAGCAAATCGTCGACGATAAGGACGCGGTGGCCATGGCCAACGGCATCGTCATGAATCTCCAGCGAATTGGTGCCATACTCCAGTGCGTACTCCTCGGTGAGCTTGGTGCCCGGCAATTTTCCGGGCTTACGCACCGGCACGAAACCGGCTCCGATTGCGTACGCGAGGGGCGCACCAAGCATGTAACCCCTTGCTTCCATGCCGACCACGTATTCGATCCCTTTGTCCCTAAACCGGTCCACGAAAAGGTCGACAGCCGCTCGAAAACCGTCTGCATCCTTCAAAAGCGGGGTAATGTCCCTGAAGAGGATCCCAGGAATTGGGAAGTCCGGAATTGCCCGGATAAGCGTCTTAACGTCCACGGCGCCTAGGCATTCGTGGAACGCCGTCTTCTGCCTTTTCGTTTAACTTCATGGAAGCGTTGGTAGAAAGGATCTGCTATGAAACATAAACTTCTTGCGACGGCCCTGGCCGCCGCGATCTCCATCGGAAGCTTAGCCCCGGCCCTGGCCGACGGCGCAGCGAGCACCCGCAATATTCTCGTCGGCGGCGCCGCGGCGGCCGTCCTCATCACGAATTATAACCACAAGAAACGCATCAAACAGAATGAACTCAAGGAGCAGACGCGGCGCCAGTCCGCGTTCCGGGCGTGGTTCTACAACAAGTACGGCTACTATCCGACGCAGACGCAGTACCGCCAATGGTACTGGCGCACTTACGGGCAGAACCCCGGATAAGCGGCGGCTGACCTAGCTGTACAGACATCAGACAGAGGAGTCACCCGCCAAGCGCGGGTGGCTCTTCTCGATTTTCGGGGAACGCGACGACAATCGCAGACTGTGGGTTGCGATTGCATTTGCTATCGCCTTGCACGAAGTTATCGTCGCCAGCATTCACGGCGGACGCACCGATCAAGTCGAAAAAGTGCAGATCGCGCAGATGGTACGCATCTCAATCGTGCATAAGGCGACTCCGACACCACGGCCCACCGCCCGTCCAACACCCAAACCGCTACCGCTGGTAACGCCGCATCCGGTCGTCGCCGTCGTCTCGACGCCCGCTCCTGCCGCGCCGAAGGCAAAGGCCGGGCTTGCAAAATCAATTGCCAAAACGAAACATCATTCCAAACGCGTCGTGCAGCACGTGAACGTCTCACCCAAACATCTGCAGGGTCCGGGCCTCGGCGCTGCCGGCAGTGGGCGCGGAAAACTTGGCGTGACCGGAACCGGAACGGGCCAAGGCGGTGCGGGCAATGGAACCGGTACGGGCGGCAACGGAAACGGAAACTACGCGGGGGCCGGTGAGCCCTGCGGCTTTGTCGAGTTCACCAACATCAACGGCGCGCAATACGATAAGTCGACGGGCGGCTTCCATCACGACATCCGCATGACGGTGCATCTCGGCGGCGGCGGCGTTCAGGGCATCGTTCTCGATTACCGCTGGTACTATCCGAGCGAAGCGGCCGATCCATGGTCGGATCAAAATATCAAAAATGAGGACTTTCCAACGAACTTTCAATTCCCGCCAGCGGATAAACGCGCCGCCGAACCTCCGGTCGTTCAGTATGTCATGTCGCATAGCACGCCGGATGGCCTCACGACCCTCAAGGACTGCCGCAGCATGTAAATGCGCCGGCAAGCGCAAAACGTCGCTGCATGCTTCTCCCATTGATGCTAGCCGCCGCCGTTTCCACGTCCGCACCGACATCCGCGCCTTCTGAACCCTGCGGGTATGTCGAATTTACGAATATTCACGGCTCCCGGTACGATAAGTCCACCGGCGGCTTTTATCTCGACATCCTGATGGGCGTGCATCTCGGCGGCGACAGGGTTGAGCGCACCCTTCTCGACTATCCCTGGTACTATCCCACCGAAGCTGCCAATCCATGGTCTTCGCAAAATTTGCGGAACCAAGACTTTCCGACGAACTTTCAATTCCCACCCGCAGACAAACGCTCTACTGAGCCGCCACTCGTCCAATTCGTCATGGCCCATACGACGCCGGACGGGAAGACTTCGCTCAAAGATTGCGCGCGATGATGGCCGTGGACGCGATTCTCTACCGGTAGTCTTGCCGTCGGCCACTCCGGTCGCAGTAGCCTCTCACACTCGTGCAATGTTGGAGGCTTTTTCATGCAAGCAATCGGTCCGGCGCCAAGGCGCGCTCTCGAGTTCGGAATCTACCGCGACGGGGATAACAATCTTGATGAGTCGCAAGCCGTAACGCTGGGGCAGGCGCTCAAGGTAAGCCAGACCGACGCGAGCATCGACTTCGCGATTGAAGATACGACCTCGCGCCGCGGTGAGGGTCTGCAGACATTCAATTATGGTATTTCGAACGGTGCCGTGCATGATGCCCACGCAACGATAGGCGCAAATATGGCCTCGCCGCAGAACCTCGCAAAGTTTGTTGCTCACACACTCGACGAAGCGCAGAAGAACGGCGCACAGCAAACGTGGATCGAGTTAAGCGATCACGGCGCGGGCGACGGCGTTGGGTTGCAATCCGATAGCAGCGGCGAAATCATGTCGATCGACGGCATCGCGGGCGCCATTGCGCGCGGTATTGCCATGCACGCCGCAGCGCATCCCGAAGATGCCGGCCGAAAAATTGACGGGCTTGTTGCCAATCAATGCCTGATGTCGAGTTTGGGTTTTGCAGATGATCTCTCGCACGCGGGCGTCACGTATCTCGCCGCAAGCCCCGAGACGATGCTCTCTCCCGGCACCCCGTCGACGGTTGCGCATGCGATTGCACAGCACACGGACGACGCGGGTGCGATGGCCGCCGCCGTCGTGAAGAATGTCATGCACTATCAATACGGTGCCGGCACGGAGCACTGGGGGCCGGCAGCATGCTTTGATGTGCTGGATTTATCGTCCACCAAATGGGCAACGCTGGAAACGGATGTTCGAGCTCTCAACGACGCGATTGGGCACGCCGGGGTTGTGGAAGCGGGCGCCATTCGCGAGGATGCAGCCTCGGTCGATGGCATGGTGCGGTTTCCCGAGGCGACGCCCGATATGCCGTGGCATGCCGACCGCCCCGCGATGGCGCTCTACAATACAATCGCGAACGATGCGCGTCTAAACAGCACGTTGAGAAATGCAGCCAGACAAGCCTCGGCGGCGGTCGATGCAACAGTTCTGGCACACGGAGAAACGAGCAACTTCGCACCCTTCGCACATGCGAGCTACGCCGACGCAGCAGGCCCGACCGTGCATTTTCCGATCGGGCCCGCACAGGTCGATCCATGGGGCCCGAATGTTTCGGAAACCAATAACGCGTTTTACAAACACGTAGACGGCGCGGCCATCGCCCGCACCATTGCGTAGGCGTTCTTAGGCGGCTTTACGCATCTTTACGTGGGTTTGACCATGGTTACACGTTCTGCCGAGACAGCGAGCAAGCGTTAGCCGTATACTATCTAGAGCGCACCACACCGCCGGCAGTTTACTAGCCGGCGACTCGCGCATGTACGAAAGTAGCCTCAAGGGGGCCAGCGATGTTCGGATCCGCCGCGGCGCAAATGAAACAGCCCGCTCAGAACGAGCGCAAATACTATCGCCTTCAGACGAACTTTCCGATCGATATCGTGGTTCCGAGCGTTGCCGTGCCGGTTCCGGCCACCCTCGGTGACATCTCCGAGGGGGGCGCGCGCGTCGTTTCCAGATCCATGCTGCTGCGGGGAACCGAAATTGAATTTACCCTGCCCCGCGACGGGAAAGTCCCACTAAAGCTTCTGGGGACCATCGCCACGATCGACTTCAAACAAGAGAACCGCATGTTCCACTACGGCGTGAAGTACCGTAACCTACGGCCCGGCGACAGCGACTCGATCTATCACTTCATCCTCGAGCAACAACGCCGTGGCTTGCAGCAGAAAAGCGACGAATCAGAACCGCAGACGGCCCAGAGCGGCGCCCTTCGTTCGGTCCGCGAGCGCAGCGCTTACCGCGTTGAAAAAAACTTTCCGGTCCGCTACTCTATCCTCGGTCTCCGCGGAAGCAACGATGCACGAGCGATCGACACAAGCATCGGAGGTATGCGCATCGCGTTCGATCGAAAAATGCAAATCGACGGCGAGCTCGATCTTCGCTTCACGCTTCCTTCGGATGTTCTGGAAGTCTTGACGCGCCGGGAAGCATCGCGTGATGGGAGCATTTTCGGCCGTACGGTAGACGTCAAGGAAATCAAGGCCCGCCAGTTTAGCGAACTTCAGGTTCACGCAAAGCTGCTTCCAGCGATGGCAGAGGTAAAGGGCCGTTACATCTACAGCGTGACCTTCGTGCGTGTGAGCAACTTTGTAGCCGAGGAACTTCAGCGCTACGTGCATGCGGCCCAGCTCACCGAGCTCAACAAAACGCGTCACGGTTATTCGGGAAAGCGCCTACTTTAACAGAGCGACCGCCTGCGGATAGATGGGGCGGTTGACGATACCTTGCAGCGCGTTGACATTGGCGCTTAAAATCAGGTCACAGAACTTCGAGAAGTCTTCCCGTTCCGCTTCGCCTTCAGCGAAGCGTTCGTTTTTTGTCATGTCGATTTTCAGAGTTGCCGGAAGAAACCGCAAGAAACGCCCATCATCGTCCAGACCGCTTTCGAGCAGGCCGGCATCTTCGAAAATGCGTGAAGCGACGCTGATAGTACGCTCGCTCGCCTTATCAAGCTCGAGGGTGCGCGCGATATCGGTAAAGGTGCTGCGCAAATACCCGCCCGCTGATAAGCCGCGCATCCCCTTGTAGACCTCGCGCAAGAGCGGCAAGGTCGGCGCTTCGCGGTCGATGATGAAATCGTTGATCCGGCGGTCCGGCTGGCCGAACAGCAGATGGATACGCGCAAGCTCACCATCCCGTCCCGCGCGGCCGGCCTGCTGATTGAACTCCGTAAAATTAAAATTTAAATGGTAAAGCACCACGTCGCGCACGTCCGGAAGGTCGATGCCCTCACCGAATGCAGAGGTCGCAACGACAATCCGCAGGTCGCCTTCGCGGAACATCTTCTCCACCATCAGCCGCTCCGCAGTCGTCACCCCGGCATGATAGAACGCTACCTGATTGCCGAATGCGGCACGCAAGGTCTCAGCAACCTTGACCGCACCCGTGCGCGAGTTGCAATACACGATCCCCTTGCCGGAATCGCAGAAGAGCTCCCGCATGTACGCTTCTTTATCTTTCGTCCCGCGTGCATCGATGAGGCGCAGATTTTCACGCACGGTGGGGTCGATGACCCACGCATCGATATGCAACTCCTTGACGATATGCGCGAAGGCTTCATCGCCCGCGGTCGCCGTGAGGGCTAAAACCTGAACGCGCCCGAGAGAGGCAATGAGCGACCCGAGTTTCCCGTAGGCCGCGCGGTGTTGCGAATCGTAGAGATGATGCGCTTCATCGACTATGACAAAATCAGGCTTACTATTTGCCCTGAACGCGTCCCGATGAAATTGTAAGAATTCCGGGGTCGCAAGAATGATGTCCCACGTCCCCGATTCCAGCGCCGTCATAAGATCGCTGCGCTCATCCGGTGATATGGAGCCGTTCGCACGAAAAATGCGCAATCCGAAACCGTCGAAGCGGCGCATGAGTGCTTCGAACTGATCGTTAGCAAGCGCGCGCAGCGGATAGATGACAAGGGTCTTCTGTTGGCCTCCGAGCGCGCGTAGCGCCGCCGGGTATTGAAAGCAGAACGACTTGCCGCGGCCTGTCCCGAGCACCGCGAGCGTGTTCTTCTGGCTCTCGATTCGCGCAAGCACTTCACGCTGGGACTCACGCAGCGGCCGCTCCCCGATGAGGGCCTTGCGTATCGCGTCGTCATCGGCCGACCCGCGCTCTGAAACGCGTCCGGAGTGTGCCGGCGCGCCACTGCGGCGCACGAAGATGTTGACCCCAAAGTGTTTTGTTCCGCCTCCGGTGAGGCTGCCGACGCTAGCGTGGTACGCCACGCCTTCATCGATCTTCGGTGCGAGGTGCTTTGCAATATCTTTCTTGAGAAACCCGAGTTGCAGCGCCCCGAAATGCACCGCAATTGCATTGCTGTCAAATTGATTTTCCGGCTGGCGTTCCAAGCGGAGAGCAAGCCCTTCGCTCAAACCCGCCACGACATCTTGACGGCCCTCGAACGAAACTCCGACGATCTTCGTATAAAAAGACGCCGCCTCGCCGATGCTGCGAAAGCGGTCGTCTTGCAGAAACTCATGCTTGCGCGCGAAAAGCTGATCGACGAATTCATCAGTGGCGGCCGGAACAGGCTTTGAGGAGCCCAGAGCGTTCGCGGGAGGCTCGACCCCAAATGCTTCGAGCGCGCGTTCGAATGCCGCCTCCGATTCGGTCGGAGGCGGCAGCCGGTTAGTGGTCTTGGTTAGGCGCCGGTTCATGCTCGGCCGGCAGAGTTTGCTCTGGCTCAAAACCTTCGAGGTTAAGATTGACCTCTTCGTGGCCTTGCTCCATCGCATCTTCGTGCATGCCTGCATTTTGCGCATCGAGGGGATCCATTTGATCGCGATCGTGCTCTACTGAATCGTGTTCGTCGTATTGCGGATCGGCGAGCGTTTCCGGTTCCATCGTCCCGGTCGCGCTTTCATCGCGCTTGCGCTTATAGCGAACGGGGCCGGAGGTCGTGCGCGGAGCTTTGGATTTGCGGCGCGCTTGCCGGGCGGCGATGATATCTTCGCGCGCGATGCCTGCGCGGCTGGCGAGCGCTTTTGATTCAGCAACTGTTCGCGCGCGGCTGTCGCGGTCGGTGCTGACACCGAGACGACGGCGTTTGGCAGCGGCATCAAGCTGGCGTTGGCGGAAAACCAACACCAGGGGCGCCGAGAAAAAGATGGAGTGGTACCCGCCCGAGACGATGCCCACCAGAAGTGCGAACGCGAAGTTTTGCAACGATGCACCGCCAAAGGCGAGCAGCGCGACAAGGGTGATGACAACGGTGGCGAGGGTATTGAACGAGCGCGTCATCGTTTGGAGGATCGAGGTATTGACGATACGGTCGTAGGGCACACCGCTCATCAGTTTCGTGTTCTCGCGAATACGATCGAGAATAACGATCGTATCCATGACCGAATACCCGATGACGGTCAGCACCGCGGCCAAGAACGCATCATCGGCTCGCCTGCCGGCAATTGCATAAATGCCGACCATCATCATGGCATCGCGCACGAGCGCAACGACGGTTACGAGACCAAAAATGTAGTTCCAGCCGAAGCGGAAGGCGATATACAAGAACTGGATCGAGAGCGCGATAACGAGTGCCCAAATCGCTTTGATTAAGTATTCGCGTCCGAGTGCGGGTCCGACCGACTGGATCTGCGACTGCGAACGATCGACCGGCGCAACGGTGCCCAGCGCTTTCCACATCTCCGGAGCCTTGTCACCCAGTGCAATTTGGCTTTGGACGGAATAGCGGGAGTTCGCCAGATCGCCGGTCTTCGTGATCGTGTTGATCGTCTCGTCGGTCACCCCAATCGGGGCAAGCGCGGCCCTGATTTGTTCCGGAGTGGCGGCCTGTTTGAACTTCACATCGGCATCGGTACCACCGGTGAACGACAATCCTAATTGCAGCATATGCGAGGGTTGGAACCCGCCGCCGGGTGCGGTAAATGCATGATAGAGCATCGTGCCGACGCCGAGTGCGATCAAGATGGACGAAATCAGCGAAACGGTTTTGAACCAACCGACGATATTCCAGTTTAAGCGGCGAAATAACATGTTTTATGCCCCCGCTTTCGCAAGCGCGCCGACTTCTTCGGCTTTAACACCGTAGGCGGCCGGCGCGGTGATGAGATCGTTCTCAACGAGAACATCCATGAAGAACCGCGTAATGAAGACTGCCGTGACGAGCGAGAATACCGTTCCCCAGAAGAGCGTGTACGCGAAGCCTTTGACGGTTCCGGTTCCCAGCATGAACAGCACGCCCGCGCCCACGATGGTGGTGAAGTGGCTATCAAACACGGCCGAAAATGCACGGGCGAACCCGGTGCGAACCGCCGCTCGCAGCGATTTACCGGCCCAAAGTTCTTCTTTTAAGCGTTCGAAGATGAGGACGTTTGCGTCGACCGCCATACCGATTGAGAGCACGAAGCCCGCGATACCGGGGAGGGTCAGCGTTGCTTTCGCGCTCGCCAGCAATCCGAGCATCATCAGCACGTAGATGACGAGCGCAACGTCTGCCAAGAAACCGGGCAAACGATAGACGAAGATCATGAACAGGAGCACGAGCCCGAGGCCGAACATCGAAGCGTAAAGAGATTTCGTCAAATCAATTGCGCCGAGCGTCGGTCCGATCGAGTCGTTCTCGATAATGTGAATGCCGACGGGTAAAGCACCGGCGTTTAACTCGTTGGCAAGACGTGTGGCTTCTTCTTGAGTGAAGCTGCCGGTGATCTGGCCGTTCTCGCCGATCACGCCCTGGATCGTCGCTGCTGAGATGTAGTGCCCGTCGACGAAGATGGTGAGCAGCTTATGCATATTCTTGCTGGTCAGATCGACAAATTTCTTCGGATCTTTGGTGGTAAAGTCGATTTGCCAGGCGTTGCCGAACTGTGCGGGCGCTGCTGAGGCGCTCTTAAGTTCAGCACCGGTATAAACCGGCGGGCCTGCATCTTTATAAGCACCGGTGTAGGTGTATGCTTTGTCCGCTGCCGATGCGCCGGGGGCAAGTCCGCGCTCGGCGCGATCGCGCACCGATTCGGGAACAATTTTGAAATCCAGCTTGGCGATTTCGCTTAGGGTCTTCGTCGCTTCGTCTTGATTCTTCACAGCCGGCAGCTCGACGAGCAAACGTGTTGAACCGACACGCGTGATGATCGGTTCGGTCACGCCCAGACCGTTGATACGGTTCTCGATGACCTGTTGCACTTGTCCCTGGATATTCGAATCCACCTTCGGAACGAGTTCGTTCGGTGTGAGCTCGAGCAAAACGCGAACGCCGCCCTGCAAATCAAGACCCAGGTGAATCTTCTTTTGAATCGGCAAAATTTCAAAGACGCACAGCACGATAATACCTATGATGACGAGCGCCTTTAGCGGATTTCTTAATCTATTCCAGCTCATGATCTCCCCAAAATGCGGCCCATTTTGGGGCCCCCTAAACGATGTAAAGGCGCCCTGCCAACTACCGGCGAGCGCCGCGGAAACTGCAAGATTGTAGCAGCCTTGCCCCTACGAAGCAAGGACTCCGGCCGCGCGGTCGTCATTCAACACGCCGGCCGGGAGTAACTGCACCTCGGGCGGCAGCTCGCTATAGGCGTACACATCCACCCTTATCCCCGAGCGCAAGAGGAAGTCGGAAAGCAGGGGTCGCAGGGCCGCCGTGCAGACGAGGGCAGCTCGTTCACGAGGGATTTCGGCCGTGTAAGCCTCCACGCGGCGCCGGATGGCGACCGCCAAAACCGGATCTTCAGTGCGCAATTCAACCTCCGCCCCCACAATAAGGGGCTCGAGAACCGGGACCCCGCGTCTCCTCAAAAGTTGCGGGATGATGACCCGGCGGGCCGCCTCGGCCAGTTCGCGGGGGTCGCGCGTCTGGGCGCTCGCATCGATGATCGCCTCCAGCGCCACGACCGGGTCCCGCGGCCAGGCACGTTCGCGCAGTAAAAGTGTAAATGTCTTGTGCAAGACCGGCAGCGGAAATGCATCCGTTCCAACTTCCTTTACCAAAGCCGGAACGGTTGCACGCAAGTGCTCCAGCAAGGTTTGCAGTTCTTGCCGTCCGACCAATGCCGCAGCGTGCGTACGGGCGACTTCAGCAAGATGCGAGCCGAGGACGGAGATCGGATCGAAAACAAGCGCCCCGCCATGCAACGCCTTCTCACGTTGGTCGATCGCGATCCATTTCGCCGGGAGGGCGTACACGGGTTCGTAGGTTTCTTCGCCCGGCACGTGTGCGACCGAAGAATGCTCGCACACCGCAAGTAATGCGCCAATGTGGAGCATCCCCTCGCCCGCAAGTTGATCGCGCACCCGAATTGCGTAGGTTGAACCTTCGCGCGCAAGGTCGTCGCGCAAACGCACGCCGGGCATGACGACCCCGATCTCGGCAGCAAGCGCTCTGCGCACCTCACCGATGCGATCGAGTAATTGATCCGAGAGCGGAGGCGCCAACAGATGCGCGAGCTCCGCTCCGAGTTCGATTGAAACGGCATCGACGCCGACCAGTCCGAGCGCCATCTCCGGGCGGCGAATCGCGCTGCGGCGCGCGGCTTCGGTTGCACCCGTTTCTTGCGCGGCAAGCATGGCCTTTTTACGCGCCGCAAGGTGCGCGGCACCAAATGCACAGAACGCGAGCATCAGAAACACCGGACGCGGCAATGCTGGAATCAACGCCAGAAGCAGCACGAGCACGCCTCCGCAGCGCAATATTTCGGGACGCGCGAAGATTTGCGAAGCCAAATCGAATCCAAGCGAACCGTCTGCGGCAACTCTGGTAACCATCATGCCCATTGAAATCGACATTAAGAAGGCCGGCAGCGTGGTTACGAGCGCGTTGCCGATTGAGAGCAGTGCAAACGTTCCCAGCGCATCTCCCGGCGACATCCCGTGGTACGCCATGCCGACGACGACGCCACCAACGAGATTCAGAAGCACAATCACAAGCGCGGCAATCGCATCGCCTTTGACAAACTTTCCGGCGCCATCCATCGCGCCATAAAAATCCGCTTCTTTTTGCACGAGAGCACGCTTTTTGCGAGCGGCCTCCGCATCGATCATTCCGGCGTGCACATCCGCGTCGATCGCCATTTGCTTGCCCGGCATCGCATCGAGCGTGAAGCGCGCCGCAACCTCCGCTACGCGCTGCGATCCTTGGGCAATAACGATGAATTGAATCGTTACAAGAATCGCGAACACAATCAAGCCGACGACGAGATTTCCGCGAACGACAAACTCCCCGAACGCGGGGATAATAGAACCGACCCCTCCGCTGAGGTGTCCTTGCGTGAGGATCAAGCGCGTAGCGCTGACATCCAGGGAGAGCCGGAAAAGCGTGGCAATGAGCAGCGCCGGCGCGAATGCCGAGAACTCTAGCGGATCGCTAATCGTAACGCTCATCAGCAGAACAAGCGCGCATGCAAACATATTAAGGGCCAGCAATACGTCCAATAGCCACGGCGGTAATGGTACGATCAAGATCATGACGATCGAAAGCACGACCGCTGCGAAGATGTAGGTGGAGGTGGTTTTCATTTTACAGGCACTGCGCTCTAAGCTCCGTGCCCCCCATTTGCCGAGCAAATGGGGCCCCCGTACGATCGCTCCCTGAAGAATGTGAGCAAGACAGCATGCCCCTAGGGGTCGCGAACGATTGCATCATAGCAGAGCTCCTTCTTTAGCAAGGCTTGCGACGATTTCGGCGACGGCGATGTAGGTCTCTTTGGGAATAACGTCGCCAGGTTTTGTGGTTGCGAAGAGTTCGCGGGCGAGCGGAATATTTTCAATGACCGGAATCTTGTACTCGGTGGCCGCTTCGCGCACACGCAGCGCCGCTTCATCGGCCGCTTTGAGCAACACGCGCGGAACCGCAATCTCCGGCGGCCGGTACTCGAGCGCAACTGCAATATGCGTTGGATTGACGATCACGAACGAGGCGTCTTTGATGCGTTTGAGGGAACTCCGCGAAATCTCGCGATGCATCGAACGTCGCCGTCCCCTGGCGGCGGGATCTCCCTCTTGTTCTTTCTGATCGCGCCTGACTTCATCGAACGACATGCGGAGTTTCTTACGCCACCGTGCGAAGACCAAGGCGAAATCAACCCCGCCAAGGACAACACCGAGCGCCGCGATCACAAACGCGCAACGCAGTGCGCTTTGCCGCGCTAGGGCGGCGAGGCTCTGCGCTTCGTGCGTTCCCGCTGCGGCCGACAAGAGCTGTGCCACCGCGGGCAAGAGCGCAATCACAATGCAAACAACGGCCGCGGTCGCCCGGAACGCATTGAAGACTGCTTCGCGTGAGACGAGTCTTTTGAAGCCCTCAACTGGACTCAACCGTTCAAACTTGAAGCTCACGGCGACCGGACGCAAGCCGCCGCTTTGGAAGAACGTGAGTGAGGTACCGGCAACTGCTGCACACGCAAGGGGAGCAAGTGCCCAGAAAAGCACGAAGCCTAAAGTGCCGAGTGCGCCTGTCAATTGCATCGGGTGCGCACCGATTTGAAAAAGCGCACCGCGTGCAGAGAGCCCCATTATAGGAATTGCAACTGTGAGGCCCGCAAGTCCGGCTGCAAAGGAACATGCGCCGGAGAGCTCGCTCGAGCGCGCGATATCTCCTTCGCCTTTGGCCTTCTGGAGCCGGCTCTGCGTTGGCTCAAAACTTTTCTCTCCGCCTTGGTCACTCACGTTAGCGCACGGCCAAGAACGGCAATTGCAACCATGGGCGGCCCGCGAGCGGAAAGAGGAGCGGCACCATCAAGATCGTGACGAGCAACGCGGCCCCAAAAACGATTGGAAATGAAAGCGTGAAACTTTGAAAGCGCGGAATCACTCGCGAGAGCGCTCCAAGCCCGAATTGAATCACAAAAATCAGGGCAATCGCCGGACCTGCAACGAGCGCCGCCGCTTTGAGAACCAAGACGGGCAGTGAGATCGCAAACTGCTGCCACGCAAGGGGTCCAACCAGCGCCCCCGGCGGCAAATGGGAAAAGCCGTCCGCGAAGACGCGGATGACGATCTGATAGCCGTCGAGCACAAAGAACGCCGCAAGAAACGTAAGCGACCAAATTCTTCCGAAGCCGCTTGAGGCTGCAACCGCGGCATTCGGAACGCTTGCGCGAATGCCGACATAATCATCAAGCGCGCGGCCACCTGCATATGCGCCATCGTAGAGAACCGACGCTCCGACGCCGATCGCTGCGCCCACCGCAAGTTCGCTTGCCAGCGCAAAAACAAATGCGAGCCCCTCGAAGGAGTGATGCGTTTGCACCGCGGGCGCGAGTCCAACCGCCAGTACGAGCGCAAGACCGGCGCGTACCGACGGCGGCACGCTTGGATGCGAAAAGCCCGGCGCACGAAACACGAATCCCGCACAACGTGCAAAGACTAGCAGGCCATCGCTATTCACAAGGCGTGCACGATTGCGGGAATCTGGCGCAGCGCGTCGGTAAAGAGCCCAGCGCACAACCGCATCCCAAACGCGCCGAAGATCGCAATAGAGACGCCCACCGCGATCAGTTTTGGCAACAGCGAGAGTGTCTGTTCTTGCACCTGGGTTGCCGCCTGCAGCACGGCGATGATGGTACCGATGGCCGTCGCGATGAGCAGAACGGGAACGCATAAGACGGCCGCTAGAACGAGCGACTCGCGCAAAAGACCGTCGAATGCTTCCATACCGGTAGCCTACCGGGGGCTTGTTGCCCGCTTGCTACCGGGGTATTAGCTTAGATACTGTCCCGTGCGCGGCGCGGGTTGCCACGCGGTTGCAGCGAGCAGAGCCGAGACCACGGCTCGCGTTGCCGGCGATTTGTTAAGCGTGTAGAAATGAATCCCCGGCGCGCCACGCTTGAGCAGATCCGTGGCTTGGAGCGTCGCATAGGAAACGCCGAGTTCCTTGACCGCCTCCGGTTCATGTGCGCGTGCTTCCAACTCAGCCAGCAATTTTGGATGCATTGAAGAGCCGCACAGCTGAGCTATGCGCGAAATTTGCTTGTAGTTCGTAATAGGCCACAGACCGGGAAGAATGGGCACGTGCACGCCTGCAGCGCGCACGCGGTCGACGAATTGAAAATACTTATCATTGTCGAAAAAAATCTGGGTCACGAGAAACTCCGCGCCGGCTTCGACCTTTTCGACTAGGTGCTTAATGTCGTCTGCCGGAGAGACCGCCTGTGGATGCGTTTCGGGATAACATGCTGCGCCGATCGAGAAGTCAAACTCGGCCTTGAGCATTGCGATGAGCTCAGCGGCGTATGTGAACCCCCTCGGATCGGGCGTGAAATCGGCCTGCCCGCGCGGCGGGTCGCCACGCAGGGCCATAACGTTTTGAATGTTTGCGGCTCGCAGTTCGTAAAACAACTCGCGCAGATCGCGCCTGGAGGCACCAACGCACGTCACGTGCATCATGGTGGTCATCCCCACTTCATTTTGAATTCGCTTGGAAACCTCCACCGTGCGTGCACGCGTTGAACCGCCGGCACCATACGT
>JBHEMH010000012.1:38138-79820 GCA_046262675.1 Vulcanimicrobiaceae bacterium
AGGCGGGACGCAGTGGCCGCAATGTTTCCAGCGTGACGAAGAGCTCTTCCACACCGGCATCGTCTTGCGGGGGGAAGAATTCGAATGAAAAAAACGGTCGCTTCGTTCGAAGTGCCTCGCTAATGCGCATACGCTGCCTTCTTAGCGGAAACTGGAAACGACGCCTCCGCACACCAGCGCCCAGCCGTCGACCATCACGAAGAGCAGCAGTTTGGCCGGCAGTGAAATGACGGGCGGGCTGAGCATAAACATGCCGAGACCCATCAAGATTGAGGCCACGGCCAAGTCAATTGCCACGAAAGGCAAATACAGTGCGAAGCCAATTGCAAACGCGCTGCGCAGTTCACCGACGACAAATGCCGGGATCAAGACAAACGTGGGCGCGTCGTCGACGCTGCGCACGTCTTGATGCGCAACATGTGAAAACAGCGCAATGTCTTTCATGCGCGTCTGCCGCAACATGAAGGCCCGTAGCGGTGCTGCCGCTCGATCGATCAGCTGGCCCTGCGTGATGTGGCCTTGGCTGTACGGATCGATCGCGTCATGCGAAATCTGCGTGATCGTCGGGGACATGATGACGAGCGTGAGCACCAGCGCAAGTCCCGTCAAGACCGTGTTCGGCGGCAATGCCGCAGCACCGATTGCAGACCGGACCAGCGAGAGTACGACAACGATGCGCACAAACGAGGTGGACATGACCAAAAGAAATGGTGCAACCGAGAGTACCGTGAGTCCGGCGAGCACATCTAGCGGCAAGGTGGCATGTGCGTGATTTGCAACCGTGAGCAGGCTGTTCATGTACCGACGGTACGCGGGCAGCATTGCCGTCGTATGAACCGGGCTTTACAGGTCTGCTAGAATAGTCGAATGCCGGTTGCCGCTTCGTCAAGTTTTTCCACCCCGCGTACGGTTGCCGAGCGTATCGAGCAGCGCCATTTCGACGAACTGCGGATGCTTGATGGTGACCCTGAAGTCATGAAGACTTTGGGCGGCTCCGTGCTTTCGCCGGAAGAGACACGCCAGGCTCTAGCACGCAATCTTGCGCGCTGGAGCGATCATGGCTACGGCATGTGGCTGTTTTACCTTGCGGATGCGCACGAATTCGTCGGCCGCGGCACGCTCCAGCATTTCACGCTCGACGGCACCGAAGTTGTGGAGGTGGGATACGCCCTGCGGCCCACGTACTGGAACCAGGGATATGCACCGGAGATGACCCGGGCGATGCTGCAAATCGGTTTTGAACAACTCGGAATGACCGAGATTTTCGCCCTGACCTTGCCGGCGAACGGCAAATCGCAACGCGTCATGCAAAAAAGCGGGCTGACGTACCAGCGCGATTTCATCTACAAAGAAAAATGGCCAAGCGTACTCTATCGGATAACGGCGGACGAGTGGCAGAGCGGGCGGTAAAATTCCGCATCCACTGTGCAATGAGCCTAGACGGATTCATCGCCGATCAGAACGGCAGCGTTGGGTTTCTTGCCGCTTTCAACGACCAAGAGTATGCGCACAAGAAATTTCTCACTTCGATCAGGACGGTCGTTATGGGCCGGCGGAGTTACGAGTTTGCCCGCACCTTAGGAGCGTGGGAATATCGCGGGAAACGTTCGATCGTCTTGACATCGCAGGCCCTCGATAACCTGCCGCCGGACGTTGATACAAGGGCTGGGGCGGTAGAGATACTCGCAGCCGACCTTCGCGAACGCTCGGACGGGGACGTCTGGATCATGGGCGGGGCAGCAGTCATGGGAGCGTTTCTAGATGCGGGCGCCGTCGATACCATGGAGCTGTACGTTGTGCCGGTCTTACTCGGCAAAGGCGTGCGGCTCTTTACGCGTAGCGGGGCGCCGGTGAGCATGAAGCTCTTGGAGACAAAGCAGTTTGCGAACGGCGTCGTTCGCGTGTTTTATGAAAGTCGCTCTTAGCCGTGATGCGGAACGGGTTTTTGAATCAGTTCCGTTACGCGCACGCCAAAATTCTCGTCGATGGCGACGACTTCGCCACGTGCGACCAGCTTATTATTGACGAGTAAATCGACGGGGCCGCCGGCTAGGCGATCGAGTTCTACAATCGAGCCTGTTCCGAGCTTGAGGATGTCTTGCACCATCATCTTGCACTTGCCGAGTTCCGCCGTCACTTGCAACTTGACGTTCATCAGCAAGTCGAGGTTCTGGGAATCCGCCACGCCGTTTTTCTGTCCTTCGGTACCTTGTGCCATTAAAGAAACCCGCCTTTCGGACCGTCAGCCACGGCGAACGCAGTGTGCTCGCCGAGCGCTCCGCACTCTCCGCGGGCAACTATCCGTCCGGCAAGCTTAAGCACGGCCGAAGCGCCTACCTTCGTTTTCATGCGAAGCGTGGTGTCAGGTTGGAGTAAAAGAAGTTCGGCTGCCTCCAGCTCACCGGTGGCGAATTCGGCGGTCAGCTCGAGTTCCACATCTTGCAAATCTTCGATTGCCAGGCACGGGTGCGCGGCCGGCTGCGGATCGCGTGTCAGCGCAACGCCGATTTTGGCCTCAACCGGTCCATCCAGCAGCAGCTCGAAATACGTTACGAATCCCGCTCCCTGGTTCGTTCGTTCGATCGAGAGCTTCTCTGTTGCACCGCAAACAGGCGAAAGCGCGGTGGCAAGTGAGCGTAACACGCGAGCCAGCACTTCATCTTCAATCGGCGAAAGAGGGCGCGATTTGCCCGGCCGCTCTCCAAAGACGGCGCCCACGAGACCCAGCGCATCGGTGCGGCGCAGGATGAGCGCGCCGTCGCTGAGCGGTCCGCGAAGGCGGAATATCGTCGCATCGGCTGTGATGAGTTGCCATGCCGCGGGATCTGGTATGACGGGCTCGAGCAATCGCACGTTCACGCGCGTTCCAAGTTGCGCGCAAAGCGTTTCACGCACACCGCTCGCAACAACGCATGCGGCCGAAACCGGCAGCGACGAGCGCCGCGTAAATCGCGCGCCCCGGATCCGCCGGCCTTCGTAGCGTTCCGCCGAGTTCTCGAAGGTCAGCGCTGCAATCACTTCAGCAGATCCATCGCGGTTTTTTCAACGTGCCCTTGGGCAGAGTGAGCCGCACGCAGTGCATCAAAAGCCATATATGCTTCCTGCAACCGCTCGATCCCGAGATCGAAATCAATACGGCTTTGTTCTTCTTGATGCACGGCGAGCGCACCGAAGTTTCCGTCACCCGGGACCCCGACGTGCGGAGTAACGTTCGGTGGTGCAACCGAGCGAGTCGCATCCAGTGCTTGTAATTGCGTTGCGGCCGAGAAGCGCGCCAGTGCTAACCGGCCAACCACTACACGCGTTTGCTCCTGCTTGCCACTGCTCGGATCGATTGCCGTACGGCCGTACGTTACGCAGCCATCGGCACCGATTTGCAAGTCCGCGGTGCGTCCTAAAGCAACGTCC
Source organism: Vulcanimicrobiaceae bacterium (assembly GCA_046262675.1). Classification (GTDB taxonomy): domain Bacteria; phylum Vulcanimicrobiota; class Vulcanimicrobiia; order Vulcanimicrobiales; family Vulcanimicrobiaceae; genus JACRUB01. The sequence continues at coordinate 41,547 of JBHEMH010000012.1, forward strand.
ACGGGATCGACAAGCAGCGGCGCAAGCGCTGCCGTGGTTTTGTCATAACCGAGGACCGGCTGATTCGAGCCGTCGACCAGCATGTTGTCCTGCAAGTGAAAGACGCCGTCGCGTGAATAGGTTTGCCGGCCGCGTTCATCCGTTCCGACAAAGTATGAATCCGCGGGCGCCGCCGCGCTCAGCGGGTCGAGCGAAAATTTGGATTGAGCCGGGCGAGCGACATCGCCGCGCACAGGCGACGCTCCCGGTGTAAAGGCCGACCGCAAATCTTGCTGCCGCCGCGCTATTTCATCGAGCGCCCTCGCGGTCGAGGTTGAAACCATCATCGCGCAAACCCCCGCACTTCGGCCTGCACGCTCAGTCCGCGTAGCGAAAGCGCGTAGCGCGCTTGTGAAAGCGCTCGCGCTACGACTTCGCGCGCCGATGGCGGGCAGAGCGCTACGATTTGCGTCTGGCTACCTTGTTGTTGAAGCAGAATTTGCACGCGCCCGCGTACGCCCTCAAGCGCAAAGGAAGCGTGCTTAGGTGGAGTCTTCGGCCGCAGAAACGCCTGTTCGATCTTTTCGGCCAGCTTGGTGCGCGAAACGCGGCGGTCATTTGCGGGCACGCCGGGGAGCGCGAGCGCCGCGCCCACGCGCACCGCCGCACTCAGAGATGTTGGGTCCGCTGTGCCGGACGCAACCGCACCCCTCACATGCGCCTGCGTAGCGAAGGTGCCGCGATTTGCAGCGGGCGCGTTTGATGCACCGGAGCTCGCGTGTTCCTTGTGCATGTGGAGAGCCGAGTACCAGGCTTCGGAGAGCGCTCGGCGGTCGCATAAGGCGACGGGAGTGCTAAGAACGGAGAATGCGGGCGCTTGCATATTCATGAAGCAACTCTACCGCCGGGGCTTGTTCAGCCTATAGCCGGGTTGTTGCCGAATTAGGGCGCTTCGGAGCGTCCTCATTAGTGCCAGGTTGGCGCGTCGGGCTGCGGCGGTATACGGTCGTGACCATCGCTGAAATTGGAGCCGCGCTCCAGATACATCGTCCGATTGAAGGCATCGAAGGTGACGATGAAGTTTTGCAAGACGCCTAGGCCAATATTGCCGGCATCAAAGTGATCCGCAAAAGCACCCTGGGTGCTCAGGACCACGTTTGTATTGCGATGGAACATGTGAAACGGCCCGATGTCGAGCACATCGACATTCGAGCTATACGATCGCGTCGAGCCGCCGACTCCGAAGCTCGGGGCCGCGAGATGCAGTGTGGGGCCAAGCATCCCTTGATGCGCATCGACGAAATCATGAAAGAGCAAAAGTTCGTTGCCGTTTCCGGTGTCGATCAAAAACCGGCCTTCTATTCCGTCGACATTCGCTTGGATTTCGGGCAACTCACGATCGACATCGATATCGAATTTGGTCCCCCCTCCGGCAAAGCCGCCCGGCGCCGCGAGCGTCATGGTCTTCTTCGCATAGTTTATTTGAACCATCGCCGAACCAAAGAGCGGATATCCCAAGATCCCCTCAATCGGGAAGCGCCCCTCCGTTGCACCTGCCAGATCGAGAATCGAAGCCGAGTGGACCGGCAGAATGGCATCTCCGATGTGAATTTGATCCAGCGATGTCACTCCGATTCCGCCCATCCGTGTAGCGCCGCGCGCTTCGAATGAGCCCTCCGGCAATAATCCTAAACGCGCCGCAACCCGCGAGTCCAGTACGACGCCTTGCGCACCGCTATCAATCAAGAAGTTGAAGGTGCGGCCGTGAATGACCACTTGCGTGTAGAGCGCACCGCGCTCTTCGATGAGCGGGACGGTCACCGGGCCACTCGCGATCAGACGGGCCGGAACAAAGGGCGCGAAGACCTCAGAGGCTATTTTCTTCTCCGCAAGTATCTTGGTCGTCGTTTGAGTGATATCGAAGGGATGATCGCCGTCGGACTGCACTTGCTTGTACGAAAAAAGATAGCCGTGCACCGGCCGGTAATCGGAAAAATCGTCCGTGTTCGTTCCGTCTCCGTCGAGAAATTCAAGACGGTCGAGCAAAAATGTTTGCGCGTCGATAGCGATCGTTTCGGTTTCTCCATTGGGTGGAGTGATCTCGAGGCGGTACACTTCTCGCCCATCTTCCAACTTGCTGCGCTCTTTGTATTTTACGTATTCCTGATGCGCGAATAAGTCGGGGGAATTGATGAAATCTTGCGTGACTGCGCGCCGTAAGTAGAGACCTTTGAGCTCGATGACGTTCTCGCTGCTGTTCTGCTCGAACCGGCGGTCACCCAGTTGCAAGGAGTGTTGAGTCTTTGCCCCGAGCGACTGATCGAAACGATCGCGATCTCCCTGGTGCCATTGATGAAAGGTGCCCGAGAGATGCGCTCCCACAAGCGTACCAAAGGTTTCAAACGATGTAGGAGGGTTTGCACCGCTGGGAGAGAGCGCGTGCTGGTACCCCGACAGAATTTGCGCAACGGTGCGCGTTTGCGTTTGTGCCTGGACTGCGGCCGGGCAAAAGAAAGCGACGCACGCGCAAAGCGCGAACAGCTTATTGACCGGGTGTTTGATACTGGCGGTAACTCTCCATGACGTTACCGACGTAGTTTTGCGTTTCTGCATACGGGGGCACACCACCAAATTTCTCAACGGCTCCGGGTCCCGCGTTGTACGCCGCGACCGCCAGCGTGTCGTTGTCGTCGTAGCGATCGTGCAGGTAGCGCAGGTACCAGGAGCCGTAAGCGATGTTGATCTGCGGGTCCGCGAGGTCGCGCAGCTCGAACGCGCTGCCGCCGGACGTACGCCCAGGCCTGCGGCGGTCTCCGGCTCGAGCTGCATGAGGCCCTGGGCCCCGGTCTTCGAGGTTGCGTTGGCGTTAAAGCCCGACTCGTTTGCGATGATCGCTTTGACGAGGGCCGGGTCGACCTGCCACTGCGTGGCATTTGCGTTCACGAGGCTCTCGATCTGCGCCGGAGGTACGATAAGGGGCTGATTCGCCGCTATGCCGGAGTCGGGAGCAACGGGCATCCCGGGAGCGGCCATGCTGCCCGCCGCGGTGCGACCCGCGAGCGCTTGCCGCACGAGCGCGGCAAAATCGCCGTTCTGCGCCGGCGTTGCTTGCGCGGGCGGTGTTCCGGTGATTTCGGCGATGCGGCTCTGGACCGCCGCTAAGTCGTTGCTGATGTCCATAAGGGTCCACTTAGAGTATCGGCGAGAGCCCGCAGCTCGGCGAGCGTTTCGTCCGGCTTGATGCAAATTTCACCCTGCCGTAAGAAGGCTTCGAGCCGGTCTTGTTGCGCTTCGGCGGCCAGGGCAAGCGGGTTGCCGACCGGCAAGCCAAGCGAGCGCGCATCTTCGGTCTCGCTCAGCGCGCCGAGGGCGGCGCGAACCGTGTTCGCAAAGCTCGAATGCTCTGCGGAGACGACATTGCCCATCGTGCGGCTCGCACTTGCGAGCACGTCAATTGCGGGATAGCGGCCGCCTCTCGCGAGCGCCGGCGAAAGTGCGAGGTGGCCGTCGAGCAGCGAACGCGCCGCATCGCTAAGGGGATCGCGCTCGTCTGCACCGTCCGAGAGAACGGTGGCGACCAGGGTGATGGAGCCGGCGTGCGTCCGCCCGGCGATTTCCACGAGCCGCGCGATGTTTGCAAACACGCTCGCGGGGAAGCCGCCGCGCCCCGCCGGTTCACCGCAAGCCACCGCGATCTCGCGCAAAGCCGCACCGTAGCGCGCGAGACTATCGAGAATCAGTAGCACGTCCAAACCCCGAGCGCGCAAGGCGTTCGCTTGTGCCATCGCCGCTTGCGCCGCCGCAATGCGTTCTGCGGCAGATCGATCGCTGGAGGCACAAATCACCGTCATCCGCGGATCGCATCGCGCAATCCATTCTGCCGCTTCGCGTCCCCGCTCACCAATAAGACCGACGACCACCGCGTCGGCGGAAATGCCGCGCGCGAGCATGGAGAGCAACGTCGATTTTCCAACTCCCGGTGCGCCAAAGAGTCCGATCCGCGCGCCGCGTCCGAGCGTCAAGAGGCCATCGATCACTTTTACGCCCGTCCAAAGTGGCATGCAGACAGGGCTGCGCTGAAATGGCAAGGGCGCTCGAATGTCTATTCGCGTTGCACGCCCATGTGGCGCCCCTTTGCCGTCGAGCGCACCGCCGCATGAATCGAGGCAGCGGCCCATGGCAGCCGTTCCAAGCGGAAGCGTCAGGGCGGCCGGCGTTGTGGTGACGAGATCTCCCGCGACGATGCCGTCAATAGCGCCGTGCGGCGTTATCGTACTTGCACCATTTGCAACCGCTTGCACAAGTCCCCGGATCGTCGCCTCGCCCGCATGAATATGCACGCCGTCGCCGACCGCAGCACCCGGCAGCGCAGCACGGATCAAGCCGGCGTGTGCATCCAGAACACTGCCGACGCTCCGGCCGATCATGACAGCACTCTGCTCGCGACACCGTCCAGTCGCGTTTGCAAAGAAAGATCGATGCTTCCGTTACGGAGGTCGACGAACGCATCCCCGCGGTTCAACGACTCATCGCAAAAGACGGGAACCTCGCAATTCGAGAGCGCAGCGGCATCTTCGGGGTGCACGCGAATCCGCAGCGGCTCTGAGTTCTGGTAGCGTGCAAGCGCATCGCCGACAATCTGCGTAATTTCAACCGGTGCAACGAGCAGCTCCCGCGCAAGAACTTCCCGCGAGATGTCGCAGAGAAGCGTTTCGACCGCGACATCGAGCCTTTCTCGCAGATGTGCGTGAAAGTAGCGAATTTCGCGCAAGAAATCTTCATCGCGTTTAGGAGCAAGATCGAGGTCGGGCTCCAAGGCGCTTGGTGTATCCAGAACAGGGTGAGCTTCTGAACCCGAGACGCTTTGAGGCCCATGAGCGCCCAGGAGTTCCGCCAAACTCACAAATTCAGGCATTCGCAATCACCGATTCAAAATCCGGAACCAGCGAAGAGTGAGCGCGCGACATGCGGTGGATGATCGCCGTGCGTTCCTCCGGCGGATAAAGGTCGAGCACGGCAGCTGCGGTTGCTGCGGGCAGTGCGCTGATGATTGCGGCCGCCGTGTGCGGGGGTTCGTTGCGCAGTGCACCGCGAACTTGGGTGGGCGCAAATCCCGCGACCGCCTTGCGGGTCTGCGCAAGTGACGTGCGCGCCGCAAACGCCGTGATGAATCCCGCCGCCGGTTTGAGAAACAATTTCAAAGCAAAGAGCACGATGCTGCCAATCACAAGAGCCGGCAAAACGGTTAACACTGCGCCGTACGCCGCAAACCAGATATCGGTTTTCGGCGGACGTTCGGTATGAAATGCTACGGCTTGTACGCTGATCGTATCGCCGCGGCGTGCATCCAGACCGGCGGCGGCCGTGGCCAGCGCACGAATCTTATAGAGCTCGGTTCCATGCGTTTGGTCCACCACGACAGCGACCGACACGCGCGCCAACCGCCCCGCCGGCAAGGTTGTCTGTTCTTCCCGCACGTCGCTTCCCCGATCGTCGGAATGCGTCGCCTTCACATAGTGTCGGTCGGCTCCGCTGTATTGCTCTTCAGTATGATCCGAAGTAATTGGAAGACTCGAGCCGGCAATCCGCCGGACCTCTTTGATTTGCTGCGCGCGATCGTCATACGCGACGTGAACGCGAACGATCGCACTTCCCGCACCAAATGCGCTATCGAGCGCGCTTTGCAGCGATGTTTGCAGGTCGGTTTCATCGATGCCACCGGCGCCGTTATCCGTTAAGGTGACACCGCGATCATCGAGAATCATCACTTTGCGCGCATCTAGCCCGGGAACCCCGGCTGCAACAAAAGACCGGATGCCTGCGACCGCGGTTGGGCCGAGATGAGCGCCCGGACGAATGTGCAAGCGAATGCTCGCGGTGGCGTCGTGCGATTGTTCGTCTGCAAAGATAGCGGGTTTTGCGGGAGCGATAATCACGCTCGCATCCTGCACCCCATCCAGGCCGCGCAGCGCCAATTCTAAATCTGCAGCGAGGCCACTACGAGTCTGCTCGTCGATAACGCTCTGAGGAGTAAGAGCGCTCACCTTAGAAAGCATTTCGTTCGAGGTGTCGATGTGCGAATGGGGGACACCCGCAAGCGAGAGACGCAGCAGCAGGTCGCTGCGCCGGCGTGCTTCGACTGCAACATTATCGGCACTCGGGGTGAAAGCAACATTCCACTGCGCAAGCCGCTCTTGAACTTCCGTGAGTTGATCGGCATGTAGCGGCGTTGCAAAAAGCGCAACACGGTTGTCATGCGTATACGAGAGAGCGACAATGATCCCGAAAACCAAAAGGGCGAGCGCGACCGGCACGCCGATGCGAATGCGGGGCGGCAGGCTCGAAAAGCGGTTGATGAGTGCCGCAGCGTCCATTGCTTAAATCTGCATAGTCAGAACGGATTGCAAGGCTTGGACCGTTCTCTGCGCGGCTGCAGTCGCTACGGAAAGCGTCACATCCGCCTGCGCACGCTCGAAGATCGCATCTTGCAGCGTGCCCGTATGCGCCGCGAATGCGTCTTCTGCGTTGTCCGCGCGCGTGAGGGTAGTTCCGACGCCGTCGAGCGCTTTGGCGAACGCGTTTGAATCGGCCGGCGCGGGGCGTGATGCGATAGGAGCCTGGTCCACAACCAGTGGCGTAATAGTCATAAGCGCCCCATGTCGATCGTCCGCTCGGCAAGCCGTTTTCCCAAATCAAAAACTGAGGCGTTTGCTTCGTATGCGCGCGAGGCGTTCATCACGCCGATCATCTCGGTGAGCAAATCCACGCTCGAGCCTTTTTCCCGGCGCGTTCCAGTCACCGCGACACTTTGGGGCCCGTCGTCTCCATCTAATGCGTCACGTATCAAAGAAAACTCCGGAACTTCGCGTTCGTATGAGCCGCCGGGACCGGCTGCTTCCGCAGCGGCCACATTACGCGCCGCAATGTTGAGCGCTGCACGCTGCGCCTGCATGCCGCTTGACGCGACAGACAGCAAATCAAAATCACTCATTTCGTAACCGACTTGATTTCTTGGAGACGCGAGTGCATCGCGGCCATGAGCGCTTCGCTAAAGATCGCGCACTGCGCGAGCGAAGCCATCGTTGCATCATTTGGAGCTGGCCCCAGGGTCGTTTGCGCACGGGCTGCAAGAGTCGCATCACCAGCGAGCCGCGTGCGCGCGTCCGTCAGAGCCGATTGGAGTTGCGGTGCGATTTCCATTGACGCATGCTACGCTCGCCCAATGGCTGCGCAATGTGCAAATTGTTGCGAGCTTATGTCCGCGGTAGCGGCAGTCCCTTGGAATCGCGCGCGACACCAATCAGAAGATTCACAAAGCCCGAGTAGCTCACCGTTCCGTTCTTGACGTTGTTAGCTTTGAGATAGTTATTGTAGAAGCGCCACTGGATTGCGGACAGATTCAAATTGACATGCGCTTTGTTACGCGCTGTCATTGACGCAAAATCATCCCAGACTTCTTTTACAAAAGTCGTTCGCGACAGCTGCGGCTGCGGTAGATACAAGAACACCTGCTGCCAACCGGAGTATTGAATCACTGGGTCTTTGGAGCGCAGGCATGCCAGTACGGCAATGTAGTTGGCTTCATCTTCTCGCGCAAAACCGGCCGTGTGTGCCCATTCATGGGCGGTGAAATCCGGACGCTCGAACCACAGGACGTCCGATGCCTCGATGTCTTCGGCGGAATAGGGATTGATGTAGCCGGCAATCCCGGTTGCGCTCAGATACCAATCGATCAGCGAACGCTTCGGATCGGAAAAAATGAGTTCGCCGGAATTTCCAAGCCGCTGCGCCACGGTTTGCACGTCGTCCGCTACGGGACGCAGATCCGGATCGCGATGGCCCGACCGGTGCGCAATCGGTCCAAGGCGGTTCAGTTGCGCAATCGCCTCTCCGGTTAGCCGGCCGACTGCCGCCGCGTTCACACGCGTCTGGTCGAACGCAATCCGGTCGGTGAGCGGTGCGCGTTCGTAGCACCACGCCCACATCGCGTAAAAACCGATGCAATACAGTGCGCCGATCGCAGCGGCTTCGATTACAAACCGTGCCCAGCGCACGCGTTTGCCGGCGGGGCGGCGCCACCATACAAATCCGCGCCACAGAAGAAGCGCGCCCCCGAAGATGCCGATTGCGTCGCCAACTGGAAAGGCGACCAGCGAAGTCGCCCCGGCGAGTGCCCGTTCCAGCACGGGATAGTAGCCGTTGATGAACTTTACTTCCACCCAATCGGCCGTGGGATGCATGACGAACATCTGCACGGCGAGCAGAAGAAGCATCACTTCGATGATGAGCCAGGGACCGAAGAAAAAAGAGCCGCGCACCGGCGGCTCTTTTCTAGAGTTCATCGCGTAGCGATTAACGCTTCGAGAACTGGAAGCGTTTGCGCGCGCGCTTGCGGCCGTATTTCTTGGACTCTTTTTCGCGCGGGTCGCGGGTGAGCAGACCGTTGCGGCGCAGGGTCTCGCGCAGGGTTTCGTCCATCGCGAGCAGCGCGCGGGCAATTCCGTGACGCACCGCGCCGGCTTGACCGGCGATGCCGCCGCCTTCCGCTTTCACGGTAATATCGAAACGCGATCCGCTTTGCGTTGCTTCGAGCGGCTGGCGCACGATTTGCTGCAGGCTCGGACGCGGGAAGTAGTCGTCCAAAGCCTTCTTGTTGACGGTAATGACGCCTTGGCCGAGCGAGAGCTTGACTCGCGCGACTGAGCGTTTACGACGCCCGGTACCTTGGAACGAAGACGAATCGATCACGGATGCTCCTAAGCGAGGGGTGCGGGCTTCTGCGCATCATGCTCGTGCGCAGAACCGGTGTAGACTTTGAGGCGCGTCAGATGCACGTCGCGCATGCGGTTGGTGGGGAGCATGCCGCGAACGGCGCGCTCGATCAAACGCTCGGGGTGCTTCTCACGGACTTCTTGTGCGGTCTCGGTCTTGAGGCCGCCCATGTAGCCGCTGTGCCGATAGTAAATTTTCTGCAGCCACTTGTTGCCGCCGAGTTCAACTTTGTCGGCATTGATCACGACCACGAAATCGCCATCATCGATGTGCGGCGTCCAAGTGGGCTTGTGCTTGCCGGAGAGAGCCTTTGCAATGCGGACGGCTAGCGTGCCGAGACGGTGCCCGGCCGCATCGACGATATACCAATCGTGCTTGGTCTCTGCGGTCTTCATTTGATAGGTACGCATTACAAAAAGTCGCCTTTGGAAGAAATTGAAATTAGCCGGCCCCACGTGGGGACGACAACCGCCGTATTGTATCGAAGAATCTGCAGCCCCGTCAAGGGTAAGCGTCGGCCCGGAAGGTCTTTCCTGCCAGTTCTGGACCGAGCGGATGCCCCCTGGGAGCGGGACGCTCTGCCGCCGATACCATAAGGACGATGAGTATAGTGTTTGCGGCCCTCGCCTGCGTTTGTGTTCTGGCCATTGTGGCGATCAGTCGCTGGATCCACCTCGCCCGCCTCGTACGGGATAACCGCCGAAAACTCGAGGAACTGGTAAACGACGTCCGCCTTGGACGCCCGGCCAATTTTCATGAGGCGGGAGCGCTGCTTGGGCCGGCCAGCGATGCGCTAAACGACCTTGTCGTGCTGTGTGGCGCAAATAACGACCGCGACAACAACCTGCGCGCGCTCGGTACCTCAGCCGAAGCGGTACTGGATCGTCACGGGCGCCTGGCCAGTCAACTAAGTACCCATCAAAGCGCCATTAACGAAACGCAAGAAGCAGCCGAGAATGCCAACACCGGGATTACTCAGCTTAACAAAGGCGCGACGGAACTTGCCAACAGCGTTGCGGACTCTTCGGCCGCGATTGAAGAAACATTCGCCTCCATCAAGATCGTCTCCGATAACATGACCAGTCTGTCCGACACGGTCAACAACGTGAGCGCCGCCATTAGCGAACTTGCCGTCTCCATCAATCATGTTGCGACCAACGCGCAAGAGGCAAACGAACTGTCGCTACAGACCGACGAAAAAGCGCGTGAAGGCGGCAAGGCGGTCGAACGGCTCGTCGAATCCACGCGCGAGATCGCCGTCGACATTCGTAACGTCGTTGCGAAGATGGAAGAACTCGGAGCGGCCTCGGCACAAATCAGCAACATCGTCGAGGTCATCGATACCATCGCGGATCAAACGAACTTGCTCGCACTCAATGCGGCGATCGAAGCCGCACGCGCGGGCGAACACGGACGTGGCTTTGCCGTGGTCGCGGACGAAGTGCGCAAGCTCGCGGAGAACTCGGCGTCTTCTACAAAAGAAATCGGGCATCTCGTCAAGGATATTCAAATGAAGACGGGTGAGGTCGTTCGCTCGACCACGGAATCCGGAAAGAAGGCCTCAACCGGCTTGCAGATGGCGGATTTGGCGGGACGCGCGATCAGCGACATCCTGAACGCGGTCTCCGAAGCGAGCCGGCTGATCGAGCAAATCTCGGGCGCCGCACGCGAACAAGCTGCCGGCAGCAGCGCAATCGTGAATTCAGTCGAGCAGATGAATGACCTCATGCGCGAAGCGGCCCGTTCGCTCGACGAGCAGAACGTCTCCAATCAAGCAATGACCATGACCGTGACGCATATGCAGCGCCTCACCGATCAAGTGACAAGCGCGATCGAGCAGCAACGCGTCGCCTCGCGCGCAATCGAGCACGCGGCAGCTAAACTCGAATCGGCCACAAAGACAAGCCTTCAGACCTCGGCCGAAATCGAAGAGGCGGCCGAGTCATTGCGTTCGAGCATTAGCAAGGTGATCGCGCCGCCTTCGTTCGCGCAATTAACGGCCGGCTCGCGCAACTAAGCACGCTCGCGCCCGCGCTTTTCATAAAGCAAACGTGGGTTCGATTCCGTGTCCGCGCAACCAGCCGGCGATCTGCCTGCGGTTGTCGCGCGCCTGCGCGCTCAAAATCTGCGCCGGCGTTAGTGCAAGATACGCTTGAAACGTTTGATTTTTCCCGTTGCGAACCAGTGGATCGGCACCGGCCTGAAGCAAATCGAGAACGTGCGGGCTATTGATTTTTGCGGCCACGTGCAATGCCGTGTTTCCCATGTCGTCGACACGATTCAAATCCGCCCCGGCCGCGATCAGCTTAGCGACCTGGGCATCCCGGTCCCCAAGCAGGGCGTCCATCAGCGGAGTTGCTGCGGTGATCGCGTTTGGCATGTCCGGATCCACATGGTGTGCCAACAGGATATCCAAGTAGGTTGGATCGTCGGCTTTGGACGCGTAGTGCATCACCGTATCGCCGGTTTCGTCGGCGTGTGCCGGATCCGCCCCCGCGTCCAGAAGCGCTTCCAAGCCTGTGGCGCTGCGGTTGAGCAGGGCCCACTGCAGCAAACTGGTTCTTCCCTCAAACATCGCGCTGGGGTCCGCACCGCCCTGAACTAACTGTGCCACGCGGTTGCTCTCACCGGCCGCCGCGGCTCGCGCGAGTAGAGCCTGGGGTCTCTTTCCGGTCGCGCACGCTGTCTGAGAAAGTAACGCGGTTATGCAGAGCACCACGAATGCAAGCGGCCGGAGGCGGCTTTCCACAGATTTAGCGCGAAGGTTCGCGGAAATAATGCGCGGTTCCACTTGCCCTCCATCGTAACACCCTGCGCGTCCAGCATGCGTCCAACGCGATGACCCTAAACGCGAAGCCGGCTCGCGCCTTTCACATAAAACTTTTTGGCGCGCCTGCATTTACGTTTGATGGACGGCCGTTATCTCTCGTGGGGCCGCCAAAAGCCATGCCCTTGCTTGCATACTTGTTATTGAACCGCGAGGCACCGGTCACGCGCGAAAAGCTCGGCTTCATCTTATGGCCGGACACGAGCGAAATGGACGCGCGAGCGAATGTGCGACGGCATCTCCATTACGTACAACGCTTTCTGCGCGATATCGATGAGAGGTTCCGTCTGAAGGCTACCGGCAACTCGGTTCAGTGGAATCCGGACCTAAACGTTCCCTTTGACGTCGCGGATTTTGAACGTTTGAGTGCCCGAGCTGAAACGTACGCCGAGGCCTGCGCGCTTTATTCCGGGGATTTGCTCGCCGACTATTACGATGACTGGGTCTTTCCGCATCGGGAACGCTTGCGGACGCGGTATCTTCAGCTTCTTGAGGAGCTGATCCGCAGCGAACGCAGCAGGCGGAACTTCTCGCAGGCCTTGACGTACGTTCAAACGCTTCTCGCGCACGATCCGTGGCGCGAGGCTGCGATTCGCCAACTCATGGTGCTGCGCTACACGCTCGGAGACCGCTCGGGCGCCCTTGCGTTTTACGAATCGTTCTTGCAGCGCCTGCATGAAGATGTCGGCGCCGCCCCGATGAGCGACACGGCCGCAATTTATGACGCGATTTTGCGTAATGCGCCCCTCGGCATCGACGAAGACCCCGGCGAAGCGCCCGAAGCCGGCAGCAAAGTAAGTTCCGTGCTGCCTTTCACCGGGCGTGAGAACGTGGTCGAAATCTTAGGCAGGCACTGGGAGCGCGCCGCTCGCGGTCACGGGAGTGTCGTGCTCATGAGCGGAGAGCCGGGTATTGGCAAGACGCGTTGTGCGCGAGAACTCGCAATCCTCGCAGAATCGCAAGGCGCGCGGGTGCTGACCGGCACAACGTCTTTCCCCGAATCGCGACCGTATCAGCCGTTGGTCGAAGCATTGCGACTCGCGCTACCCATGATATCAACCCTGGAAATCGATCACGTTTGGCTCAGCGCCGTGAGCATGCTGATCCCTGAATTGCGCAAGCGCGAGCCCTCGATTCCGGCGTCGCCGCCGCTGGAGGGCAGCAAGGAGCAGTCGCGCCTGTTCGAAGGTATCGCGCAAGTGCTCGCGGGGCTCGCGCGCTCGCGCCCGCTGTTGCTGATTCTCGAAGACATTCATTGGGCCGGGGCTGCCACCATTTCAGCGCTGGAATTTATCGTACGCCGCGTACCAAAACTCTCGCTCATGATTGTTGCAACGTATCGCGAAGATGAAGTCGGGCGCACGCACAACTTGCGCCCTTTTCGACGGCAACTCGAACGCGAGGCTCTGACGACGCAGGTGCCGCTCGGCCGATTACCGCTCGCCGCAATTGTTCAACTCGTGCAGAACTGCGGTTTGGAAGAAGCCGAAGGCCTTGCGAGCCGTTTCTTCAACCAGAGCGAAGGGAACCCGTTCTTCCTTACCGAGGCAATTCGCGATTACCAAGCGGCGCCGCAGGATGCCCAAGTCCTGCATGGCCGCGCGCAAGATCTTATTGAGAAACGCATTCTCGGGCTTTCGGGCCCGGCAATTGCGCTTGCGGAATCCGCCGCCGTGATCGGAGCGGGTTTCGACCTCGAGTTATTGCGCGAACTCTGCGGATGGAGCGAACAAGACCTCTATAACGGATTAGATGAACTTCTGGGCCGTTTCATCTTGCGCGAGGCATCGCAGCCTTATGTTGATTATTCGTTTTCGCATCATTTGTTCCAAAGTGCCGTCTACAATCGCATACCGCCCGAACGCCGCCGCGTATCGCACTACCGCTTGGCACGAGTCCTTCTCGAACTCTATCCTGAACGCATTGACGATTTCGCATCGCAGATCGCCGTGCACTTAGAACAGGCCGGTGAGCACGAACAAGCGGCGACGTATTACTCGAGGGCAGCACGTCGAGCGCTATTCTATTTTGCCAACCAAGAATCGCTGGACCTCATCGGGCGCGCACTCGAATGTGCTCCCGCACACTCACAACGGTTCGATTTCCTCGCGCTGCGCGAAGAGTTGTGCGGGCGCGTGGGAGACCGCGGCGCGCAACGTGAGGTTCTGGACGAACTGCAAGCCTTGGTGCCCCGCGAAAATCCTGGCACCCTCCTGTGCGAGGTCCTAGATCGGCGCGCACAATATTTTCATGTAATCGGCGACCGCGCCTCCGAACAAAAAACGATCGCCATGCTCAAAGCGCACAGCGCGCAGTTGTCCGGGCAGTGGCTTGCGAGGGCGAACCTGTTGGAAGCGCAGTACCTGGAATCAATCGGCGATCTGCCGGCCGCGACCTCACTGACGGAGGACGTGCTGGCGCGGTGCGCAACGAGCGACTGGCCGCACACCGCGCTGACAATGTGTTTGCTCGGCGAGCTGTACTCCACCCGAGGCCGCTATGCGGACGCACAGCATATGCTGCGCCGGGTACTGCAGCGCGATGACATTCAAGACAATGTTCCACTTCACATTCGCGCTTTGCGCGCTACGACGCGGTCGGCAATCGAGCAGCGCGACTTAGAACAAGCCCTCTCGGCTGCGACCGAGCTCTTGGCGCTTTGCCGCAGAATCGGCGATCCGGAAGGCGAGGCGGACGCGCACGGACGACTCGCGGCGGTGGGCGCGCGCGGCGGCAACTTCAAATCCGCCGAGGAACATTTCCTTTTAGCATCGAGGCTCTACGGCTCTCTGAACAAGCCCCAGGGGCAAGCCGCAATCCTTACGAATCGCGGATTGCACTTTTTCATGGTCGGGCAGTGCACGAAAGCGCTTGGATCCTACGCGAAGGCGCAAGCGCTGTTTGAGAAGATTGACGATCTGCGCGGCAAAACCGTTTGCGCCTTGAATTCCTCGCAATGTCAGCTCTATCTCGGAAATTTTGAGGAATCCAAGCGCTGGGCCGTCGATGCGCTGGCGCTGGCTCGCGGACTCACGAGCCCCTCGCTCGAGGCGACCTCACGCGCTAACATCGGTGCCGCTCATCGCGAACTCAAAGAGTATGATCGTGCGATCGAAGAGATGCAGGCCGGAATTCTCATCCGCAGAGGCATCGATGAACCGACCGATCTCGCGAGCGATCTCTGCGATCTCGCCCTGACCTATCTCGCAGCGGACGATAGAAAATCGGCCGCCGGCGTCTTCGAGGAACTTCGGGGCGTCCAAATGATCCACCGGGGCAGCATGCTCTTTCCACAATATTTTTCGTGGGCTTGCGCCTGCGTTTCGCGTGCAATTGGCGACGAACGGGCGTTTGCGGCATATGTCACCGAAGCGCATGCGGATTTGAACGCGCGCGTCGCTCAAATCGATTATGCGCCGTACCGCCGCTCCTACCGGCGGCTTTTATTCAATCTGCAAATTCGCGCTGCTTTCAAACATTTGGACGAATCCTGGACGGCTAAACGCTAAGCTGGGGACATCCCGGCTATCCAGTGAGGAGAGTTCTTATGCATTTTTCAAAATTCGCGCTCGTTGCGAGCGCGTCAATCGTTGCATCGGCCTCGATGTTCGCGAGTGCTTCGGCCGCCCACGACCCGTGTAAGGTCCTGCCGGCAGCAAAATTCGGCGCGATCATGGGCTACCGTGCAACTATAAACAAAATGGCGTCGACCGGAATGGCTTGTTCGTACGCCGGCCCCGGAGGCTCGTTCGGAAGATTCCAGATTTTGACCGAGAACGCGGGCGGCCCGGGAGCCGATGCGATGATCAATAACCACGGCCCCGGTTCTTCGCCGCCGGCAGGCAGTGGTCAAGTGGGGGGCATGTTCCGCCAGGGCAGTATCGTTTTTTTCGTTTCTATTAAGTCAAACGATCAAGCCAAGCTGCGTGCCGTGGTTGCCGAAATAAAACGGAACCTCAAATGATGCAGGCGGCAAAGAAAGCCCTATTTGCGGGCAGTTGTGCGCTGACGATCTCCGCCCTTGCGGCATGCGGGCATCAGAATTCATCGACGACCACGACGACAACCGAAACGCACCGGGAAGCCGCGGCTAGTCCCGATGCTCCTGGGATGCAGGCGGGAGGCACCGGAGGTATTCGTTCCGCGTGTGAGGTCTTAACGGCTACTGCTGTCCAAGAAATCGTTGGTACCTCCGTAACCGCAAAAGAATCAAGCATGGCTAGCGACGGGGTGCCGAATTCGACGTGCACATACTCTGCCGAAGCGGTGGTCACGATTGAGATTCCCAAGGCGGGCACGACTGAAGCGACAATGCAAACGTTGCGCGAAGCAGCGGCGGCAAGTGGCGGCAACCAGGTCGTGGGCCAAAAAGGCGACATGATCGTATCGGTCTACAGCAATTCTGGAAAATCCAAAATGATTTACGAGGCCGCAGCCGCCAAGCTCTGGACAGTTGTTTTTTTGGACGAATTCTGGACGACGTTTCGGTACGATTGACCTATGCCCGATCAGCTTCAAAGCCCCGAGGATGTTTTCGTCGTCCGCATGTGGCGCCCCGACGCAAGCCGGCCGCAAACTGGACGGCGCGGACGCGTCGAGCATGTTTCTTCGGGACAACACCGTTTTTTTACAAGCTTGGTTGAACTCTGTGAGTTTATTTCGGCTTGCGAGAAAACGCTCGACACCGGTTAGCTTTAACAGCCGCACCCACTAGAAAGGGCGAACGTATGAACCTGTTAAGTCACGCCAAAAACATCCTGGTCGCGCCTCGGCGCGAGTGGACCGTTATTGCAGCCGAACCCAGCAGCGGCGCAGCATTATATACTGGGTACATCGCACCGCTCGCTGTGATCGCGCCCGTCGCCACATTCATTGGACTCTCGATCATCGGCATATCGATGCCATTCATCGGGACGTACCGCATCTCTCCGGTAAACGGACTCCTTCAGGCGGCGTTGTCGTTTGTATTTGCGCTTGCCGGCATCTACCTTTTGGCCTTGATTATTAACGCGCTTGCCCCCACGTTTGGTGGTGAAAAAGACCCGGTTGCAGCGCTCAAACTTGCCGGATATTCATCGACGCCGGCCTTCATCGCCGGCATACTCATCATTTTTCCAATGCTGGGCATCCTGCAATTGTTGGCTGCATTGTACAGTCTCTATTTACTCTACGTCGGTCTTCCCGTCTTAATGAAGTCGCCGCAGCAAAAAGCGCTTCCCTATACCGGCGCCGTGATCGCTTGTGCGATCGCGCTGGGTATTGTCGTCGGCGTCATCATGTCGGTACTGCACCCTTGGGCACTTGGCGGCGCGCCGTCGCCGGCCAGCATCCTTCAAAATCAGGCCCCGTAATGACGAAGCTGACGCACGGAAGCGCTGCGGCGTTGCGGCTGGTTTTTTCGAGCGCAGCACCGGGCCAGGCCGGCTTGCTGATGGCGCACCCGCGAGAGGCGGTGACGACCGGTATATCAACGATACGACGCCGACGACGCCGTGGTTAAACGTATTCTTGAAGAATCTCAAACCTGCGTCTTTACGATCCGCAAGGTTTTGTCCGGGTTACTATCATCTGCGTTTGCAAAGTTACTGCCTGCACGCGGGGACGTACGGCCCCTCATACCAATGCTGCGGCGAATCGAATCATGCCACTTTTCAGATTGGCAAAGACGGCGACAAGATCATTCGCACCGTTGTGATCGATCAAACGAGCGGCCATGTCGAAACGCAAATCATCTTGATGCAGAAAACAAACCCGTAAAAATACTTTCTCTAAAATAGGAGCTTCACATGAAATTCCCGGTTCGAATCATGTTTCAACTTACCGCATCCCTGTTGCTTGTGGGCAGCACCGCAATATCCGCAAGCGCCGCGCCGCGAGACGCGTGCGCGCTCTTGCCGCTCTCGCAAGTCCAAAGCGTTCTCGGAGCTGGCACGACGATCGAGACGGATGTCGCGCCTCAGCCTCGGAATGGCGCGATGTATTCATCGTGCGCATATATGACACCAAACAAATATCGCACCATAGTCCTGTACGCCGTCTATCCATCCGCCGCAGCCGCGCAGGGTGCGTACGGGCAAATGCAGCGACGTTGGGAGCGACGTGGACGCAACACTTCCGGAGCCGCGGCCGTCAAGGGCACCCAGGTTCTCGTTTTCGGCGTTGCCGAAATGGCGAGTCGCAGCGTGAACATGGCGCTCAGCCGTAAGCTCTTTGCTGCAGCCATGGGGGCTCTATGAAGAACCTCTCCCCTCTACTTGCCGCACTGTCGCTCTCTGCGTTGTTAAGCACTGCAGCCGCAGTCGCCGAGCCGCCCATGGGTCTTCCCCCGCAACCCAAAGTTCATCCGGCGGGCATTCCAAATGAGGCCGTGATGCTCTCACCATGTGTCCAAACGATGGGCGAACATTGGGCCGCGCTCAAAGACATGCCGCTCGGACCGCTCTATGGCGTTTACGAAGGCAAACCGGTTTTCTCTGAGGTCATGATCTCGGTCAAGCAACTTGACCACGGCTTCAGTTACGACAACCTTCGAGCGCTCCCGGGCTACCAGATCGATCACGTCAACGTTGAATTCGAGCCGAACGGGCATCCCGGTTTCCCAGAGCCGCACTACGACGTTCACGCCTTCTACGTCTCACCGGCGGTCGAGGCGCAGATCTGTCCCGGCGGCATTCCCGACTCTGCGATGAAAATGAAAGGCCTTAAGCCCTAGCTGCAAACCGGTGGGGCTTTAAACGAATCGAAATTCTCATACTGCACGCCCGCTAGATAGAGTCCATGCGCGGGTGCGGTATGGCCGGCTTCTTCCCGGTTCTTCGCTTCGAGCATCGCCGGAATGCTCGAAGCGTCGCGGCGGCAATTGCCGACTTCCAGCAACGTACCGACAATGTTTCGGACCATGCGGTGTAAAAAACCATCCGCGACAATCGTGATAAACACAAATTCACCGTCTCGCCGCGCGTCGAGCCGTTTTACATTGCGAATTGTCGGGCCGGATTCCGGCAGCATTCCGCACACGGATCGAAAATCGCGTTCGCCAATAAAGTGCGGCGCCGCATCTCCAAGTGCATCCAGATCGAGCGACCCGTAAAAATGATAGGCATAGCGCGCTACCATCGCTGAAGGCATCGGGCGATTGAGGACCGCGTATATGTAGGTGCGATCAAGCGCACTGAACCGCGCGGAAAAACCAGCTTCAACGAGAGCCGCCTCGCGAACCGTAAGATCGGAAGGGAGTTTGCTGTTGAGGGCGAGCGTGAGGCGCTCAATTGGAAAATCTTTCTCGCTCTTAAACGAGATCACTTGGCCGGTTGCGTGAACGCCGGAATCGGTTCGTCCCGCCGCTGTAACCTTTACCGGTTCGTCAAAGAGGACGCTCAAAGCGGATTCGAGTTCACCCGCAACCGAACGGACTGCGGGCTGCCATTGCAGCCCGCAGAAATCGGTACCGTCGTATTCGACGACGGCGCGAATGGTTTTAAGTTTTGACAGTCTGCTTGCGGATGGGGACCGGGCGCTTCTCATCCAAATCGAGAAGATCTGGCCACGTCGTTACATCCGTCCGTCCAGGTGCGATTTCGTCACGCAGTTTGGTGAAATATTCGAGCGATCCGCCCGTTGGCTCACTTGCGAGATACTGCTTGTTCCAAGCCTCGATCTCTGCGTCGGTCTTCTTGTGAACGAACGGCGCGCTATAGTCGAGGATATCTTGATCGCTCTTGGCATTCTTCACGACATCGAGATATTTGTCCTGATCGATCCCAAGAAACTCGAAAACCGCTTTGTCCATCGGGCAATCATAGTTATATTCACCGGCGCTGCCGTGAGCTGTCGCCTTGGCTTTGTCGGTCGCGCGCCCGAGCTGGACGATGCCATGCATCTTCTCATGAACGCTGCGGGGAAATTCTTTGGTTAAATCCATACTGTGCTCTCCTTTTTGGTTGCAGGGTCCATAACCCCGCTCGAAGAGCATGGTTGCAATAGGCTCCGCTTGGTGACCTGAACACCAGCCAACTACGCTGCAGAAACGCAGCTCGTATGCTTGCAACCACATCGACCGTGCGCATTATCTTCATCCGCAGGCGCCATGCGCGCGCAGTGCGTGCCGCAAAAGTCTTCTCCCAGATTCACGGGACACGTGCAGGGACCATGCGAGCAAGTCATGCCGTCCATTCTGAAGGCACTCCATCTTATTCCGTGCCCCCCAGCAAAGCTGGGGCCCCCAGACTATCGCTCCCAAGCGACGGGTGGAGAGTTGGCGATCCCCCGGGGGGGCGCGCAACAACACTAGCGCGTAGTTATTTAAGGTTTCGGGGGGTCACGTAATAGGCGCTGGTTGTAATTGTATGTTAGCCATGTTGTCTTTGGAGCGGGAAGAGAATAACATCCCGAACTGATGTTTGATTGGTTAAGAGCATCACGAGCCGGTCGATGCCGATGCCGATACCGGCGGTCGGCGGCATGCCATATTCGAGCGCCCGGACGTAATCCCAATCGGGTTCGGGAATTTCCTCATCGCCGCTTGCACGCTCGCCAACTTGCGCTTGGAAGCGCGCACGTTGATCGTCCGGATCGTTGAGCTCCGTAAAGGCATTGGAGATTTCCATGTTGGCCGCAAAGAGTTCGTAGCGGTCCACGAGGTCTGGATCGCCGGCCTTGCGCTTTGCAAGCGGAGAAATCAGTACCGGATAGTCGGTCACGAACGTCGGCTCGATCAAATGCGGTTCCAGCACGTGTTCGAATATTTTGTCGAGAGCGTGACCGTGCGTGGGCGAATCCGGTAATCGAAGATCGCGCAAGATTTGCACGGCGCCTGCCGGATCCAAGACTTGCTCGCGCTTGAGGTTGCCGAATTTCTCGAGTCCCTCGAGGTACGCGATGCGTCTGAACGGCCGGTTGAACGAGAGCGTATGTTCGCCGACCTGTAGCTCGTGTTTTCCACCGCTCGCCACATGCGCAAGATGCGCGATCAGTGCTTCATTGAAGGCGAGCATGTCTTCCATGGACCAATACGCGCAGTACAGTTCGAGCATCGTGAACTCTGGATTGTGCGTCGTGTCGATGCCTTCGTTACGAAAAATTCTGCCGATCTCATAAACGCGTTCCAGGCCGCCGACGATCAAGCGCTTGAGATTGAGCTCCGTCGCAATGCGCAGCTGCATGATTTGATCGAGCGCATTGCAATGCGTCGTGAACGGCCGTGCCGCGGCGCCACCCGCTACATGGAGCAACGTCGGCGTTTCCACTTCGTAAAAGCCGTGGCTATCGATAAAACGGCGCGTTTCGGCGATAATCCGGCTGCGCGCGATGAACGTATCACGTACGTCGTCGTTGACGATCAGGTCAACATAGCGTTGGCGATAGCGTTTCTCAACATCGGTCAGGCCGTGCCACTTATCGGGCAAAGGGGCAAGCGCCTTACCGAGCACTTCGAAACTCTGCACGCGCAGGGTCAGTTCGCCCATTTTGGACTTGAAGACGTATCCGGTTACACCTACAAAATCGCCGCGGTCGAGATCTTCCCAGTTCGCAAATGCATCATCGCCGACTTCATCTTTGCGCACATAGAGCTGCAATTTTCCCGTCCGGTCCGCAAGGTCGACGAAAAGCGTTTTTCCCGTCCCGCGCTTGCCCATGATGCGCCCGGCGAGTTTGTAGACATCTTGGGTGCGCGATTCTTCTTTTTCGAGTGTCGCGTAGTTTTGAGCGAGCTCCCCTGCGTGCGCGTTAACGTCATACCGTGTCGCTGCAAACGGATCGCGCCCGCGAGAACGCAAAGCGGCCAGATTGTTGCGTCTGGCCGCGATAAGCGCTTGTTCTGACTTGCCGAGCTCTTCGCTCAAATCTAACTTGCTTTCTTGGCGGCTTTCTTAGGGGCGGTGCCTTTAATGGCCTCGATTTTGTACTTGCTCACACCGCGGGGGGTCACGACATCGATCGAGTCGCCTTTCTTGCGGCCGAGCAAGGCGCTGCCGAGCGGCGATTCATTCGAGAGGCGGTGATTGGGCGGATCCGATTCCGCGGAACCGACGATTGTGAACTCGTGGACCTCACCCTTGTCGATGTCTTTGACCTTCACGGTGGAGCCCAAATGCACTTCGCCGTCGGTGTACTCACCTTCGTCGATAAGACTCGCGTTGCGGATCATCTGCTCGAGCTTCATGATACGGCCTTCTACGAAGGCCTGCTCTTGCTTGGCGTCTTCGTATTCGGCGTTTTCGCTGATGTCACCGAACTCTTTCGCCTGACGAATGCGGTCGTTGACTTCGCGACGGTGGATGCTCTTGAGGTCATCAAGCTCCTGCTCGAGCTTTGCCAGACCCTCACGGGTGAGGACGATCTCTTTTTCGTTCAACTGGGGACCCTCGAATTCTAAGAAAGGCGCTCTCCAGAGCGCCAAGGGCCGTTGATTCAGTAGACCCGCCCCGTCGCCCTTGTTCGCTGGCCTGCTTGCTTCGCCCGGCCGCGGGCCTCGATGGGTTCCGGTAGGCTCCTACGGGGCGAGGTCGATCACCCGCGGATGCAGATGCAACTCATGCAGGACGCGCTCGTAATCTTGCGCGCTCACGTCATCCCACTTCTTTCCGAGCAACGCGAGCAACGCGGCCTCGATCACGTTCGTACCGAACGAACGCCCCTGGAAATCCGGCGTGGTCGTCACGAGCGTTCGCACACCGCGCTTGCGCAGTTCATCGATGTCCCTCGAAGTAACGGTATTTGTCAACACCATCTTACCCTCGAGATGGTCGGGCATGAACTGCCGCATGAAATGGAAATCACCGGCGATAATTTCAGCCTCTTCATAGTACTGCGGATATTTCGGCTGCGGCGGGCGGTCTTGCTTTGCGCCGGTGGGGTAAAAAAACTGAAAGGGCAGCTTGCACGCATCCGGGAGATATTTCTCAGCAAGCTCCTCAAATTCGTGCAAGCCACGCACCGGTTTATCGAGATCAAGCGCAAATATGAAATCGCCGAACAATACATCCGCGCCCGCGTCCACAAGCGCCTGCGCCATGCCGAAGCGGTCCAGGGCGCTAACCATGAGCACCTTTTTCCCCTTGAGGTTGACACCGAGATTGTTCTGGACGAACGCGATCGCTTCGCGCTCGAGCGTGTTTTTCAACCCGCTGCCATCGACCACGGGCGTGATCTTCGCGGCGCCCAGCAAACGCAACCCGTCGCGCAGCGCGAAGCGTTTCTTGCCCGCGTACAAGTAGACATCGATACCGCCAAGCCCAATCGCATCCACGTTGCCGTCGAGCTCTTCAACTTTTTTGATCGCCATATCGAGCTTGCCGTCGGTGCCCACGCGAGAGATTTCAAAATTTTGCCCGAGGAGATCAACGTGTGCCTCGTGATCGCGAGACGAAGACCCGAGGGAAACCGAGACAATCTTTTTCATGAGGATCTCTCTTGTGAACGCTTCGCTTTGCCGCACCGGTTGGTGGCGTATGGAGCGTGGTAAGGCGAAGCGTTCATGCGAGAACTCTCCTGCGTTCTTGCGCGGCGGCACGCGTTGCGGCGATTTTCTCAGGTGTGATCGCGGCATCGAAGGCGCGCATGTCGGCAAGCGTAAAACCACAGCGCGTTGCAAGGCGCTCGATTTCTATTACCTTCGGCAACTCGATTCCGCGGCCAAGGGTGTAGGGCTCGCAGCGGTTTTCAAGCGCGAGCACCATCGTCTCGGACATGCACGCAAGCGCCGTGCGCGGCGGCAGATTCAAGTCGAAGTCCACGCCGGGGCGGCGAATTTGCTCAAAGCGCGGATTGCCGGGCACCACCATGTTGCCGCCTTCGGTCACGAGCACGTCGGGACGTTCGAGCGCAACGCGGCGGCTCACGTCGTGCGGTAGCGAAAGCTCGCACACGACAGCGCCCGTCTGCAAGTCTTCGGGCTCGATGATATCTTGCGTCGAGGAGGTTGCGGTCAAAATCAAATTCGATTGACGCACGGCGGCGGAGATCTCCGTGGTGAAGGAGGACGTGCAGGGCAGATCAGCCTTGATTGATTCGTGGAACTTGCGCAGGCGCGTTTCGTTGCGCGCCACGAGGATTAAGTGTTTCACGCGCGGTGCGATGAGTCGTGCTGCTGCCGAGCCGATCGAACCCGTGGCGCCCACCACAACGGCGGTGGCCTCTCCCACCTCGATGTTCATTTCTTGTGCGCCGCGGAACAAACTTTGAATGCCTGCCGAAATGGTCAGCGAGTTGCCCGTCGTCACCGGAATCGGCGAGCGTTCATTGATCGTCAGCCCGCCGTCACCCACAACACCGGTAAAGGCCCCAAGGCCGGCGACGTCTGCGCCCATCTCGGCACCGATTTCTATCGCGCGAACGATGAGATCGTAGACCTTATCGCGCGGAAATTCGATCATTTGATCGGGAAGCAGCGTTGCCGCAACAAACCACCCCTCGGTTTCGCGGCCGTCGGGGGTTTGCACGCCGGTGATATGCACGGCGGCATACGCCGGCAGCCATTCCAAAATCTTACGGATGATGGGCTCGCCTTTGCCCTTCGCGCTCGGCTCGTACCGCACCACGTCCTCAAGTGAGAGCGGATGCACGACAAAGCAAAACTTACTCGTCTGCACGGTCAAGGCTTCTCAGCTTCGCGCTTGAGCGCGGCTAACATCATCTCGCTATTCTCTTGCACCTTGCGCTGCAGCGTCGGCCCGATCAACTCGGCCAGCACCGGAACGCCGAAATCGTAGTCGACAGTCAAGACAACCTTGCTAACGCCGGCTGTTTCTTCGAACGTCCAAGCGCCCTCGAATTTATCAAGGTCACCTTCGAGGAGCTTGTAGTCGATGCGCCCCTCCGTGTCATTGAACCGGTCTTCTTCTACCCATTCGATCGGGGCTTCCTCGACCAGCGTCTTCCATTTGGTGAGAATGTAATCCGAGTGGCGCTCAAGCACGGTTACGGATTCCACGTCCGGCATGAATTCGGGAAAGCGTTCCTGCTCTTTTGCGAGTTCGTAGACCTTGCGCGCTGGAGCGGCAATCTCGATCGAGGTTTCAACATAGGGCATCGCTTATAGGACGCCGAGCTTCTCGTGTGCGCTTGCCAGGCCTGCCGAAAGGGCGCTAAGCGCGCGGTCGACTTCGGCTTGGGTGACAATCAGTGGCGGCTCCAAGCGAATAACGCGCTGGAGATTGAGCGCCCACGCCGCGGTCACCCCGGCCTTGAGCATCTCGGGAATCATCGCTCCGCCGTACCCTTCGTTCGTCAGCTCCACCCCGACCAGCAAACCAAGTCCGCGAACCTCGCGTACGATGGTGGGATACCGCGCGCCGAGTTCGCGCGCGCCTTGGAGCAAGTGCAATCCTCGCAAACGCGCATTTTCTACGAGATCATCTTCAATCAAAACATTCATCGCTGCAAGCGCGGCAGCGCACGCAAGTTCGTTTCCGCCAAATGTTGAGGTGTGCATCAGCGGCGCCTTTGCGTAGGCCGCGTTCCATACCGAAGGCCTCGCAATGTATGCGCCGACGGGAATAATTCCGCCCGAAAGACCTTTGGCAAGGGTCATAACGTCGGGCACGACATCGTCGCGATTGCAGCCGAAGAGCATGCCGCAGCGTCCCAACCCTGTTTGCACTTCATCCGCAATGAAAAGCGCCCCAGTGCGATCGCAAATCTCGCGAACCGCGCGAAGATAGCCGGCGGCGGGAACGATGACGCCTCCTTCGCCTTGAACCGGTTCAACGATGAATGCGGCGGCATCTTGCAACGCTTCTTCGAGTACGGCAACATCACCATAGGGCACGTGTTCGAAGTGCGCCAGCAGCGGCTGATATTCGCTTCGGAAATACTCCCGTCCGCTCGCGCTGAGCGCGCCGAGCGTCTTGCCGTGATACGCGTTTGTTGTTGCCACGATCTTCTGACGTTTGGTCGCAACTTTGGCGAGTTTGATCGCGCCTTCCACGGCTTCAGCGCCGCTATTGGCAAAAAACGAAATCTGCAAATCGCCGGGCGTGAGCTCCGCCAAACGGCGCGAAGCGCGGCCAAGCACGACGTTAAACATCGTCTTACCCGAAAGCGACATCAAGTCCATCTGCGCTTTAACGGCTTCGATAACCTTAGGGTGGCTGTGGCCAAGCGTAAACACACCGTAGCCGCCTGCAAAATCTAAATACGCTTTTCCGTTTTGATCGTAGACCGTGCAGCCACGCGCGCGAACTTCCACGGGCGAGCCGGAAACTTTCATCACCCGCGCGAGCGGAGGATTCACAAACTGCTTGTAGTTTTCGTAGACTTCGTTGTAAAGATCGGCCGGGGCTTCTACCGTCATGCAGCCACGCACTCGCGCTCCAGCGATGCAATTGCCTCTTCGAGAACGTCATACACTTCTTGCGCGGTATCCATGTGCATGATTCGTTCGCGCAAGACGGCCGCGCCGTGAATGCCTTTTATGTAAAGGGCGATGTGTTTGCGCATTTGCGGAACGGCGCGGCGTTCGCCCCACTGGTCCACCATTGCGCGATAGTGTACCATCGAATAGCGTAAACGCTCGGTAGCGCCGGGAAGTGCTTGCGCCTCGCCGCCTTCCATTAAATCGCGAATCTGCGAGATGAGCCACGGATTGCCGAGAGTCGCGCGGCCAACCATGAGCCCATCGACCCCTGAGTCGCGCATGCGTTGCATCGCAAGCTGCGCATCGTTGAGATCCCCGTTACCGATCACCGGAATATCGATTGACTCCTTGAGGCGCGCGATGTGGTTCCAATCGGCGCTGCCTTTATAAAACTGCCGGGCCGTGCGCGCATGCAGGGTAATCGCTTGCACGCCGACGGCTTGTGCGCGTTTAGCGACCTCCACGTAGACCAAATTGCTCTCGTTCCATCCCAAACGCATCTTCATCGTCACGGGGCAGTCGACGGCATCCACCACCGCTTTCATGATCGCTTCGCATTTATCGACGTCTTTGAGGCAGGCGCTGCCACCCGAGGTCTTGGTAACTTTGGGCGCCGGGCAGCCGAAATTGATATCGACGATATCGGCACCGCACTCGCGCACGACCTTAGCTGCCTCAGCCATGATCTCCGGGCTGTCGCCCCACAGCTGGGTCGAGACCGGCTTTTCCAATCCGTGCTGGTCGATCATCTCCATCGTGCGCTGGTTGCCGTATTGGAGCGCGTTGGAAGAGACGAACTCGGTCACCGTGAGGCCAAGGCCGAAGGGCTTGTACAGCGCGCGCATCGTGCGGTTGGTCACCCCGGACATGGGCGCGAGAACAAGCGGCGGCCAGATCTCGTGGCGACCGATTTTCAGTGGAGCGATGGCGCGGGACATACGGTGCTATTCTATCATGCGCGAAAAAGGGCCGCCCGAAGACGGCCCTTTTCACTAGCCCACGACCCGGGACCGCAGGGTCACCAGTACTTGTTGCAGTTATTGCCCGAGTTATCGCAGACGTAGACCCAACCGACGTAGGGCCACGAGCCCGTGTCGTCTTCCGTCCAGTCTATTCCCTGGGCTCCGGTGCTGTCATAGAAATAACGGCCTTGAACGTACACATATTGGCCGACGGCAACCCAGGGCCACGTTGAAGGCGGCCTATTGGTCGGGGCTTGCGCCATCGCATCGAGGTTGGAAATGATCTCGATGTTGTAGCCCGAGGGCATCTGCACGTAGAAGTAGCCGTGGTTTCCGCTAGTCGTGACCTTGGACGGAAGCACTTGCGTCACCGAGCCGCAGACGTCTTCGAGCTGATCGCCGCTTAGCGTACCCGCCGCAAACGCACTTTGGTCGCTCAAGAACTTCGAGTTGTTGCATGGCGCGGCTGAGGGTGTGGAAGTCGGCACCGGCGTCGGCGTCGGAGCGGGCGTCGAAGTCCGAACCGGCGTCGGGGTCGGAGCAGGCGTCGAGGTCGGAACCGGTGTCGGAGTCGGAGCCGGCGTCGAAGTCGGAACCGGCGTCGAGGTCGGAACCGGGGTCGGGGTCGGCGTGCCGCTGCTGAGCGCTACGTCATCCACGTACTGGTAGATGTAGCCACTCGTCCAACCGTTGCCGTGGACGCCGAAGTACAGCCAAACGGTCTTGCCCGCGTATGCCGAGATATTGGCCGTCTTTTGCACCCACCCACTCGTCTTTGCGACAGACGTGTAGAAGTTGTCGATCACGTAGCCGTTGTTATCGAGCAGGTCGGCTTCTTGATAGGCATAGGTCGTGTTGGTCTCATTCGTGCCTTGGTAGACCCAGAACGAGACGCTCGTCGTGCCGGACGGCACGATAAACTGCTGGCAGACGCCGTCGTCGCCGTTGACTTCGGGTGAGGTCGTATATCCGCTCACTTCCGAGTGCGTCCCGCTGTGATACCGCGACGTCGAAATCCCGGCATTGACATTGCCGCATTGGCTCCAGTAGGTAAATCCGCCGCTCTCGAAGCCGGTGTCGGCCAGTGAGGTGGTGGCGGCGATCTTGTAGAGCGTATCGGTGTGACGGGCAGCCGATGCGGTTTTCGGCAGCGCGATGCGCCGGCCGCTTGCGGGCACAAGAGCTGTGGACGACGACGCCCCTTTGGGAAGCGATGGCGTTGAATTGGAACTGCACGCCGATAGTGCAAACGCTAATGCGCATCCGGCGGCTATGAGAACACGTTGCAGAACACCCTCCGATCTGAACAAAACAAAAAGAAGCGCATAGCGAACTTTTGCGCGCTTCATCAATTACGCGGTATCCGGAGGCTTAGGTAAAGGAGGGCATCCTCAACCTATGGGCGTTTCGCACCTAAGGGCTGCCGTTGTGGAACAACTGCAAACCAAGCAAGCTCAAGTTTGCATTAACATGATGAATGCGCTTCGTGTGCTTTGCGACGACGTCGGCTAGCCCGCCCGTCGCAACGACTACCGGTTTGCTGCCGAGTTCGGAGGTAATACGGTCGATAAGTGCCTCGGCCTGGCCGACGAAACCATACACGATGCCGGATTGCAACGAAGCAATCGTCTCGCGTCCGATCGCCCGTTGTGGGGCTTCGAGGGCAATTTGCGGAAGTTTGGCCGCGCGTCCAACCAATGCGTCAACCGAAATCGCAATGCCCGGCGCAATCGCCGTCCCTAAATAGGCGCCATCTTCGGAGACGGCAACAAATGCAGTAGCGGTTCCAAAACTGATAACGATCAGCGGTGAGCCGTAGAGATTGCGGGCACCGATCGCAGCCGCGACCAGATCCGCCCCGACTTCGGAAGGCCGTTCCGTTCGAATTTCGATCAAGCGCTGCTTGTGCGGTTTTAGAAATTCGGATTTTGCACCGACAAACCGCGTGCACGCATCCAAAATCGTTTGGTCGAGCCGTGGCACGACACTCGCAATAACGACGGCATCCACATCGTCGGTCTTCAGTTTTTGCGTCGCGAAGAGCTGCGTGAGAAAAACACCGTATTCATCGGCCGTTCTGCGCGCTTCCGTGGTCACGCGCCACATATTTCTCAATGGGCCGCGGGCACTCTCGAAGACGCCCAGCTTGGTTTCGGTATTGCCGACGTCGATCGCAAGCAGCATTACTTCATGGCTTCCATTTTCTTGGAGATGGCATCGAGCATGCGCGCGGCAAGCAGAGCTTTGGCGCCCGTGCCCAGCTCTTCGCGCTCGCCACCGGAGAACAACAAGGTCAGCGTATTCTCCACGGTCCCAAAACCGCGCTCTTGCGAAACGTCGTTGACGGCGATCGCATCCAAGTTTTTGTTTCGCAATTTATCGAGCGCGTTTTCCTCATGCGCTTGGGTCTCTGCCGCAAAGCCGACTAAGAATGTTGCGCCCTTGCACTCGCCAAGGGTTTTCAGAATATCCGGATTGCGAACCATGCGCACGTTTAAGTCAGCATCACTTTTCTTGAGCTTGTGCGCCGACTGCTCCACCGGGCGCCAATCAGCAACCGCCGCAGATGCAATGGTGAGATCTGCGCCGGTGGCATCCGCAATTGCCGCTTGGAACATTTCTTGCGCGGTCCCGACGCGAATCGTGCGCACGCCGGCCGGCGGCAGCAGCGCAGTCGGGCCAAGGATCAAGGTGACATCGGCACCGCGCGCCGCCGCCTCCTGGGCGAGTGCGATGCCCATTGCGCCCGTGGAGGCGTTAGAGAGGTGGCGCACCGGGTCCATCGGCTCTCGTGTCGGACCCGCCGTGATCGCGACGCGCTTGCCCCGCAGCGCGCCCTTTCCGGCAGTGACCGCCATGCGAATCGCATCCAGCAAGCGTTCCTCGCTTGCCAACCGTCCGACGCCGCTCTCGCGCTCGGCTAAAAATCCGGACTCCGGCGCAACGATGGTGATGCCGCGTTCTGAGAGCGTCTGCAGATGCGCTTGCGTTTCCGGGTGCTCGAACATGGCCGAATTCATCGCAGGCGCAACAATGATGGGAATTCTGGCAGCAAGCAACGCCGTGCTCAGCAAGTCGTCGGCGACGCCGTTTGCAAGTTTGGCCAGAATGTTCGCTGTTGCCGGCGCAACGATGGCGACCTGCGCTTCACGCACTAACCGAATGTGCGGAATCCGCTCGGGCGCATCCCAGAGCGAGGTATACACCGGTCGCGCGGTAAGCGATGAGAACGTGAGCGGCGTAATAAATCGCTCCGCTTCCGCCGTCATGATGACATCGACGATTGCACCGGCTTGCACGAGCGTGCTCGCGAGCGCAGCCGCCTTATAGGCCGCAATCCCGCCGGTGACGCCGAGCAAAACGCGCGTGCCTTTCATTTTGTAATCCACAAATTATCGAGCAATCGCGTTTTTCCGAAACGGGCGGCACCAATGATAAACGCCGGCACTTTTAAACTGGAGAGCGGCTGGAACGTGTTTGCGCTCACAATATCGAGATAGTCCAGTTGCGCAAGCGGACTTAAAATCGATTTTGCCTGCGCAAGCGCCGCCTCTTTGGTCATTCCCTGATGCAGCAACAAGCGCATTGCGGTGAGCGCCGCATAAAGCGTAGGGGCGGCCTCACGCTCTTGTGTGCCCAGATACGCGTTGCGGCTCGATAACGCAAGGCCGTCGGAGTCACGAACGGTCGGAACGATGCGCACCTCTACCGGAAAGGCGAGATCGCGCACGAGACGCCGCAGCACCGCGGTTTGCTGTGCATCTTTCTGCCCCAGAAAGAGCACGTCAGGTTGCATGATCGTGAGCAACTTCGCCACCACCGTCGCAACCCCGCGAAAATGCGTCGGGCGCACCGCGCCTTCGTACGTGCCGCCCATTTCGCCAACGTCCACGTTCGTAGAGAATCCCGGAGGGTACATTTCGGCGGCATCCGGTGAAAAAAGTACGTCCAACCCGTGTTCTTGGAGCTTGGCAATGTCGCCCTCGAGGTCTCGCGGATACCTTTCTAGATCTTCACCCGCCGCGAACTGCAGCGGATTGACGAAAACCGAGGCGGACACGGTTTGACATTCGGCCCGGGCAGCGGCCACGAGGCTCAGGTGCCCGCCGTGGAGCGCGCCCATGGTCGGAACGAGTCCGTGCGGCCGCGGCATCCCGGCGAGCATGGCGCGAATCCGCTCGATGGTGCCGGCGGTCTGCATATGGCTCCTAGCTCTGCGTTACGCGCAAAACGGTACGCCCCACCACAAAGGGGACGCCGACAGCAAGCGCCGCTTCACCATTGACGGTTTTACCGTCCAGCCGGGTGCCGTTGCGGCTCGCTAGGTCGGAGAGCAGCAAGCTGCCCTTTTCCGCTCTTAGCTTTGCGTGTTTTCGGGAAATATAGCGGTCGATGGTAATACAAGCGTCGGCCACCGCGTCATCGCGTCCAATCGTGATCTCCCGTTCGAAGGGCCAGGTCTTCCCGTCGAGCGGTCCGGACAGGACCTCCAAAAGATACATCGGGCACGGGCCTTCTATTGTGGAGACGGGCGCTTCCTGGTGCCTACGGATTCTAATTTGGGGGATTAACGATTTTGCAAGCACCGGACGATATGATAAAGGTGACGCTAAGCACACCATATCCAGAGGCAGGGCGGATGGAAGATAAGGTCGACGAGCTGCTCGGTCTCATTGAGATCGAGCCGGACGCCCTGCGAGAGGCAGAATTCATGCAAGCTCAGGCGATTCTCGAAACGATGATCGGCAAGACGATCACATCGGCTTCGATTGAAGATACCCGCATTGTGGTGAGCACGTCCGACGGAAACAAGTACTTCTTCTACGGGTTTCTCGGAGAAGACACGGCCGCCTAGTTCTTAAGCGACCGCTGCTGCACTTCATGAATGTAGTGCACGATCGCTTCTTGGTCGCTCGCGGAAATGCGCGTGAACGCTATGCCGTGGTAGTAGCGGCCGGAACTTCCTTCAAAATACGAGAGCACGATGAGGCCGAAGGCCTTGATTTCGGGCGCGCCGGTGGGCAAGCGGAAGTGCAGTTCAAGCACTTGGCCCTTACTTAAATCCCGATCCATCGAAAGGCGCATGCCCGCGCCCGAAAGATCGTGTGCGCGCGACGCGAGTACAGCGTCATCGTCCGCACGCGTCGCAGCGACTGCAAAGTCGACCGGGGCCCTGTAGTATTGCCGCTGCTGCGCGGGGCTTCGCTCATCTGCCACTTGCGCCTGTGGCTTCTGCGCGCCGCGTCCGTCGCCTTCATCCCTCGCGCAGAACGGCACCCGCAGCGAGCAGCGAGCCAACGATTGTATGTTCCGCCATGACGCCACCTTGCAAGTAGACCTCATACGGCACGCGCAAGGGCGCATCGCATGAGAGTTCCACCGTTGCCCCGGAGATGAAGGCGCCGCTC
Organism: Vulcanimicrobiaceae bacterium; assembly: GCA_046262675.1. Taxonomy (GTDB): domain Bacteria; phylum Vulcanimicrobiota; class Vulcanimicrobiia; order Vulcanimicrobiales; family Vulcanimicrobiaceae; genus JACRUB01. The sequence continues at coordinate 73,851 of JBHEMH010000012.1, forward strand.
GACATCACGACGGCGTCCGTATAGCCGGGCACCGCACCGGGCTCCGGCCCAAAGCGACCGTTCACCGGCATCGCCTTTTGCAGGCCGCGTGCGAAGGCCAAGACGGCTTGCGAAGTACGCAAGGCAATGGCCTGAACGATATCGGTTCGCACGCTACCGGGCTGCGGATCGACTTCGAAACCGAGCGACGAGAAGAGTGCGGCTGCAAAATCCAGGCCCCGCAGTGATTGCTCTACAACAAGCGGCGCGAGAAACAGACCTTGCAAAAAATTGCGTCCGAAACCGAGTGTCGGACCGAGCGCATTGCGCAAACCCGGTGCATAAAGACGCGCAGCAACGCGTTCCAAAAGATCCGCACGTCCGGCGACGTAACCGCCGGCGGGTGCGATCGAGCCGCCGAGGTTCTTAATGAGCGATCCCATGATCAAATCGGCCCCAACATGGGTCGGCTCGTGTGTCTCTACCAACTCGCCGTAGCAATTATCGACAAGGATCGAGAGGTCCGGGCGGAGCCCGCGGATGAAATCGAACACGTCTTTGCATGCCGCTATGTTCACCGAGGGCCGGGTCGCGTATCCGCGGGAACGCTGCACGAAGACCGCTGCGAGATCGTCCTTTTCAAGTTCGGCCGCAATCGCATCCCGGTCGAACGCCCCGCTCTGTAGCCCCACTTCACGGTAAAGCAGGCCGTTTGAAGTAAGGGAGTTGGGCGCATCGAGGATTGCGTTGCGCAGCGTATCGTAGGGCCGCCCGGTTATGCTAAGCAACGCATGCCCGTGCGGAACACACGCCGCAATTGCAACGGCAATTGCATGGGTCCCACTCACGATCGAAAGGCGTGCAAGCGCGCCTTGCGTTCCAAACAAGCGGCAGAGCAAAGACTCATATCGCTCGCGCGCGGCGTCGTCGTATCCGTATCCGGTCGAACCCGCCAAATCGCTTTCGGCGAGTCCCTCGTCCATAAATGCGCCGATGACGCGCAGTTTATTGTGTTCTTGCGCGGGATACCGTAAGGCGCTCATGCCCCGAAAAGCCTGCTGTGCCGCGGTTTTAACCTCTTGCGCAATATCGTATCGCTCGCACAGTTGCTCGATGATGCTCATGCTTGCATCTCGTGCCGTTCGTACGCGCGCACAAACGGAAAATAAATTGCACCGGCAATCGCGATATTGACGCTCACCAAAATGACGGCCCGCCAATCGAGCGTCGCGAGGTAGGTCGAGAGCAGGCTTGGAATTGAGGAGGGATAGTAAAAAGCGGGCGCGCGGACGAAGCCCCATTTAACGGCGGCAAACGTGACCGTCGCGAGCACCGCGGGTGCGAGGACGAACGGCACCGCAAGAAAGGGATTGAGCACAAGGGGCAGGCCAAAAAGCAGCGGTTCGTTGATGTTGCAGATGGAGGGCAACAGCGTGTAGCGCGCTACTTTTCTCAAGCGCTCGACCCGGCTAAAGAGCAGCAGAACCACAAGCGGCAGCGTGGCGCCCGCGCCACCGGGAAAGACGAAAAGAAACAGCGAGGTAACCACGATGTGCGGCAAGGGGGCGTGATCGTAGTATGCAGTCGTATTCTGTTGTTGTAAAACAAGATACACCGGCGTAATAATCCCCGCGACAAGCGCGGGGCCGTGAACGCCGCCCGTCCACAAGAGCGTCTCCACGCAGGTAATGAGGATGAGCGCAAGATACGTATCACCTAAGAACGCAAGGGGCCGGAGCAGGGCGAGAACCGCGTCGCTAAGCGAGAGATGGTGCGAAAATGCAAACCACGCCGCGCCAACGATGATGAGTGCGGCAACCACATTGTTTTTAATGAGCAGACACAATGCAGACGCGACCATCGCGATGACGATCGCCAAGAACAACCCACTGGCCCCGATTGCTCGCAAGTAGGTTGCAAAATCAACGATTCGCGCGGTCGGCGGGGACAAAAAAAATGCGGCCATCGTGGTCGCGACGAGCAACGCCGGACTGATTCTGAGGCGCACCGCTAACTTGTACGGGAGAATCGCCGCGAGCGTCACGGACATCAATCCAAAGCCGGGCAGAAGTGCCGCTGCGTAGCGCTTGGCAAACGGCAGTGCGGGCGCATCGTGAAAAGACGCGAGGAAAAACAAGAGGAGCCCCGCGGCGAGGCCGACCAGACTCCAAGGAAGCGCTTCGCGGATGGCGAGCATGGCCGGCAATTCGCCGAAACGCTGCATCGGCGGAACGACCACCCGGTCAAACCAGCCGAAAAAGCCGCCTGGGGACTTAGAGTTTACGGACGACGGCTTCGACGCGCCCGACGATTGTGACATCGCTGCCGTAGATTGGCGCCATTGCTGGATTCTCCGGTTGCAGGCGCACGCGGCCTTCTTCTTTATAGAATCTTTTGACGGTGGCTTCGCCATCGAGCATTGCCACGACGATCTCGCCGTTATTGGCATTTTTTTGCGGCCGGACCAAAATGAGATCGCCGTCGAGAATGGCGGCGCCGATCATTGAATCGCCGGCGACGCGCAGCATGAATGAGTCGGAGTGGCGCGCAAAGGCGCTGGGAAGCACAAACTCCCCCTCGATATTCTCCTGGGCCGTAATCGGCACGCCGGCTGCTACGCGGCCGATAATGGGCATTGTGAGCGTCTCGGGCCCGGGCGGGGGCGGGTTGGTGGGGTGCGTCGCCTCGCTGCGGATCGCTCGCGGCTTGGTCGGGTCGCGGCTGATAAGGCCGCGGCGCTCCAAGGTCTTGAGGTGAGACTGAACGGTCGAGGAGGACGAGAGGCCGACCCGCTCGCCGATCTCGCGTACGGATGGCGGATAGCCTCGCTCCGCCGTGTACTCCGAAATCACTTCCAGAATGCGCTGCTGGCGCTCGGTTGTGCCTGATTGCATAAATCCCCCGACAAGGATGCCATACGTGTGGCATCGCGTTTGGCTATAAAGTACCATAGGCCGGAGCAGAAAGCAAACATATGTTCGAGAAAGCTCTTGACACCCAATCGAGTGGGTATGGTAAAATCTAGGGGACGAACAGGCGTTTGGCACAAAATGTGGGTATAAATGTACACGAACAACTGTTCGGCACAAGATACGGGTAAGGAGAGTAACCATGGGTAAGCGCAAAAAATTCAGCCTCATGCCGGTCATCGCACTGGCGACGCTCAGTCTCATGGTGGCCTTGCCGACTCTCTCGAGCATGCATCTCTACGCCGCCAGTACCGAGCGCTTCAGCACGGTCGTCGTCCAGCCGGGACAAACACTCTTCGGAATTGCCGCTTCTCACACGGGCGCCGATGGCGACGTGCAAGAAACAGTCGACCGCATCAGCGCCGTCAATCACCTCGGCAACACAGCCGTCCTCCCGGGACAGCACTTGCGCATCCCACAGTAACTGCGACGCCACCTTAAATGTCAAAGGGCGCTTCCAGAAAGCGCTCTTTTCTTTTGCAAAGAGCAAACACCGCGCTCCCGAAGCACTCCGCACGTATCTTTTTCTGCGCGACCGATCGTTACGCCAATGGGTTAACCAGGGGTAGTACATGCGATTTATATTGGCAATAGCAATAAGTTTCATTGCACTGTATTTTTATTTGGACCTCAACAAACTTCACGCTTTATACTACGGTGCAGACAACGGCATTTTCTTACAAACGCTCGTAAACTTCGCCCACACCGGCAGTGCTTTCAATTGGGCCGAAATGCGCTCGCACTGGTACGTCCACGACTCCTGGCTTTTAATAACCTTGGTCCCCTTTGTTCGCATGTACCCGTACCAGGAGACACTGATCGCTGCGCAGGTCTGCATGATCGGATTCGCAGCCGTAGGTCTCTATGCGTTTTCGCGACTTGTAGGCGTCGAGAAATTACCGGCCATTTTGTTGTCGATGGCGTTCTTGATTGCCCCATCCGTCCAAGGCTTTGCCTACAATGACTTCTCAGAATCATTGTTTGAACCGTTGCTGATTTTCGGGCTTGCCGGCGCGGTGTATAAGCGTTCAATTTTCTGGGTCGTGCTTTTCGCTCAGGCGCTGCTCGGTGTTAAAGAGGACGTCGGTCTGTTTTTAATCTGGTTTGGCGTCATTGGAGCGATTTGGTACGATCGCAAATTGGGTGGGATCGTTACGATCCTCGCCCTTGTGAATGTCGTTTCTTATTACCTCATTGTCGGGTTTTTTGGTCAGCATGCCTCGATGCCGCGGTACGCACTGTCGTGGCCGCACCCCACGCAGAACATTGCGTTTTTGATCGAGACGCTGGTGCCTTTCGCGTTTGCGCCGCTCTTCTTACGTTGGCGGGTATTCGTAGTGCTCCCGTTGCTCGCCGAATTGTTTTTAGCAAACGATTTTCACTTCCCATTTGGCCGCACAGGCGTTCACTACACCGTCGCTCTGATTTGCCTTTTTGCCGTCGCGACGGCTCTGGTACTGCGCGAGCACCCTCGTCTTGCGCGCTGGTCGCTCGCACTCTCATGCATAATGGCTCTGTTCTTCAACACGACAGTACTGCATGTCGGACGCCACCTCTACAGGGCGGATGACAAAAAGTACGAAGCGGCTCGGGCCCTCGTTGCGCGGCAAGACCCAGCGGTTTTCCGGCTTGTAGATGAAGGAGCGTGGAGTGTGGCTGCCGGCGACGTCAATGCGAGACTCATCGGATTCGGACACGCGCGCCTGCGAGAAAAGCCCGCCTGGAACACTTCAAAACAGTAGTGCGACTTACCGCCGCCGTACGAGCACGACGCTATGGCCGGTGTGCGTTTCCAGGAATTCCAAGCCGTCGCGCATCCACGTGTCCAGACCGCCCTGCACGTGTTTTGCAACCTCGCGAACAACGTGAATCCGGTCTTTGAGCCATTTGAGCTCGCTCATTGTCGTGGCGGGGAAGACCGCGGTTTCGCACTCTTCGCACTGATATCCATACTGCATTGCAGCCAGAGGTTCTGGATACAAGACAATGGGCCCCGGCAAACGCCGGGGCCCATTGCTTACCCACCCTTGGGTTTTTTCCTTATGCTAAGATCCCTTAGATCTTGAGCTTGACCTCGAAGTACGCCGAGATCGGAAGCGAGCCAAACTGCGGAACGTACGGATACGCAACCAGCGGTTGGACCGCCATGCCGGGATTGTAGAAGTTGCCGACGGGGTTGAGCGCTCCAGAGCCATATCCGCAGATCTTCGAGCGCGGAATACCACTGGCGATGGTTGCGTCAACCCAGGGGGCACTGCTTCCTCCGAAGCAGCGATCGATGAGGTTTGCAAACGTCAGGTTCATACTGACCTGTTTTGAGGCTTCGTACGCGAACGCGAGATGCGCCGTAAAGCGGCTCGGATCGCGGAACGCTCCGAGGTTATCGAAGACGCCCGTTGAGGCAGTCGGGATACCGAGAAGCGCGTTGTTGCACGTGGTAGCATCGTATGCACCGCCGGCACCGAAGCCAGCCGTGCCACCGACATACCGCCCTGCGTCCGGCGCGGTGCCGGGCAATGGCGCGCATCCGCTCGCCGGGTCGACACCCGGGCTAACCAGAGGAGCACCGTAGTAGCTGCCCGAGCGGTATTGGAACGACGGCGTGATCGAAAGACGATCGTGCTTGTAGTTCAATACGAGCGTGGCAGTGTTGGGAACTTCGAACGACGTCGATCCCAGGTTAAACGCACCCGGGAAGATGTCGAACGGAATGTAGCTTGCATTCAGGTCGAACGTCTTTTGTACCGGAGCATTCCAGTACGGGTTGGCAATATCGCCGGCAACGCAAGCCGGATCCGGTGTACCGTCGGGTGCGAAGCACGCCGCCGAACTGACGGCCGTGCTGCCGTTCGCTAGCGACGTTGCGCAATTCGTCGTGTCGGTCTGTACGTTGGCAACGACTTTTCCAGCGCAATACGACGTGTAGGAATTGTAACTGCGGATCTGGTTGTTGATCGGATCAAGAACCGAGACGCCGTTATTCTTGCCGTACTTAATCGAGCTATTCGTGTAGGTGTACGAG
>JBHEMH010000013.1:0-75334 GCA_046262675.1 Vulcanimicrobiaceae bacterium
GTACCAAGACGGGCAAGGTTCGATGCGTTCGCCTCTCGGGAAATGCGCTATCGGCGTTACGGAAGCACCGAGCCTCCCAAAACGCAGACAAGCTCGCAGCAGGCGAGTTCTACGAAGACTGCGGGTGGATATTCGCGGTAGCGTCGGGGCGCAGACTCAACCCCACATCGGTAAGCAACGCCTTCCACAGGATCGCGACGAAAGCAAACATTAGCACGACGCGCCTTCACGACATGCGGCACACGTTCGCAAGTTGGCTCTTGGCGTCGGCGAAAACATCGAGACCGTCAAGGACGCGCTCGGGCACTCCACGAGTTACACGACCCTCACGACCTACGGGCACGCGACCAAGCGCGCCTCTTCCGCAGCAGTGCACTGCATCGACGAACGTCTTGCAGGGCTCGGGCCCACTTCGGGCCCACTTTTGGAAAACGCAAAAGAAAAAGCCTTATAAAATAAGGCTAATTTGGTGGGATGACCGGGAATCGAACCCGGATGCTCTCTCGAGCGACAGATTTTAAGTCTGTTGTGTCTACCAGTTCCACCATCATCCCATGGCAGGGCCTTGTTTCGCGGCTTCGGACATTTTGCCTCGCCCCGCTAGTTCGACTTGTCGGCGTAGTAGTACAACCGTGGGGTAATAGTATCGTTTTCGATATTGAGAATGCCATACGAAAACTGGGGCTGCACGCGCTTATCGGTCGGCGAGCCCGGATTGACGACCCACGTTTTGCCGTGCAGTTGGCAATACGGCTGGTGTGAATGGCCGAACAAAATCGCATCCACGCGTTCGTCAAAAAAAGCGCTTTGCGCGACGCGAAGTGTCTTCCCCGTGAAGCTATCGCCATGCACCATCCCGATGCGAACCTTGCCGATTTCGATGATCTTTTTTCGGCCAAACCGCTGGACGATCGCGTCATTATCGTTGTTCCCGGCAACGGCGTCAAACGGCGCAATTGCTTCAAAGTGTTCGACAATCCCGAGATCCGTGAAATCGCCCATATGCAGAATCGCGCTCACCTTGTGCTCCGTTAGGCCGCGCACGAGCGCCTTCGGCAAAGCCTTCGCGTGACGAAACATGTGTGTATCGGAGACGAGACCGATCTTCACGTCAGGTAAAGACTACCTTCGCGTTCGAGCAGCAAGTAGCCGAAAAGCAGATCGGTATAACTCACCGTGGCTTGATCCTTGCCCAGCAATTCGAGCGCCGTATCCAAAATCAACATGCCGGCCGGTAAGATGTCGGCGCGCTGCGGATTCATGCCCGGCACCGTTTTGCGCTTCTCACACGGCAGTTCGCAGAGCATGTTAAAAGCGTCGCCCAGTTTGTCACGCCTTAGAATTTGATCGCCGAAGCGCGCGTGGTGTCCGCGCACCACCGAAAGCGCAGTGGTCGCACTTCCGCCCACGATCGCAACTGCTGCGACCGAGGGCAGGGACGTAATCCGGTCGAGGAGTTCGCGCGCTTTTTCGCGTGCCTTGGCGATGACCTGATTTTCGACCATCCCGTCTTTGCCGGACAGCGCAGGAAACCACTCGGTCAAGCGAACCGCGCCGATTTCGCAGGAGAGGCTTTGATCGGCGTGTTCGTGTTCACCAATCGCGTATTCGGTGCTGCCTCCGCCCGCATCGATGACGCCGACACGCTGGTTCTCGACGTCATCCAGCGAGGGCACTGCGCCACGGAAGGACGCCGCTGCTTCGTCTTTGCCATCGAGAATGTTGAGTTTCACACCGGTAATATCGCGCACTTGCTCGATGAATTCGTCTGCATTCTCTGCGCGGCGCAGGGCACTCGTTGCAATCGCGTGCAAGCCTTCGGCCTTGCCGCGCAATTCATTCATGTATTCTTCAACCACTTCAAGCGTACGGCGCATCGCCGTCTCATCGAGGCGCCCGGCTTCCTTGAGGCCTTCCCCAATGCGCGTACCGGTGGAGCGTTGCTTGACGATGCGCGTGGCGTGTTCGCCGAATAGTCCGAAGCGCTTTGCCGACCAATCCACCAGTAACATACGGGTGGAATTCGTGCCGATGGAGATGACGGCCGAGTTCTCAGACATTAGCGGTCTTTCGAATGGCGGGATTCAAAGAAGGCAGCGCGGCGTTTCTTGCGCAGGAAATGGCGCTCGTGTGCGGCCGGTACGTCTTCTGCTTCCCACTCTTGCGTTTCTTTAAGATAACTTGCAATTTGCTCCTCGAGATGTTCGTCCGTAATCTCAGGCGGCGCCGACGAGGGGTCGATGGGTTCGTCGATGCGCGTCTTGGCCAGCACCAGGATCTTGTGGCGGGTGCCCGGATGGGCATCAAAGGGCAAGTCGGTCTTCCCGGAAAGCGCTCGCGTGTATGTCGCCCGGTTCGCATTTACGTCGGCAATTGGAACGGAGGCCATCTCCCCATTTTCCAAACGAACGGTCGCGCCAAACATGTGAACGTTGATCACGGTCCCGCGAACGCGTTGCGTCACGGTGCGGGCGGTTTGGGAGCCCGCAGATAGATGATGGTTTCTTTGGGCCCGACCAGATGCAGCCGATCGTGGATCTCCGGAACGGAACCACCCGGGTCGCTTAAGCGAATGAGCTCGCGCTCTTGCTCGCGCTTGCGTTCGCGCAAGGTTTGCACGTCGGACTGAATGTCGTGCAAAGAGCGGCCCATTGCAACGTTACGATCTATGATATGCGCAAATTGAACGCCCACAAGTGCAAACACAATAAGCGACATCATTGCGACGGCGAGACGGCTAAAGAGACGGAGGCCTTGATGAGAACGCGCTTTGCGTTTCATCCGCTGATCGCTACTGCTTTCTGACGCTCTACCTGCCATGCGCCGATACGCCGATATTTGCGATAGCGTTCCTCAACCAAATCCTCGGCGCTCAAGGCCGACAATCTCGCGAGCGTTTCTTCGATTTTTTGCAAGGTCGTTGCAATCAAAGCCGGCGCATCGCGGTGCGCCCCGCCTAGCGGTTCGGGGATGACTTCATCGATAATCCCAAACCCGAGCAGGTCCTGAGAAGTTAACTTCAAGTGCGACGCCGCTTCTTCCGCCTTTGCCGCATCGCCCCACAGGATAGCGGCGCAGCCTTCGGGGGAAGCAACCGAGTAGGTGCTGTGCTCGAGCATGATTACATGATCGGCAATCGCGAGCGCGAGCGCGCCCCCGCTGCCGCCTTCACCGACCACGGTGGCCACGATGGGCACGCGGGCAACGGTCAGCGAGTAGAGACACTGCGCGATCGCCTCGGACTGTGCGCGTTCTTCGGATCCGATGCCGGGATCGGCACCCTTCGTATCAACAAACGTCACGACCGGAATACCCAAACGAGATGCGAGGTCTACCAGACGCTTGACCTTGCGATAGCCCTCCGGGGTAACCATGCCAAAGTTGAGCTTGAGATTTTCTTTGGTATCGCGGCCACGCTGCTGCGCGATCACCATCACGCTACGTTCACCAAGCTTCGCGAGGCCGCCGAGGACCGCCGGATCGTCGCGGAAATGGCGGTCTCCGTGCAGTTGATCGAAGCTCTCGAGCTGCTCGATATACTCGGAGGACCTCGGCCGCTCCGGGTGGCGTGACATGTTGACTTTCTGCCAGGGGGTCATGGACCCGAAGATATCGCGCTGGATTTTCTTATATTCTTGCTGGAGCGACTCGATTGCAGCGGAGAGGCTGGGCTGTGTCGTAGCCGCCGCGCGCAGATCGGTGATGGTCTTTTCGAGCTCAAGCAATTTCTTCTCGCGCTCGACGATGACGTTCATACGGCGACCGGCGCTTTCTTAGCCGTGTAGTCAAGCAGGCGCGCGAGCGTCTCTTTCATGCGGCTTCGCTCAACCACCATATCGATGTGACCTTTTTCGAGCAGAAACTCCGCAGTCTGAAAATTATCGGGAAGTTTTTGGCGGATCGTCTGTTCGATAACGCGCCGCCCCGCAAACCCGATCATCGCACGGGCCTCGCCAATGATAATGTCGCCTTGGAAAGCGAAAGACGCCGATACGCCGCCAGTGGTTGGATCGGTGAGGACGGTGAGGAAGAAATTGCCCTCGCCCATAAAACGGCTCACGGCCGCGGTGATCTTCGCCATCTGCATGAGCGCGAGCATGCCTTCTTCCATACGCGCTCCTCCGCTCGCCGTAAAAATGATGCAGGGAACTTCGCGCTTGCGCGCTTCTTCGAGCAACATGGCGATACGTTCGCCGACAACGGTTCCCATCGTACCGCCGCGAAAATTAAAATCCATAACGGCGAGCGCCACGGGATGCCCGGAGATCGTTCCAAACCCGCATACGACGCCTTCGGTTAGTTGTGATTTTTCGCGCGCCGCCTTAAGTTTGTCCGGATAGCTCTTGGTATCGGCCCAGTTGAGCGGATCGCCGGGCAGCACTTCATTTCCAATTTCGTTGAAATCACTATCGATAATCATCGAAACGCGGTCGAACGCGTGCATGCGAAAATGGTAGCTGCATTTCGTACACACAGAAAGATTGGCAGCTAAATCCTTGCGGTATAAAACCTCGCCGCATTTCGGACACTTCGTCCATTGCGCTGCATCTTCGGTTGTTTCGTTCTTATTGCGCCGCCTGCGCAGCCACTCCGGCATCGCCATTAGTTAAGGCGTTCGGCCCCTGGCCTGAATTTCCCGACGTAGATCTTGCTCAACTGCTTGAGGTAATTGAAGATTTCTTTTTGGTTGAGCTTCGATTCGCCGGCCACTCGATCGGTAAAGACGAACGGAACCTCGAGCACGTTGCCGTAATGGGCTTTGGCAATCACTTCCAAACCAATTTTGAAACCGATCGGATCAAGATCGACGCCTTCGATGGCGGAACGTTTCACCAAGAAATAGCCGCTCGTAATGTCTTTGACTTTGGTGAGCGGCTTTGCAAGGGAGATCGCAACGAGCGAGGTGATCTTGCGTTTGAGCGGCCAATTTTCGATGCCGCCACCGGGAACGTAGCGGCTGCCGATGGCCAGGCCATAGCCACCGCTCTCGAGTGCTTCCACCATCTTCGGCAAGATATTGATGTCGTGGCTGAAGTCGCCGTCCATCGCGCCGAGCGCCTCGGAATCCGGGCGCGCAAATCTCCAGCCGTCGATGACGCCGCTTGAAAGTCCCATCTTCCCAGGTCGGTGCAGGCAGCGCACCGGGTGGGTTTGCGAAAGCCGGTCTACAATCTGGCCCGTGCCGTCGGGCGAGTTGTCGTCGACGATGACGATCTCGCCGTCCAGGTTGTTGCGCCTGAAGACGTCGTCCAAGGCCACGACGAGCCGCTCGATGCCACCGGCTTCATTATATGTGGGGATGACGATGGAAAACTTCATGCTCATGCGTCGAGCCGCGTGATATCCGGATGCGAGGGCGCATCGAAGGCCGCGAGATCATCATAGCTTTCGAGCGGACCCTCAAGCACGACGCCACGATCCTCGATGTCGCGCACCTCGGTGGTCGGAACAAGCAGTTCTGTCGCGCGCGAGCTCCACAAAACGTTGAGGTATTCGGCGAGCTTGGACTCACCGATGCTGTAGACCCCGCGGATTTCGCCGACTTGCTCCTCACCGACAAATACCGATGTGCCGGCTTGCAGCTCTTCCAAACGTTTGCTCATATCAACCTCGGGGTATACGACGGGGCCAGCACGGGTTCCGGTTAACTCAAGTAATTTAAGATCGCCAAAACCACAACCGCAGCGGACTCCGTTCGCAAAATGCGGGGTCCGAGCGAAATCAGATGCGCTCCCGCTTCCTTGGCTCGCGCAGCTTCATCGTTCGAGAAGCCACCCTCCGGGCCGATAACGATGAGAATTTCGCGCGCCGGCTCGAGTAGCGGCGGCAGTGTTTCACGCAATGGCTCTCGGCCGGCCAATTCCCACGCAAAGAGAACCGTATCGTACTTCTTAAAACACCCCACGAAGCCGGTTAGCGATTGCGCATCGTTGAGTACGGGAACCGTAGAGCGGCCGCACTGTTGCGCGGCGGTCTTCGCCAACCGCCGCCAGCGCTCCAATTTACCCGGGCCCACGTCGTCGACGACCGTGCGCTCGCAGAACAGCGGAAAAATTTCCGCGATTCCCAGCTCGGTTGCTTTCTCGATGACGAAGTCCATCTTCTGGCCCTTGGGTAGGGCTTGCGCGAGCGTAATGCGCCAACGATCGGCCGCCTCGGCGACCAGGCAAAGTGCATCCAAATGCGCGGTCACGCGATGATTGGCAAGCGTAAGCGTCGCTGAAAAACGCTGCGCTGCCGAATCGATCACCTCGATGGTGTCCCCAGAGTTCATGCGCAGGACCGTGACGATTTTGCGTGCGTCGCCGCCGAGAAGTTCAACAACCTCGCCCGCTTTATACGCGCCTTCGACGAAGAAACGGCTGCTAATCGGGCTTGAACGCGTCCTTGACGCGATCGAAAAAGTTTTTCTCTTCGACCCGGTCACCACCGGCGCGCGCATACTCTTCGAGCAGCTCGCGTTGGCGTTTGGTCAACTTTGCCGGGACCGCGACGTGAACCGTCACGATGTGATCGCCTCGCTGCGTGCCGCGCACGCTCGGCATCCCATGGCCCCTCATTTTATAGAGCGTGCCGCTCTGCGTCCCGGGATGGAGCGCTAGCGAAAGCTCTCCGTCGAGTGAGGCAACTTTCACATGGCCGCCCAGCGCCGCTTGGGGAAATGACACCACAAGATCGGTGATCGTATCGAGTCCGTCGCGGCGAAACTTCGGGTGCGGAATAACGGCGAGGTACACATAGAGATCGCCCGCCGGACCACCGCGAATACCCGCTTCGCCGCTGCCGGAGATGCGAATGCGGCTGCCGTCATCAACGCCTGCGGGAACGCGCACGGTCAACTTGCGTTCAACTTCTGTTCGCCCGCGGCCCGCGCACGAGGTACAAGGCGTTTGCACAACTTGGCCGTCACCCATGCATTTGTTGCAGGTCGATTGCGTAACGAATTGTCCCAGCGGCGTTTGGCGCACTTGGCGCATTACACCGCTCGCACCGCAGCGGTCGCATGGAACGACGAGTGTGCCCGGTTCTGCACCGCTCCCCTTGCACTCTTCGCACGACGCCAGATGATTGAAGTTGATCTCTTTCGTGCTGCCGCCAAATGCGTCTTCGAGCGTGATTTCCAAATCGTAGCGCAGATCGGACCCACGCGATGGTCCGTTGCGCCGCGCCTGCGGCCCCGCCGTGCGCGCTTCGCTAAAGAACATGTCGAAAATCTCGCCGAAACCGCCGCCGCCAAAGCCGTTGGTGAATCCGCCGAAGTCGCTAAATCCGCCGGCGCCGACGCCATTGCCCACATGGCCGAAACGGTCGTACTGTTCGCGCTTGCGTGGATCGGAGAGCACTTCGTAGGCTTCGTTGATTTCCTTGAAGCGGTGCTCGGCCTGCGCCTTATCTTCGGCGACGTCAGGGTGATGCGTGCGCGCAAGGGCCCGGTAGGCTTTCTTTATTTCATCGCCCGAGGCACCACGAGGGACGCCTAAAATTTCATAAAAATCGGTGGTTGGCATTTCCCTACTTTATTTCGACGTCTGAGAGGCGTTCGCTCAGCGTTTCCGCCGTACCCGAAGCGAGCGCCATTAAACGGGCGTACGGCATGCGCCGCGGCCCGAGAATTGCGAGCATGCCGATCGCATGCTGGCCAAAGCGGTAGGGAACCGTCACCACGCTGCATTCCATGATGTCGTCCGATCCCAGTTCGTGTCCGATCTTCACGCTCGCGGATTCTTTGCCCATCGAATCGGCAACCAGATCGTAGAGCGTTTTTTGCTCTTCGACGATGTTGAGAATCGAGCGTAGTTTGCGCAAATCGTGAAATTCCGGCTGATCGAGCAGATTTTGCGCGCCAGCCGAACTGATGTGCGGCGTCTCCGAAGAGCGCGCCGAACGCAGCGCGTTCATGACGGCAATGCGGACATCGTCACCAAGGCCGATCTCCGTAATCGCGCCCGCAACGGCGGCGTCCTTGATTTCGCCAAGCAGCTTGCCTCCCAAGCGCGCATTAAGCGCGTTAGAGAGGCGCGTCAAATCATCCGGCGTGACGTCGTTCTGCAGTTCGAACATGCTTTGCGCAGCGGTGCCCATCGAGGTCATCACAACGGCGACGCCGGTTTGTGCGCTTAGCCAAATCATTTGTATGTGCCGGAACGTATGCGCCTCCGTTGGCGGCGTTACGACGAATGCGACGTTGTTCGAAAGGCGGCCGAGTAGACGCGTGGTCGTTTCAATGACGTCGTCCAATTCACGGCTAGCCTCGCGAAGCTCGTCTTGAATGCGGCGCCGATCAGGCACCGGCAGCTGTTCGGGCTGCATGAGCGCATCAACGTAGGTGCGGTAGCCCGCGTCCGAGGGAATGCGGCCTGCGGAGGTGTGCGGCTGGTCCAGGTAGCCCAACGCCTCGAGCTCCGCCATCTCGTTGCGGATCGTCGCGGAACTCACGCCCAGGTTATACTTCTGCGTCAGCGTGTTGGACCCAACAGGTTCCGCGGTCGCGACGTACTCGTAGACAACGGTGGCCAGAATATAGGCCTTCCGCTTGTCCAGCGCGCCGGGAACGTTCTTCATAGCGACATTTTAGCAGTCAGCTGCAAGGACTGCCAAGCCTAAGGTCTATTTCGAGGCAAAAGCTTTGCTAACCGCCGCTTGCAGCTCGTCCCAATCTAGGCCCCCGACGGAGACGTAGGACACCCCACCCAGGGCGTCCACGACGACGGTTACGGGATAGAGCTGGACAGAATAGGCCCCGAAAATGACGCTTCCCGGATCCTCTAAAAGCGGAATCGGGAAGTGATGCTGAGCGAGGAACGTCCGGGCCGTCCCCTGCGGCTCGTTGGAGAGCGAAATGAAGGCTACTTTGTCGCCGTACGCTTCTTGCAAGTGCACGAAATACGGCATCTCGTCGACGCACGCATGGCACCATGTCGTCCAGAAATTGATCACGACCGGCTTGCCCAAGAGCTGCGAGACTTTGGCGTAGCCCCGCCTGTCCGGAAACACAAAATCCGGCGGCGCTTGGTTGTAATGAAGCTTTGCTAAGCCCGTGGAAGGCTCGTGGCTGCGCCGCGCATCGGCGTTCGAACCGAGCGCGATGATGAACGCAAGAACCAGCAGAAGCCGCATCATTTTCACAACGCAGTATTCGGCAAGGTTGTGAGCCAGTCCCCAGGTAAACCGTCCAAATGACGACCGCTCAAGGAATCGAAGCCCTCTCGCAAGAGCACCGGCACTTTCCTCCGCCGCCCGATTTTGCGGCCAAAGCCAACGCGCAACCCGGAATCTACGAGGAAGCGCAAGCCGATTATGTTGCCTACTGGGCTTCGTGGGCGCGCAAGTTGGAATGGATGAAGCCCTTCACCAAGACGCTTGAATGGGAAGAGCCGTTCGCACAGTGGTTTTCAGACGGCGAACTCAATGCCTCGGTCAACGCGCTCGATCGGCACGTGCGCGCCGGTAAGGGCTCGCGCATAGCGTACTACTATGAAGGCGAGCCGGGCGATCGTTGGACGATTACCTATCAGCAACTGCTCGACGATGTTTGCCGGTTTGCAAACGGCCTTCGCAAACTCGGCATCAAAAAAGGCGACCGCGTCGCCATCTACATGCCGATGATTCCCGAGTTACCCGTCGCGATGCTGGCGTGTGCGCGTATCGGCGCGGCGCATTCGGTGATCTTCGGGGGCTTCTCGCCCGATTCGATCGTAGATCGCGTCAATGATTCGCAGTGCGTCGCACTTATTACCGCAGATCAGGGCTGGCGCCGCGGCAAGAAAATTCCGCTCAAAGCCAACTGCGACGAAGCGATGAAAGAAACGCCGTCGATCAAGCACTGCATCGTTGCCAAGCGCGTCGGCGATCAGGTTGAGATGCATCCGGGCCGCGACTTGTGGTGGCACGATGCCATCGGCGGCCAACCCGCGCAGTGCGAGCCGGAACGTATGAACGCCGAAGATTTGTTGTTCCTCTTGTATACAAGTGGAACGACCGCCAAACCCAAGGGCATCAAACACACCACGGGCGGGTATCTCACCGGCGTGACGATGACGCACAAACTGGTTTTCGACCTCAAAGACGACGATGTGTATTGGTGTGCTGCCGATATCGGTTGGGTGACCGGTCACTCGTACATCGTGTACGGACCGCTGTGCAACGGCGCAACCTCCGTCATCTACGAAGGCACGCCGGACTTTCCCGATAAGGACCGCCTCTGGGAAATCGTCGAGCGCTACAAAGTCAACATTCTCTATACCGCGCCAACGGCGATTCGCACGTTCATGAAATGGGGCGTGGAGTACCCGCAACAGCACGATCTCTCGTCGCTGCGGCTCTTGGGATCGGTGGGCGAGCCGATCAATCCCGAAGCATGGATGTGGTACCGCGATACCATCGGCGGCGGCAAATGTCCGGTGGTGGATACCTGGTGGCAAACGGAAACCGGGGGCATCATGATTAGCCCGCTGCCCGGCATTACAACCACTTTGCCCGGAAGTGCCACGCATCCGCTGCCCGGCATCGGCGTCGATATCGTCAACGACAAGAACGAAAGCGTGCCGCTCGGTGGTGGCGGCTACATCGTGCTGACGCGTCCATGGCCTTCAATGCTGCGCGGCATTTGGGGCGACGACGAGCGTTACAAAGAAACATATTGGTCGAAATTTCCGCACAAATACTTGGCAGGCGACGGTTGCCGCCGCGACCATGAAGGCAACTACTGGTTTATGGGCCGTATCGACGACGTGATGAACGTGAGTGGCCACCGCATTTCAACCACTGAAATAGAGAGCGCGCTGGTCGAGCATCCGCGCGTGGCCGAGGCCGCCGTGGTCGGAAAACTTGATGAAATCACCGGACAAGCAATCGTCGCGTTCGTTTCGCTCCGTGGCACCGATCCGGGCAGCCACCAACTGGCGGATGAACTGCGCAAGCATGTTGGCGAGAAACTCGGAAAATTTACAACGCCGAAGTATCTCACGTTCACGCAAGAGCTTCCAAAAACACGCAGTGGAAAAATCATGCGGCGCTTACTGCGAGATATCGCCGAAGGCCGGATGCTCGGCGACACCACGACGCTGGCAGACTCTACAGTCGTTGCGGAGCTGCAAGAGCGCGCGAAGAGCGAAGTCCACACCGAAGACTAAGGCGATCAAAGGAGGCGGCGCCTGCCGCCTCCTTTGACATGTTTCCTAGGGGGTAGGCGTGGGGTTGGGTGCGACGGTCGTATGCACGCCGTTCTGGTTGTTATCGGGGTTCGGCGAAGCGCCCTTATCAGCGTTCAACGCGCCGCTCGGATTGACGACGGGATGCGTGACGGCGGGATGCATCATCATCTTGTTACCATGCGGTTTCATCATCATGCTTTTGCGCATCATATGATACCCTTTGGCTTTCGCAGCGGCTTCGCACATCATCATCATTTTTCTTGATGTCACGTGCATTTTTGTGGTTGGATAGTACATTTTCGACGTCATGTTTACGACGACGACGCGGCCTTTGCAGGTCGGCATCATGCGTTGCGCGCTGGTTGTTTTCGCCGAGACGGGAGCGATGGTTAATGCGAGAACTGCAACGAGTCCCAGCATCGAGAGGCTCTTCATAATGAATGATCTCCTAAGAATGACAGTTGTAGCTGGTTTTCCCAGCAAAGCAATGGGTTAATCGCTTCCGAAGGATTTAGGTGCCGGCAGTACTTTTCCGCTTAGAATGTCGCTGAGCGGGATGAACGGGTACGATACGCCCTGCGTGAGGCTGGAATCCCAAGCCGCAACGATCAGATCGCGCATTTCTTGAGCCCCCCGAGCCAGCTGGTGCTGGA
Source organism: Vulcanimicrobiaceae bacterium (assembly GCA_046262675.1). GTDB lineage: Bacteria > Vulcanimicrobiota > Vulcanimicrobiia > Vulcanimicrobiales > Vulcanimicrobiaceae > JACRUB01. The sequence goes on from JBHEMH010000013.1 coordinate 11,807, forward strand.
CGAAGGTGGTACCGGCCGGCGAGCCCGCCGTTGAGAACGCGTTCTGTAAATCGAGCTCGTAGAGGGGGACCACCGCATGCGCGCTCCCGATCAGATAGCCCTCAATTTGTGAGATGACCGCAGGGGTTGTGGTATCTGCTATCGGTGTCCCAGAGACCAGTGCACGTACCGCGTCTTGCGTCGCATGGTCGCGTACGTAGGCGCCCTCGAAGTTACTGTGCACCAGACTGGAGGTTGAATAGCGCTTCGGGTTTGGATACTTACCCCAACCGTTAAAATGCACCGTGACATGCAGCGGCTGGCAAGCATCTCCCACCACGTGACCCCACACCCCGATATCGCGCAGCGTCAAGTCTTCGCGCAAGGCTTTGTCACTCGCAAACCATGCGCGATCTTCCGGCGTTGCCGCGTGCTCCGTAAGATAATTGTCGGCGCGCCAATAGGTAAAATCTTTGCGAATTTGCTCCCAGCCATCGATAATGCTGTATGGCAGATAGCCTTGCGTGTATTCATTGGTGTGAGCGGCTGCGAGCGCGGTCGCATACGCTTGCCGGTCTTTTGGCAACGCCTCTAAATGGGCAACGCCTGCGATGGATAGATCATCCAGCGCATCCAGATAGTGACCCGGATCGTCGTCGGCGTCATGCGGATTTCCCGAGCCCTTGAGGCGGTCGAGCTCTGGCCCGAGCGCAGTCACCTCCTTGATCGCCGCGTCCGTACGTAAGAACGGCGGCACCGTTACGGGCAGCGTTTGCATTGCGGTTTCGCCAATCAGGCGATGCCCCGCCGTGCCCCACGCGTACGCGGGCGCGATGGTAAAACAAACGAGCGCGGCTATAAGCAAGGCGTTCTTCATCATGCACCCTCTTTGGTTGAGTGAAAAAATCCGGAGAGTTCGTCCAACCGGTCAATTTGCGTCGCCGGTGGCAATGCGTCGATAATGATACGTCCGAAACGCGATGAGGCGGCGCGTCCATCTAGAAGCGCTACGAGTCCACGGTCGCTTTTTGAGCGGATGAGACGTCCAAACCCTTGTTTGAGACGCACGATAGCGGATGGAATCATGTAGGAATCAAATCCGTTCTCGCCACGCGCCTCAAGGGCTTGGACGCGCGCCGCGACGATCGGATCGGCGGGGGATGGAAACGGGAGCCGGTCGATGATCACGCACGAAAGCTGATCGCCGACGACATCGATGCCTTCCCAGAACGTCCCCGTTGCAAAAAGCACCGCGTGCGGCGTTTTGCGAAACCAGTCCAGCAAGTGCGTGCGTGGCATTTCTCCCTGCAGCTTGACCGGATACGGAATGCGCTCCCGCACAAGCGCGTACACTTCGCGCAAACGCGCATAGGATGTAAACAGCACGAATGCGCGGCCTTCGCTGCGATCCAAACATTCTTCCACCAGCGGAGCGGCGAGTTTTGAGAAATTCGGCGTTTTGGGATTGAGCTGCGCAGGGGCAAGGAAAAGTCGCGCTTGCGTCGCGTAGTCGAATGGCGAGGGTGCCACAAGCTCTTGGGCATCCGTAACGCCGAGACACCGTCGCAGAAACTCGAATGATTTCCCATTTGCGATCGTAGCGCTCGTAAGAACCACACTTTGCGTGCGGTCGAAGAGCGCGGCCCGCAAGAAGTCCGCAACTTCGTAGGGAGCGCTATTAACTTCATAGCGGCCATCGTGTTCAGCCCGCTCGGCCCAAGCAATCGCTTCGTCTTGCGGCGACTGCGCGCGTTCGATCGTCGCAATGTGGGCGAGGATCGAGCGCATGGCGAGATCGCGACGGCGTTCCCCTTCTGCGTCATTTTCCGGCTTGCGGCGCAAGGCCGCATGCCAATTTGCATAAAGCCAATTTTCTAGCCTGAAAAACGTATCGCGCAATTGTTCGAGGGGCTGGCTCACTTCTTCATTGACCGCAAGCGGATAGCGGTCTCCGGGCACGCGCGCAAGGGTTGATTCAAGCGCGCGCACGCCTTCCTCCAATTCCGATTCGAAATGGCCCGGAACCTGATAAGTGCGGTGCAACTTACGCATCATCCGCACGACCGTGGCTTTGGAGAGCGATGCGGTAAGGGCCGCGGTTGCCCACCGCTCTGCTTGATGCGCTTCGTCGAGCACGACCAGATCGTAGGGCGGCAACAGGCCGCCGCCCATTGCGAGATCCAAGAAAAACAATGCATGATTGACGACGATGATATCGGCGTACTTCGCTTCATCGCGCTTCTTAAAAAAGTAACAATCCTTGAAGTGCTCGCAGAATTCGCCGACGCAATCGTCGGCGTCCGCATCGAGCTGTTCCCACTCGTCGTGCGGCGGCAGAAAAGTCAGCTCCGAGCGGTCTCCAGTCGCCGTCTGCCCGGCCCACTCCCACATGCGTTGCATGCTGCGGCTGGACGGCATCAGACGCTCGGTCCGCATGCGCTCGAACTTCTGCTTGCACAAGTAGTGATTGCGCCCTTTTACGAGCGTCACACGCGCTTGGATGCCAAGTGCGCGCAACACCAGCGGAATGTCTTTATTGTAGAGCTGTTCCTGCAGCGCGATCGTGCCGGTAGAAATAACGACCTTCTTGCCGCTGCGCAGTGCCGGAATTAAATAGGCCAGCGATTTTCCGACACCCGTGCCGGCTTCAACGATTGTATGCATGCCTTCGAGAAAGCCGCGCTCGATGAGTTGTGCCATCTGCACTTGGCCCGGACGCGCTTCAAAGCCCGGCAGGGCGGTGGCAATGGGGCCCGCGCCTGCGAAGAGATCGTCGATCGCGATCATGCTTGCTCGATATGCGATTCCAGCGTTTCGCCCGTGTTTGCGTCGACAACGCGCGCGTAGACGGGCTTGGGTGGATAGAAAATGAGGTACGTAAAAACAAAACCGGTGATGAGGCCCGCGACGTGCGCTTGTTTCGAAATCGATGCGATCGAGAAGGTGAAGATCAGATTCAAGACTAGGATGCCGATGTTTGCGCGTACCAACTGCATGCCGGGCTTTCCGAGTTTAAAACCCATCGCGAAGAGCGCGCCGAAGAGACCAAAAATCGCGCCGCTCGCGCCGAGCGTGGGAATCGTCGGGTCGGAGAAGTACACAACGCCGAAACCGGCACCAAGGAGCGACACGAAATAAATCAGCAACATACGCGGAGCCCCAAGGATTCGCTCGAGAAAGAAACCTAGGGACCAGAGGGAGATCATGTTAACAACGATGTGGAGCAGACCCGCGTGCATAAATCCACAGGTAATGATCCGGTAGTATTCGTGGTTTCGCGTGACTTGGATCGGCGCCAAGACGAAGTTGTAGATCGGGGACGTATCGGGGAAAGCGCCGCTTATGGTATCCATTTTCCCAATCGCGACTTCCCAAATAAAGGCAACGACGTTCCCGGCAACGAGCAGGCGTGTGATCATTCGGTAACGATCACCATGCGAGCTAGCTCGAGCGAGATTGCATGCGTCGAGCCGTTGACCGCAATCGTCACGGGGCCGCCGAGCGGCGCTTTCTCGGTAATGCGCACAGGCGCCCCCGGACGCAACCCGATTTCACCGAGATAGCGCAGAATCTCGGGCACTTCTTCCGTAACACCGTGCACGGTCGCGCGTGAGCCCGATTCAATTTGCGCAAGCGGCACCCCGATGCGAACCGGGTCGCTTAAGTCCTTGGGCGGAATCGGGTGGCCGTGCGGACAGGTTGCGGGATTGCCGAGCACTTCGATCAGGCGCGCTTCAACTTTCTCGGAAATCGCATGCTCCAGCATGCATGCTTCGGCATGTACTTCATCCCAGGGCATCCCGAGCACGTCGGTGAGCAAGCGTTCCGCGAGGCGATGGCGTCGCATCACACGCACCGCGACTTCCAAACCTTTTATGGTGAGCTTTGCTTCGCCGCGCGCGCGGTGCTCGATATACCCGTCGCTCGCGAGCTTTTTTAGCATGCCGCTTACCGAAGCGGGAGCAACGCCGAGTTCGGAGGCCAAGCCGGAGGTCGTAACGCCCGGGCCTTCCCGTTCAAGCCGGTAGACGGCCTCGAGATATTCCTCGGTAGACTCCGCAAAATGGGTGTGGCCGGGCATTGCGCCCTATGTTCGACGCGCGGGAAGCAGTTCCGCGCACGCCTGCTCGAATCGCTCGCGCATGCTTGCCTTGGGGCGTTCTTCAGCGAAGCTGCAGTCGATCGCATTGCGTGCGTAGCGCAAGACGGCGTCTGTTCCGAGCAACTTCTGCGCAAAAGCATATTCGGTCGTGATATCCGTTTGGAACATCGCGGGATCGTCACTGTCGAGCACAATCGTGACGCCGGCGCGTTCGAGTTCTTGCAACGGGTGCGGTTTGTCTTGCGCAACGACGCCGGTGCGGTAATTGGAAGTTGGGCAGACTTCAAGCGGAATTTTGCGGCTCACAAGAAGCTCCATCAGCGACGAATCCTCGAGGGAGCGGATACCGTGTCCGATTCGCTCGGCGCCTAACACAGCAATGGCATCGCGCACGCTTTGTGCGCCGGCGGCCTCACCTGCATGCACGACGGTATGCAAACCCTTGCTGCGCGCGTAGGTGAACGCATCGGCAAAAAGCGTGGGTGGAAAACTTGCTTCATCGCCGCCGAGGCCGATGCCAATACACCCGTAGCGCTCAAGGCCCGCGGCCAACCGCGCTGTTTGTAGCGCAGGCTGCGGTCCGAAGTTCCGCGTGAGATCGACGATGAAACGAATCACCGGACCGCCGTCAACCGCCCGGTCATCGGCCGCGGCGTACATCTGAGAGAATGTTTCTTCAATATCCAAATCGGGATTAAAAAAGCGCCAGACCGACGGCGAAACAGAAAGCTCCGCATACATCACATTGTGCGCTTGCGCATCTTCGGAATACTCATGAAGCAAGCGAACATAATCCGCGGGCGTTTGCAGCGATCTGCACGCGGCGGCAAATGTAAAGAGAAACTCCCCGAAGTCCTTAAATGCATACACATCGTCCACGCTTTTGGGCGTCATGGCCGCGCGCTCGTCCGAGCCGTGAGGGCGATAGACGGTTGAAACCCCGTACCGCCCCGACAACTCGAGAAAAGTCGGAGCCCGCAATGTGCCCTCAAGGTGGCAATGCAATTGAACCTTTGGAAGTTTGCGCAGGACTTCTAGTGTACTCATCGCGTATAGTTAGGGTCGCGACGCGGGGTGGAGCAGTCCGGTAGCTCGTCGGGCTCATAACCCGAAGGTCCCAGGTTCAAATCCTGGCCCCGCAACCAACTAGACAGGCCTGATGATGCAAACATTGTCGGGCCTGTTTCTTTTTCTCCAGCGAGTTTTGCATCATTGCCCTAAAATGCTTCCAGCCGATCGCATCGATGTCCTCATCTATGCATTTTGAGGCGGACCGTTTCCAAATTGATGTCTGTTAAACGAGCAGCAAGCACGGCTTCGCTGCACTCATGCGGCTGCCTCGTTGCTTTTAGCGAGATGCGCTTGGAGCGAATCGCCTGGCATTGGCGGCGCATACAAGTAGCCTTGCTGTTCGTCGAAGCCGAGCTGTTGCAAGACGATCCCTTGCTCCGTAGTCTCTACGCCCTCTGCTACCGAAGTGGCCCCAAGAGAGCGGGCTGTCGAGACGAGCGCAGCGGCAATTGCCCTGTCGACAGTATTGTCGACGATGTCGTCAACGAAGCATTTTTCAAGCTTGAGCGTGTCGAGCTGCAAGGAACGTACGTTCACAAAAGAGTTGTATCCCGTTCCAAAGTCATCCAAAGCCACTCGGACACCCTCATTGTGAAGTGTGCGCACCACTTCGCTCGTGCGTTCGCACGATTGAGGCGCCGCGGTCTCGGTGAGTTCTATTTCCAAAAGGTTGGGGCTCAGGTCGGCTGCTTCAGCCGCCTCGAGGACCATCCCCACGAAGGATGGATCGGCAACCTGCTTTGCAGAAACATTGACGTTAATGCGCAGCGCCGAACCGGTCTCTGCGTTCCACTGCGCGTTTCGTTCGCAAGCGGTTCGCATGATCCACGTGCCCATCGGAACGATCAGCCCGCTCTCCTCTGCATACGGTATGAATTCCGCGGGGCTCATAAGTGAACCGTCGGCCTGCGGCCAGCGTACGAGCGCTTCCGCTGCAACCGTTTTGCCCGTTCTCGATACGATAGGTTGGTAGGCTAGTGTAAATTCGTCGCCATCGATCGCGTTCTTTAGCGCAGTGTCCAGTCGCGACCGTCTTTGCGCCGCGTCCTGCATTTCGGCTGAAAAGAAACGGTGCCCCCCACGGCCTTCTCGTTTGGCGTGATACATAGCGTTGTCGGCGTTCGTGATGATCTCCTTAACCGTGGTTCCGTCCAGTGGAAAGAGCGCAATGCCAATGCTGACGGTTACCGCGACGTCCCTGCCCAATGAGATCGGCTGCACCACCGCAGCCTTGATCGTCTCGGCCACAATGGCCACGTGAGCCGCGTCTTTAACATCGTTGAGAATTGCGATAAACTCATCGCCCCCCATACGCGCAACGAAATCGGTCTCGCGCAGACACCTGCGTAACCGGGTTGAAATCTCCCGGAGAAGATCATCCCCCGCGGTGTGCCCAAGAGTATCATTAATGTTTTTGAATTGATCGACGTCAATGAACAGAAGTGCGGCCGACGCGCCCGTTCGTTGCGCGGTGGCGGCCAAGCTAGCCAACGCTTCCGAAGCGGCCTTACGGTTCGGTAAGCCAGTCAGGCCGTCGATATGCGCCTGTTCCCGAAGAAGATGCTCCGTGCGCTTGCGGTCACTGATGTCGTGAAGCGTTCCGAGCAAACGCAAGGGGGCACCTTGATCATCATATTCTGCGACCACTTCCTGGTGCACCCAAAGTTCGGCACCGTCGCTGCGGAGCACTTGATAGTCCCCGCCTTGTGACTGACCGCTTGAAATCGCCAACAGCGTAACGGAATCCATGTCCTCTAGATCACGCTTAGAAAAGAACGCCTTGTATGGCGGTGAGTCCTGTGGAATCCCGTCCGCTGGATCGATGCCTAACAAGCGAAAGACTTCGTCCGACCACTGGCGTTCGTCCGTCAGTAGATCGACGGATGAATCGCCAACGCGCGCGATTCGTTGCGTCCGCCCGGAGGCTGCTTTTGCGATGGCTAGTGCCCTTGCGACCGCATTTTCCGTATTGCGTCGCTGGGTGATGTCCCGAATCACCCAGATGGCCATGCCTTGGCCGGTTGCAGTTTGTTTCGCGGACATCTCCACTGGAAAAGTCGAGCCATCGCGGCGGAGGTGATACCCTTCAAAGTGAACGTCGTGATCGCTGCCAGTTAGAATGCGATTGCCGTACTCTAAGCACGTATCGTCGGACAACAAATTATAAACGCTCATGGACAGCAACTCGTGCTCGCCAAAACCGTAGGCGGCGCAAGCAGCGCTGTTTGCTTCAAGAATTTTGCCCGTGCCGCTTTGAACAAACAAAACGATATCGGCGATTTGCTCCGCGAGGAGCCGATATTGTCCGAGTTGAGCATGATGCAAGCGAAGGTCAGACGCCATACTGCAGCAGGTGTCTTGCAGGCAGGCTTGTTTATCTTCTACGCCGGTGACGCAGGAGGACGCCGGTACTTGTGGATCCATGGCTTTATGCTATTCGGCAAGGGTAACAGCGGCGTAACGACCCTGGGGGTTACCCGTTAACCTTGGATAAGATTGCGCCTACTTGCTCTCCCGTATCCCAAGGCGAAGGGCAGACGAGCAGCGGCAGCGGCAGGCGCACGATGGTCTTCCAGCCACGCTGGTAGACGTCCGTGATCGGGCCTTATTTGCGTCCCAACGCGAATATGAAGACATTTTTCATACGAAAGGTGCCGTCGCTTTGCCGATAGGGCGCGATGGCCTCGCGCAACGCCTCCCGCGTCGCATCGTCGCCGGCATGCGCTCGGGCACGGATCGCGGGACCGGCGGACATCATACCACGCAGCGTGTGCTCCTCGTCCCGGTACTGCCAAGTCACCTCAACTTCGCGCACGCCCTCCGGATGCAATCCCGCATCGCGTAGAAGGCTCTGCAGAGCATCCGCATTTGACAACGCGAAGGGACCGGGCGAGCCGGGTGGAGCGGGCGGTAGCAACGTCCCAAGCGCTTTAATGTGCGAAGCCGCTTCGCAACGTTCGGGTGATCCCCACACGGCGATCGCGACGCTTCTACCATTCTTTACAACGCGTCGCGCTTCGGTCAGGGCGTGAACAGGCGACGCGGCGTACTGGAAGGCGTTGCAGCCGACGGCCGCATCAAACATTTCATCAGCGAAGGGAAGTTCTTCCATCTCGCCGGTAACGAACGTTGCTGCCTCCACGCGCCGTTTCGCGCGCTCTATAAAAACTTCCGAGGCGTCAATTCCGGTGACCAGAAGACCCCGTTCCCTCGCCGCTTTCGAGAAGAGCCCGGTTCCGCAACCAACGTCCAAAACGGATCCTCCCTCAGGCAAAGCCAGCGCATCCAGAATTGCCGGGTACATCCCGGCACATTGGCCTTCTTGAATGTCTGCCCAATCGTTGACGCCGGGTCCCCAAACTTGCGCGTGTACCGCCGCAGATCCCATTGCCGGTCTCCTTTTTGGCGCGCTCGAACGCCCGGGCCGTGAGGAAGCAACTCTTGTTTAGGAAATTCGCATTTCCACCGTTGAGCCCCCTGCTCGCCCTGCCGCTGCGTGCAACTCAAGGACGACTGCAACCGTGATGGAAGCAGCAAAGTGACTGCGTTGGAGGCATCAACATGATGTATCGCCTGACCATATTGGCATTGGTCGCCTTGTTTTTCGGTGCGGAGCGTGCCAGCGTTGCAAGCGCACCGGCGAATCCGTTGCTGCAGCCGAGTACGTTACCGTTCGGGGCGGCTATGTTCGATCGCATTAAGGATAGCGACTACCTTCCGGCTTTCGATGCCGCCATGGCGCAGCATCTGCGCGAAATTCAAGCGATCGCGAACAATCCGGCCAAACCGACTTTCCAGAATACCTTCGTGGCGATGGAGAGGAGCGGTCAGCTTTTAAATCGCGTACGAAACGTGTTCTCAGCAGTCAGTCGAGCTGATAGCAATCCGACGCTGCAGCATGTCCAAGAAGTCGAAGCGCCAAAGCTCGCGGCCCACTCTGATGCGATCTATCTCAATCCGAAACTCTTCGCACGCGTGAAAAGCGTGCACGATCGCTTGAACAGCCTGCAGGTCGATCCCGAATCCGCGCAACTCGTGCGTGTCTACTATACGGACTTCGTACAGGCGGGAGCACAACTTAGTGCCGCCGACCGGAGTAAACTTCGCACGATCAACCAGAAGCTTTCCGTGCTCGCCACTACCTTCACCCGCAAACTCCTCGCCGGCACAAAAGCCGGAGCGCTCGTCTTGGACAATGCTTCCCAACTGGCGGGGCTCAGTGACGTCCAGATTGCCGCCGCGGCACAGGCGGCCACCGCTAGGGGTCTCTCCGGCAAATGGTTACTGCCGCTGCAAGCCACGACGCAGAGCGGCCAGGTCCCCCTGCGATATCTCCACGATCCTCGCGTACGTCAGCAACTCTTCGAACATTCATGGACGCGCTCGGAGCGTGCCGATGCAAACGATACGCGCAGCACGATTGCGAGCATCGCGCAGTTGCGTTCTCAGAAAGCGCACCTATTCGGCTATGCGACGTACGCGGCATACTCCCTGACTGATACGATGGCAAAGAGTACCGCGACCGTGCAGCGTTTTCTTACTGGACTGATTCCGGCCGCGCGCGCAAAAGTGGCTGCCGATGCCGCGGAACTGCAGGCGGCCATGACCGCGGAGGGCCGCCACGCTACGCTGCAACCTTGGGACTGGCAGTACTACGCAGAACGGGTCCGTAAGACAAAATATAATCTTGACGACAATGCAATCCCGCCGTATTTCGAGATCAACAGTGTGCTCACCAACGGGCTGTTCTACGCGGCCACGCAGCTCTACGGCATTACATTTAAGGAACGCAAGGATATACCGGTGTATCATCCGGACGTCCGCGTCTTTGAGGTGTACGACGAAGACGGCTCTGCGCTTGCGCTCATGTATTTTGACTTTTTCAGGCGTGACAACAAAGAGGGCGGTGCTTGGATGGGCGCGTTCGTTGAGGAATCAGCGCTGCTGGGAACCAAAGCGGTCGTCTACAACGTCCAGAATTTCATTAAAGGCGGACCCGGGCAGCCAACCTTACTCACTGCGGATAATGTTACCCAAATGTTCCACGAATTCGGACATGCGTTGCACGCGATGTTTGCAAAAGGAAAATATGCGGCGATTTCAGGGGCGCGGACATCCAGAGACTTCGTTGAGTACCCCTCCCAATTCAACGAGCACTGGGCAACCTATCCCCCAATCCTCAAACACTATGCGTTCCACTTCAAAACCGGCGAGCCGATTCCGCAGACCCTGATTGATAAAATGAATGCGGCCTCAGGCTTTAACAAAGGTTATGCCCTAGCCGAGGTACTCGCTGCGGACGAACTCGATATGGCCTGGCACACGTTGCCGCCCGGTTCGCCCAAGCAAGATGTAGACCACTTTGAAACGCGGGCGCTTGCAAGTTCGCACACGGACTTCCCAGACGTCGCACCGCGTTTTCGATCCAGCTACTTTGCGCACATCTGGAGCAATGGTTATGAGGCGGCCTTCTACGGCTACATGTGGAGCGAAATGCTCGACGATGACACGTACGAATGGTTCATCCAGCACGGCGGGCTGACGCGCGCCAACGGCCAACGTTTTCGCGATATGATTCTCTCACGCGGACATTCAGAAGATTTAAGCGCGCTATTCCGCGGCTTTTACGGAAGGGACCCGGATGTGGGGCCTCTGCTAAAAGCGCGCGGCTTGCCCCCGACACCATAGTCCTGTATGTCCGGCAGCCTCCCGCTTGCGTTGGTGTAATCCGAATTAGCTCGACCCGGACATCGATCTCTGCTTAGGGAATTGCTTGGGATCACGATTTCATTGAGTTGGAGACCCTGATGTTTGCCCGTTCCTTTACCCTCGCGTTACTAGTCGTTTCTACCGCGTTTATTCCGCTTAGCGCGTCCAGTTCGCCCACGAATCCGCTGCTGCAGGCAAGCACGTTGCCGTTCGGTGCGCCGATGTTCGACCGTATCCAGGATAGTGACTACCTTCCGGCCTTCGATGTGGCCATGGCGCAACATCTGCGTGAAATTCGAGCGATCGCAAACAATCCGGCCAAACCCACTTTCGAGAACACCTTCGTTGCGATGGAGAAAAGCGGCCGGCTTTTAAATCGTGTCCAGAACACATTTTCGGCGGTAAGCCAAGCAAACACCGATGCGGCGCTCCAGCATGTTCAAGAAGTCGAAGGGCCGAAGCTGGCGGCCCACTCTGATGCGATCTATCTCAATCCAAAACTCTTTGCGCGCATCAAGAGCGTGAAGGATCGCTTAAGCAGCATGCACCTCGATCCCGAGTCCGCGCAACTCGTGCGTGTCTACTATACCCACTTCGTGCAGGCGGGAGCACAACTGCGACCGTCCCAGCAGAGTAAACTTCGCACGATTAACCAGCAACTCTCCGTTCTGCGCAGTACGTTTATCCGTAAGCTTCTGGCGGGCACAAAAGCCGGAGCGCTCGTCTTGGACAACGCTTCGCAACTCGCGGGGCTGAGTGATGTGCAGATTGCTGCAGCCTCTCAAGCCGCCACCGCTCGCGGCCTCTCGGGAAAATGGCTGATTCCCCTGCAAAACACCACCCAGCAGCCGGCCCTGCAAGAGCTCAACGATCGCAGCGTGCGAAAGCAGCTCTTCGAACATTCCATAACGCGCAACGAGAAGGGCGACGAAAACGATACCCGCAGCACGATCGCAAGCATTGCACAACTCCGCGAGCAAAAAGCACAGTTGCTCGGCTACCCGACCTATGCCGCGTACTCCCTAACGGATACGATGGCAAAGACCCCTGCAAACGTGCAGCATTTTCTTCGGGCGATGATTCCCGCAACGCGCGCGAAGGTAGTGGCGGAAGCGGCGGACCTGCAGGCGGCGATGAAGGCTGATGGGCAATCCGGGACGCTAGAGCCGTGGGATTGGCAGCACTATGCGGAACAAATTCGCAAATCAAAATACAATCTAGACGACAACGAAGTGCGGCCCTACTTCGAGATCAACAATGTACTCACCAACGGCCTCTTCTATGCCGCCAAGCAACTCTACGGGATCACTTTTAAAGAGCGAAAAGATATCCCGGTCTATCATCCCGATGTGCGCGTATTCGAAGTCTTCGACAAAGACGGCTCCGTCCTCGCCCTGATGTACTTCGATTTCTTCAAGCGCGACAATAAGGATGGCGGAGCATGGATGGCGAGCTTCGTAGAAGGCTCGAAGTTGCTCGGTACCGAGCCGGTCGTTTATAACGTGGAGAACTTCACTAAGGCGCCGCCCGGTCAACCGTCGCTGCTCACCGCCGGCGACGTCGGCGGCATGTTTCACGAATTCGGCCATGCCCTGCACGGCATGTTCGCGACGGGGAAATATCCGTCCATCTCGGGGACGAATACCTCGCGAGACTACGTTGAGTTTCCATCGCAGTTTAACGAACACTGGTCGAGTTATCCTTCGATCCTCAAACATTATGCGTTCCACTACAAAACCGGCAAGCCGATGCCGCAAGCCCTGATTGATAAAATGAATGCGGCCTCAGGCTTCAACAAGAGCTATGCGCTCGGCGAGCAACTCGCAGCTGACGAACTCGACATGGCTTGGCATCTGCTGCCAACCGGTTCGCCTAGAGAGGACGTTGACCAATTCGAAAGTCAGGCGCTTGCCGGCTCACATACCGACTTTCCGGCCATTCCGCCGCGTTACCGCTCGAGCTACTTTGCACACATTTGGGCGAGCGGCTATGCTGCCGGCTACTACGCCTACATGTGGAGCGAAATGCTTGATGATGATGCGTACCAATGGTTTGTAGGCCATGGCGGCTTGACGCGCGCCAACGGCCAACGTTTTCGAGACCTGATTCTCTCGCGCGGGAATTCGGAAGACTTAAGCACGCTGTTCCGCGCTTTCTACGGTAAGGATCCGGAGGTTGGGCCTCTCCTCAAAGAGCGCGGCCTGCCGCCGGCGCCATAATGCGCGCGCATATTTGTACCGCGCTCGTTCTATTACTCGCCGGATGTCAAGGAAGTTGGGCCGACCAAACGCACGTTGATCTTAAGCCAACCGCTCACTCCGGCGTCTCAGCTTGGCACTCGTCTCGCAAGGCAAAATATGCGATGACCAAGGCAACTGCCGTCCCGGAGGCTCCTCTATTCGATGGCAGTTGCTTTCCGGTAGCGCCGCGCTCACGTACGGGATCGTCATAGCAAAGGGTACGTGCGCTACGCCGGCGGCGGCCGGTTAACCGAATTCACCGGCGAGATCCTAAAGGAAAAAGGCGCCATGGCGCAAGTCGACACACCGGTGATTTCGTTAACGGGCGGCGACTACGTCATTGTGGTTCACGCAGGAAAACGCATCGTCTCATGCGGCACCGTGCATCGCACCGGGCCGGTGTAACCGGCGCTACTTTGCGCAGAGGTTCTTAATCGCCGACTCGGCTTGCGGGTCGGGTTTTGATCCGGCCGGATAGCCATACATCGACATATAGGTTGAACCCAAGGTTGTGGTCATCAGGGCATCGATGTGCTGGTGCTCCTTCCGTTGAAGCATTTCGAAAGAACGCGCGGGTTGGTTGCCGCAGATCTTGATTGCAGCTTGCTTCTCGATGGTCGCATTTTTCATGACGGGGCTATTGAATGCGGTCTTTCGGGAATCGGCATTCACGGGAAGTTTCATCAGCATTAAAATTTCCTTTCGATTCGGCGTGGTCCAAATTTGGGCCATACCCAGAATATTCTTGGAGTCGCTGAATTTCGCCGGGGCGGAGAATGTTATCGATGCGCCGGGGCTGCCGCACGCAGCGAGCATGCTCGCGCACAACGCGACGGCCAAAAATCGCCCGCTAGGCATGCGCAAGAACCCCCGCTTCATGACCGACTTCTTCAAAAGCCGTTAAGGCGCGATCCATTTCGCCGCGCGTCAGTTTGGCGCTGATCTGCACGCGAATGCGCGCGGTGCCCTCCGGCACGACCGGAAAACCGAATCCCGTCACAAAGACGCCCTTCTTAAGCAGCTTGTCGCTCATCGAGATCGCAAACGCCGTCTCGCCGACGATGATCGGGACGATCGCGCTTTCGCCTTCAAGGGGCTTAAATCCAAGTTTGCGCAGACCATCCCGGAAATACGATACGTTGCCGCGCAATGTATCCACAAGTTGCGGATGATCGTCTAAATAATCGATGGCCGCAAGTGAGCTGCACGCGACGGTCGCCGGAAGGGCATTTGAAAACAGTTGTGGTCGCGACTTTTGAATTAACGTTTGAATCAGAGCCTGGCTGCCTGCGACGAATCCGCCGGCTGCGCCTCCGAGCGCCTTACCGAGCGTGCCCGTAATGATATCGATCTGGCCTTCCAGCCCAAAATGCTCGATGGTACCGCGCCCGGTCTTGCCCATCACGCCTGTACCGTGGCTGTCGTCGACGACGGTCACCGCATTGTACTTCTTTGCAAGTTCGACGATCTGCGGCAGCTTTGCGAGCGAACCTTCCATCGAAAAGACGCCATCGGTGACAATCAAGACGGGCCCTTGCGGATCTGCCGCTTTGAGCTTTTGCTCGAGGTCCGCCATATCGCTATGCTTATAGCGCTCGCGCTTCGATTTTGTGGCTAAGCGGCAGCCATCGATGATCGAAGCATGATTGAGCTCGTCGGAAATAATTGTCGAGCCTTCTTCGCAAATCGTCGGAAAGAGCCCCGTATTTGCGGTCCAGCAGGACACGTACGTAAGGGACGCTTCGGTCGAAAGGAACTCCGCAATGCGCGACTCCAACGTGCGGTGAATATCGAACGTTCCGCAAATAAAGCGCACCGAGGCCGTGCCGGCGCCATACTTCTCCAGCCCCTGGATGCCCGCATCGATCACTTCGCGCTGATCGGAGAGCCCGAGATAGTTGTTGCTTGAGAGGACTATCACGTGGCCCGCTTCTTCCATATCGACTTCCGGCGCCATTGCCGAAGTGATATGCCGCAGATGTTTGTAGGTGCCGGCGGCCTTAAGTTTGTCGAGTTCCGTTTGCAAACGCTCGCTGAATGAGGAGTTCACGGCTTTAACCCTTTCAAGTCCAACACGATTTTGGCCGCTTCACCCGACTTCATCAACTCGAAGGCGCGGTCAAACTGTTCAAATGGCAGAACGTGCGTAATAATCGGCTTCAAATCGACGCGGCCGCTCGTGACCAGCGCCTGCGTTTGATACCAGGTCTCGAACATCCGGCGCCCGTTGATGCCAAGGACGGTCAGCCCTTTAAAGATGATTCGTTCGGCGAGATTGATATTGATGTTGTCGCTCGGAATTCCAAGCAGCGCGGCGCGCCCACCATTGCGAACCATCGCGAGTCCCTTATCGATCGCCGCACCGCTGCCCGACATCTCGAGCAAGACGTCGACGCCATCGCCCTTGGTTCGCTTGAGAATCTCATCGACGACATTGGGATCCGTACCAAGGAATGTCTCGTCTGCGCCGACGCGCGCGGCAAGTTCGAGTTTGCTGGGATTCACGTCGATTGCGAAGACCCGCGCCGCGCCCGCCGCACGCGCAACCGGAATCGCCATGAGGCCGATCGATCCGACGCCCATGATCGCAACGCTTTTCGTACTCACACCGGCGGCCATCACCGTATGGACGGCGTTGCCGAGCGGATCGAATACGGCTGCGAATTCATCGGGAATCGCGGGATCGAGTTTCCACACGTTTACTTCAGGCATCGCGATGTAGGTTGCAAAACATCCAGCCGTATCGACGCCGATGATCTTGACATGTTCGCAGATGTGCGCCTCGCCGGTGCGGCACAACAAGCAGATTCCGCACGCAATATGACCCTCGGCGGAGACACGTTCCCCAACAGCGACCGCTTTGACGGCTGCGCCAACGGCCGCGACCTTGCCCATGAATTCGTGCCCGATCGTCAGAGGCGGGTGGATGCGATGCTGCGCCCATTTATCCCACCAGTAGATGTGGGCGTCGGTTCCGCACACGCCGGCCATTTCCACGCGAAGAAGAACGTCTGAGGGACCAATTGTGGGAACGGGGATCTCTTGCAGGGTGAAGCCGGGCTCCGGCGCGAGCTTGCGTAGCGCAGGCATAGTGGAAGTCATCGGGACCCACTATTCGCGCAAAACGCCCGAGGTTACCCCCGGGGGTCTTCTTAGCGGTTGTTTTCGCGAACCTTCATGTTCGAAATTGCAATGTACCCCAATTTCGCCACGACGATGTTGTCGTTGGTAACGTACTCGATGAAATCCTCAGCCTGTGATGGACCGCCGGAGTGCGTGAACATATGCTCGTAGGACCACATGTCATATTTACCGCGTTCGATGTTTCCTTCGGTCGGGGCAATGCCGTCGACCTTGAGAATATTGATGGGTTTTCCCCTGGTGTAACCCAGCGCAACATAAGAGATCGATCCCGGGATGCTTGCGACCGTGTTGACGACCGTGCCCGATGAATCTTCGGTCAGGCCTTGCTCGCTAATGTGCGCGGTGCCCATTACGGTTGCATTGAATACCGCGCGGGTACCGGAAGCGCGCGGACGGTTGATCACAGTGATCTGTCCACCTTTGCCACCGGCTTGACCCCAGTTGGTCACTTTGCCGGAAAAGATTTCTCGCAGCTGTCTGCGGGACAGGCCGGTGAGGCCGGTGCTCGGATTGGCGATAACGGCGAAACCGACAACGCAGACCTTGTGGTCTTTGAGGCCGCTGTTTCCAGCGGCAATCACGTCGGAGTCCCCAATGTCCACTGTTCTTGCTTGAACTTGGCTGATACCGGCGTACGAGCCGCCGCCGGAAACCGAGACTTTCACGCCGTTATGTGCGCTTTGATATCCCCGCGCGGCTTCTTTCACCAGAGGAAGCAGCGCCGTGGATCCCGATGCGCTTAGGTTGACATCGGCGAGTGCAGCCATGGGCGCAAATAACGAAATGGCGACCGCGGTGACGACAATTTTCTTAAACATGGTAATCCTCATAAAAGCAGTGCTGCTAAAAGGTCCACTCGAGCTGCGTGCGATTGTACTTGAAATCGGGACTGGACGTGGCCGTCGCGCCGCGGCCGAAATAGGTGGAGCGATCGGCGTAGCGGTGGCGGATCGAAAGGCCATGGTACGGTTTTTTTGCATCGAGGGGTGAGAAGAAATATTGAATGTCGATGTCGAGTTCTTTACGCATGTCAACGGCGTTTGCAATCGAAACGCTCGCCGCCGGCAGTTCGTAGTAGTATTGCGCGCCGGAGAACACACCTTTGAGGCGTTTGTTGTTCGTTTGAATCGTCAATGCTGCTTTGATGCCCGTCCCTGGCTTATGCACGTCGGCCATCCCCTGCGAGATCGAGGTTGTAAAAAGCGGATCGGTTGCATAGCTGTCGGTGTATGGAGAGGCGATTCCACCGCCATAACACAGGACCGGCGCGCCGGGGAACGCTGCTTTGCTTGAAGCCACGCCGCCGAAAACCCCGCCCGGAGTCGACGTGCAGTTCGTGGTTACATATGCCGTCTGATACGACTGATTCAAGCTGCCAGCAAAATCGATGTTCTTGCCGATGCTCTCGCCGTATTGGAAACCAAACATATGGGCTTTGATCGCTCCGACGAGGGCCCGTCCGGTGTCCGACTCGGCAATATACTGGACCGCGAGGAATGGATTGGTCGACGATTTCGGCGCGAAGTTGTACTTCGTCTCTGCATGCGTGATGTTCACGATGTCATACACTTGATACTGATAGAGGTTCGCAGTCCACGTTGGGTTGATTTGGTCGCTCACCTGAACCATCGCAAAACCCTTGGTGACGGTGTTCACGGCGGGATTAAGCGTGCAGGGATCCCCACCGGCAATTGGGGTCTTCGCAGCACCGGTGGCGGGATCGAAATACTGAACCGGAGAGAGCTGATCGCAGCTCGTTAGCAAGGTGCTATTGGAGAACGCGGACGTCGTGCGTGAGCGGAAGCGTCCCATGTAATAAGCACCCAGCTTCCACTTCGGCGCGACATTTGCCAGGATCGATGCGCCTTGGAAACTTGCAGGGGTAATGCGCGAGTCGGAAGCGTTGGCCCAGGGGGTGTTGATAATCTCACGTCCGATTTGTGCCGTCGCGCCCTTGTTCTTGTACTGCAGATACCCTTCGCCCAAGACGTTGATCGCGTACCCGGGAAGCGAATTATCTATGCGCGCATTGAACCCCGGGAGATTTCCGTTGCTTGCGAGCGGATCGGCCGCGAACAAGCTCGCGCCCAGGCTCCAGGGAGTCTTACCGAGCTGATAGTCCGCATGCAGCTTCCCTCCGAAATTAAAAGCCGCGGCGTTACAGGCATCCCCGGAAGAGCCTGCCGTGGCCCCGGGCGCTCCGTGATGTGGTACGCTATCGCACGTGACCACGTTGCTGCGCGTAAAATAAAATGCACGCACATTTCCGGTGAGCTTGAGGGGCTTGGCGGGCGAAGGCGCCGGTGTGGCCGATGTTTGCGCCGACGCGACGAGTGTTTCGCTTAACACGAGGACCGACGCGATCAAGAATACCCGCGCCATGAGATTCCACACTTTGAGTGATCCTTTGATAGCATCGAGTGACACTATCAGTGTAGGACGTCCACCTTAAGGCGCACTTAAGGATTGTTTAAGTGGGCCTTCAATTCACTTAAAAAGTCTAGCCGTAGCGTCCCGTGATGTAATCTTCGGTCCGCTTGTCTTTTGGCTTTGTGAAAACGTCGGAGGTTTTTCCTATTTCAATGAGATCTCCAAGCAAAAAGAATGCCGTGTTATCGGATATGCGTGCAGCCTGCTGCATCGAGTGCGTGACGATAACCACCGTATAATCGTTCTTCAATTCGCTAATGAGATCTTCAATTTTCGACGTCGCTATGGGGTCCAGCGCCGAGGCAGGCTCGTCCATCAAAATGACTTCGGGTTCGACAGCGAGTACGCGCGCAATGCACAACCGCTGCTGTTGGCCGCCCGAAAGATCGAGCGCCGACTCATTGAGACGGTCTTTGACTTCATCCCACAGCGCAGCGCGGCGCAGGCTGCGCTCACAAATCTCCATGAGCTGCGTGCGTCCGCGAATACCGTGAATTTTCGGACCATAGACCGCGTTCTCATAGATCGACTTCGGGAATGGATTGGGACGCTGGAAAACCATGCCGATGCGATGACGAATCGTCACAGGATCGACGTCCTTTGCGTAAATGTCCTCGCCGTCCAAAACAACACTTCCCTCCACGCGTACGCCCGGTGAAAGATCATGCATGCGGTTCAACGCACGAATAAACGTGGATTTTCCGCAGCCCGACGGGCCGATGAGAGCCGTCACACATTTTTCGGTAACGCGCATCGAGGCGTTCTTTATGGCCTGAAAATCGCCATAGAACACGTTGAGATCGTCGATGCGCATCTTTACCGGGACCGCGGCGTCGCTGTTCATATTACTTCCCTGTAAACCGTTTGCTTAAGAGCCGTCCGAAGACGCGCGCGCTAATGTTGAAAACGAGCACCATCATCAGCAAGACTAAAGCCGACCCGTTACCGATTCGGTCCGCGTCGGGGACCAAACCTTCGGAATGGGTGTACCAAAGATGAACGGAGAGCGTTTCGGCTGTGTGCCACGGGCTAAAGTCAAAGGCGCTCTTGCCCGCACTTACGCTCACCCCCGCGGTGTAGATGAGTGCGGCCGTCTCGCCAAAAATACGGCCAGCAATAAGGACAATGCCCGTCGTGAGTGGAGCGATCGCGCTTGGAAGCACGACGCGCAGAATCGTCTGCCATTTTGTTGCCCCGAGGGCCATCGACCCCTCGCGAAGTGCCAGCGGAACGGAAGCAAGACCTTCTTGGGTAACGCGCATCAGTGCGGGAAGATTGAGCAGCGTGAGCGTCAGAGCGCCCCCGAGCGCGCTAAAGTGCCAGTGCAGAATCGTCACGAACAGAATGGATCCAAAAAGACCCATCACGATTGATGGAATCGTCGAGAGCGATTCTGCACAGAACTGAACGACGGACGTAAAGATGCCGGGACGCGCGTATTCTTGAAGATAAATTCCGCCGCACGTTGCAATCGGGACCGTGAAAATCATTGTTAGAATCAGAATGTAGAAAGAATTAAAAATCTCTGGGCCGATACCGCCGCCAGCGGTGACTTCGCTGGGGGGTGCCGTCAAGAAGTGCCACGAGAGCACCCCCACGCCAAGATAGAATACATAACCGACAAAGAACGCGAGTAAAACAACCACGCTAATTGCTGCCGCCCACAAAAGTCCCGTCGCGGCGTAATCCACGTACCGGCGCTGCACCGCCGTATCGCGAAGCGGAATCATGCGGCCAGGTTGCGTCACGACGGCCATTAGCTTGCCCTCTTGAGCGCGAGGCGCACCAGTACGATGAGCGCCATCGCAATGAGCAAGAGCATGAACGCCATCGAGAATAACGAGTGTTGCAGGATCGAGCCCTGCTGCGCGCTGCCCATATCCGTTACGATCTCCGTCGTGAGCGTCGCGGTCGGATTGAGCAAACCTTTGGGCAGTATTGCGCTGTTGCCGATCACCATTTGAACGGCAAGCGCTTCACCGATGGCACGCGCAATTCCAAGAATGAGCGCTACGGTTAAGCCGCTGCGCGCAGCCGGCAGTAACACGTTGAAAATTGTCTGCCAGCGCGTCGCACCGAGTGCCATTGAACCTTCTTTGAGCGAAACATGCACTGAGCGCAAGGCATCTTCGGAAAGCGAAATGACGGTCGGAAGAATCATGATCGAAAGGACGATTGCGGCCGTTAGCAAGCCGAAGCCCGTCTGACTTCCAAGATGTGTTCGAATCAGTGGAGCGAGTAACGTAAGTCCGAGCCAACCGTATACTACCGATGGAATGCCGACAAGAATCTCAATGGTCGGTTTCATGACCGACGCCAAACGGGGCGGCGCTAGTTGCGAGAAGAAAATGCCGACGGCGATTCCGAACGGACCGCCGAAACAAATAGCAAAAAGCGTGACGGCAAGCGAACCGACGATAAAAACGAGCGCGCCCGGCGCGCGGCTGTCGGGCTCAAAGTTTGGTGAAGCGAGGAACGCGAGCGGTGAGATGTGATCGGCAAAAAAGAGGCGCGTGCCTTCGGTCGCCAGGTAGACGAGCACGAGGGCCATCGCCACCACAACAAAAACGCTAGCGGCGAAGAGTACCACCTTGGCAATGTTTTCCTGGGCATGGGCACGGCTCGCCTGAGTCGCAATCACAAGTTCCTATATCGTACGAAAGGGGCTCGTAAGTCCACCTTAAGTGAAGATTAAGGAGTCTTAAGACCGGGGCGCCTCGGAGGCGGCCAGCGGCAAGTAACACGTGAATCTCGCACCTCGCCCGAGGCTCGATTCGGCCACAATCGTCCCGCGGTGCGCTTCGATAATCTGTTTAACGATGGAAAGGCCGAGGCCGATCCCGCTCACATCGCGCGCACGGGACCGGTCCACGACGTAAAACCGGTCGAAGATGTGGGGCAAGTCTTTGTAAGGGATACCGATCCCGTTGTCACGGACCTTAATCGTGGCCGAGTCGTCTTCCCGCGCAATCTCCACCTTGATGGCTCCGCCGCTTTTGGTAAAGCGCAGCGCATTCTCGAGCAGATTTACGACGACTTGCGCGATGCGATCCCGATCGATATCGGCCTTCACATCGTCGCGTACGTTAAGCGCCAGCGCTACTTCCTTGGCGGTCGCGCTCTGTTCGAAGCTTTGAACGATCGGCGCAACGACTTCGGCCAAACTCACGCGTTCGGGTCGCAAATTAAGTTGGCCGGATTCGACGCGCGCCTGATCGAGAATCTTCATCACAAGCGCGGCGAGCCGGTCGACCTGCCCGAGCGCCTGCGGCAAGAACATGTCGCTAACTTCGTCGTCCGGCGACGCGATCGCGGTTTCGAGCATCAGTTTTATGGAAGAAAGCGGCGTTCGCAGTTCGTGTGAAACGTTGGAGAGAAATTCTTGACGCGCGCGCTCCATAGCGAGCAACTCCGTTTGGTCTTCGGCAAGCACGAGCACGCCGCTCGGCACATCGAGTTCGTCGGTAAGGGGGTAAGCGGAGACGCCGTAGGTACGATTGCCGGTCTTTCCTGTCACAATCATCGGACCCATTGAGGACTCCCCCAAAAGCGCATCATCGACGCGCCTTTCCAGCTCGATTGATGGTACCGCCTCCAGTACGTGCAATCCGATGACGCGTTCCAGGTCGAAGCCAAAAATCGCACCCGCGGTACGGTTTGCAAAAACGATCTTCGATTGTTTATCGAGCAACAACACGCCCAGCGGCAAGGCACGCACGAGCCGGTCAAAACGCTCGTCAATGGGCGCGCGTTCAGCTTTGGGTTTTTCGAGATTGGGTTGCGCGTTGCGTCTTGTCCTTGTAAGCGCGCCGGCGGCAAAGCCGCCCACAACTCCCGCGACCGCTACCGCCGCGGTCCACACCTCAGATCCGCTCGTGGGTCACTCCTTGAACATGTAGCCGCGACTGCGCACAGTAATGATGTTGCGCGGGTTGCGGGGATCGGCCTCAACCTTTTCGCGCAGCCAACGAATATGTACGCTGACCGTTTGCTGTTCGCCTTCGAAATCGTAGCCCCACACTTTGTCCAGCAGACTCTGGCGCGTGACAACGCGGCCGTTGTTTTCCATAAGCACGTGCAAGAGTGCGAATTCCTTGGGAGCGAGCGCGACCTCTTTGCCCCGAACGACCAGCAACTGCCGGGAAGGATCGAGCATCAGCTCTCCGAGCGTAATGGCTTCGTTTTTTCCCGTCGCGGAGAGCGGTTGCTGGCGGCGCAACCGTGCCTTCACGCGTGCCAAAAACTCGTGCAACGCGAACGGCTTTGTCACGTAATCATCGGC
The DNA here is from genome assembly GCA_046262675.1 of Vulcanimicrobiaceae bacterium. GTDB lineage: Bacteria > Vulcanimicrobiota > Vulcanimicrobiia > Vulcanimicrobiales > Vulcanimicrobiaceae > JACRUB01. The sequence continues at coordinate 34,764 of JBHEMH010000013.1, forward strand.
ACCGAGCTCGAGCGCAAGGACTTTATCGATTTCCTGATCCTTAGCTGTCAGCATGATGATCGGAACCGAACTGGTCTTGCGAATTTCCTTGCAGGCCTCAATGCCGTCGAGCACCGGAAGCATGATATCGAGCACGATCAGATCGGGTTGCTCGCGCGCGGCGGTCGCGATCGCGCTGCGACCGTCGCTTGCGGTGCAAACGATGTAACCGCTGCGCTCTAAATTGAAGCGAAGAGTCTGTAAAATAGCCGACTCATCGTCAACGACGAGAATCTTCTTATTACTATCGGGGTTAGTGAATGTCCCGCGCGACTTCATTTCCGGCAAAAAACTCATAGAGTTTGGCGACCGCTGTATAGTCGCGTCCCCCGTCTCCTTTCGCAGATTGGGCCGTGTACATCTGGTAGGCGGCCGCCGAGGCGGGCATCGGCAATTTCATCGTTCGGGCCGTATCGAGCGCCGCCGCCAGATCTTTTCGTAAAAGATCGAGGGCGAAGCCTCCTTCGAACGTACCGGCAAACCACGTCTTAGGGAGCCAGTTTTCCAGAATATAATTTGAACCCGTCGCCGTTGCGATAACTTTACGAACGGCCTCGATGTCGGCGCCCGCTTTCTTGGCAAACGTGAATGCCTCGGCGTTGGCGATCACGATATTGGCGATCAAAATCTGATTGACCAGTTTGACGGTTTGTCCCATTCCAACCGGCCCCAAGTGGGTGGGATTGCCCATCGTTTTGAGCAACGGTTCGACGCGCGAGACGTCGTCCGGCAATCCCCCGAGCATGATCGTAAGGGTCCCGTCCTTGGCGCGCGCGGGACCGCCGCTGACGGGCGCATCTACTAAACGATGACGCTGTGCCTGCAAACGATTTGCGAACTCACGCTCGGCAACAGGAGAGATTGTAGACATATCGATGATGAAAAGCGGAGCCTTCGCTCCCATAGTGATGCCATTCTCGCCGAAGACCACTTCTTCGACCTGCGGCGCATCGGGCACGCATACGACGACCGCGTCAACTTCTGCACCGACTGCGGCAGGATTGGGGTGCTCGATAACGCCCCTTTGAACGAGCCGTTCGAGCGGCGCGCGGTTGCGATGCGCACACGCGTGCACGACATAGCCCGCCGCAGCGATGCGCTGCGCCATGTGTTCGCCCATCGTCCCGAGGCCGATAAAACCGATCTTCGATCCAGGTTGCACTCCGGCGCACCTTTAAAGACGCAAGATGGCTTCCCTGCTCGCGTTCATCCGGCTCTCGCGACTGAAGTTCTTGCTCGGCGGATTCTTGGGTGTCGCTTTAGGCGCATCGATCGCGCGGTACCAAGGGTTTCCAGTACGCTGGGAAATGCTGTTCATCGTGCAGGCGGCGGTGACGTCGTTCCAACTGATGACGCACTACACCAATGATTATTTCGATCGTGAGGCGGACGCACTCGCCGTACGAACGCCGTTTTCCGGCGGCAGCGGGGTGTTTGCGCGCAACGAAATTGCTCCGTGGGTTGCGCTCTTGGCAGCCCGGTGCTCTTTGGTTTGCGGTGCGCTGGCGTTGACGATACTCGCAACGCAGCGTGACATGCCGGCGGTGTCTATCGGCGCACTCATTGCAATTCTCGCGTATTCCTATTCATCGCCCCCATTGCGGTTACTCGCACTGGGACTCGGCGAGGTAACGACGGCAGCGGTGGTCGCGATTCTGGTTCCACTCTTTTCCTATGCTGCGCTCGCGCACAAGGTTGAGATGACGGCGTTCTTGAGTACGCTGCCGGCGGCATGCGCCATGTTCGTGATGATGATTTGCGTGGAGATTCCGGACATCGCGGTGGACGGCGCAACGGGCAAGCGCAACTTGCTAGTGCGTTTCGGGCGGTCGAGCGCCCCCGTGCTCATTGCCTTCGCCACGACCGGGATGGCACTCGGAGCATTTCTCGCGATTCGCTCCGGGGCGCCGCGCGCGCTCCTGGCGGCGGCGCTTCTGGGAATGGTGCTTGGCACGTGGCTACGCGCCAAGCTCAACTCCGCTGAGCCACCCAGTGATGCATGGATCGCCCGTACGGGCGTTGCGATTTTCGTCGTAACCTTGGCCGCAGGCGTCGCGGCCTACCTGGTCTAAACGCTCATAGCTCACGTATCCACAAGATCAATGGAGTCCAGTGCAATGTTGACAAGCGTTCGACGTCCCACGTTCGATGATATGAATCTTTCCAACGGTAAACGTGCCCGCTTATACCGCATGATGTACGAACACGGCCCGGGCAACGGCACGCTCATGCTGTTGCCGTGCGACCAGGGACTCGAACACGGCCCGATCGATTTCTTGGGCAACCCGGACGCGCTGGACACCGACTATATTTTCCGCCTGGCGGTCGAAGGCAACTTCTCGGGCGTCGCCGTTCATATAGGCCTGGCCGAGAAGTATGCCAAGAACTATGCTGGCAAAGTTCCGCTCGTGCTCAAGGTCAACGGCAAAACAAACGTACCGAGCGACGACGAATCCTTTAGCTCGATGACCTCCTCGGTTGAAGATGCTGTTCGCCTCGGCGCAGACGCTGTCGGCTACACCCTCTACGTTGGAAGTCCGTCCCAAGATGTCGACATCGCACAGTGCAACGACGTGCGCCGCGAATGCGAACGCTACGGGATGCCGCTCATCATTTGGGCGTACCCACGCGGATCGGCAATTAAGGCAAAGGGTGGAATCGATTCGCTGTACGCAATCGACTACGCCGCCCGCGTTGCCTGTGAAATGGGCGCCGACATCATCAAACTCAATGTTCCCGAATGGAATGCCGCGAGCGCCGATAAGATGCCAAAGCCATATAACACGCTCGAACTCTCGGAAGAAAAGGGCCTCGCAAAAGTTGTAAAGTCCGCCGGACGCTCGCTGGTTCTTGTCTCGGGCGGCAGCAAGATGGGCGACGAGGATACCCTTCACAAAGCGCAAGTTGCGATGGAAGCCGGCTGTGTCGGCCTCATCTTCGGGCGCAATATGTGGCAGCGTAAATGGGACGACGGCCTCTCGATGGCCGGTCGCATGCACGAATTGATGAAACGGTACGGCCAATAGGTGTGTCCTAACGAGTGATCGTGGAAACGCAAAGCATCGAAGAACGCGTCAACGCGGCGCTTGATAAAATCCGCCCCGCGATTCAAATGGACGGCGGCGAAGTCTGGCTTATCAAGGTCGAGGGCGATACCGCGTTCGTTCAAATGCTCGGCGCGTGCGGTGGCTGCGCGATGGCCAACACCACGCTCAAAATGGGCATCGAGCAGGTCGTGACCCTAGAATGTCCCGAGATTACAACCGTTTTGGCTATCTAAAGAAAGTTCTACCTGCGCTAATGGGCGTGGCGGTGACAATACCAAAGCACAGACCCTTCGCGCGCGACCGGAACCATGTGATCCCGTTTATCGCGATGTCCGCACTGGTTGCAGGCAAACGTTTGCCCGATCGGGACAACCCGGTGGTTAAGATGGCGGCGAGTCGCGAAATAGACGACCGCGACGATCAGCAAAAAGCCGATCCACGGGGCATAGGCGAAGAATCGATTGAGCAGCTCATCCATGGCCTGGAGCTTCTACCTCAACTGTGCCTAACGCCTTCGAGCTGCGCCAGCAGCTAGCCGATAAACTCAAAGGCGGCGGCAGCCTGCGCAACGCAGCTGTTGAACGTGCCGTACGCGCGGTTCCGCGACATCTCTTCTCGCCTGACACGCCGCTCGAGAGCGCCTACGAAGACCACGTCCTGCGGCTCAAAGATGAGGGCGGCGTGGTCTTAAGCACGATCTCCCAACCCGCGATGATTGTGGAGATGCTGCAACAACTTCGCATCGCGCAAGGCCACCGCGTTCTTGAGATCGGAACGGGGAGCGGGTACACGACCGCATTGCTAGCGACCCTTGTCGGCCCCGACGGTTGTGTCGTCACCATCGATCTAGAATCGGATCTTGTGGAGGCCGCTCAGCAGCGTTTTGCGCAGCTTGGGCTACAGCACGCGCATGCCGTTGCACAAGATGGCACACTCGGCGAGGCCCGGCACGCGCCTTACGACCGTGTCCTGCTCACCGTCTGCGCAACAGACATTGCAGCAGCATGGTGGGAACAACTCGCGCACGGTGGCCGCATGGTCTTACCGCTCTCACTCCGCGGCGTACAAAAAAGCATTGCATTTGCCGAATTGCACGGCGTGCTGGAGAGTCAGAGTATCATCGACTGCGGGTTCTTGATGTTGCGTGGACCGTCGCTAGCGGACGAGCGAGAGGAACGCGATCGCATCCGGGCACTCGCCGAGGCCGGAGCGCGGGTACGCACACTACCGATCGAAATTTCGGGGCGCGACCTCTACGCAGGTTTGATGCTATGGATCGCGCTGCAAGACGAAGGCTTCTGCCGCATCGACAAACCGGAAGAGCAGTATCCGTCGGTCGGCCTCTGCATCGGCGATTCGCTTGCGCTGCTGGTGTTATATCCGGTGCCCGGAATCGCTTCCTTTGGTTCGGAGAACGGACTCGAGGAGCGGCTCTCGGATTTGCTCGCGCGGTGGGATGCCGCCGGACGGCCAGGAAAACGCGGCGTGCACGTCACCGCGATGCGCGCTTTTGCGGAAACGAGGTTTCCGCAGGGCGCAACCTTTGCCGTGCGGCGTCCCGATACGACCTTCTTTGTAAGCTTGCGCTAGCGCTTCTACCGCATGCGGCGGTAAATCGGGTGTTCGCCGATCTGGCGGAACGCGCGTTCGTGCGGTGTTGTCTTAAGCGATTCGTTTATGCCTAAGCACAAGAAGCCCAGACGCGCGAGACTCTGCAAGAACAGGTTGTGAACGCGGAACTGGAGGGCCTTATTGAAAAGCGGCAACACCCCGCGCGCAAAGACTGCGTGGAATTCATTAATCGAACCATCCGTCGCGAGACTGTGCTGCGCGAAAATGATATTCTCCGAAAGTTCCGGTTTAAACGTGACTTGGGTTTTACCAACCGTCGCGAATTGTGAAAGCGCTTTGAGCGCGCCGGTCGCCTTATGCTCAGCTGCAATTTCGGCTCCGGAGGAGACATCAAAAACGCCGGCCTTAGCCTTTAGAATAGCCCCCTCGCTGCAGTCCGTCGCATAGATCATGCAGCGTTCAAGCAGGCCGTGCTCGGCAAGAATGGTCGCAACGGCATACACATCCTCGCCGGTGGAACAGCCCGGAAACCACAGCCGCACGAACGAGTACGTGCGCAAGAGCGGCACGACTTGTTCCCGGAATTGACGGAAATACTCGGGATCGCGAAAGAGCGTCGTTGCATTGGATGACATCGCAAGGATAAATTCTTGCATCGCCACGGGATCGTGCAAGACGCGCTCTTGCAGACCCGAGATCGTTGCAACGTCTTCCGCACGCATCCGCTCGGAGATGCGCCGCTTGAGTGTATTTTGCGCATAGTCACGGAAATCGTGCCCGCTATAGCGCACGATAGCCTCAAGCAGTAACTGCAATTCCAAATCGGGGAGGGCGCTCTCGCGCCCACCCGACGGAACAGGTGCGCTGCTCTCGACTACTTGTTCAACCATACGCGCAGGAGACCAACCAGTTGATCCATATCGACAGGCTTACTAATGTATTCCGATGCGCCGGCTGCGATACAGCTCTCGCGGTCACCCTTCATCGCCTTTGCGGTTAGCGCGATGATGGGCAGCTCCTTGAATTGACTGTTTGCGCGGATGCGCCGGATCGTTTCATATCCGTCCATCTCCGGCATCATGATATCCATGAGCACGATATCGATCGGAAGCGAACGCATCAAGATGTCGATGCCTTCCTGTCCGCTCTCGGCGCTCTGGACGATCATCTTATGCCCTTCGAGCGCTGCGCCCAAGGCATAGATGTTGCGCGAATCGTCATCGACGATCAGCACGGTCTTGCCTTCGAGCGAGACACCATTGAGCGTTGCGACGTCCACGGGCGCCCGTTTTGCCGCCGGCAGCTTGGCCTCGACTTGATGCAAGAAGAATTTCGTTTCATCGAGCAGCCGTTCCGGAGACATGGCATCCTTGACGATGACCGCCTCGCTGAGCTTGCTCAGTTTGGCTTCTTCTTGACGCGTCAGATCGCGCCCGGTATACACGATAACCGGAACACGCGAATGTCCGGGTTGCTTGCGGATGAGGGCAATGAGTTCATCGCCAGGCATGTCCGGCAGACCTAGATCGACCACGACGCAATCGAACTGCCCCGTGCCGAGTGCGGCAAGCGCGTCGGCGCCGCTGCGAACGGCCGTCACGGAAACTTCGCCGCTTCCGATTAAGCCGACCATCGCGTTAAGTTGCGTAAGATCGTCTTCGACGACCAGCAGACTCTTGGTTTTCTTATCTGCAAAGCCGAGAAGATTATCGAAGGTTTCGGTCAGCGCTTCTTCGGTGACTGGTTTCTTCAGGTGCGCGATCGCACCGGAATCCAGAGCGCGCTGCCACTGTTCTTCCCCTGAGATTACATGCACGGGAATTGCGTGCGTTGTGGGATCTTCTTTGATTTGCTCGAGCAACGCCCAACCGTCCGTGTCCGGCAGGCCGATGTCCATCGTAACCGCATCAGGCAAGAATTGACGCGCGAGCGCCAACCCTTCGGCACCCGAGAGCGCAACGATGCCCTTGAAGCCGCGATCCCGCGCGAGTCCCAGCAGGATGCGCGCGAAGATGACGTCATCTTCGATAATAAGCAGCACCCGGTCGGTCGCCTCGATCGTTTCGCGATCGTCGGAGATTTCGGAGTGTGGCCGCTCCGAGGCCGTGATCACGGGAACGAACTCGTCCACCGTCATCTTCGAAGCCGGGCGGATAACGCGCTCGTGCATACCGTCGGTCGATGCCGCCGTCCGTTGAATTGTCTGCGAGACATTGCGCGTTACCGGATGGTAGAACGTAAACGTCGAGCCTTCGCCAAGGAGCGATTCGACGCCGATTTCGCCGCCAAGCAGGCCCGCGATTTCACGGCTAATGGCCAGACCAAGACCCGTGCCGCCGAATTTGCGTGATGTTCCCATGTCTGCTTGTTGGAACGCCTCGAAGATAACGTTGTACTTGTCTTGCGGAATACCGATTCCGGTATCCGAGACTTGGAATGCCACAATCGGCCCGCTCACATTGCGCAAGTGATGCTCGGTGAGCAGATTGATGCGTAAGCTGACCGTACCTTCGCTCGTGAACTTAAATGCGTTGGAGAGCAGATTCTTGAGAATCTGTTGCAGGCGTGTCGGATCGGTGAGCAAAGCGGAGGGAACCTTGGAATCGCGCTGGATGACAAAGCCGAGGCCTTTGTCCTGCGCGATTTGGTTGAACGTGCGTTCCACGTCGTCTTCGATAACTTCGAACGGGATTTCCTGAAGGTCGATCGAGGTGGTACCCGATTCGATCTTGGAAAGATCGAGAATATCGTTGATCAGCGTGAGCAGGTCGGCGCCGGCAGCACGGATCGTCTGCGCGAATTCGACTTGCTTACCGGTCATATTGCCTTCGACGTTATCGGCCAGCTGCTTGGAGAGAATCAGCAAGCTGTTGAGCGGCGTGCGAAGCTCGTGTGACATATTGGCAAGGAATTGCGATTTGTACTTGGAGGTGACCGTAAGCTGTTCGGCCTTCTTCTCAAGTTCCTGACGCGCTTCTTCAATCTCACGCGTACGGCGTTCCACTTCTTCGTTACGCTCCGAGAGCTGGCGGGCTTTCTCTTCCAGTTCGTCGTTGGTCTGTTGGAGCTCCATTTGCTGGCTCTGCAGTTCAATGGTGAGCGATTGCGATTGCTTGAGCAGTTCTTCCGTGCGCATCGAGGCGGCGATCGTGTTGAGAATAACGCCGATCGATTCTGTCAGCTGTTCTAAGAAGAGCAAGTGGGTTTCGCTGAAGCGTTCGAGCGATGCAAGCTCGATAACGGCTTTGACATCGTTCTCGAAGAGCACCGGGAGTACGATGAGCGACATCGGCTTCGCATCGCCGAGTCCGGAGTTTACGGCGATATAATCCGCCGGCACTTCCGTGAGACGAATCGGCTTCTTCTCGATGACGACTTGCCCGACCAAACCCTCGCCCATGCGAACGGTCTTCTGCGCGGTCTTGCGTTTGCTAATTGCGTAGCTTGCAACCAGACGCAACACCGGTTCATCGTCGATCGGCTCATTAAGATAGAATGCGCCCGTTTGTGCGTTGATCAGCGGCGCGAGCTCCGACATGATCAGACGGCTAACCGTCTTAATGTCGCGCTGTCCTTGCAACATGGCGGTAAAGCGGGCAAGGTTGGTCTTGAGCCAATCCTGCTCGGTGTTCTTGCGTGTGGTGTCGCGCAGGTTCTGAATCATTTCGTTGACGTTTTGCGTCAACTCACCGACTTCGCCGCGGGCCTCAACCTCAACCGTACGCGAGAGATCGCCCTTGGTAACCGCGGTGGCAACTTCGCCGATTGCACGAATCTGCGAGGTGAGCTGGGCTGCCAGTTGGTTGACGGAGTCCGTGAGGTCGCGCCATAAGCCGGCTGCACCCGGCACTTCAGCTTGTCCGCCGAGTTTGCCCTCGAAACCGACTTCACGGGCAACGGTGGTTACCTGATCGGCAAACGTTGCGAGCGTATCGATCATGAAGTTGATCGTGTCTGCGAGCGATGCGATCTCGCCCTTTGCTTGCAGGGTGAGTTTGCGCTTTAAGTCACCGTTTGCAACACCGGTAACCACTTGTGCGATACCACGCACTTGCTCGGTGAGGTTGGAGGCCATGAAGTTGACGTTATCGGTGAGATCTTTCCACGTACCGGATACGCCTTGCACGTGCGCTTGACCGCCGAGGATACCTTCGGAACCGACCTCGCGCGCGACGCGCGTAACTTCGGATGCAAATGCGTTGAGCTGATCGACCATCGTATTGATGGTGTCTTTGAGCTCTAGGATTTCACCGCGAACGTCGACCGTGATTTTTTTCGAAAGGTCGCCGTTTGCAACGGCGGTCGTGACCTTTGCGATGTTACGCACTTGCGAGGTGAGATTGGAGGCCATGAAGTTCACGGAATCCGTGAGGTCTTTCCACGTGCCCGAGACGCCGCGCACTTGCGCTTGTCCGCCGAGACGTCCTTCGGAGCCGACTTCGCGTGCAACGCGCGTGACTTCGGAGGCGAAGGCGTTGAGCTGATCGACCATGACGTTGATCGTGTTCTTGAGTTCGAGAATCTCGCCGCGAACGTCGACGGTGATCTTCTTGGAAAGGTCACCGTTTGCAACGGCCGTCGTGACCTCGGCGATGTTACGAACCTGGTTCGTAAGGTTACCGGCCATCAGGTTGACGGAATCCGTCAGATCTTTCCACGTGCCGCCGACGCCTTGCACCTGGGCTTGCCCGCCGAGCTTGCCTTCCGAGCCGACCTCGCGCGCAACGCGCGTCACTTCACCCGCGAAGGAGTTGAGCTGGTCGACCATGGTGTTGATCGTATTTTTGAGCTCGAGAATTTCGCCGCGGACATCCACCGTGATCTTCTTCGAAAGATCGCCCTTTGCAACGGCCGTGGTAACGTCTGCAATGTTACGGACTTGGCTCGTCAGATTAGAAGCCATGACGTTAACCGAGTCCGTGAGATCTTTCCACGTGCCTGAGACGCCCTTGACCTGCGCTTGGCCGCCAAGTTTGCCTTCGGAACCGACTTCGCGCGCAACGCGTGTGACTTCTCCGGCGAACGAGTTGAGCTGATCGACCATCGTGTTGATCGTGCTCTTGAGTTCCGCGATTTCACCCCGGACGTCAACGATGATCTTCTTTGAGAGATCGCCGTTTGCAACGGCGGTCGTGACTTCGGCAATGTTACGCACTTGAGAGGTAAGATTTGCAGCCATCGAGTTGACCGAGTCGGTCAAATCTTTCCACGTGCCGGAAACGCCTTTGACCTCGGCCTGTCCGCCGAGTTTGCCTTCCGAGCCCACTTCGCGCGCAACGCGCGTAACTTCGCCGGCAAACGAGTTGAGCTGATCGACCATCGTGTTGATCGTGCTCTTGAGTTCAGCGATTTCGCCGCGTACTTGCACGGTGATCTTCTTGGAGAGATCGCCATTTGCAACCGCGGTCGTGACTTCGGCGATGTTACGAACCTGCGAGGTGAGGTTGGAAGCCATGAAGTTCACGGAGTCCGTGAGATCCTTCCACGTACCGGCGACGCCTTGCACCTGCGCTTGGCCGCCCAAGATGCCTTCGGAGCCGACTTCGCGCGCAACGCGCGTGACTTCACCGGCAAACGAGTTGAGCTGGTCGACCATGACGTTGATCGTGCTTTTGAGTTCCGCAATTTCACCGCGAACGTCCACGGTGATTTTCTTTGAAAGATCGCCCTTTGCAACCGCGGTCGTAACTTCTGCGATGTTCCGGACCTGGCTCGTGAGATTGGAAGCCATGACGTTGACTGAGTCCGTGAGATCTTTCCACGTACCCGAAACGCCCTGCACATCCGCTTGACCGCCGAGGCGGCCCTCAGAGCCGACTTCACGCGCCACGCGCGTGACCTCGGATGCAAAACCGTTGAGTTGATCGACCATCGTGTTGATGGTGTCTTTGAGCTCGAGAATCTCGCCCTTGACGTCGACCGTGATTTTCTTTGAAAGATCGCCCTTTGCAACCGCGGTCGTGACTTCTGCAATATTACGAACTTGGCTGGTGAGATTACCGGCCATTAAGTTCACCGAGTCGGTGAGATCTTTCCAGGTTCCGGCGACGCCTTTGACCTCGGCTTGTCCGCCCAGGCGGCCTTCGGAACCGACTTCGCGTGCAACGCGCGTGACCTCGGATGCGAATCCGTTCAGCTGATCGACCATCGTGTTGATCGTGACTTTGAGTTCGAGAATCTCACCGCGAACGTCGACGGTAATTTTCTTTGAGAGATCGCCGTTTGCAACGGCGGTGGTTACATCTGCAATGTTGCGCACTTGGCTCGTGAGGTTGGAAGCCATAAAGTTCACGGAATCCGTGAGATCTTTCCAAGTGCCGCTAACGCCTTGCACCTGCGCCTGCCCGCCGAGTTTGCCTTCGGTACCGACTTCGCGCGCAACGCGCGTGACTTCGGCCGCGAAACCATTGAGCTGGTCAACCATGGTGTTGATCGTGCCTTTGAGCTCGACGATTTCTCCGCGCGCTTCGACCGTGATCTTCTTCGAAAGGTCGCCGTTTGCAACGGCGGTGGTCACTTCGGCAATATTGCGGACTTGGTTTGTAAGGTTACCCGCCATCGTGTTGACGGAGTCGGTCAAATCTTTCCACGTACCGGCGACGCCTTTGACAGAAGCTTGTCCGCCAAGTTTTCCTTCAGAACCGACTTCGCGCGCGACGCGCGTGACTTCCGAGGCGAATGCGTTAAGCTGATCGACCATCGTATTGATGATCTTTGAAGACCGTAGGAACTCGCCCTTAAGGGGCCGGCCGTCGATCTCAAGCGCCATTCGCTGCGAAAGATCGCCCTTTGCAACGGCGCCGAGCACTCGGCCGGTTTCACCGATCGGCTGCGTGAGATCGCCGATGAGCGCGTTAACCGAGTCGATATAACCGAGCCAGTCGCCGCCGGCATTTCCGAGCGCCGCACGCTGCGAGATGCGTCCGTCGCGCCCGACGACCAGGCTGACGCGCTCGAGCTCAGCGGCAAGGCGCGCATTGAGTTCGATGCAGTCGTTGAACGCCTCAACGATGTCGCCGGCCAGACCGTCCCTGTTCTCCGGCAGCCGGGTTGAAAAATCGCCCTTCTTGAAAGAGCGAAGCGCGCTGAGTAACTGTCGGAGGTCGAGTGTGTCCGGTCCGGAGGGCTTGCCGTTAGCCGGCGTCTTTCCGTTACCTGGTGTCTTCTTAAGAGTGGCAGTCGCCATGCGGAACTCCCGAAATAAATGAGTGACCCGTCCACGTTCGGAAGTGGCGGGCGTCACCTCTCTTGTGCCCGGGTAAAGGTTCGTTAAAACCAAGCGAGCGCAAAAAAGGTTTGGGAATAGGCTCCCCGGGGATAACGAATCAAGTGCGGACCAAGTTCATATGCTGGACGTAGATACCGGCCGCCTCGAACGCACGGTCGACGTGATCGCAGAGGCAAACCGGATTCTGTCGTCCTCGTTCGACGTAACCAAGACCCTGCCGGCACTCGCCAAGCTATGTGTGCCGGCTTTAGCTGATTATTGCATCATCCGCACCACCCCGTTTGATGGAGCGACGGTGCCTGCAGTCTATGCAGCGTCTGAAGATGTCGAAATCGGCGAAGCCGGTCCCGACGCGGAACTCGACGGCGAGCTGCTGCGGCGGCTCACGCACTGCGGACTCCAGAGTATCGTCGCTGCGCCGATGGAAGTGATGAGCCACCCCTTCGGCTCGATGACCTTCGCCTCGTGCAGGCCCGACGCGTTTGACGCCGTGGACAAGAAGGTCTTCAACTGGTTCGCCCTGCGCGTGGCGATCGCACTGCACACTGTTACCACCTTTACCCGCGAGCACCGGGTCGCGGATCGCTTGCAGCGCGCGCTCCTGCCGGAGTCGTTCCCCAAGCTCGAGGGGCTCTCGTTTGGCGGCGCTTACCGGCCCGCAAGCGCTGAAGCCGAAGTCGGCGGGGATTGGTACGACGCGTTCGCCCTGCCGGACGGGCGCATCGCGGTCTCAATCGGGGACGTCGCGGGTCACGGCCTCGAAGCCGCGGTCATCATGGGCGAGGTGCGCCAAGCGCTTCGCGCGGCGGCGATCCTCTCAGACAAGCCATCCGCCGTTTTGGAAGCGGTCAACGGGGTCATTAACCTTCGCGAGAACATCAGCATGGTGACCGCCATTTTTGCATTCTTCGATCCGCAAGGGTCGATCGTGCGCTATGCGGTCGCCGGACACCCACCACCGATCATGGCGACCTCCGACGGTTTCGCGCAAGTCTTACCCGGCGGAGGATTGCCGCTCGGAGCCTCGGATGCCGTAGGTTCCCAGGACTGGACTTTTACGCTGCCGCCGGGTGCGCAGCTCGTTCTCTACACTGACGGACTTATTGAATATGACCGCGACATCGAAGCCGGGCAAGAACTTTTGCTCAATGCAGTTAGTACCGAACTGTGCGCGGGCAACACTGAGGATCCGGCAGCAGCGATTCAAGCTCGCATCTTTACAGAAACGCAAAACAAAGACGATGCTGCAACGCTCACCCTGACGCGCAGCCTACAAACGGGCGCAGACGCATCGCTCGTCTTCTCGGCGATTCCCATCGTGGCCGCGCTCGTACGTTCTACAATACGTCAAATCGCGCCCGAAGTGGGGCTTAGCTCAGACGAAGAATTCTCGATGCTGGTGGCAGTTGGAGAAGCAATCGCAAACGCCGTCGAACACGCTTACGGCGATCGCGACCCGGGCCTGGTAGAAATCAAAATGGAACGTGACGGAGAAAAATTCGTGGTGCAAGTTGATGATTACGGGCGCTGGCGTCCCTCTCAGAAGCGTGAGGAGCGCGGACGGGGCATTCCCCTCATGCACGCGCTTGTTGACGGCGTGCAAATCAAATCGACGCAGACAAGCACCAGTATTACGCTCTCACTTGATCTGAAGCGCGACGTTGAGGCATCGGCCTCTTAAGGGGAATCGGCCCGAGCACGGCCATCGCTGTTTCACTGACAGCCGCGAGAAATGCGTCTCTGAGCGACTGTTCGTTGTGCAAGCAAGTGCCATCTTTAAAGAGCGGCACACACGAGGTTTTGGTCACCAATCCGTCGCTCCCACGAATTTCAAAATCGGAAGCGTAGTCAGAATAGCGGCGATCGGCTTGCTCGTGCGAGATGGAACCGCTCCACCGCAACGTTCGCGCCACTGTGTCATCCTTGACCGTGTTCAGAAACGCTTTGAGGGCCATCGCTTCGCACCTTGCAATCCACATGGGGGTTTATTACCCCGCGGTTAAGGACGCTAAAACCTTTTGTTCGCCACTCACGACCTTGCCTAAAGGGTGGCTTTTAGGACGAGGGCCGCATTTATTCCGCCAAAGCCGGAAGAATTCGAGAGCACAACACGCGGGCGGATGCTTACTTCTTGGCTCGCAAGAGCAAGAGAACAGTCGTCGTCGCCGGCTTTAAAATTTACCGCAGATGGTATTACGGCGTCGCGCATTGAGAGGAGTGAGATCGCGACTTCCCATGCGCCTGTGGCGCCCAGTGCGTGTCCGTGTTGGCCCTTGGTTGCGCTTATCGGAATTGACGATGCCCGCTGTCCGAAAACTTCCTGATAGGAAGCCGCTTCGGTACGGTCGCCGAGAGGCGTCGATGAACCGTGCGCATTGATCGCTTCCACTTCATCCGCACCCACGCCGGCGTCGGCAAGCGCTTTCTGCATGGCGCGCGCAACGTGTTTGCCGTCGGGACGCGGCGCGGCCATGTGATAGCCGTCGTTGGTTAAACCGGACCCTGCGACCTCGCCGTAAATCCGTGCGCGGCGCGAAATCGCATCGTCCATCCGCTCCAGAAGCAACACTCCCGCGCCTTCAGCCATCACGAATCCATCGCGTTCGCGGTCGAACGGGCGGCTTGCATGTTGCGGGTCGTCGTTTTTACGCGACATGGCGTTGATCACCGTGAACGCGCCGTACAGCAACGGCGCGAGCGGGGCTTCAACTCCGCCCGCCAGGGCTGCGCGTGCATCGCCGCGCGCGATCGCTTGATAAGCTTGGCCAATTGCGACTGCGCCCGAGGCGCATGAATTCGCGTTCGCGATATTCTCGCCGTGCAATCCAAACTCAATTGAGATATTTGAGGTCGATGCTCCGCCGAAAACGGAAATCGCAAGCAACGGGCGCACGGCGTCGATCCCGCCTTCGCGGAAAACATTGGACTGTTCATCGGCATATGCTAAACCGCCGAGGGCGGAACCCATATACACACTCATGTCGTTGCCGTTGCCGTTGCCGTTGACCGAGAATGCAGCGTCTTCAAGCGCAAGTTTGGCGGCGCACACTGCAAACTGCGCGTAACGATCCATCCAGCGAATGCGTTTGCGACTCAGATAGTCGCCCGGATCGAAATCGTCTACTTGCGCCGCTATCCGCGAATGATAGGCCGATGCATCGAAACGCGTGATCGCCCGCACGCCAACCTCGCCGGCGCGCAAACGTTTCCAAAACTGCTCGATACCCGTACCGATGGGAGTGATGACGCCGATGCCGGTAACGGCTACCCTATGCTTCACAGAGATCCTTGATGCACTGCAGCGTTTTGCCTGCAATGTTGTGGACGAAAAAGTCACTCACGACATACTTGCCGAGAAAATCGCGAGCGACCGGAAATGCAAAATCGAGCTCGTGTATGATGCTCACCAGCGTTGAGCTGCCGTTTCGCTCAAAGCTCCATTGCACGTGCATACCACGCGTCCACCCTGCGAGATGATGAAAGGTTATGGCGGGTTTCGCACCGTCGTTCCATTGCTGCGCCGTCCAACGTACCGGAATACAATCGCGCATCGCAGCCATTTCGAGAATCTGTGAGGTGCCCTGTTGGCCGACCTTGCGCACCGAGCGGTAATGCGGCAAAATCTGCGGCCAGCGCATGGTGTCGCTAGCGAGCTGGAAGATACGCTGTGGCGGCGCATCGATTTCAATCTCGTTGTGCGTTTGAATCATGGTGCGCCGGTTACCGCATGCATCAGCTGTTCGCGCAGCGTAGCGCTGCGTTGCAAAGAATGTGTCGCAAGCATCGTCAGCCAAGGTGTTTTTATCAAAGCGGATACCAGGTTTGCCGTACGGGCGCGGCTTGCAAAAAGTTTGCGTTGCGCGAGCGCATAGTCGGTGTGCGAAAAGCGGCCGCCTTGCACGATGCTCTCGGCCGCGAGCGCCGCCGAACGAAGCGCGAGGAAAACTCCTTGCCCGGTGAACGGATCCAGAAAGCCGGCGGCATCTCCAATGAGATAGACGCCCGGAAGACCCGCGGTTCGTGTACGGTGTTCAAGCGGACCGATCGCAAGGCGCTTGCCAACGAGTTGCACACGATTGACCGTGCGTCGCCCGCCGGCGAGTTCCGTCGACGTTTCTTGGAGTCGTTCATCGATTGCGCCGCGCCACTGCTGCAGGGTCTTCTGCTCCACGATGACCATCACATTGGCAAGCTCCTCGCCCAGCGGATTGATTGCAAAATAGCTCCGTCCGCGCACATACATTTCGATCCGCTGATCCAACCCTCCGAAGCCCGCGTAATGACCTCCGAGCGCGAACCGCGGTGCCCCGCGAGGTTTTGCCGTGAGGCCAAACTCGCGTGCAACGATGGATCCCATGCCGTCTGCGCCGACCACGGTATCGACGCTGAGCGTATCTTCGGACCCTGAAGGGGTTCTGAACGCTAGCGCGATCCGACTTGCCGAACGTTGCAACCGCTCGACGCGCGCACTGATGACGGCTGCGCCCGCGGCTCGTGCTTGCTCGCAAAGCAGCGCATCCAGATCGGCGCGAGCAAGCGACCAAGCAGTCCGAGCAAAGGGGAGCTCCACCGTAGAGCCACGAGCATGCAGACGAATTCCTTTGAGGACGGATGCTTCTTTTCGTACGGCGTACGCAAGACCAAGTGACTGAAGTTCGAGACATGCGGCTTCGCTTAGATATTCACCACAAACTTTGGGGCGAGGGAATGCCGTTCGCTCGAAGATGACAACGTTTCGGCCTGCGCGTGCGAGACGCAATGCGCAAGCAGAACCGGCCGGTCCCGCGCCGACAACCGCAACATCATACCGCATCGACAAGCACCATCCGATAGAACGGAGCGCTCGTGACCTTTGGATGGTGCCATTGGGCTCCTTTTGCCAGAAGCAAGGCTTCGCGCGTGGTGTACGCACGCAACATCGAAAGCGGTGCATCGTGGCGGGTAAGTCGATTTGCCGTCGTCAGGCGGCTAAAGAGCACAGCGCCGGCATACCCGATCCACGAGCGCCGCAAATCGCAAACGAGCGGCGAGATGCGCGAGACGCGGCGCATTTCAGTGAGCAGCGCGACGGCGGATGGCGGATCGAAGTGATGCAGGGCGAGATTGCACATCGCGACATCGAAGGATCCGTCTTCGAACGGCAACCTTGCGCCGTCGCCTTGCACGAATCTCAGCGCAGGATGATTGGCCGTACGCGTGCGCGCGATCTGCAGCATCTGCTCGCTGATATCCAGGCATGTCACCGAAAGTTCGCGGCATTGATCTTGCGCATGTTCGGCAAGAGCAAGCGCAATATCCCCACTGCCGCAGCCTATATCAAGAACGGATTTGGCGCCAAATGAAAAAATCGCCGCCTGTACCGGGGCAATGCCCCCGAGGTAACGATTCGCTCGTTCGATGTCGCGAAGATTTTGTTCGAGTTCATGGACGGACTGGACCGGATCGTCCATCAGTTCCCGCCCGGCCGAACGCTTCACACTTTGTTTTTGAAATACTCCGCGTTGATGGCCGTGAAGTTTTGCCACTTTTCCGGAACGTCGGAATCGGCAAAAATTGCTTCGACCGGGCAGGCGGAAACGCACGCACCGCAATCGATGCAGACTTCGGGGTCAATATAGAGCATCTCATCGCTCTCCGTGCCGTGAATGCAGTCGACCGGACAAACGTCAACGCACGATTTGTCCTTGGTGCCAATGCAAGGCTCGGTAATGATGTAGGTCATGAGGCCATTGTATTTGGGGCGGCCTTCAGGCGTCTCCTGGTTAGGTCGGACCAGCAGGGCTCGAATAAAAAAAGGACGCCCGCAGGAGACCTGCGAGCGCCTTGTTCTGAACCCGAGGTAGATCTAAACGGCGCGCCGCCCCGTGACCGCGCGGATGATAAAGAGAAGAACGACGGCTCCGATGATCGCGCAGATAGCACTCCCGATGTTAAATCCGGACACACCGGTGTGCCCGAAAAGTCCGTAGAGCCAGCCGCCGATCAGGGCGCCGATGATACCGATAATAATGTCGCCCAGGATTCCGCCGGGGCCTTCACCAGGAACAATGTACTTCGCGATTGCGCCAACGATGAGACCGAAGACGATCCATGCAAGAATTCCCATATGGTGCGTTTCCTCCAAACTTCGCCCAGCCAAGTGGCCGGACAGTAGCGACATCCATTTGCCCGAAGGCGCCGGAGACTAAACCAAGCTGGCACTTTTTGGTACCCTTGGAGCGTTAGGCAAGTATGAAGACTCTCGGATTTCTCTTCCTTGCGGTGGCTCTCTTGGGCGCTTCGACCCCCGCCTCCAAGGACATCACCATCACGGTTAGCGGTGAAGGCACGATCAGCCGTACCCCGGATACCGCCCAAATTACGTTGGCCATCACGACCAGCGACGAGGTCGCCCAAACCGCCACGACCGAGAACAACAGCCGCTTTAATGACCTTCGAAACCGGCTGCATGCAATCGGCGTTGCCGACGACGCGATCCGCACCCTTTCCTATAATGTGAATAACTACATGCCTCAGCCGATGCCGATGGGCATCAACCAGTCCATGCGGCCTGTTCCGTACCAAACCCCTAAACCGGGCTTCACCGTGAATCGCCAGGTACAAATCACGCTGGGGGATCTCAATCTCGTGGGCAAGGTTGTCGATCAAGCCGTAGCAGCTAACGTGAGCAATGTCTACAACGTCGGTTACTCGATCTCGAACTATCGCGCGCTTTACGCCCAAGCACTCCGAGATGCCGTACTGGATGCCAAAGCGCAGGCCACGGCGATGGCTTCTGCGGCAGACATGCACATCGTCCGGGTCACCTCAATGCAGAGCGGCGGATACTATCCGCGTCCAATGATGATGCGAGCCATGGGACCCCAAATGGCGCCCTCACCTGCCCCAATCGCAACGGAGATCCAGCCGCCCGGCCCGCTCGATATCCACGCAAACGTCACCATTAGCTACCTAATCGCGCCCTAAGCCGAAACTAGCCGTGCCCGATGGGGTATGTGGGGTGTGATGACTGCAACCTGCGAGCAATGCCGGCGCGCTCCGGCCACGATCGGAAAATTTTGCGCCGCATGTGCGCAACGGCGTACAAGCGCCCCCGGACTTCCCGCTCTGGGCGCGGCGCTTGGCGCTGCGGCCTTACTCGCGGGGGGTGCGCTCCTCGTCGAACGGATGACACGCGAAGGACGCGACGGAACGCCCGCGACCAATCCCATCGACGATTTCACAAAACGCTTTCGCGGCGGTACGCCGACGCTCTCGCAATATTCGCGCGATCTTACCGATCTCGCTCGAAATGATAAGCTGGATCCGGTCATTGGACGCGATGATGAAGTGGAGCGTGTCATCTCCATTCTCGCGCGGCGCAGCAAAAACAATCCCGTGCTCGTCGGGGAGCCCGGCGTCGGTAAGACCGCAATCGTCGAAGGTCTCGCGCAGCGGATCATCGCCGGCAACGTTCCCGAAAGTCTGAAAAGCAAGCGCGTCCTGGCACTTTCAATCGGCCCGCTTGTAGCAGGAACAAAATACCGCGGCGAATTCGAAAGCCGCGTCAAACGTATTTTAGACGAGGTGCGCAAAGCATCGCGAGATATCGTGCTTTTCATCGACGAGCTGCACACGCTCGTGGGCGCGGGCGCGGCCGAAGGGGCGCTCGACATGAGTTCGATGATCAAACCGGAGCTTGCGCGCGGCGACCTGCAATGCATCGGCGCCACCACCTTCGATGAATACCGTAAGTATATCGAGTCCGATGCTGCGCTCGAACGCCGCTTTCAACCGGTGATGGTTGAGGAACCGACGATCGAACAAACGGTTATGATTCTGCGCGGGCTGCGAAGCGGCTACAGTAAGCACCACAACGTCACGATTACCGACGAGGCGCTCGAAGCCGCGGCAAGTTTGTCTGCCCGCTATATCGCTGACCGGTTTTTGCCGGATAAAGCCATCGATTTAATGGACGAAGCAGCCGCAAACACAGCACTCTTGAATAGAGGCGCCGTACTCTCGCCGCTGGTCGATGCAAGATGCGTCGCCGCCGTCGTAACCAAATGGACGGGCATTCCCCAAGCAACATTGACCGAATCGCAAACCAACAATCTTCTCAACATGGAAAGGGCCCTTTCGAAACGCGTCATCGGGCAAGAAACCGGGATTGCCTCGGTGTGCGAAGCCATCCGCCGCGCGCGTGCGGGCTTGCACGATCCCCGCAAACCACTCGGAAGCTTTCTCTTTATGGGCCCGAGCGGCGTCGGAAAAACCGAATTGGGAAAGGCGCTCGCCGAGACCATGTTCGGCACGGAAGACGCGCTCGTGCGCATCGACCTCTCCGAATTCACCGAATCGCATACGGTTTCGCGTCTCCTTGGGGCACCGCCGGGATATCAAGGACACGACGA
This sequence comes from Vulcanimicrobiaceae bacterium, assembly GCA_046262675.1. GTDB lineage: Bacteria > Vulcanimicrobiota > Vulcanimicrobiia > Vulcanimicrobiales > Vulcanimicrobiaceae > JACRUB01. The sequence continues at coordinate 55,043 of JBHEMH010000013.1, forward strand.
GCCCGGTCAACTCACGGAGCCTGTGCGCCGCCGCCCATATTGCGTGATTCTTTTCGACGAACTCGAAAAAGCGCACCCGGATGTGGCAGCGATTCTGCTTCAGATTCTTGACGACGGCCGCGTCACCGATGCCAAAGGACGCACGGTCGACTTCCGCCACGCTTTGATCATCATGACGACAAACGCGGAGGCGGATCAGCTGCCCGATCTGTTCCGCGCGGAATTTTTGAATCGTATCGACGATATCGTCGCATTCAACGATTTGCGGCTCGAGCAGATCGAGCAAATCGTTGAAATCCATGTCGCTTCGCTCGGTGAGCGGCTTGGCGCGCGAAACGTGAGTCTCACACTGAGTGAGGACGCGAAGCGCTATCTCGCCAAGGAAAGTATGAATGCCGGAAGCGGAGCGCGATACGTCCAACGCACCGTTTCGAGGCTCGTGAGCACGCCACTCTCAACGGCGATCCTGCGCGGCGACGTTCAATCAGGCGGTGCGGCGACGGTAACGATGGAAGCGCGTAATTTAGTAGTCAAAGCCGCCTAATCGGAGACGGATGTGCGACGTGGGATCGCGGCCGTATGCTCGCGGTGACAGACCGCGCAGAGGGTTTCGAGGTTATCGAGATGGTGCGCGCAACTGATGGTGCCGTGTTGCCCGCGGCAGGGCTGGCGGTGATTGACCTCTAGCCGAATTTCCTTTTTTCCCGCACGCCAGAGGCGCATCGCTTCTTTAAAAGTTTTCTCCGTTGTCAGCACGCGACGGTTGGGACGTTTGGGCGGTGCTTTTCCACACTGCTTGCAGCGGTACTTATCGCGAACCTTTGCAGCCCGGCGCGCGAGTGACCACCAGTGGTTTTTCCAAAAGTTCGAGGCGCATTTTTCACTGCACCATTTGCGCCGGCGCTTCGCGAGCACCTTACCGCACCAAGCGCATCCCCCCACGACGGGTTTTGCTAAAGCACAAGAACTCAGGAGCGAGGCGGCCTTAGTCATTGAGGCGGTGCTTCGAGTCTACGGGCGGGTGATCTTGTATTCGAAGCGGAGTTGTCCGGGTTCGTCCGCCGCAACTTCTTCAAAGCCACTTTTCGTCAAGACTGCAATGGATGCGTCATTGCCCGGCAGGCAATGAGCTTGCACGCTTCTGACGTCAACGCTTTCCGCGGCACGCCACAGAAGTCCGCGAACCATCTCCGTTGCGAAGCCCAACTTTCGCCAGCGGCTCGCAATGGAATAGCCAATCTCAACGTTGCCATGCTCATCCGGCGGACCGAAATAACCGGCGACGCCAACCACTGAAGAACGCTGCGCCGGTTCGCCATCCAAAAGGCCATACCAACTTGACCAGCCGTCCATCGCGGGCCAATTTGAACTCAGGCGATGCAGTATGAATTCAATTGCAGCGCGGTCGTATTCACCCGGCGGCCAATCGTCGGGAACATCCGCATGCAAGAGTTCGCCGACTTCAGCCGGACCGCGTAGCTCTGCCTCCAAGAGCGCCGGCCACGCAGCGATCAGCTTGAGGCGCGACGTCTCGATGGGCGGCGTTACAGAATCGATCGAATTGCCTTGTCGATGTCTGCCTTACTCATTTCGCCGTTGCGAACCAGCTTGATGTAGCCGCGCCGGTCGATAAACACGTGCACGGGCAGGCCGATGGCACCGTAGGGCTGCATGAGCGACCCGCTATCGTCAACGACGGCTTTGTACACCAAGCCGTACTTGTGCAAGAAATCGTTAGCGCGGCTCGCACTTTCGCGCTCGTCGACGCCGACCACGAGGAAGTTACGGCGCTTATACTTTTTCTGCAGCGCATTAACATCCGGGGCTTCTTCGTTGCACGGCGGGCACCAATTGGCAAAGAAGTTCAAATAGACGGCCTTGCCGCGCAGCGAAGAGAGCTTGAGTTTGCCACCATTCGAGAGCGGCGCATTGAAGTCGGGGGCGACGTGCCCCCTCTGCGCAACATCGGCCGACGCGGCGACGCCTAATGCAAGCGTAAAGAGCAAAGCGAGTAAGACGGACTGAGCGCGCATGATGGATGTTTTCCTTTTCGTAACTTTAGCCATAACTCGGGTAGGCAACGGCGCTCAGATCCTTCTCCATCTGGGCCAGCAGTGCTTCCACTGAATCATACCGCACCTGATCGCGTAGGAAACGAAGCTCGCGCACAGCCAGTTCCTCGCCATAAATCGTTAAAGTGAAGTCTCGCAGCCACGCTTCGATCGTGCGCTGATTTCCGTCGAAAGTGGGATTCGTGCCGATAGAAACGAGAGCCGCGTGATCGCGTCCGTCGTGCCGCGCAATCCCGGCATAGACGCCATCTTTGGGAAGCACCTTGCGTCCAGTGGCCTCGATATTGGCCGTAGGGAACCCAAGGTCGTGCCCGCGTCCTTCGCCCAGGCGAACCATGCCGCGCAATTCGAATGCGTGGCCGAGCAAGTCTTCGGCTTCTTGCGTTTTCCCAGCGGCGATGAGCGCGCGAATCCGCGTGCTCGAAATGCGCTCACCGGCATCGGCGGTATTCTCGATTGCAAAGAACGGAACATCGTGACTTGCAAGCGTCTCCCGGGCGAGGTTGGTGTCACCGGCGCGTCCTTTGCCGAAGCGAAAATTCGCGCCCACCACAACCGCTCGCACACCGAGCGCTTCCACGAGCACGTCGTCAACAAAAGTCTGCGGGGAAAGCGAGGCGATTCGTTCATCGAAAGGGACAAGGAAACACTCTTCAATGCCGGCGCGCGCAAGCAGATCGATTCGCTCTTCCAACGTCGTAAGCAGCGCCGGCTCCGTGCCGGGCCGCAGAAATGCAGCGGGATGATTGGAGAAGGTCACGACGCCCGTGCGATACCCCGGCTTGCGCAATTTTCGCAACTCACGCACGATCGCCTGATGCCCGCGATGAAAGCCATCGAAGAAGCCTATTGCCAACACAAGTGGCGGACGCGTGAGATCGCGTTTGAGCTCGTGATGGATCTTCATACGAAAACCTTGCGTGGTGAGAGCAGCGCGCCGTGCATCTCGCCGACGCCCACCAGAGTGCGCGACGTATCCCGAACGAAGACATGCTTGCCGGTTGCTCCCGACGGAACCGGCACCACACGGCCCGCGCGAAAATCTGCCGAGCCGCGTAAATCAAGCACCACGGTGGGGAACGGAATGATATGTTCGGGCGGAATGAGGGCAGCGTGCGGATCGTTTGCAATTTCCTCAGGCGTGCGGCTTTCGTAGAGAATGAACGGACCCGAACCTTCACGCAACAGCGCACCCATATGCGCGGGTAGCCCAAGGGCCGCCCCGATATCTTCGCAGAGCGTGCGAATGTAGGTGCCCTCGGTGCAGGCGATACGCAGACGTGCGGTATTCCCCTCAAATCCGAGTACGCTGATACCGTAGACCGTGATGCTGCGAATCTTTCGCTCGACGGTGATTCCTTGGCGCGCAAGGTCGTACAGCCGCCGGCCTTCATGTTTGAGCGCACTGAACATCGGTGGCGTTTGATCGACCTTGCCGATGAACCCATCCAGCACGGCAGGCAGACGCTTTTGCCAATCCTCGGGAACGATTGCCTCGGCAACGGTTTCCCCATGCGCGTCGGCGCTCGTAGTCGAGCGGCCGAGTACGAGGCTGCATGTATAGGCTTTGCGCTGATCTGTCAGCAGCGGAATGAGGCGCGTGGCTTTTCCGATCGCGATTGGTAAGACGCCGGCGGCTTGCGGATCGAGCGTCCCTAGATGACCAACGGCAATTTTCTGATCGCGCGCGTAAAATCCATAGATCCGCCGCATACGCCCAACAACGTTAGCAGAAGTAGGACCGCAGGGCTTAAAGACGTTAACAAAACCGATCAACGGTCTGCTTTAGAGAACTGCTCGCGTTTGACGATGCCCATAACGATGCAGAAAATCATCACGGTCGTCAGCGTTAAAAGAGGCACGACCGTCCAATGCGCGTCAGGTCGGCTCATGAAATAAGTCACGGGCGCAAGCAAGACCATGCAAATCCCGCCACGCAAAGACCACATCCGTCGTTCGCGGTGAGCGAAGAACGTGTTGAGCAAACCAAAGGTCAAGAAAAAGAACGGTCCAAGCACGTCCTTCTTACAATCCCTCAGCCACTAGCGCTTCTTCGACGGCCTTGACCGCATCTGGTAGCGAACCAACAAACGTCAATCCCGATGCGCGAAAGTGCCCGCCGCCGCCGAGGCGCGCTGCCGCCGCTTGAACGTTAATGCGCCCGCTGCTTCGCAGACTCACGCGAATATCGCCGTCATAATTCTTAAAGAGCGCTGCGGCCTCGACACCTTCGACCGAACGCAAGTGCCCGATAATCTCTTCGGTGTCTTCACCGTCGGCGCCGCACTGTTTGAGCATTTCCTCATCGACGTACGACCAGCAGTACCGCCCGTCGTGCTCGATACGTGCTTCTTCCAGGGCGCGGCCAAGCAGTTTGATTGCGGCAAACCTTTTGTTCGCGAAAATTTCCTCGGTGATCTCCTCCTTGTCCGCACCTGCCAACATGAGTTCGGACGAAAGATTGAGCACTTCGGGCGTGGTGTTGCTATGCATGAAGCCGCCCGTGTCCGTCATGATAGTTGTCAAAATGCAGGTCGCAATATCGCGATCGATCTTTACATTCATCTGGCGAAGGAGGCGCACGACGCACGTGCCGGTCGAACATTCCGCCGGGATAACATAGTTGAGCGCGCCGAAATGCGTATTGCCCAAGTGATGATCGATATCGAGAATGTTTGCTCGCTCGAGCTCCGGCAGATACTCACCGGCCCGTCCGGTATCGCTCATATCGCCGAAGACCCACAGCGCGTCTTTGGGTAGATCCGCTGGAAGATCGCGCGCCACTTCATCGGAATCCGGCAGGAAGCGCAAATTTCGCGGAACCGGATCCTGCTGAAAATAATGCACGCGCTTGCCCATGCGTTTGAGCGCGATGCCAAGCGCAAGACCGGCACCGAGCGTGTCGCCGTCAGGCTTGACGTGACTGACCATCACGAACGCGTTACGTTTGTTGAGTTCGGCGACGACTTCTTCGGTCGTTGAGGCTGTATGCTCGTGCGTTGCGTTCTCAATCATGGGCCGTCTCCGCCTCGCGCAGAGTTTTGCTCAGCTCGATGGCGCGTTCGGTCGAGCGGTCCTCGACGAATGAGAGTTCCGGCGTATAGCGTAGCTTGATTTGATGTCCCAGTTCCCCGCGCAGAAATCCCGCGGCGTGCTCGAGTGCATCCATCGTTTGGCGCGCAACGTGGCGGTCGCCGATGATCGAGACATAGACCTTGGCAAAGCGCAGGTCTTGCGTCGCCTCGACGCGCGTGACCGTTGTAAAGCCCATCCGCGGATCTTTGAGGTCCTGCGAAATAACCGTGCCTAAAACCCGCTGCATCTCATGATCGATGCGCGAGAGCCTCTGCTGCTTCACGTCATCCACCCATCCCCTGGATTTCTTCGCAACGGTTCGTCAGTGTTTCGCTCAGGGGCGTACAGAGCGGCGTGCAGCCAGGATGGCGCGAACGCCGCGGCGTCGAGTTGTGTTTTCGCAGGAGGTGAAAACACAACGTCCCCTGTGCAAAACGCTGACGACCCGCGGCGAAAAAAGCCACTACACCCCCACCGCTTCAGGTGCGACCATCTCCGAGGCATAGGCTTCGATGACGTCGCCGGCCTTGAGATCTGCGAAGCGGGCGACTTGTATTCCGCATTCAAAGTTCTCGGCAACTTCCTTAACGTCGTCTTTGAAGCGCCGCAGCGATTCGAGTTCCCCGTCAAAGATGACGGCCGAGTCGCGCAAGACGCGCACCTTGGAGTTGCGTACGATCTTGCCGCTTTGCACATAGCACCCGGCAATCGCGCCGACTTTGCTGACCTTGAAGATCTCCCGAACTTCTGCGCGGCCCAGTGTGACCTCGCGGAAGGTCGGCTCCAGCATGCCGAGCATGGCTTTCTTGAGATCGTCTTCGATTTCGTAGATCACCTGGTAGAAGCGCAAATCGACCTGCTCATTTTCGGCCAACCGTTTTGCCGTTTCGTCCGGGCGAATGTTAAAGCCGATCAGCACCGCGTTTGAAGCGCTCGCGAGATTGACGTCGTTCGGCGTGATTGCGCCGACGCCGCCGTGAATGACGCGGATGTCCACCTCACCGGTCGAGAGCGATTCCATCCGCGAACGCAGCGCTTCGAGCGAACCTTGGCCGTCCGCCTTGACAATGATGTTCAAGGTCTTCTTGCCTTCGGTGGGCATCTGCATGAACGTCTCAAGCGAGACTTTCTGATTGCTGCTGCCGGCAATACGCGTGTCGCGGCGGCGCGTCTTGCGCTTGTCGGCCGCTTCACGGGCAACGCGCTCGTCGCTCACGACGTTGAGCGTGTCCCCGGCCGAAGGAACGTCTTGCAGACCCATGATCTCCACAGGTACGGACGGTCCGGCTTTCTTGACTTGCTTGCCCTTGTCATCGACGAGCGCGCGAATCTTACCGAAGGTTCCACCCACTACGACGATGTCGCCGACACGTAGCGTTCCGTTTTGAATGAGCACGGTTGCTACCGCACCACGGCCGCGATCCAGCGCCGATTCAATCACGACGCCGGTGGCGCGGCGATTCTTGTTGGCTTTGAGTTCGCGGATATCGGCTTCCAGCAGCACGGTTGCAAGCAACGCATCGATGCCGTCGCCCGTACGCGCGGAGACCGGAACCATTTCGATAGTGCCGCCCCAGTCGACCGGCTGCAGTTCCAGTTCCGCGAGTTGTTGCTTCACGCGATCCGGCTGTGCGTCCGGCTTATCCATCTTGTTGATGGCAACGACGATCGGAACACCGGCCGCTTTAACGTGAGCGATGGCTTCGCGCGTTTGGGGCATGACACCGTCATCTGCCGCCACAACGAGAATCGCGACGTCCGTGACTTTCGCACCGCGCGCACGCATAGCGGTAAAGGCTTCGTGACCGGGCGTATCGATAAAGGTGATCTTGCGATCGTCGCGCTCAACCGTGTAGGCACCGATGCGCTGGGTGATGCCGCCGGCTTCACCGCTGGCTACGCTAGCGGACCGGATCTTATCGAGCAACGAGGTCTTACCATGATCGACGTGCCCAAGTACGGTTACAACCGGCGGACGCGTCGTCATCATCTCGGGCTTATCTTCTTCTTGCTCGACCGTGACTTCTTCGCCGGCTTCTTTAACGACGGCGTTAAATCCGAACTTCTTCGCGACCGAAATTGCGACATCGGCGGGAATGTTCTGATTGATCGTTGCCATCGTGCCGACTTTGATCAGTTCGGTGATGACGTCTTTGGCAGGAACGATCATTGAGGTTGCAAGTTCTTGCACGGTGAGCAAGTCGGGAATCTCAATCGTTTCGAGCTTCTTGGGCGGCGCGACCGGCGCGATGTCCATGCGTTTCTTGCGATTGCGATCTTTTTCGAGAAGTTGATCTTTCTCGCGATCTTTTTTGGACATCTTGTCATCGAAATGGCGGCCGCCGTGTGCGCCGGGACGTCCGCCGGAGCTTGGTGCCGGGGCTTGCGTCGGATCGGGCAATGCCGAACCACCCGGACGCGGTGCGCCAGGTGCAAAGGGACGCGGACCGCCTGCGGGCGGTGTAAGCGGACGGAATGGACCGTTGCCGGCGGGGCGGCGGTTCGCCGTACCGGGCGCTGCGGCCACCCCTGGACGCGGAGGCGTGAGAGGCCGTGGCTGGTAGCCTTGCCCTGGCAGGCCGGGTTGGCCGGGGCGCGGAGCAACGCCGGGCCGCCCCGGAATGCCGGTTGCGGGACCGGGCGAGGCGGAATTCGCACTTTGCGGCGGCGGCGGTGAAGGCGGTGCAGGCTTGGGTTTGACGATCGAGTCTTGACCGCGCGGAACAGGCTTGAGCATTTCCGGAACGCTTGCGGGGTCGAACTTGCCGGGCGGCGGAGCTGCGGGTCGCACCGCTTTGGGCGGCATGGGCGCAAGAGCGGTGACGGGTCGCGCCGCAGGTTTGGGCGCGGGCGCCTTTATGGCCGGGGGGTTTGCAGCAGGCTTTGGCACCACGGCGGCTTCTTCGGCGACCGGTGCTTCAGGGGCAGCGGTGGCAACGGCGGTCTTGGCAGGCGTCTTGCGAGCCGCGGCCGGCGCAACCGGCTTGAGCGTTTGAACGGCTTCGGAGGGCGCGGACGGAGGTGCTACGGCGGCTTTTACTGCCGGCGCTTTTTTAACCGGGGCCGGTTTTGGCTTCGCGGCAGGGGCTGCGGCCGGCGCGGCTTTTGCGGCGGGCTGCAACACGGATCGAACCAGATCGGCGATCTGGCCGGGAACCACGCTCAGTTGGTTTTTCGCTTCGAAAACGCCGCCCAGGCGCTCGTTGAAGAGCGTGATCAGCTCTTTGGAAGTGAGTCCAACTTCCTTCGCGAGTTCGAATATTCTGACTTGTTTGCTCAACTTTAAAGGCGCTCCAGGCTTAAAGCCTTACGCGCCCCCCAGCCGAGCTGGGGCCCCCAGATAAGGGGCGCTCAAGTAATTATTACGTGTCCAACCATACCCCGAGGGCGCCCCAAAAATCGATTTCCGGTCTTGGAGCGCTCACGATGATCAATAAGGCAGCATCCCCCGTGGGCGCTCCTATTGAACATTGCAGTTATACATTTTTAGAGTTCATTGTTCATAATCAACATAACCAACTTAAAACGCCGTGACCGCCGCAAGGTTTGCGAGGCCCGGAAACCTCTTATTCTTCTTAACTCGCTCAGCGCATGCATGGGAGCAAAGATAAGCTCCCCTGCCTGCTTGCTTGCGCCCATCATCGTCCGCCTTCCACCCCGCCGGCTGACGTACGAAGCGCCTCATCGAGTGCTGAGGCTTGCGCTCCCGGCACCCAACGCACGTGCGTTCGGGCTCGTGCGGGCTAGCCACCTAACCGTTCGCGCTTGAACTCTTCAAGTTTACGAATTAGATCTTCGTCGATGGCGGGAACGGTCGTGACGGCCTCTTCGCCCGCCTGAAGCTCTTCATCGAGCACCTCTTCTTCAGTGGGTTCGGCGACCGCTTCGCCTTCTACGCGGCCTTCACGTTCCGCAAAGTAGCGTTCGCGCGCGGCATCCGCTTCCTCCTCAGCCGCAATGTCCAAACGCCAGCCCGTCATACGCGCGGCAAGACGCACGTTTTGGCCTTCGCGTCCGATGGCAAGGGAGAGCTGATATTCCGGAACGACAACAAGTGCTGTGCCGTCGTCTTCAAAGAGCTCAACGCTGATAACTTTTGCGGGCTGCAATGCGGCCTGAATAAATGCGACAGGATCCGCTTCGTAACGAATGACGTCGATTTTTTCCCCGCGCAATTCGTCGGAAACGTTGGCAATGCGGCTCGACTTCGGGCCAAGACAGGCGCCGACCGGATCGACTTCCGCGCGATTGGAACGAACGGCAACTTTGGAGCGGCTTCCGGGTTCGCGGGCAATCGCCATAATCTCGACGATGCCGTCTTCGATTTCGGGCACTTCGAACTCAAGGAGACGTTGCACTAAGCCTTCGGCTGCGCGCGAAAGAATCACGGTCGGACCCTTTGGCGATTTGCGCACGTCCAGAACGTAGGCGCGAATGTAATCGTTGATGCGGAAGTTCTCGCGCGGGACTTGTTCGGAAAGGGGCAAGAGCGCTTCGTCTTTGCCTTCGAGTAAGACGAACATGTTGCGCTGCTCGTACCGTTGCACGGTACCCCGCACGATATCGTTTACGCGAGCGGAATACTTGTTGTATACCGTGTCGCGTTCGGCTTCACGGATGCGCTGCACGATAACTTGCTTGGCGGTCTGCGCGGCAATGCGGCCAAAGTCTTTGGGTGTGACCTCTTCATCGTAGAAGTCGCCGACCTGATAGTTCTTGCCCGCTTCCTTGGGCGTCACCTCAAGCTTCGAATCGGAGACTTCGTCTGCAACGATGCGCCGATGATAAACTTTGTATTCTCCGGTTTGACGATCGATCGTTACAATGGCATTCGCTTCGCCGCCGAAATGGCGCTTGTAGGCCGTAATAAGCGCGGCTTCGAGCGCTTCAAGCAGCATCTCGAACGGAATGTTTCGTTCTTTTTCAATCTCATGTAAGACGGTGAGCAACTCGCTGTTGGCAATCATGCTTTTTTCCTGTCGTGTTTTTCTCGTTTTAGGTCGGTGCGAATGTCGTACTCGAGGTTCGCCGATTTAATGGTAGCCAGTGGAAGCGGCAATGCACCGCGCTCGGTTTCCAAAATAACGTTCGTTCCTTGCACGCCGCGGAGCACTCCGCGGTGCGTCTTCGATCCGTTGATGAGAAGCGTCGTCAAAATCTTGGCGGAACTCCCGGAAAAGCGTTGGTAATCGCCGGCTTTTGTGAGAGGGCGATTCAAGCCGGCAGACTCGACTTCGAGCGTATACTGCTCGTCGAATTCTTCCAGCCGTGCATTCAACATGGCCGCAACTTGCTCGCACGTTTTAATATCGACGCCGCCTTCGCGATCGATCATAACTTGCAAGCTATGGCCGCGTCCTTGACGGCGCGCGCTGTGCGAAACGAACTCCACCTTCGCAAACGCTGCGTGGTGCGCGAGTTCATCGACCGCTTGCTCGAAGGCGTCCAACAGCGCCAAATATGCCCCTCTAACAACAAGGAAGCGCCGGACGTGCCGACGCTTTTTCTTCTAACTACCGTGGTTAGGATAGCAAAACTCTCTCAATTTCGCAACCGCAGAACGCAAAAGGCCCGTGCCTCCGAGTTTGTGGGGGCACGGGCCTTTTGCTGGTTTCCTTTGTTTTACGAGTTTTCGCGCCTGCCGGAGTGCGTCCGGCGGTCGTTAAGCGCGTCGATTATTCTCGATCGCAGCCTCAGAGGCGCTCTCGCTTAGCCTCGTGACCCGGCGGATCTTGCGATTCCAGACCGCCCTCCTTAATTGAATAACGCTTGCTTATCTCGTAAAGAGATACTGCAATTCTACTCCGACAAACATCGGAACTCAATAGAGGAGCGGTTCTATTTTTAGGGAGTAGACGAGGGAGCGGGTGACGTCCTGGGCCTATACGGCTGCAATTGTCCTGCAGGACAATCGATCGTGGCACTCTCCTGGATTTCCGGTTGGATGTTGTTATCCGGACGTGGCGCGGGGTTCGTCTGGAGCTTTCCATTCTGCATATTGATTTGACCGTACGAAGCCTGGGGCGATGGGAAGATCAGCAACCAGCCTGTGCATAACGTGGCCGGACCAATACGGCGCGTCGATTTGACATACATGATCATGCGATCGTTCTGTGCATTTCCAAACATATGTTTGTGCGGTCCCGCAACATACGTGAATTTCGTTACCGCAAGAACTTGCGGCGGCGGCGTCGGGTCTCCGAAGTATGCCCCTGACGCGCCCGGTGAGAAGCGCGTGGTTGTCGGCGTCACTGGTCCGCTGGGGAGCATTCCGCGCAAGCGCGCGTTCAAATCCGAATACGCTTGTTGTTTTTTAGGCGGCACCGTTTTGGTGGGACGCGGGCGGGGCGTCGGCGCGGGCGTTGGAGTCGGGGGCGGAAGCGCGATCGGTTTGGGTGGCGCCGGTCTTGATTTCACGGGTGCCTGTGGGGCCCGTCCCGGCGAGGCGAGTGCCTTCGGTCCCGCGGTCGGACTAACGCCCCGCTGCGGCGAAGTTGTCGGCACGCCTGTCGGCCGCGGACTGGGAACGCCTTCGGCAGTCTTTTGCGGCGCTGGACTGGCCTGAACGGGTTCCCTGGGAGCTGCGGTGGCGGGCACCCGCGTCGGGGCCGCGGTGGGCTGCGGTGTTACCTTAACGGGCTTCGCGGTGGCGGGGGCCACCGGAGCCGGCGACGGCTTGGAAGTCGGAGCGGTTGTGGGCGGCGCGAGACTCGGCTCAGGCGTTAGGGCGCGCTGCGCAACAACCGGAGCCGCGGTCGGGATATTGACGGGCACCGCAGGATACTGCACCGGCGCGGGCCTTGCAACGACCGCCACTTGCGTCGGCTGCGGATTTGGCGACAACGGGGCGGGCGGCACCGGCGTCGGATCAGGCGGCGCGCTGGGATTTTGTTTGGAGAGTTCGCGGCGGCTGAAGGCCGGCTTGTGCCCGGCGAGTACCGGCCGGGCGAGCGGTTTTCCGATTCTCGGCGCGTGGGTGAGTGGCAGTTTGACTACCGGCGGAACGCTCTTCGTGCGTTGACTCACGCGCACATGAGAGGCGATCACCACCGGCGAGCCTTCGCTCGATTCGGGCGAGGACTGCTGCGATGAAGACGTGACCAGCGCAAAAAACAGCAACGCTACGAGCGCGTGAACAATCAGCGATACTGCAAAGCTCGCCGTCGTTCGTTCCCGCAACCGCTGATCGGTGGGGTCCTTCGGAATCACTGCCTTAACTGCGCTTAAGCTATCGCAGGAGCCTGCCGCGCTAATCTCGCAAGCGCAACGCGTGGAAACGATACCGCATAAACGAACAAAAATTGTCGCAACGATTGGGCCTGCTTCGCAAGACCCTGCGATACTGCGCTCCCTCTTTCTCTCGGGCGCGAACGTGGTGCGGCTGAACTTCTCGCACGGTACGCCGGACGATCATGGCGTCGTCATTCAGAACGTCCGGCAGATTAGTAAGGACCTCGGCATACATACGGCGGTGCTTCAAGACTTGCCCGGGCCGAAAGTTCGCACGGGAAAACTCGCACCAAACCTCCAGAGCGTTAAACTCGATCGCGGAAATCCGCTCACGCTCACGACGGAAGACGTCCCCGGCACAGCCGAAAGAATCTCGGTATCATATAAAGACCTGCCCGTCGATGTCGCGGTCGGCAATCGTTTGTATCTCGCCGACGGCACCATCGCGCTGCGCATCATTGCGAAAACGCCGACCACGATCGATACTGTTGTCGAAGTGGGTGGTGATCTGCGGCCAACGCAAGGCATCAATTATCCGGATGGCTCGCTTAACGTCGCCGCCGTAACCGAACGCGATCTTCAATTTTTAGAATTCGGTCTTAAGAAGAACGTCGATTGGGTAGCCGTTTCATTCGTGCGCTCCGCTGATGACGTAAACCGCGTCAAGGCATTCATCGCCGAACGCAAAAGCAGCGCGCGCGTGCTGGCCAAGATCGAAAAACACGAGGCGCTCGATGACATCGAAGCAATCATTAAAGCGGCGGACGGGATCATGGTCGCGCGCGGCGATCTCGGCATCGAGGTCCCGCTGGAACTTGTGCCCGGCATTCAAAAGGATCTCATCGCACGCTGTAACCGGGCCTCAAAACCGGTCATAACAGCAACGCAGATGCTGGAGTCGATGACCTACAATGCACGGCCGACCCGTGCCGAAGTCACGGATGTCTACAACGCGATCCTCGACGGCACCGACGCAATCATGCTCTCCGGCGAGAGCGCTCGCGGCGCATATCCTACGGAATCCGTTCGCGTCATGGCTGAAATTGCACGAGAGGTCGAGAAACACTATCCACACCAGATGCTGCAGGCGCGACGCCTGGAGAACATTACGCCGGATATCGCAACGTCGATTGCCGAAGGGGCAACGCGTTCATCCGATGAGTTACAGTTGCCCTACATCGTAACCGGAACGACGACCGGCAACACGGCGCACCATATTTCCGCCTTCCGTCCCAAAGCGCGCATTATTGCCTTAACGCCGGTTGTCGAAGTCGCACGGCGACTGGCTCTTGTCTGGGGCGTCGACTCGCTGCTCATCGAAAAGTATTCCTCCATCGACGTGCTCTTACACATTATGGAGAGCCGGCTGAAGGCCGAGGGACTTGCGAATCCGGGCGATTGCGTTGCTTTTACGAGCGGCATGCCGGTCGGTGCCGGAGGCACCAATCTCCTGAAGATTCACCAGATCACCTAAGGACTAGTGGCGGTTTTGCTCGACCGCGGTCCCGAGATCAAATCCGGTATACTGCGCGCTCAGCTCGGCTTTCATGCGCGGGATATTGATCGTGGCATCTTGCTCCGCAACCATTTCATGATTCCCGATTGCATTGTAATGCTGCACCAGGGAGATCACACCGCCGTCAAACCGGTTCCACACAGCTTTGTCGATGTGGCCTTTGTTCATGTCGACGCTGACATCTAAGTTTTTCACCATTCCGCGTTTTCTTGGCGTGAGGCGAATGACGGGTTCGGTATCTTTCGATCCGGAGGAAAGGAGCGCGATCTCATATTTTTGTGGCCAGGTTGCGGCATTTCCCAGATCGTATGCGAGATCGCTGAAGTGTTCCGCGGCTTTCGGCACGCCCTTAAAAACGAAATGATACAAACCCGGTCTTTTGTAAGCCGAGTCGCCGTTGACGGTGATTGAAATCCATGGAAACATCCGCATGCGTACATGCAGTCTAACTTGCGCGTGGTATTGATCCGGGGTCGTTGGATCCGCTGCGAGTTTAGCGAGAACCTCAGCCAACGTCGTCTGCGCGGGTTGTCCTTGCGCAAGCGTCGGAGTGGGGATTGCGGTGCCCAGAACGGCCAGAGCGAACAGAAGCGCCAGAGGCCGCGAGCAGCTATTTTTCATGCTAGGAACATTCTAGCCTGGAATCGCGCAATTTACACTTAAATCCTTGTGAGATCGCAGTTACACGCCTCTTTGAATCGCCGCTTGGAGCAGCGCTTCAGCATGCTCGAGCGCAATCCCCTCGGCGCCACCGGAGAGCATTCGCGCAAGTTCGCCCGCACGTTCCGTCCGCTTGGTTACTTCATGAACAACGATCGCCGTCTGGGCGCCTTTTTCTTCTTTCTCTAAAACGTAGTGGCGATCGGCCCAGCTTGCAATTTGCGCTAAATGGGTCACACAAATGACTTGGGTCACCTTTGCGAGCTTTGCGAGTCGCGTTCCAACTGCAGCCGCGGTTGCGCCGCCGATTCCCGCGTCGATCTCATCGAACACGAGCGCCGTCGGTTCGCGCGTTTCCATAACCGCCATGATCAAAGCCAAAAGCACGCGTGACAGCTCGCCTCCCGAGGCGACTTTCGCAAGCGGTCGCAGCGGCTCGCCGGCATTAGCCGTGAACAGAAACTCAATACTCTCCGCGCCTTCAGCGGTAACGGTCGGTACCGGTGTGAGCTCCGCAGTGAACTTGCCGGCGGGTAAAGCAAGATCGGGAAATTCCGCCTCGACACGCGTGCGCAAACGTTTACCGGCACCACCTCGCAAGGCGGTGAGCTTCTGCGCCGCCTTTTCCAGCACGCCCGCGCACGCGCCTTGCTGCGCTTCCAACTCCGCGCGCCGCTCGTCGCGAGTTGCAAACGAGTCCACTGTAAGACGGTAACGCTTCCCGGATTCGATGACCGACTCGATCGAACCGCCATATTTTTTCTTGAGCCGGTCTAAGAGATCGAGACGCGCGTTAATCGTTTCCAACTCCGCCGCATTAAATTCCGTTTCATCGAGTTGGCGTGAAATGCGCACGGCGAGTTCGCCGGCTTGATCTTGCAACGACACGGTTGCATCCGCCATCGCACTCAGCTCGCGCTCAATTGGTGCGATTCCGCCCAGCGCAACTGCTGCCTCACCCAGCGAATCATTCGCGCCGTGATCGCGGGCAAGCGCATCGTGCGCCGTTTTGAGCGCGAATGTAATGCGTTCGATGTTATCGAGAAATCTGCGCCGCTCATCGAGGTGCTGATCTTCGGCGGTTTCCAGTGCCGCAGCGCGAATTTCGTCGTAGGCGAATTGCGCAAACTCGACGTCGGCCTGCGCCTTGCCTTCGCGCTCGCTCAGCGAGCGTAATTCCGTCGTAACGGCCTCGAAGTTTGCATAGGCGTGCGCCACTATCTCGCGCGCGCCCGTTACTTCGGAACCGCCAAAGCGATCGAGGATCTGTGTGTGATAACTCGCGGCGAGCAGCCGCTGCGCTTCGTGCTGGCCGATGACATCCGCAACGTCCGCCGCAATTTCGCGAACGTACCCCGCGGTTGTTTGGCGTCCGTTGAGGCGCAACGTCGATTTTCCCGCGTCGGTCATTTCACGGCTCAGAATTGCATCTTCTGCGGAATCAAGCTCGAAACCGTGGTCTTCCAAGCGCTTGCGCAAGGCCGGACCGGGATCAAAGCTCAGGGTAACGCTCGCGCGCTTTGCGCCGCGGCGTACGACGTCGGCTCCGGCCCGTTCGCCCAGCACGAAGGCGATCGCGCCGAGGACCATTGTTTTTCCTGAACCCGTTTCACCCGTAAAAATGGTCTGCCCCGGGGAAAGTTCGATTTCGGCCCGCGCAACCAATCCATAGTCCTCAATCAGCAGCCGGGTGATCACGCCTTACCGCAGTTTTTCTTTGATCGACACGCCCCAGCGCATCTTTTCCTCAAGCCGCGAGAAGAAATGCAGCGTCGACGCGCGCGCGAAGCGCACGGGTTTGGGATGTTTGGTGATAAGCACGACGGAACCGGCCCCGAGGCTAGCGACGATTTCGCCGTCGGCCTCCAGGTTGGCATGATCGATTTCGGAATCGCAGCCGATCGTAATCCGGGATGAGACCGGCACGATAAGCGGTCGCGAAAAGAGCGTGTGCGGCAGCAGCGGTGCAATACCCAAGGCCTGCACGTGCGGTGAGATAATCGCGCCGCCGGCCGAAAGAAAATACGCGGTCGATCCGGTCGGCGTAGCAACACAGATACCGTCCGCGGGAATATGGGCAACTTGAAGATCATCCAAACATAAACCGAACGGAACGATGCGCGAGATACTGCCTTTTCGAACGACGACGTCGTTGAGCGCAAAGTATTTCTTGCCGTCATACTCCGCTTGCAGCGCGACGCGCTCTTCGATCTCGAGGCCTCGTTCATAAAGCTCGGGAAGCTGGTCGATGCGCGGATCGTCTTGATCAAATTCGGTGAGAAATCCTAAGCGGCCCGTGTTGATTCCGAGAATCGGTATGTCGTCATCAATCGCGATGCGGGCAGCCCGCAGCAAGGTGCCGTCACCACCCACGGTTACAAGCAGATCGGCCTCGGGCACGCGCGCGCCGTTACTTGAGATCGCGAGCGACTGGCTTTGGCCCGGACATAGTGCGATCTTGACGCCTCTTCGACGGAACGCGTCCGCAACGCGCGTCGCCAAGTGCCGCGCGTGCTCGCGCTGCATGTCAACATAGAGGGCAACCGTCTTACTCACCGGCCACGACCGCATCGATACGCGCATCTTCGAGGTCCGCGCCAGTGTGGCGCACATGGAATAGGAATTCGCGGTTGCCGGCGGGGCCGAGCAGAGGAGAGGCAACGAGGGCGAGCGTGTGGAGACCCAGACTTTGCATTGCATCCCGGACTTCGCGCAAGATGGCACGGTGTACTTCGGGATCACGGACGACGCCCCCGGATCCAAGCCGCTGGCGCCCCGCCTCGAACTGCGGCTTTACGAGCGCGACGATCGAGCCGTCGGGCGCAAGATCGTGCCGCGCGCGGTCAACAATCGTGCGTAAGGAGATAAACGACGTGTCGATCACGATGAAGTCGAAGGGCTTCTGGAACGCATCGGCCGGGAGATGGCGGAAATTCGTGCGTTCCATGACGGTGATTCGCGAATCGTTGCGCAAGCGCCATGCGAGCTGTCCGTAGCCGACATCCACCGCCGTCACGTGGGCGGTCCCGCGCGAGAGCAAACAATCGGTGAACCCGCCGGTTGATGCGCCGATGTCGAGCGCACATTTGCCAGCGGGATCGATTTCAAAAGCGTCCAGCGCATGAGCGAGTTTCTCTCCGCCGCGGCTTACATATGGCGCGAGCCGTTCGATTTCAACCAGCGCACCTTCACGAACATTTGCGCCCGCCTTGGTTGCAGGAGTTCCATCGATACGAACCAGACCCGCGAGAATCAGCCCGCGCGCTTGCGAGCGCGTGACTCCGGCTTTTTCGGCGACGATCGCGTCTAAACGCACCCGCAGTTATTCTTCGCCATCGTAGTAATCCATGGGCTTCGAGCGCAAGAGCATGCGCTTCGGCGAGGTAACGCCGAATTTACTGCTATCGGGATAGTAATTCGATTCGCCGATCGGATTATCGGCAACTACGTAGATGACAAGATCTTCCTTAGTGTTATTGATCAGAACGTGCGCCTCACCCGGTTTGAAGAGAAATGCATCACCAGGTTTGATCGCTTCCGTCCCCCCTTCGTGGCGCACCAATCCCGTTCCCGAGATGACGTGATAAAATTCCCACTGAGCGCTATGTGAATGGTACGGAAACGGCGTCGTTCCGGGCGGCAGCCGCGCGATCTCGACGTCGAATGGATGGCGCTCCATCATGTCCATGGACGCGGGTTTGCGCCCGAGCGCTTCGGACACTTGCTTGCCGGCGCCGGAATACTTGCCTTTCGGAGAGCTCCAGGTGAGCTCTTCGAGTTCGTTGGTATTGACGATTTGCATGGTACGAAAGTGTTGCGCAGAATGAAAGCTCCCCTGCACCTTCACGAAGGAGAACGGCATGAGCGGGGTTCGGTTACTCGTCGGAACGCGTAAAGGCGCTTTCGTGCTGACTTCGGACGGCAAACGTAAAGAATGGAAAATCGAGGGTCCGCATTTTGCAGGCTGGGAAATCTACCACGCAAAGGCTTCGCCCGTGGACCCCAACCGGATATACGCCTCACAAACAAGTGGCTGGTTCGGACAAGTCATCCAACGTTCGGACGACGGCGGCAAAACCTGGGAACCCGTCGGAAATAAGTTTGAGTACGGCGGCGTGCCGGGGACGCATCAATGGTACGACGGGACGCCGCATCCATGGGAGTTTGCGCGCGTCTGGCATCTTGAACCCTCACTTTGGGATCCTGATACGGTCTACGCCGGCGTCGAAGACGCGGCTTTATTTCGCACAACCGACGGCGGATCGAACTGGGAAGAACTCTCGGGATTGCGCAATCATGGGTCGGGACCGTCGTGGCAGCCCGGAGCAGGCGGAATGTGCCTCCATACGATCTTGTTGGATTCCAAGAATGCATCGCGAATCTTTGTCGCAATTTCCGCGGCGGGCGCTTTTAGAAGCGATGACGCCGGGGCAACGTGGCACCCGATCAATCGGGGCCTCAAATCCGAAGGGATCCCTGATCCGAACGCTGAGGTCGGACACTGCGTTCACCGGATCGCAATGCACCCGTCTCGTCCTGATGTGTTATACATGCAGAAACACTGGGACGTCATGCGCAGTGAGAACGCCGGCGACTTATGGACCGAAGTGAGCGGAAATTTACCGACCGATTTCGGGTTTCCAATCGATGTGCATGCGCATGAGCCGGAGACAATCTACGTTGTGCCGATCAAGAGCGATTCCGAGCACTTCCCGCTTGACGGAAAACTCCAAGTTTATCGCAGCCGCACCGGCGGAAACGAATGGGAAGCGCTCACCAACGGGTTGCCGCAGAGCAATTGCTATGTCAACGTCTTGCGCGACGCGATGTCCGTCGACTCGCTCGATCAGTGCGGCATTTATTTTGGAACGACCGGCGGACAAGTCTACGCATCCGCAGATGCGGGCGACACGTGGAATGCAATCGTGCGGGACCTGCCGGCCGTGCTTTCCGTGGAAGCGCAAACCCTATCGTGATTCGCGTTATTCTTCCGGCACACTTAAAGGCGTTAGCACGCGTTTCGGATGAAGTGCGGCTAGTGGTTCTTCAAGTACCGACCTGCGCCACGGTTTTGGATGCGTTAGAAGCGCAATATCCCGTATTGCGCGGAACGATTCGCGATCAGGTCACCCATCAGCGGCGGCCTTTCATCCGGTTCTTCGCGTGTGAAAGCGACTTAACGCACGAACGACCCGACGCGCCGCTGCCGGATTCAGTCGCAAATGGCGCAGAACCATTCCTTATCGTCGGCGCTATGGCGGGCGGATAGCGCTTAGGGGTCAAGCGGGATCGTCGTCCCACGCCAAAGACAATATCTTCCAGCCAGATGCCGTTCGAATAAACTGAATCACCTTCGCACCAGCCCCTCGCATGGCCACGCCCGATGCGGTCCAAGACTTCTCGTAACGGGAGAATCGATGGGCAACATTACGAAAGATTTCGGTGCTTTCCGAAACCTCTCGCTCGCAAAACTGCGAGAGCGTTCCATCGGTTAAGATCGCTCTCCGAGGTTCGATGAAACCGTCTACGTCATAGATGACGGGCTCCCCGTTCAGGTTCTTAACGATCAAAGCGCCCGGCATGAATATCTCATGCAAGCAATCAATGTTCGCAACGGCACCATCATGGTTTGTAAACGCATTGAAGAAACGTGCTGTTATTTTATCGATTGCCGCCTTGTCAGAATCTCCCATATCAAATGCTTTGAAGGCCCGCTGGCAGCCCTTCTCGCATGAAGGT
>JBHEMH010000014.1:0-74298 GCA_046262675.1 Vulcanimicrobiaceae bacterium
CTCCATGAAGAGGGGTTCCTCTCGATGGGGACATCTCTAGTGAGTTAAAAAGGGGACATCTCTATCGAGTCCCTACACAACCTTTTTGCCGGTTGCGTAGTACCAACGCCCCGTGATAAACTCTCTTGGTTGTCCGGCAGCGGTCACTATTTTATTTTACATTTTTCGGCGCGCCCACGGGGGAATCGCGCCCTTGCAAGAACGATATGCGCGCCTTGGCCCTGGGGCCCCAGCTCCGCTGGAAGGCACGCAATTAGATGGAGTGCCTTCCTAATGAACGTCATCGACCTGATCGACAAAGAACAGCGCAAAGAGTCCGTCCCGGATTTCCGCTCCGGCGACACCGTCAAAGTGTACTCAAAAGTCGTCGAAGGCGGCAAAGAGCGCATTCAGATGTTTGAAGGCGTCGTCACCGTCCGCAAGGGCGGCGGGGCGGCCGAGACCGTGACCGTGCGCCGGGTTGCCCACGGGGTCGGCGTTGAGAAGTCGTTCTTGCTGCACAGTCCGCGCCTCGAACGTATTGAAGTGAGCAAGCGCGGCATCGTCCGCCGCAGCCGCCTCTACTACTTGTCGACCAAGATCGGCAAAGCGGCCCGTATCAAAGAGAAGAAAGCCACCCGTTAGTATCGCTCTGACACCTCTTCAACTTCTCGGGCTCATTGTCGTATTCGCCGTGGCGCGAATCGCAATCAGTCTGCGCCCCGTTCCGGCCGGTGCCCCTGGCAAGACTTCGGCTACTGCCGTTGCGCGCGAATATCTCGACGCTTTTATTGTCGCCGGACTCGTTGCGCTCTTCCTCATCACGTTCGTCGTTCGCACCTTCTACATTCCGTCGGGCTCGATGGAAAACACGCTGCAAGTCCACGACGTCTTGCTGGTTAACGAGTTTGAGTACCGCTTTCATCAACCGCAGCACGGCGATATTGTTGTATTTCCGCCACCCGTGGTTACCACCAGTGACTTCATTAAACGATTGATCGGTGCACCCGGCGACCAATTCGCGATTCGTCACGGCGTCGTTTTCCGCGACGGTCAAGCGGCCAAAGAACCGTACATCAAAGAAAAACCCGCATACGAACTGGAAATTAAGAACTACAATATCTACGTCGACGGCCAGCCGCTCGACCCGCAATTTGCCAATATTCCACCGAAGTCGCTGTGGCAGGCACCCGACCGCATTCCGAACGGCTATTACTTCATGATGGGCGATAACCGCAACAATTCGGAAGATTCGCACATCTGGGGTTTCGCGCAGTTGCACGGCGAGTTCGCTTCCGGCCAAATCAAGGGCCACAAGGCCGGTTTTACGGGACACGCCTTCCTGTTGTTCTGGCCCCTCGACCGCATCCGCATACTAAAGTAAAGCGCCTCAGGATTGAGCGGCGAGCCGTCGAAGTTCTCGCCCGTGCCCCGGCAACTGCAATGGCGCCCGCTCGCGAGCTTCACGCTTCAGATCGCAGCGCTCGGAATTCTCGCAATTGCCTTCTTCATGCGCACGCCGCAAGTCTCGGGATTCTCCATGGCGCCCCACATCGACTCGGGCGAATACGTCCTTATCAATACGGTCTCGTACCGGCTGGGCCACCCCGAGCGGGGAGACATCGTCGCCTTCCGGCATGAACGCTCGGCACCCTCGGTGTATCTCAAGCGCATCATCGGCCTGCCGGGTGACCGGGTAACCATTGTTCGGGGGGCGGTTTTCGTGAATGGAACAAAGCTCCAGGAGCCCTATGTGCGCTACCCGGACGAGCGGAGCTTCAAGGGAGTAAGCGTTCCCGCAGGCGCTTTGTATGTATTGGGCGACAATCGCGCGAACAGCGACGACTCCCGGTTTTGGGGTTTTGTCGACGAACCGCAGGTTATTGGCAAGGCCATTGCGGGCATCTGGCCACTAGGGCGAATGGGCACACTGTGAACGCGGATTTCGAACAGGTCATTCAATGGTATCCCGGACACATGGTCTCGGCGATGCGCAAGATCGACGAGTACATGAAACTCATCGATGTCGTCATTGAAGTGATCGACGCGCGCGTCCCGCGCAGCGGCGCAAATCCAATGCTGGATGCGATCGCCGGCAGAAAACCGCGTTTGATTGTCTTAAGCCGGGAAGACCTCGCCGAGCCCGTTGCGACGATCAAATGGATGACGCACCTGAACACAACGAATCGTCGCGCAGTGGCGGTCAACGGCAAAGAGCAGACCAGCGTCGGCAAAGCAAACTTTCATCTCGGCCAGTTGGCTGCGCAGAGTAAAGGCGCGAACCAGCGCGCAATCGTCGTCGGTTTGCCGAACTCCGGAAAATCTTCGATCATCAACGGTTTGCTCCGGCGCGCGGCCGCCAAGACCGAAGATAAAGCCGGTGTGACCCGCAGCACGCAGTGGTTCCGGGTGCAACCAAATCTCGAACTCATGGATACGCCGGGCATTTTGGTACCGAAAATCGATACGCCGGAAGCGCAGTGGATGCTCGCGATGACAAACGCCATTCCGCGCGACCGCTACGATCCCGAAGATGTGGTCGAGCGTTTCTACAAATGGCTTAAGGAGAAAACCGAAGGACGGACCCGGGTCCCCGATTTACAAACCTTCGCAAACGCGCGCGGCTTTTTGCGTAAGGGGAACAGCATCGATATGCACAACGCCGCGCAATCCTACATCAAAGATTTTAACGACGGAAAATTCGGACGCATGACGCTTGAGACCGCACCCGATGACGGAAAAGCAGCGAAAATCTAAGAACGCGTACGAGCGCGAACGCCGCCGCTTACACCGTCTGCACATTTACGAAAATCGGGCACGCGAACGCGGGCATATTTTCGTCGGGGGTATCGATGAGGTCGGACGCGGTCCCCTGGCCGGCCCGGTCGTCGCCGCATGCGTGATCACGGACGGCCCCATGATGCTCAAGGGGCTCAATGATTCAAAGCAAGTTAAGGCAGAGCTGCGAGCCGAACTTTGCGATATCATTAAGTCAACGTGTATTGCTTGGGCGATAGGCGTCGCAAGCGTGGAAGAGATCAATCGCATCAATATCTATTGGGCAAGCGTCCTGGCAATGGAGCGCGCGCTCCAGCAGCTCGCTCGTATGCCCGACTATCTGATCACCGACGCCGTGCGGATCAAGTCGTACGCGGGCATTCAGGAGCCTGTCATCAAAGGCGATGCAAAGTGCGCCACGGTTGCTGCCGCATCCATTGTCGCAAAAGTCTATCGCGACGGTTTGCTGGTGGAGCTGGACCACATCGAGCCGCGCTACGGATTTGCCGAACATAAAGGATATGCCACCCCTGCTCACATCGCAGCCCTCAAAGAGCACGGCCCTTGCGTACACCATCGTACGGGTTTTTGGCGCGTTCGCGATGCCCAAATGGTGCTCGATCTGGCAAACATTGAAACAGCCGAATAGCACCATCGGGCGCAGCGGCGAAGAGCGCGCCGCCAGATTTTTGCAAGAGCATGGCTACAACATCTTGCAAAAGAACGTCCGGGTTCCCGGAGGAGAGATAGACCTCGTCTGTAAGGACGGAGAGACGATAGTGTTTATCGAGGTAAAGCTGCGCAACACGGCAACCTTCGGAAGCGCCCTGCAAGCAGTCGACCGCAAAAAACGCGCGACCTTGCGGCGCGCAGCCTCCGACTATCTCCAGTTCATCGCTCCGACCGCCCGAGCCCGCTTTGACATCGTCGCGCTGGACGGCAACCGCATCGTCCTGCACAAGAACGCCTTCTAATGCAATATGTAGTTATTATGCGACCCCAAGGGGCATCGTTGAATCACACGTTTCATGAGGGAGCACTTATTTGGGGGCCCCGCTTGTTCAGCTTCGCTGAACTTGTGGGGGGTGCGAAGCTTAGAGCGGAGCACCTTTAAATTGGAAAATTTAGCCGGCGTTACTTTAGCGGAACGCTACACCCTAGAGCGGTTGATCGGGCAAGGGGGCACCGCCGACACGTATCTCGCGCTTGATTCGGTCCTGCGCCGCAACGTCGCCGTAAAAATCCTCACCGACCGCTCCGTCGATGTGCGTCGCCGCTTTCTCAAGGAAGCGCAAGCGATGGCGACGCTCAATCATCCCAACATCGTGGCGGTCTACGACGCGGGCGAGTCCGAAGGATACGCCTACATCGTCATGGAGTTCGTGCCCGGAAAAACGCTACGCGAACTCGAAGGCGGTTCCGTTTCCTATCACACCGCCATCCGCTACCTCATGCAAGTGCTCGCCGCCCTCGAGTACGCGCACAACACCGGCATCATACACCGCGATGTCAAGCCCGCTAACATCATTGCCGAGGAAGACGAAGTCGTAAAACTCATGGACTTCGGACTTTCACGCCGTACGAGTGACATGACCCAAACGACCAAGACGGGACAGATCGTCGGGACCATAGCCTATCTTCCTCCGGAGCGGTTCATGAGCCGCCCAGCGGATCCGCGCAGCGATTTGTATTCAGTCGGCATCGTGATGTACGAGCTCTTCACGGGCACCGTGCCCTTTCGGAACGACACCGACGATTTGGTTGCGACGATTTTCTCGCACGTTAACGACATTCCAGCGCCCCCGCGCCAAGTCAATCGCAATATTCCCGTTCCGCTCGAACGCGTGATGATCAAGTCCATAGAGAAAGATGCGCAAAAGCGTTTTCAAACCGCTTCGGAGTTCCTGGCTGAACTCAAGCGGCTTATCACGCCGACCTCGAGTGCGCACGAACAGGCAATGGGCACAGGGAAAGAGGCGGCGACAATCCCGACGGCGATCGGCGAAAGACCCGTCTCTGTTCCAAATCCTGAATTGCGCGAAGCGCTGGACCGGGCGCTCGGGCCGACGCGCAACCGCAACGATGCCTTTAGCAACGTGCTTTCCGGTATGCTCGCGACGCGGCGCCGCCGCTATGATGAAGCCAAGCGATGCTACGACGATGCCCTGCACGATTTGCAAAGCATCGGCAATCACGTCGAATACGCAAAGACTGCCCTCAAGTACGGCATTATGGTCTTGCAAAAAGCCGGAGACGGCATGCGCGAACGTTCGGAGTTGCGCGACAGCGTCAAGTTGCTTCGCCAAGCCGTCGATATCTTTCGCCAAGAAGGCTCGGTGGAGCAAATCGGCGAGGCCGAATACATCATCAATTCGCTGGAGCGCACGGCGGTCGAATACTAAGTGATCCAAGTCGCCGATCTGCACATCTCGTACATGACCATGGCGGCGGCGTGCGTGATTTTGCTCGGGCTGTTCTCGATCCTCTGGTGGATGCAGCACCCGCCGGCAACGAAAGCAGCCCTCGTGGCAAAAGAAGCCGAGCGGCAACTCAAAGAACAGCTCGGAACTTCAATTGTCGTTTTTTCTTCAGACATTCGCTCGGAACATATGATGGTGCTCGCCTCGCGGCTTGCGAGGGGACAGCGCGCTCAACTGTTGGCGGCGTACATTATCGAGGTGCCATTTACGTTACCGACTAACGCCGAGATGCAAGAAGAGGATCGCGGTGCTCTCGATATTCTGGCTGCGGCCGAAGTCATTGCGAAGAACCAACGGTGCGAGGTGCGCACGGAGATCATTCATCACCGGCAGACCAGCCAGGCGGTACTCGAACTTGCCAAACGTGAGAAGGCGCAACTCATTATCATGGGCTCGTATCGCGAAGGCCGATACACGGGCGCGCCGCTCAGTCGCACCATTGAATCAATCGCGGCCAATGCAAAATGCGATGTGCTCATCGGCGTGGAGGGCAAGCACGGCACACTTCTGGCCGATGAGCCTATTGCGGCCCAGGGCGGAACTCCAAGACCCTAAACGAAGGTACCTTCATCGCCAAAGGAAACGGCATGGAGGTTATATGCTGCTCAGAACGCGCTCTTTTTCGGCTTTCCTCGCGGCGCTATTCGCATGCGCCATGCTCGTTGGGCAAAACGCATTCGCGGCATCGGCGCCCGCGCTCAATGCCTTTGAAGAAGCCTGGTCACGGGTAAACGACTATACCGTCACCGTGCGGGCGCATGAAGTGCAGGGTGGCGATTCGCAAAATCGGGTCTATCAGTTCTGGTACAAAAAGCCCAACCGTGCAAAAACACTTATTGCGGACGGCGACGGACGGGGCAGCGGCGGTGTTTGGAGCGGCGGCGACTCTGTAAGCGGTCATTTGGGTGGTTTCCTTGCTCACATCCATCAAACGGTAAACCTTCATGACCGCAAAGCGGTATCACTCCGTGGCTACACAATTCCGCAGGGTCTGATAATGAATCAGGTTGCGCAATACGAAGAGATCAAGGGGACGCTCTCGCAACATGCGGGGCCCGAGAACACCGAGGTCGTGGAACTCAAACCCGCGAGCATCGCCGGCTCCGGCACGGAAGCGGGCGTGACCAAGATGGAAATCTTCTTCAACAAATCCACCCACATGCCGGTCCGCCAAATCCGGTACGCCGGGGACAAGGTCGTGACCGACGAATCGTGGTTCGACCTCAAGACCAACGTTGGTCTGCGAGGCGCCGACTTCTAAAAAAAAGCCACCCGCTTGCTTGTGCGGAGGCCCATTGCAGAGGTGGGCCTTTTTGCTTCTAATGTAAACCTAATGCTGAGTCTGTTTAGGTGGGAGACAGCGGGGAATGAAACAAGCATGCGATGGGTTATCGACAGCGCCGACGCGCAGTCGATCGTCTCCACCCGGCGAGAGATTGCCAATCACATTACCAGTGAATCGCGCGGAAACGCCGACGCCTTCATGGTTGAGTTGATCACGGGCGAAATTCTTGCGGCCGAATGGTACCGTCACGCCGGGGCAATTGCAGTCGAAGTCGAGTGGCAGAACGACAACGCAGTCCTGGACGTGTACGATCAAGGCCCCGCGCTCGATCTCTCGCAGGTCGTCGATCCAATGGATCAACCGGCCGACATGATGCTGCGCCGTTTCGCCGACGCACTCCAAATTGAGCACACCGAACAAGGCAATCACATACGCATCGCGCTTCCCGCGCGCCGGGAATCAGGAACCAAATCAAGCCGGCGGCTTTGGGAATTTGCCGCGGCCCTTGTCGGGCACCGAAGCAAAAAGGTAGCCAACAGACACGCCGCTCCGGATGAGCGCATTCGCTAAGGGCCTTTGTAGTCGAGATCTAGGATTCGGAAGACCTGACCGCCCGGCGCGGTGAAGTACCGGTGCGGGCTAGCGGGATGAGTAAAACTCGGGATTCCCCGCTCCTCCAGGCGCCGAAGAACGTCCGCGACACCGCCGGTTCGAAATTCAATCCAGGCCCCGCGAAAGGCGTGAAAGTAGTCGATGTGTTCGGGTTCGGCAGGCGCGTCGCCGGTAAACTCGACGCTGAACGCGCTCCCATCCGGAAAAGAGACCAGCAAAATCGGATAGGCCAAACCGAACTCTAAGTCGCGCACCTCGCACTCGAGGATTTGGTCGAAGAGTTCCCTGAATCGGGAACGGTATGCGGGGCGCACGAACAAGTGAACGCGCGCCCCAAGACCCGATATCATTCTTTTTCCGCTACGCCTTCTGCAGATACCGTTTGCGCAGCTCGTCCAAGATGACGGCGAGCAAGATGACGCCGCCGAGGACGATTTTCTGCGTGTAGGACTCCACGTTGATTAAATTCATGACATTATAGAGTACGCCTATGAGCAGTGCGCCGAAAAATGTTCCGATGATGCTTCCGCGGCCGCCCATCAGGCTGGTGCCGCCGACGACCACGGCCGCGATTGACTCGAGTAGTTCATCCCCGGTTCCCGTTTGCGGAGAGCCGGATGAGAATAATGCCATGAGCAGAAAGCCCGCGATCGCCGCGCACATACCGCTGATCACATACACGAGTGTCTTTACGCGTGCAACGTTGATGCCGGCGAGCCGTGCTGCCTCTTCGTTTCCGCCGAGAGCAAAGACGTAGCGGCCGAAGCGCGTTTTCATTAGGACGATTGAAAGAATGATGGCGATCGCGATCATCCAGATAACGACGATTGGCACGCCCGGAATGCTTGTTTTATCAAAGAGTGGGCCCAAGAACGTTCCGATGCCGATGTTTTGAAAATCCGTGGAATCCAGCCCGACGGGCCGGCCATGCGAGAGTTTGTAGGACAGCCCCAAGGCCATGAGCATCATCGCGAGCGTCGTGATAAACGGCGGCAGGTTCAGGCGCACGACCGGAACGGAATTGATGTAGCCGGCTAACGCACCGACCGCGAGTCCACACAGCAGCGTTACCGCAATGAGCGGGAAGCCTCCAAGGTGCAAGCTGTTAGCAATGAGGGCCATCACGACGCCGGTGAGCGACACGAGTGACCCGACCGAGAGGTCGATGCCGGAGGTGATGATGACGAATGTTTGACCGAAGGCGAGGATTGCTTGGGTCGTAATCTGGCGCAAAACCCGCAGCAAATTATGCGCTTCCAAGAAACTACCACCGGATTGGATGTTTACAACCGTGACAACTACGAGAAAGCCGATGAGTGCCGCGCCGACGCGAATCCAATAGTTGCGCTGCTGTTTTTTGTGCTGGCGCTCGGTCTGCTCGGTGATGATATCCTTGACTTGCTCGGTTGCCATCAGGCCGCAGCTCCCGTAGCGACCGCGATGATCTTATCCGGCGTTGCATCGGCGCGACCAAACTCCGAAACGATGCGCCCGTCACGAATAACCAATATCCGGTGCGACATCCCGAGCACTTCCGGCAGCTCGCTTGAGACCATAACGATTCCCGCCCCGTTCTTCAAGAGCTCCACCATCAGCCCATAAATTTCTGATTTTGAGCCGACATCGATGCCGCGAGTCGGTTCATCAAAGAGAAAGACTTTTACGTGTCCGACAAGCCATTTCGCAAGAACGACTTTCTGCTGATTGCCGCCGGAAAGGTTGCGGACCAGCTGTTCGCCGCTTGGCGTCCGGATGCGTAGCTCGGCAATGTATTTCGCGGTTGTTTCCGTTTCGCGCTTGCGATCGATGAGATGCTCGCGGCCCAGGAAATCATCCAAATGCGCCAGCGTCGTGTTCTCCCGTACCGTCATGCCGAGCACGAGGCCCTGCGCTTTGCGGTCTTCCGTAATGAATGCGAGCCCCGCTCGAATCGAATCGATCGGCGAATGGATGCGTACGGGAGCGCCTGCAATCTCGACTGAGCCCGAGTTCGGTATGTCGGCGCCGGCAATCGCGCGAACAATCTCTGTACGTCCCGCGCCCACCAGGCCCGCGAGCCCAACGACTTCGCCGCGGCGCGCTTCGAAGCTCACGTTTTGAACCATCGGCGCACGCTGAAGATCTTTGACGCGCAACACAACCGGCGCGTCCGCAGCTATTGCGGGCAAGTCGGGAAAGTGCGATTGGAGCGTCCGTCCGACCATTGCGCGGATCATTTCTTCCTGCGGAAAATCCGTAAGCTTGCGCGTTTCGATCGCTTTGCCGTCTCGCAGGACGGTAATGCGGTCGGCGATTTTCGGCAATTCTTCGAGGCGGTGCGAGATGTAGATGATGCCGACGCCATTGCTCTTGAGCTTGCCGATAATCGCGAAGAGTTTATCGATCTCGCGATCCGTCAGCGCCGCCGAGGGTTCGTCCATAACAACGATGCGCGCCTTTTTTGTGATGACCTTGGCGATTTCGATCATCTGCTGTTGCGCGACCGATAGCTTGGAGACCTCAACGGTTACCGGAATCGTTATACCGAGTTCCGCAAGCCCAGTCGATGCAATATCCGCAGCCTTTTTACTATCAAGAAAGATGCCGGAGACCGGTTCGTAGCCGAGGGTGATATTGTCAACCGCGTTGAGAGATGGGACAAGGGTGAACTCTTGGTAGATCATGCCGATGCCAAGCTGTTCGGCCTTGTGAGGGCTGTCGATATGCACTTCTTGACCGTCGATGAGAATCTGCCCTGAATCTGCCGGTTGCGCACCGGAGAGAATTTTCATCAACGTCGACTTGCCCGCGCCGTTCTCGCCCACCAATGCCAAAACTTCGCCCGGGTACAAATCGAGCGTGACGCCGTCAAGCGCGCGGACACCGGGAAACGATTTCCCGATGCCCCGCATTTCAAGTAAGGGTGCCGGTGCCAGCGGAGTTACTTGGCGTTAGCTTTTGTGTATGTGCCGACGCTGACGGTGACCTTCGCCGGACTGGTCTTTCCGGTGAATGAATCGTGAATAGCGTCGATTGTTTTGGAGCCGATTTGATCGGGATACTGAATCGCATCGCCGTACATGTCGCCGGCTTTGATTGCCGCCTGCGCTTCCGGTGTGGCATCATAGCCGACGATAATGATCCCCTTGAGGCCCGCGGCCTTCACCGCGGTAAGCGCACCGAGCGCCGAGTCGTCATTGATGCCGAAGATGCCTCTGATATCCTTGTGCGACTGCAGAATGTCGCCCATCGTGGAATTGGCTTTTTGACGGTCGCCGCCGGCATCGATGTCCGAAACGATCGTAACCCCCGGGCAATTCGTTTTGACGGCTGCCTTAAAACCTTTGACGCGGTCTTGCACGCTGGTTACTTCGGGCTCATCGATAATTGCGATACTTCCGACCGCGGTCTTGCCGGCCTGCGCCAGGCCTTGGCACATCAATTTGCCTGCCTGTGCGCCGCCCTGTACGTTGTCGCTTGCAATGTGCGCGACAACCTTACCTTGCTTCGACGTATTCGCGATGTCGGCCGTGAAGACCGGAATGTTCGCTTTGTTGGCCTCGGCGATTGCGCTGCCGATCGCTTGCGAATCGTAGGGCGTAAGCACAATTGCGTCTACTTTTTTGGAAATGAAATCTTCGACTTGCGATTGCTGCTTTGAATTGTCGCGATTCGCATCGACGATCTGAAGATTGTACCCGTACTTGGCCGCTTGCGCCTTCATACCGTTTTCCATATCCTGGTAGAATTGGGCCTCGCGGTTTTGGATCGAAACGCCGATCGTTTTGCTGGCCGCTCCGGGTGATGCACCGCCGGTCGTTGTGGTCGTGGTTGTCGTCGTTGAGGACTTATTCGAGCAGGCGGCGAGAAGCAGGCCCGCTATGGCTGCGGCGGTCAGAAGACGGCTGTTGATCAAGAGCGATACTCCTAGCTACGGATTACGCGCCTCCTGGGCGCTTTGCTGGTGGGGGTTGGCCCCGGATGCGTCTATGCCCTATAAAGCGTCGCTTTATCCACAAACGTTTGTTCCCGCCCTGTGCATCCTGTGGAGAAACCCGCCCTTGCCGCACGCCTTTGAGGACGCAGATGAACCCCCAGGGGGTTACCATTTGCTTTCACTAGCCTTTTCAGCCGGAATGCAGGGCATCGAGGGATACGTCGTGCGGGTGGAAGCGGATAGCTCGCCCGGGACCCCTGCCTTTGCCATAATCGGTCTGCCTGACCGCGCGCTGGGCGAAGCGCGCGACCGTGTGCGCGCCGCAATTTTCAACTCCGGATTTGGCTTTCCGGCGGGCCGGCTGCTCATCAATCTTTCCCCCGCCGACGTTCGCAAGGAAGGGCCGGGATTCGATCTTCCGATCGCGCTTGCTCTGCTCGCAATCGACGAGCAGGTCGATCGGCGCGCCCTTCAAAGTTTTGCAGCGTTCGGTGAGCTTGCGCTCGATGGAACACTGCGGCCGGTGCACGGCATCTTGCCGATGGTGCTCGGCGCGCGTAACGCCGGTTTCACGAAATTGATCGCGCCTGCGGCTAATGCAGACGAAGCCGCGCTCGTTGATGGCATTGAGCTCTATGCGATCGACTCCTTGCAAACTGCCGTCGCAGTGGTTCTCGGCAACGGCGGCAAATGGCGAACGCGCACCGTCGCTGCGACGAGGAGCGCTGAGGTTGTTGTACATGGCGACTTCGCCGACGTGCGCGGGCAACACGGCGCCAAACGCGCGCTTGAGATTGCTGCCGCAGGCGGACACAACGTGCTCTTTGTCGGGCCGCCCGGCTGCGGCAAGACGATGCTCGCTCGACGGCTACCCTCCATCTTACCGGCGATGAGCAACGACGAAGCGCTGGAAGTCACGAAGATTTACAGCGTCGCGGGCTTGCTCTCCTCAACAGGAATCATGCGCAGCCGCCCATTCAGATTTCCGCATCACACGATTTCTCAGACGGCACTTGTCGGCGGCGGCAGCATTGCAAAGCCGGGCGAAATTTCACTCGCTCATCACGGCGTCCTCTTCCTAGACGAACTTCCTGAATTCAATCGCTCGGCAATCGAAGTCATGCGCCAACCGCTTGAAGAAGGCGCGGTCACCATCGCGCGCGCGGCGGGAACGTTTACCTACCCGGCGAGCTTCATGCTGGTTGCATCGATGAATCCGTGCCCGTGCGGGTATCGTGGCACGCGCTCCGCTGAATGCCGGTGCGATGATGCTGCCGTTGCAAAGTACGTCGCCAAACTTTCGGGGCCCTTACTTGACCGGATCGATCTGCAAGTTGAAATCCGCCGCGTGCCCTTCGAAGACATGGTGCGTCAAGAAGCCGCTGAATCGTCGGCCGCGGTGCGCGCACGGGTCGAAGAAGCGCGCGCGTTGCAGTCGCAGCGGTTTAAGAACGGCGGCTTTTTTTGCAACGCGGAGATCCCGCCCAATGCCGTGCGTTCGCACTGTAGATTGGATGAAGGCGCGATGCGTTTATTGGCAGCCGCATGCGCAAAAAGGCATTTTTCGGCGCGCGCTTTGGATCGCATCGCACGCGTCGCGCGCACGATTGCCGATCTCGCATGCGCGCAAGAAATCGCGAGCGACCACGTGGCCGAGGCGATTCAGTACCGTTCGCTTGAGCGCTTAGACAGCCGGGCAGCATAGCGCTCCTTTTTTCCTATTTAATCGTTAACGGCCGGTATCGGATGCGATGCGGGCGGGCCGCCTCTTCACCAAGGCGTTGTTTCTTGTTCTCTTCGTATTCTTGATAGTTGCCTTCGAAGAAATACACTTGGCTATCGCCTTCGAATGAAATGATATGGGTCGCAATACGGTCGAGAAACCACCGATCGTGGCTGACGACGAGCACCGTACCGGCGAACTCACTCAAAGCATCTTCAAGCGCGCGCAAGGTCTCGACATCGAGATCGTTGGACGGCTCATCTAAGAGCAATACATTTGCGCCGGTAACGAGCGTCTTTGCCAGATGCAAACGCCCGCGTTCGCCGCCCGAAAGTGTGCCGACAATCTTTTGCTGATCGCCGCCTTTAAAATTAAAGCGTCCCAAATAGGCGCGTGAGGGCATCTCGAACTTGCCGACCATGAGCAGATCCAGCCCTCCGCTGACATCTTCGAAGACGGTCTTTTCGTTGGCCAAGTCTTCGCGCGTTTGATCGACGACCGCGAGTTTCACGGTCGGGCCGATCTTGATTTCGCCCGCATCGGGCTGCTCTTTGCCCGCAATCATGCGAAAGAGTGTGGACTTTCCGGCGCCGTTCGGTCCGATGATGCCGACGATCGCGCCGGCAGGAACGCGGAAGTTGACATTCTCCATTAGTAGCCGGTCGCCGTAGGCTTTTCGAACGTCCTTAAATTCAATGACTTGATCGCCCAGCCGCTCGGCTACGGGAATGAAAATCTCTTGGGTTTCGTTGCGCCGCTGATACTCATAACTGCTGAGTTCCTCGAAGCGCGCAATGCGGCTCTTGTTTTTGGTGTGCCGTCCTTTGGTGCCCGCGCGCACCCACTCCAGCTCGCGCTTGAGGGCTTTTTGTCGCGCGGACTCAGAGGCTTCTTCTTGCGCCAAACGTTCCTGTTTTTGATCGAGCCAGGAGCTATAGTTGCCCTTCCAGGGAATACCGCGGCCTCGATCGAGTTCTAAAATCCATTCCGCCGCGTTATCCAAGAAGTACCGGTCGTGGGTAACCGCCACGACCGTTCCCGCAAATCGTTGCAAAAATTGCTCGAGCCATTCGACGCTTTCCGCGTCGAGATGGTTGGTCGGTTCATCTAAGAGCAACATGTCAGGCTTCGAAAGCAACAAGCGGCAGAGCGCGACACGGCGTTTCTCACCGCCCGAGAGCGGGCCGACCTTTGCATCCCATGGTGGCAGGCGCAGTGCATCAGCTGCAATTTCAAGTTGCAATTCGAGATTATCGGCATCTTGCGCGCCGAGCATCGCCTCAAGCTTCGCCTGTTCGTTTGCGAGCGAATCGAAATCCGCATCCGCCTCGCCGTAGGCAGCGTACACTTGGTCGAGACGCTTGCGCACCGACATCAGTTCGTGCAGCGCTTCTTCTACCGTTTCGCGCACTGTTTTTTCAGCATCGAGTTTGGGCTCTTGTTCGAGATACCCGATGGTCATATTTGGCATCGGCTCCGCCGTGCCGTCGAATTCCGTATCGACACCCGCCATGATACGAAGAATGGTCGACTTCCCCGAACCATTGAGTCCAAGGATGCCGATCTTTGCGCCGGGGAAAAAACTTAAGGAAATATCTTTGAGGATCTGACGCTTCGGCGGCACGATCTTGCCGACACGATGCATCGAATAAACATATTGCACGGGCGATAGCTTAAAGAGCTACGAATCCTTCCCTTGCGAGTTTGGTCTCAGGCCGTGGGTTCGCCGCGGTACGCGGCTTGAATGTCCATTGTGACTACGAGGCAGATGATCCCGATCGCGGCCGTTGCAAAATCTTGGGCCATCGATGGCGTCAGGACGCGCGAGGAAAGTAACATCGCGCTGGTCCGGAGCAGCGAGCAGATGACGGCGGATGCGAGAAACCAGCCTGCCCATAAGAGCACGCCGGCAAGTTTGTGGTTCATCGTACTTAGTGTATCGGTATTTGCGGCCAATGTTTGAGGCAGGCAAGCGAGGCCTCGCGCCCTGGGGATTAGGAGAGACCGTACCGGCTAAGGGCGGCTCGCAGCTCTTCGCGGTTCTGGACCTGTAGAGCCTTGAAGATCGCCTTCAGACAGTGGTCGATCAATTTGGAACTGCGGCCAAAGCGTTCCTCAAGATCGCGAGTCTCGGCGCCATGGATGTATGCGAGTGCGATTTCACGTTCGAGACTGGAGAGCGTTTGGAACGGATTGCGAGCCGGTTCTTCCTCCAAGGCCTCATCTGCAAGGCGCTCCGCAAGGGGGCTCTTCGGAAAGCGCTGTGCATGGCGTTGTGCCGTTTGGTGCCAGTTCCGGTCTTTCGTTGTTTCGTAAAGCGCGAATGCCGCTTGGGCCGCGCGAAAATGGTGTTCGGCCCTCTCGAAGGTCTCGTACGCCGACCGCAGGAGGTCGGCCGCCAGTTGCGCGTTGCCAAGCATCTGATGGATCCGCCCAGATGCGTAGTGCTCGAAGGCCACGGATCGCTTATCGAACGCCACGGCCATGCTCGGGTAGACGTTATCGATGCCAAGCCCAATGTAGGTCGAAATGTATCTTTGGGCGGTTGCCATATTCGTCGGAGCGAACAGAATAGCGAGCGTGGTGAGCGCGGTTCGTTCTTCTCCGCGCGTTTCAGACCACGCCACGCCGCGCGCAAGTTTGTTTGCCGACATCAGCTCTTCGCTCGCCCATATCTCGTTCATATTCATGCGCGCAACGTATGCCCGGTCAAGATGCGACATGACTTTCCATGCCGTACTCGGGGCGCTCTCCCGGGCATCTTTGAAAAGCCATTGAGCACGTGCCGATTGACCATGAAGAAATGCATGCCACGCGAGGATCCGGATACTTTGGAACCGGTCTAGCTGTAGGTCCGGTGTCCATTCAAACGTGTCCATCGCCGCTTGTGCGGATTGGAACGCTGCGTCGTTGCCGAGCTCAAACGCGATGCGCAATAAGGAATGTATCGCGATCGCAACTGCTGAACCTTCGGTCTCTGCCGGATGTTCAACGGCAATAGTGAGCGCTTCGTGCAGATATTTACTGAAAGCTTTGTAGTCTTCCAAGCCCGCATACATCCATCCACGTATGCACGTCGCCAGAAAACGCGTGTTGGCGCTTCCATCTCGCAGGGCGACTTCAATGTCTCCACAGGTCGGATCATAATCTCGGCGGAGCCACCTGAGCCGTGCGTTATGATAGGCCAGAAGCGCCACGTCTTGCTTATCAAGCTGCGGCACAATAACCGCTGCGTCGCGGAACATTCCGGCGGCCGCCTCAAAAGCTCTCGTATTCCCATACGCCCGTCCCGAAGCGATGAAATACCCGAACCGGCCTTGCGGCGTTGTAAAGACGTCTTTTAATTTCGCGAGTTCTTCCAGTGCCGCAACCGGATCCCGAACACACAAAACCGCAACACGCGCGAGCGTGCCCTCTTCATTGTAGGGCGCAGGCCATTCTTCTGCCCTGGAAACCAGCACGAGCGCGCGATCGTAATACGCACGCTGGACGGCGTTCTTGGCCGCGGCTATGGTCGTGGCATAATCCGGCTGTTGCGCCGGCATATCGGGATGCGATTCGATCATGCTGTTGTTGTTATCGATTCCCCGTCTTTTGCGAACTGGACCTAGTATTTATTTGCAGTGAAGGCACGTCGGCGTGGGCGTGGGTGTTGCCGTTGCGAGCACTGTTGCTGTCATCGGGCCGCCGCCAGTGGTATCCATGGGCTTAAGCCGGCTGACAACGACACTCTGCGTCCCGTTCGTCGGAAGAAAGCCCGCTGAACCGCCGGTTGCTCCGCCCGAGCAGGCCGCGAGGAGCAAAATGCTGCCGAGGACTGCAAGTCTTGCGATTTTCAAGTTCTTAACCTCATTTGGGGTTCCGGATGATCCCGGGTGAACCCACGAATCACCGTCTCTTAAGGGGACGGTTGCTTCGTTATGAGTCAGTATAGCGTTAGGATTACATTAAAAAATGAGAGAACCGTAAACCAGAGGCCAGCTTTACGTAAGGGAAACGTAAAGTCCCGGCAGTTCTCCACAGCAAGCACAGCGGGCCCTCGTAGACTAGGTCGAAAACTCAAAAATGCACATACGAAAAGGCTCGCAGTCTGACCTCACGCGGCTCGAGGGGCTGCCCCAGGCGGAACCCTGGAACAGGCACCTTGCAATGTTAGGTCGCTCGCTTGGGACCCGGGAGTGCGTTGTCGCCGAGATCCGCTCCGAGGTCGTCGGCATGGCTGTCTGGGACCGCGACTTTTTCGCACGCGCCTTTATCTGGATGCTCGGTGTGCATCCAAACCATCACCGTCAAGGTGTTGCATCGGCCTTAATCGAGCGGGTTGAGAGTTTGTGCAAAGGAGAATCGCTCTTTACATCAACCAACAAATCAAATGCCCCCATGCAAGCGCTCCTAAAGGGCCGCAGTTATCTCGAAACCGGTTTCCTCGATAATTTGGACCCGGGGGATCCGGAAATTTTCTTTTATAAGGTGCCTTAGCTTAGCGGGATAGATTCAATTGCGGTGTGCCCGCTCCCGATAAAAACACGCCGAGTTGGTCAAGTGAGAATTGAATCCCACTGTGAAATTCGCCGAAGTGCGCATACTTCGCGCTGGCTTCGTCAAAGCGCATTTCGTAAATGAGTTTCTTGAAAACCAGTGGATCGTCGGCGTACAGATCAACTCCCCATTCCCAATCATCGTACCCGATCGCGCCGGAAATCACTTGCGTCACAAGGCCGTGGAAGGAGCGTCCGATCTTGCCATGATCGAGCATGAGGCGCGCACGATCCTCGAACGACAAGGTGTACCAGTTCACGCCTTCACCACGCTTTTTGTCCATCGGATAGAAACACACGTAACGGCGTTGGGGAATTTTGGCCCATAAGCGCCCCGCATTGCGTGGATTGCGTTCTTGCTCCCGCAGCTTTGCATCGAATGCATCGTTCCACTCTTGCGAATGGGATTTGAGTTGCTGCTCGGCCAGTTCTGCGTGAATTTTTCCGGTCGCATCGTACAATCCGAGTTCAAGTACAGAGACGAACGAGTCGCGCGGGATCAAGAACCTCGAGAGTGCGAGGCGATCGACGAGCGTTTGCGCGGCGGCTAGTCCCTCAAACGTCCGCGCATAGTGCGTGAGCATGAAGTCTGCTTTGTGGCCCAGCAGTTGCGCGAACCCGGCGTCGCCTTCATCGCTTTCTTCGAGCTTCCGAAAGATTTCCACCGCATCGTTCGTAAAGCGGGCGCGTTTCTTCTCCGAGAGGCACTCAAAACCGGCCCGGTCGAGGGTGAACATTCGATGAAGAATCCACCAGCCTTCGAGCGATTCGGGAACGTCGGGATGCCGCACGCTTAGGCTTTGCTCAACGCGCGCACGCGCTTGACTTCGGCTTGCACTTCCGCCTCCAAAATTTCTGGATGTTCGCGATATTTTGCCCAGAGTTGCGGCATGTGTGCGATGTCGCTGAGCACGCGCGCAAAAACGTTATTGACCGGGGTTGGCACGCTGCATTCGCGACCGGCGCCAGCGACCGCGCCGTTGAGCACGTCCACTTCGGTCAGCGCCTTGTTTGCGCGCAGGTCGAGGAGCAACGAGGGCGGCTTGCGGCCGCGCGCACCCGCGATGCGGCTGCCAAGAAGGGTGCGCGCAATCGGGCTCGGCAGCGTGGCGATCCCCTGCAGCACGCGCACCGGATAGCGCGGCAAATCAATCGGCGTAAGGCCTATTTTGTGCATAACAGTGCGCACTTCGCGGATAGCGCGAATCTCGAGGGTAAAAACATGATCGTAATGGACGAGCCGGTTTGGCAGCACGTTGAGGATCGCGCAGCTGGCGTTTGCCACAATATTGAGCGAAAGTTTGGACCACTTGAGCGCGCGCCAATCCTCCACGATCTTGATATTGAGACCTGTGCTGGCAAACGTTGCCCACAGCCAATTGTATGCGCTTTCGCCGCACGGCGCAAAGGCGAGACCGCCGTCGTGCGTTGCGTGCGATTGTCCGTTGCGATCGCGATCGACAGGCACGGTCAGTGCAGCCGCCACAACATTCTCCGCCCCAAAGGCCGCGATGAGCTTCTCTTCATTGCCAACGCCGTTTTGGGGAGAAACAAACACGCACTTCTCGGGATATGGGATGGCTTTGCGCAGCGTTTCGATGGCCGCATCCGTATCGTAGGCTTTGACTGCTACGATCGCTACGTCGGCATCTACCGGTATGACTTCTTGCAAATCGCGCGGAGCGTACGACACGTCCACATTGATGCCCGCGAGTAGATTTCCTAAATAGCTGCCGACCGCACCCGCGCCCACCACGTAAACTTTTATGAGCGCACCTCCGAGACACCGGTGCTTCCAAAGCCGCCTGTATCCCGCTGCGTTTCATCGAGTGTTTCGACGATTGAGAATGCCGCGTGCGAAACCGGCGCTACGATGATCTGCGCGATGCGATCACCGCGGCGCACCACAAAGGGTTCGTTTCCGAAATTCGCAAGAATGACGTTAACCGGTCCGCGGTAATCGGCATCGATTGTGCCTGGGGCATTGAGCACGGTCACGCCGTGGCGAAGCGCGAGTCCGCTGCGCGGACGAATCTGTGCTTCAAAGCCCGCGGGTAACGCAAGCGCAAAGCCGGCGGGAATCATCGCGCGCGCGCCTGGCAGCAAGGTTATTTGCTGGTGCACCGCAGCGCAAATATCCGCACCGGCGGCGTCTTCCGTCATGTATGCCGGCAGTGCCAGGCCCTCGCCCTCTGGCAAGCGCAAAAGCTGAACGGTTATTTCAGGAGCGGGCATTGGCCCTTACTTAGCAAGGAGTGATGCGAGTTCTTCTTGGAAACTCTCGACATCGCGGAAGGAGCGGTACACGCTTGCGAAGCGGATATAGGCAACTTTGTCGAGCGCCTTGAGGGCCTCCATAAGTTTCTCGCCGATGGTCGTCGCCGGGACTTCGTTCTCCCCGCGTGAGAAGA
The DNA here is from genome assembly GCA_046262675.1 of Vulcanimicrobiaceae bacterium. Lineage (GTDB taxonomy): Bacteria > Vulcanimicrobiota > Vulcanimicrobiia > Vulcanimicrobiales > Vulcanimicrobiaceae > JACRUB01. The sequence goes on from JBHEMH010000014.1 coordinate 19,723, forward strand.
GATCGCGTTCCAAGTCTGCGGCCACCGCCTCCATCTGATTCTCGGAAACGGGGCGCTTCTCACACGCGCGGCGCAACCCGCTTAAAATTTTCTCGCGATTGAACTGCTCGCGGCGGCCGTCTTTCTTGACAACGAAGAGACGCGGCGCTTCCATCCGCTCGTAGGTAGTGAAACGGTGCTTGCAGCGCAGATCCAGACATTCACGCCGGCGGCGAACGACGTTCTCGTCGTCGCGCGAGTCGACTACTCGGGTTTCGCTCTTGCGGCAGGTGGGACAGATCAGCGGGCGGCCTCCACTAACGAAAAGGACCCACATCTTGTGGGTCCTCTTATTATAGGACACAATACCTTGCGCCGCAAATCGGCGGCTAGGCCAGCCTAGCTGGCAGCACCGATCTTGAACATTTTCGTCCCGCACTCCGGGCACTTGCCCTCCGTCGCGGGGCGGCCGTTTTTCATCGTAATCTGGGTCGCGTCTTTCATTTCACGCTTGGTTTTGCATTTGACGCAATACGCTTGAGCTGCCACGTTCTTCCCTCCGAGTAGACCGGCTACCGGGCCCGTCTGGCCCCTGTCGCAGGTCGCGATTGGCCGGGTGTATTCCGACCTCTTGGCGCTGGGGCCTTCACGAGTGAACGCTCTTGGTGGCCGCCCTTAACCCCAGCTTCGTCCCCTGGGACGAGATTAGCACCCTAAGAGGGGAATTTGTTGATCCGCCCGCCGTCTTTCCCGGGCTTTGGACGTGCGGTTCCCTTGAGGCCCTGCGCCGGCCCACGGTCGCTCTTGTCGGCACGCGGGCGGCCTCGCGAGCCGGCAAGGAGCTCAGCCGTACGGTCGCCCGAGAGCTTTCGGCCGCGGGGCTGAGCGTGATTTCCGGCTTGGCCTTAGGAATCGACGCCGCCGCCCACCAAGGCGCCCTCGAAGCCGGCGCCGCGACGATTGGAATACTGGGCGGCGGAGCGAGACGCTTCTTTCCCAGGCGCAACCGCGAACTGGCCGAGCGCATGATCGAAGCAGGCGGCGCCGTGTGCTCGCCGTTCGGCCCCGATGAAGACGCTCTGCCATACCGGTTTCTCCAACGAAACGGCGCGGTTGCCGCGCTCGCGGATGCCGTCGTGGTTATCGAAGCTCCGGAGCGCAGCGGCGCGCTCAACACAGCCGGCTGGGCAGCCGGACGAATTCCGGTTCTGGTCTTTCCGGGCGATGTTGACCGGCGTAACGTTGCGGGGTGCCTCGCACTCATTCGAGACGGGGCCACGCTCGTGCGCAATGCCACCGATATCTTAGATGAGATGCGCATCACGCGGGCACCGCAACCGGCACGTCTCGACCTGTACGCTCCGCGCTCACCGCTTACCGCGCAAATCATCGATGCGCTTGAGCGCGAGCCGCTCAGCGTCGATCAACTGATTGAGTTGACGGCAGCAACGCCGGCCTCGGTGCTCTCGGTGCTGACCGAACTTGAATTCGGCGGCGTGGTCGCCCGCCGGGAAGGCGGCGTTTTCGCCCGAAACTAGCAAGGGTGAATCTGCGCATTATCGCTGTCGGCAAGATTCGCGAGCGGTACATCGCGCAGGCGCTCCAGGACTTTCGAGGCCGCCTGCGCCCGTATTTCTCGCTGGAAGAGCTCCAGGTTAAGGCGGCGGACGGATCCAACCCCGCAAAAGCGATGGCTCAAGAATCGCAACGCATCTTAAAACTGATCGACGCGCAAGACGTGGTCTGGCTGCTCGAACGCACGGGTAACGCAATGAGCAGCGCCGAGCTTGCCACGAAAATAATGCAAGCCGCGGACAGCGGAACGGCGCGCATGACGTTCGTGATTGCAGGCACATTCGGCGCCGCACCCGACCTCGCCGAGCGGGCGCAATTCCATTGGTCGCTCTCGCCGCTCACGTTCTTGCACGAGTGGGCTCGCGCAATCGTGCTGGAACAACTCTACCGCGCGGCGAAGATCGCGCGCAATGAACCCTATCACCACTGACGATTCGCACGTATTGCCGGAAGCCGCGCTGCAAACGTTTGCCCAAGCGCTGGGGCAGTCGATTGCGGCTCTCTATCCCGAATCAGCCCCGGTTTCTATTACGTTCGAGGCGCCGAGACGGCCCGAGTTCGGTGATTTCGCGACCAACGTCGCACTCCAACTTGCGCGCGTGGCGAAGCGCGCTCCTCAGGATGTCGCAACCGTTCTTCTCGAGCGCACCTTTGCGGATGCGCCGCAAATCCGCTCCCGGTTTAGCGATGTCGAAGCGGTCGCGGGCTTCATTAATCTGCGTTTAGCGCCCGTCTGCTGGCAAGACAGCGTGGCGCGCATCCTGCGTGAAGGGGAGAATTTCGGGCGTGCTCCGCTGAACGGTTCCAAGATTTCCCTAGAGTTCGGTAGCGCAAATCCGACCGGCCCGCTCGTGGTGGTGCAAGGGCGCACGATGAGCATCGGACAGACGCTTGCAGATGTCATGCGGTTTCTCGGCTACAACGTCTTCACGGAATGGATCATCAACGATCACGGGGCGCAAATGGATACGCTCGCGAAATCGCTGTATGCGCGGTACCGGCAATTATTCGATCCCCATTTTCCCTTTCCGGAAGATGGATATCCCGCTGACTACCTCGTTCCGATTGCGCAAGCGCTCAAGGCGCAAGAGGGCGATAAGTGGGTCTGCGCAAGTGAGGCGGAATTCCTGCCGTACTTTGCGCAGTTCGGGCGCGACCACATTTTGGCGGATCAGCAAGCGGTCGCAAAACGATTCGGCATCGGCTACGACTTGTGGCAGAGCGAAAAAGAATTGCACGAAAGCGGGCGCGTCAAAGAAGATTTGCAGCGCCTCACGGAGCTCGGCTTAACATACGAAAAGGACGGAGCGCTGTACTTTAAGGCCTCGGAATTCGGTGACGATAAGGATCGCGTCGTCATTCGCTCGGACGGCCGCACGACGTATTACGGCGCCGATATTGCCTACCATTACGAAAAACTCAAGCGCGCCGGCAAAGTTATCGACGTCCTTGGCCCCGATCACCACGGCTATATCGGAAGGATCAAAGGCGTCGCGGCCGCACTTGGCTATCCCGGCCATCTCGATGTCTTTTTATCGCAACAGATCACGCTTATGCGAGGCAATGAAGAAGTCTCGATGAGCAAACGAGCCGGCAACATCGTCACGCTCGAAGATATTCTCGATGAAGTCGGTAACGACGCCGCGCGCTTTTTCTTTATCATGCTGGCTCCCGATTCGCCGCTCAAGTTTGACTTGGCGCTGGCTAAGGAGCATACCAACAACAATCCGGTGTACTACGTGCAGTACGGACACGCAAGAATTTCATCGGTCTTCAAAAACGCGGACGCGGGTGAGGTGAGCGAGGCGGCCAGAGGGCATAGGCTTGCCGGCCTCGTTCTTCCGGCGGAACTCGCACTTGCGCGCCGCTTATCGGAATTGCCGCGTCTGCTGCAGAACGTCCTCGAGCACTACGCGCCGCATCGTTTAACTCATTTCGCTCGCGAAGTGGCCTCGGACTTCCATCAGTTCTATAGCGAGTGCAAAATTCTGGTTGAAGACCGCGACTTGCGCATCGCGCGCTTAGGCCTGTGCCTCGCGACGCGCACCGTCCTTGCGACGACGCTCAAACTCATGGGCATCTCGGCGCCGCAGTCGATGTAAGTAACCTATTTAGCCGCGTTCGGGTCGCCGCCGCAGCCGTCGCGCTCATGTTTGTCATAGATGGTGACTACTTTGCCGGGACCGCCAACGCTGGCAATTGGTTTGACGTGGATCGCATTCAGAAAAAAGTTGATGATTCTCGCGACCACTTGCGGGATCGCATATCCAACTCCGACGCGCGCCCAAACATTCATATCTGCCTGACGGCACGTTTGAATGAAAGCGGAGGCATCGGATCCTTTGGTCGTCCCAAGGCTGACGCCGTATCCGAAGTACGGACCGGTGACAAACCCGAAGGAACCAAGGCCGACGATAACTCGTCCCTCGTAGGCGATCACTATGGCATTAACGCCCAGTGACGGGCCGCTGATGGAGTTGATGAGGCTTTGCTCTATCTTAAAAGAGGTCGGCGCGCTTGCCGTACACGAGCCGTAGGTACACTCGACTTTTAACGAACCATCGAAATTGTAATCTCCGGTCGCCGTGAGAGTCGATTCCTTGGCGCTAAAGGCCGTGCGCAGTGCAAACTCTTGGTGAATCGTAACCGCCAGAGGAACCGGGCCTCCAAGCGGAAGACTCAAGTCCATCGGCAAGAACACTTGCCCTTTTTTGTTGTCCTCGGGCGTGAAACCGGAACTCGTGCTTGCCTCGAAATGGACAGTCAGTCCGGCGGCATTATGCACCTCGAGTTTCGCGGTTTTTATTCCCTGCGGCGTGATCGTGATATCCCAACTTATGAATGGTTTGTTGAGATGAATCATGATGGAGCCCTGAGCCCGCACTCTTGCTTTCCCGTAATTCATGCTCGGAAAGTAAAAGTTCGCGCCGAGTCCCCCTCCGGAAAACGGATTGAAGGAAAAAGTCTTGGTGCTCAATTCTTTAGGTGGACCGAGCGCGGGAAGTTGACCGCCCGGAAAGCCGGCTTGGGCGACCTGCAGAGGATGTTCGAACGATGCAAAGATGGGTTGGACATCCGCCACGCGCCGATCCGGCGCGCCAACCGGTGTAACCTCACCGATCGGTTCGGCTTCCGCCCCCGGCCAGTCGGGCGCAGAATACGCTCGCATCATGCTCGGATCCAAGGCTTGCGTTCCGCTTAAGTGCGCTTGCTGGATAACATCCGTCAGTTGCACCGGACCGAGCGTGACGGAAAGATCGCCACCGTTGCGATCGATATGCAACACGCGTCCGACGCCGCGTCCGGTGATGAAAAATATTTTGCCTTCGGCGAGTTCCGAAGCGTGGGGCGCGGTTGCGTCGATCGTCCATGTCAGGCCGTTTGCGCTCACCGAGCGCACCGCGTTTGCGCCGCCTTCGGGAATGATGACGTCCGGCTGATACACGACCTGGCTATTGCGCGTGGGCGCCACACCGTACCGTATTTCAGCATCGCTCAAGTTGGGAGTCGGCGCCACGACCGCCGCTTCGGGGCTGCGCGAGCTGCATCCAGCCAAATTAAACGATGCAATCAGCGCGAGCGAGACGGCCGCGCGCCGGATCACGGTTTTTTACTTCCGCCCATGAGCGAGTTGAAGGCTCCGTTGACCGCATCACTCATGCCTGCCGCCAAATGATCGACTTTACCGCACGTCCAGCTAATCTTGCCGTCAACGAGATTTGAGTTATCGCGATCCTTCTCGAACTGTGCCTTCGCCAGATCTTGATATTTTGTAAATGTGACTTCGCCTTTTGCACCGTCCCCGCTAATGACGATCTCGGTCGTCGCCTGCGGCGTCGTCGTGAGGCTCGTCGGCGGTTGGTCTTTCCCCCCGGTGGCGAGCACCATCTGAATTCCGGCGGATCCCGGCGACATCATCTGAGCGACCTGCGCTTCGCCGGTTTTAGTAGCGATTGAGTACGTGCCGTCCTTGGTGAAGTCCGCAATACGCACGTGAATGAGGCTTGGATCGCCATCCGAACCTTCGGTGGCCATTGTGTACCCGTTTAAAAGGCCTTCGCCCGGCTTACCGACTTGGCAACTTGGGACTGTAAAATCGTGTGCGAAACTCACCGTCCCCGTGGTTTCGATTTTTGCTTGACCGTCCGCGGCGGCCTCGGCCGCAGGCGAAGCCTCGGCGGTCGTCGACGCATCGGCGCCCTGCGTGGTGGTTGAGTCGGCGGTCGTGGCTGACGTTGACTGCTTAGAAGCGCACGCGCTAATGCCGAGCAGCATGAGAATGACAGTCGATGTCGTCAATAGACGTTTCACCATATACTCCAAATCTGTTTGCAGTTCAAAGGCTACAATTTCTTGAGCACGGCGGCGAGAAGTCTTTGACTGTAGTCCCAATTACCACGTTTTCCGTCGCCGCCCATCGATACCCAGGCTACAACGAAGACGCCGCCTTTGATCGCTGACGCCTCGATGTGCCGTTTGATGTAAAACGCATTCATTGCTTCAAGTTTGTTTGGGTCGCCCCACATCAACGAAAACTTTGCCGACCGGCCTGGCGCGGGATGGGCGCCGGCGAGCATCACATAAGTGCAGGTTGAGATCGTTACGCCCACACGTGTCGTTGGGGGAGAAGATCCAGCTTCAAAAACCGAGACAGCCGACCCGACAAGGGAACGAACTTCGGCGAGCGAGAGCGTTCCACAAGCATTACGCGGTCCAGAAGCGGCAGCCGGACTACACATGGTTATAGAAACCAGGAGCGCAAGACATCCCAGCAACAAGGGTTGAGAGAAGTGTTTCATGCCCCTAGTTTAAGGGGCGACCGTCCAGAAATCGTCCAAATCTTGCAGCTTCGTGTGCCAGTCGTATTTCAATCTTACTCCGCCCGCATCGTTTTTCGGCGCGGTTTTGGAAGCGGTTCAACGGGTTCGAGCGGCGCACCATAGAGCACCGGAGCAACAAAATAACGCCAGCACACTTTAATGAGTGCGGCGGCGGGAATACCGAGAATGAGCCCCGGCAAACCGAAGAGTTCGCCGCCCGCAAAGACCGCAAACATAACGCCGATCGGCGAGACGCCCACCGAATCGCCCATAATTTTCGGCACCAGCACGTTATCGCTGATGCGAGCCACCACGAACAGAATAATTTGCACCCAGAGGATCATCCAAGGCCCTTGCGGCGCGGCAATAATCGCGCCTACGAGATGCGCTGCCAACATCCCGACGATTGGAATAGCATACGCGACAGCGGAAAGCAGTCCCAAAATTAATGCGTACTTGAAACCGACGACCAAACAAAGCAGCGTAACGCTGATGCCGGTAATGGCACTGACGATTGCTTGGCCGGCAATAAAACTGCCGAAAATATGCGTAATCTCTGCGCCCAGCTCCCGTGCAGTTGCGCGTTTGCTATGCGGAAACATTTGCGCAAACGCTTCGCCGATTTGCTTGTGCTGCAGCAAGAAAAAGCATGATAAGATGAGCGAAGAAATTGCGATAAACAGTGCGGTTGCAGCATCGATCAGGAACGTCCCTACCGACGAAAACGAACTCGTCAGGAACGAAAAAATCCGGTCGCTCGCCAGCTGATGCACGTTAAGAATTTGCGGGGGCAGATTGGCGTGCGAGAAACGCAGTCGCAGGCTCTCTTCGGCACCGGTAATCCAGGACTGCGTCGTCTTCAGGTAATCCGGCGCATTCTGTACCAGTACTTGGCCTTGCTCGATGGTGGCGGGCAAGATAAGGAGCGCGCCCAGCACCAGCACGAGCAATAAGAACAGGTAAACGAGGGCAATAGCCACCGGCCGTTTCATACCGCGGCTTTCCAACTGCACGATCACCGGCTGAACGCCGAACGCAATGAATGCGCCGATGACGAAGATGGTGATTGTCCGCGGGATGCGCTCCGCAAGAAAGAACGCTAAGATTAGCACGACGATTCCGCCGAGCGTGAGCATCACGCGGCGCGTCGTCTGCGGACTTATAGAATTTTGCATAGGAGTCGCCGTTCAGTGATGTACCCTGCAGATTCGTACAGGTTTCGCGCTGCTTCATTCTCTTCCGTTACCATCAATGCAATGTATGGCATGCCGAGGTCGCGGGCGGACTGCTCTGTGTGCTTGAGCAACTCCGTCGCTATCCCTGCGCGGCGCATCTCCGGCTCAACGCCCATGTAGGCGATGAAGGCCTGCGGCACGAGCGTCACTTCATCGGGCATGGAGGTGATGGTTAGCACGAAGCCGGCGCGTCTACCGTCGAGTTCCGCGATATAGAAATGATGCGGCTGATCGTACACAAATCCCAGCAGCCGCTCGAAGGCCACATCGAGCATTGGCGGCGATGACTGCCGCCAGGCGGACACACTGTCCACGAGCGTGCGCTTTCCCAGATGTTCGACAAACGGTCTGTCGTCGCTCGAACCCGGACGAATCCGGATCTGACTCATGCGCGGCGCGAACCGGGATCCGTGATAGGCTCGCCATTCGCACACTGCGGACACTCCGCCGGATCGTGCGATTCGATCGGAAGTTCCAAGAGCGCGTACGTTGCAAAGCCGAAATCAACGGGCGAGCGGCGTACGATCACGCCGATTCCGGCGACGCTCGCCCCCTGCCCGCGAACGACGTCCAGCACTTCGCGCACGGACATGCCGGTCGTCACCACGTCTTCCACGACGAGGACGCGATCGCGCCGAGTAAGGGTAAAACTCCTCCGCAATTTCGGCACTCCGTCTTCTTTTTCGACGAACATCGCTTTGGTGCCGAGCGCGCGGCCGACTTCGTATCCAAGGATAATCCCACCAATTGCGGCGCTCATGACGACGGTTACATTTTCGTCGCGGAACCGGTCCGCGATCTCCCGCGCTACCGGTTCAACCAGCTTCGGATCTTCCAGGATGCGAAATTTCTGGACAAACCGGTTGCTGTGGCGTCCCGAGCTGAGCTTAAAGTGTCCCTCAAGCAGCGCGCCGCGGGATGCCAACTCGCTTTTTAGATTGAAGCTCATGCACTTGCCTTTGCGCTATTGATCTCATTGAGAATGTCGCGGGCGGCTATCAGTGGGTCTGCCGCTTCCGTAATCGGACGCCCGACGACGAGGTAGTCGGAACCGGCTTGTACCGCAAGCGCGGGCGTCATGACGCGCTTTTGATCGCCGTGGGAACTGCCGGCGGGACGAATGCCGGGCGTGAGTGTAAGGAAATCGTGGCCGAAGAAAGACTTGAGGTCTCGCACTTCATGCGCGCTACACACCACTCCGCTGCAGCCGGCGTCGCGCGCAAGCGCGGCAAGGCGAATTGCGTTCTCGCCCGGACCGCCGGAAAGCCCGAGCTCGCGCAAGTCTTCCGGCGCGATGCTGGTAAGAATCGTCACCGCAAACACATTCGGGGTGGAAATGCCGAGCTGGTCCGCGCGTTTGGCGGCCGCTTCGACTGCCGCGTTCATCATTTCAGAACCGCCCAAAGCGTGCACGTTGATGATGTGGATGCCCGGCCGCACGAGCGCGCGCACGCCGGCTGCGACGGTGCGCGGAATATCGTGCAACTTTGCATCGACAAAATAACGTACATCCCGGCTTTCCATAAAACGCAGCAGTTCATCCCCATAGCCGTAGAGCGACTCGAGACCGATTTTGAATACGAGATCCAGCTCGTAGAGCGCATCGATCAGCTCGGCGGCCCGCTCGAACCCCTCGACGTCGAGTGCAACGATTAACTGGGGCATCAGCCCTCATCTCCTTCGAATTCGTGCGGCGTCGCAAAACCGTGGTTCGCTTTGCCGACAATTTGTGAAAGGCTCTCCAGTCCGCGTTCTTTCAGATAGACGCCCACGCCCTCCACAATGCGAACCGGAACGCGCGGGTCGGTGAAATTGGCCGTGCCGATCGAGATCGCGGACGCACCGGCAAGAAAAAACTCGAGTGCATCGGTAACGCTCTCGATGCCACCCTGTCCTATAATCGGAATTTTCACGGCGCGCGCGACTTCGTACACGGCAAGCACCGCAATCGGGCGGATCGCCGGCCCGGAGAGCCCGCCCGTGACATTGCCCAGGCGCGGCTTCCAAGCGTTCACATCGATCGCCATGCCGCGCACGGTGTTGATGACCGCAAGCGCGTCAGCGCCCGCATCTTCGGCTTCCTGCGCGATGCGCCCAATATCGGTGACGTTGGGCGAAAGTTTGACGATCAGGGTTTTATCGGTCACGCTGCGCGCGAGTTCTACGACCCTGCGCGTGAGACGCGGATCGCACGCAAACGTTTCGCCTTCGGAGGCCACGTTGGGGCACGAAATATTGATCTCGACTGCGTGAATTTCTTTGCGAGCGGCGAGCCTTTCGGTCACGTAGCCGTAGTCGTCCACTGCAAAACCCGCGACACTACCAATGACCGCACACGGACGCGCGGAAAATTTTGCGACTTCATGTTCGAGATAGTAATGGATTCCCGGATTCTGCAGCCCGATTGCATTGAGCATTCCCGCGGGCGTTGGAACAAGTCGCGGAGTGGCGTTGCCCAGGCGCGGCAGGCGCGTGACGCTCTTGAGCACCACGCCACCAATTTGGGAGAGATCGATGAATGCGGAGTATTCCTCGCCCGATCCGTAGCAACCGCTGCCCATGAGCGTTGGAAACGGCAAGTTGAGCTTGCCGATTTTCACCGAAAGATCAGCTACCACCGCAGCTCATGAGCCCAAAACACCGGGCCCTCCTTGCAGATGCGCGCGTACACCGGTGCGTCACCCGGAAACTTCGGCGCTTGGGCGCTGTCACGGTCGATTGCAACCACGCATCCCCAGCACGCGCCGACTCCGCAGGCAAACGTTTCTTCCAGTGAGAGTTGTGCATGTACGCCCATCACGCGCGAAACTTTTGCCACTGCGCGAAGCATCGGCGATGGACCACAAGCAAGAATCAATTCCGGAGCCTGGGGCGCAGACTGCAAAAGCTCGGTAACGAAACCATGATGTCCCGCGCTTGCGTCGTCCGTTGCCGTAAGAACTTCGCACCCGGCCTCTTGGAATTTTTTTTCATCGACGAGCAGCCCTTTTGTGCGCGCGCCGTAAAATAAGCGCACGCGCGCTCCCCGCGCAACGAGGGCTTGGGCCGGCAAAAGCACCGAGGCAATCCCAACACCGCCGGCAACAATCGCGACATCTTTTGGCTCATCCGGGAGGGTAAAACCATTGCCAAGGGGGCCGAAGAGATCGAGATCTTGACCAACGGTGAGTCCGGACAGCTCGCGGGTGCGCGAACCGGCGACAACAAACATGATGCTCGCACGGTCGCCCTCGGCTTCATAGACGCCAAGTGCGACGGCGGCGCTCGCTCCAAGCGGCGGAGTTACCATGACGAAGTGGCCGGGGCGGGTCACACGTACGAGATCCGGCGCGTGTAAACCAAGCAGAACAACTCCCGGCGCGAGCTCGGTACGGTCGAGAACGCGAGTCGAGTGCACCATAGCCGGAGCTTCGGCGCACGAATCCGGGAAACCATTTGGTTAAGAAAGCGACAAAAATCTGACCAAAAATCGTCTTTCATCCGATTTTAAAGATATTTGTCGCAAATTACGTGAACTAGTTGAATCAAATAGCCGTTACTATGGGTAGAGAGTATTAATCAAATAGAGGAAAGGGGGGTCCAAAAAAATGGCAGGTCTCATGGTTTTCAAATCACTAGCCGACGCGCTGAGAGCGGGCTACCAGGTTTACGACCGTACTGCCGACGGTTATCTCGTTCGCACGAGAACGACCGCTGGATGGGCAATTGCCCTGGTATCTTGCAAATGACCCCTAATCATCCTGAGCAGTAAACTCGGATAAACGGGTTACGACAGCAAACTAAAGAGGCGCGGTGTCCACGGACGCCGGCCTCTTTTTTATTTTCTAGCGGCGCATATCCGGCGGAGTTGCCGGCGGTTCCAATTCCGTCGTGCTTCCCGGACGGTACGCATAGGGCCCCGGACTCACGTCGCGCTGCTTGCTCTGCGGGCCCGGACCAGGTACCGCCGAGGGAGGCATCTGGTAGGGCGCGGCACCGAAGTTGAAACGTGCTCCCGAAAGCATGGCAATCAATATTTGCGCGATGCCGACGAACATCGGAATGAGGCCACCAAGGAGCCACGGACCCGGATGTCCGAGATCGATAAACGAGAGCCCGATAAAGAGCGCCAAGCCGATCAGCGCGGTGGAGATTCCTTTGCGCAATTGATTCTGCGCCGCGGCATAGGCCTCATAGCCGAAGATCGTTGTAGGGTCGAATGGGCGGCCAGGAGCCTGCGGCGGGGGCGGAGTTGCCCAGGCCCGGCCTTTAAAGTCTGCCGAGGGCGCCATGCCGTGGCGGATCATTTCCATTCGTTCTTGGTGCTTGAGCACGCGATGAACGATGAATGCGATCACCGGAAAACCGAAGAGAAAGATTATTCCGAAGAGCGGAACAAGAACGTCTGCCATTACTTTGAGGCTCCCATTGAGTTCATTGTGATCGACCCGTCGTTTGTTTGTACGTTGATTTTGCCGGCCGTGTTTCCCGCGGCGTCGTAGGCTGCGTCATCGGCATCTTCGCGATTTCCAACCCTGCGCCCGTCGATTCGAATGGCACCGTCACTGGTTTGTGCGTGGATGCCCAGTCCTGCGAGACCCGCCGCTGTAAGGACAATACGGCCATCCGCGGTCTTGAGATTGTACTGCCCATCCGGCCGCAGCGTCCCGTCGAAGACAACACGCCCGTCACCGGAATAGGCATCGATCGATGGTGAGTTTACGTCGTGAAAGGAGATGCGTCCGTCCTGGGAGCGAATTCGCATGGTGCCGGCAATTCCCGTGATATCGTCGCCCGAGGACTTCTCGATGTCGAGCGTCGCATCCGCCGGAAGTGCGATTTGCGTGCGCTCCGTTGAACTTCCGAACATCACGAAATGGGCCGCGTGTTCGGGATCGCGAACCACTTCGATGCCATCGGCGGTGCGCGTTACATGGACCTGCGGGATTTTGGTTGAACCAAAAGTCCAACCGTGCATCGACCAGAGATCCGTGACGTGCACCTTCCCGTCAGTCGAGGGTACGATGAACACCCGTGAATCGGGATCCCTCACGACGACATGCGGCGCGTTGCCCGCGTCCAGCACATCGAGGATTCGATTGCCACCTACATCTACTGTCGAAGCGGCATGCGTCGGCGCACCGCCCAGGAAGTAGACGATCATACCGAAGAGTGCGACCTCCACGGCGAAGAGGCTGGCGATGATCCTTGCGCGCGGGCCCACGGCTAGATCCGCGGACCCCAACCGGGGAACGTCGAACGACGGTCTGGACTAGGGCGGTCTCTTTGGACCGAGTTGGATTTATCAGCTGGAGTAATCATGTCTCATCTACGGCCGGGGGCGCCGCATGTTTCAAAGCTATTACTCTGAAACATGTTAGCCGCGCGCCCGTACTTTAGATGTGGCTGCAGCGCTCTGGGAGGCACCGGTGAGTAGTCCGCCGGAGAGGCTCCCCGAAGATTCCGATTTGGTTGCTGAGACGCTTGGAGGGAACTCCGCGGCGTTCGCTACGCTTGTCGAGCGGTACGACCGCTCCGTGTACCACCTGGCTTACCGCACGGTTCGGGATTCCGAAGAGGCGCGCGACGTCACGCAGGAAGCATTTTTCAAAGCCTACCGGAGCCTGAAGACGTTCAAGCCCGGAGCAAAATTCTCGACGTGGATCTTCGCGATTGCCTACCACGCCAGTTGTGACCGGCTCAACCGCCGCAAGCGCTATTCAAATGAAGAGTTTCCGCAAGATCGCCCGGATGCGGCACCCGGCCCGGCGGAGCAAGCGGTCGCAGGCGATGAAGCACGGCGCCTTCGGGCCGCGATCGACATGCTGCCCGAGAAGTACCGCACGGTGATTACGTTCTACCATCTACAGGGAAAACAGTACGACGAGATCGCGAGCGTTCTCGGAATTCCAATGGGAACCGTGAAGACACATCTTTTCCGGGCAAAAGAACACTTGCGCAAGTTGTTGACCGATAGCAGAACTGAGGTACCAGAATGACCTACGAACCGGATGACGATCTCGACCGTCTGCTTTTTGCGCTCCCTCTCGAGGAGCCGCCGCGGGATTTGCGCGCGTCCATTTTGGCATCCACGATCTACCGGCCGTCATCTCCCTTCAAAGTTTGGGAAACGTGGGCGCTCGGCATCGTTATGGCAGTCGGCGTTTGGCTGTGTGTGATGATCGCCCAAGGAGGCGGCCAAGCCTTTGTCGCCACAGTTGCGCTCTTTGGTGAGTTCTTCGCCCGCTTTTTCGTCTCGTCGGGGACGGGCTTATGGCTCGCAGTTGGAGGCGGCATTGCCTTCCTTCTCTTAATCCTTAACCCGGGCCCAATGCTCCGAGTAGTTCCCGGGCGGTACTCTCGTCGGTAAGAACTCTCGCCGATAAGGAGTACATGGAGAAGGGCAACCAGCAGTTTCGCATCCTCGTCATCGAGGATGACGCCGCAATCAACCGTGTCTTGCAGCTCGAACTCGAGCACGAAGGCTATTCGGTTGAAACCGCCCGCGACGGCCTCTCGGGCCTCGAACGGGCGCTCAAAGAACCCGACCTGATTATTCTAGACCTCATGCTACCCAAAATGGACGGCACGGAAGTCTGCAAGCGGGTTCGGGCCAAAAGCCGCGTGCCCATCATCATGCTCACCGCCAAAGACCGCGTTCCCGATCGCGTTGCGGGCCTGGATCTGGGCGCGGACGACTATCTCACCAAACCGTTTTCTACCGATGAGTTGCTGGCGCGTGTGCGCGCCCGGCTGCGCGAAAAGAATCCCCTGGTCAACACAATCGAGTATCGCGACTTGGTGATGGACCGCGACCGTCACGAAGTCCAGCGCGGCGGCCAAGCCGTCAGCTTAACGGCCAAAGAGTATGCGCTTCTTGAATATCTTTTGTTGCACCGCAATAAGGTGCACTCACGCGACGAACTGTTTAACGGCGTCTGGGGAAGCGATTTCCTCGGCGACTCGAATCTAATCGACGTCTACATTCGCTACTTGCGCGGCAAGATCGATGATGGGTTCGAAAACAAACTCATCACAACGGTGCGCGGCGTGGGATACACGATCAAAGATTAGCGCGCGTATAAACATTTCCTCATGACCTCATTGCGCTGGCGCATTGCCAGCCTGTACGCATTGCTGCTGGTGGCCGTCATCGTTGCGGCCGGCGTTCTCGTTACGGTGCGCTTCGATTCCATTCTTACGGATAACGCGCGCGCCAGAATCAACCGCACCATGCAAGACATCGCACGCATCGCGAGTCCCGCACCCAATCCATTTTCAGATCCCAATCAATCGGCGCCGACCGAACAACTGCTCGCCAATCCCGATCAGCTCGAACTCTGGGCCAATACCACCACGCTCGTGCAGATAGACGACCGCCATCGACGAGCCGAAGGCAAGAGCACCAATATGGGCGCGCTCACTTTTCCGCCGGCGACGGGCCTGACCGAAAAAACTGATACCTCGTTTCAGCAGTGGATCTCCCCACAAGGCAGTCCGTACCTGATTGAAAGCCGGCTCTTTGCAAACAGCGGCCGCATGTTCACAGTACGCGTCGGCGAGCCGCTCGATCAGCTCAACGAAACGTTTGCGCGTACTCGCAATACCATCGCCTTCATCATCTTGCTCGCAAGTATCGCGGTGCTGCTGCTCTCTCTGATGCTCGCATCGCAAGCTACCAACCCGCTCAACGAGCTCGCGATTGCAATGCGCGAAATCGGTTCGGACCGTTTGGACCGGCGTCTCAAATGGACGCGGCGCAATGACGAAATCGGCAAACTTGCCCAAACCTTCGATGAGATGCTCGGACGATTGGAAGAGGCATTCGCGCGGGAACGCCAGTTTATCTCCGACGCTTCGCACGAGTTGAAAACACCTTTGACATCGATTAATGCGAACGCGCAAATGCTTGCGCGTTGGGGCGATGCCGATGAACGCATCCGCTCGGAGAGCCTCGAGACGATCGTGAACGAAACCTCGACACTGGCAAATATGGTCAACGG
Organism: Vulcanimicrobiaceae bacterium; assembly: GCA_046262675.1. GTDB lineage: Bacteria > Vulcanimicrobiota > Vulcanimicrobiia > Vulcanimicrobiales > Vulcanimicrobiaceae > JACRUB01. The sequence continues at coordinate 35,314 of JBHEMH010000014.1, forward strand.
CATGCTCACTCTGGCAAAGGCGGACTCGGGCGACAGTATTCCCAAGGAGCCGATCGTGCTGGCACCGGTTGCGGCGGATGCGGTCCACAGCGCGGAGGGTCGCGCGGGCGACAAAGATTTGTACGTGCGCTTGCATGCGGTCCAAGCGAACGTTATGGTGATGGGCGACAGCAGCTTGATCCGGCAGATGATCAGTAATTTGATCGACAATGCGATCAAGTTCACCGACCGTGGCGGCATCGACGTGTACATTAAAGGCGATTCATCCACCGCAATCGTTGAGGTGCAAGACACCGGCAGCGGCATTGAAGCCGATGAGATTCCGTTGGTTTTCGAGCGCTTCTACCGCACCGACAAATCGCGCAACCGGGCGGTTTCCGGTACGGGCTTAGGCCTGGCGATCGTCAGGAGCATCGCGCGCGTCCATAATGGGACCGTGGCAGCCGAGCGCCTCATTCCGGGTGGCACCTGTTTTCGGGTTACTTTCCCACGCTTGGTCGATTCTGTCATCGAAATCCAATGATGCTTTGGAACCGCCGTTCGTACAATAAGGTGATGATCGGCGGCTTGGGTCTTGTTTTGGCATTGGTGAGCGGCGTATCGGGGACAGCGGTGGCCGATCTGCCGACGTATGCCGTGGGCAACTCCGCCGTGGTCAACCTTGCGATCGCCAACGCCAATGTCACCATTAAAACATGGGACCGCCAAGCAGTGCAGACCGAATCGACCGCGCCGCTGACCGTGGTGCGTTTCGGAAGCCAGGCGGTCGCGAAGAACCTTCCTCGTCAAATCGACGTGCTTTCCGGCACGATCCAAACGAAGCGCGGTCCGCTAACCCTTCCGCCGGAAATGTTCCCCTTGACATCGGTGGGAACCGGAGAGCACGATGGCCTCACGATCAAAGGCAACGGCGGCGACGCAACTGTGTTGATTCCGCAAAGCACCGCCCTCGTTCTCGTGCACGCGGGGACGGGACGCATTACGCTGCAAGATTATCGCAGCGGTACGTTCTTCGTGCAACTCCACGATGGGTATGTTCATCTACAAAATATGGGGGGCGACGGATTCGTGCAAGTCTTGCGCGGGACGATCGTGGCGCAGGATTCATCGTTCACGCGCCTACGCGTGCGCAATATCGCAGGCTCGGGCATCGCATTCCAGCGGTGCAGCGCGCGTCAAATTCAAGTCTCCACGACACTTGGACAGATTCTCTACGATAACGGATCGTTCGATCCTGGGTTCGCGCGCTTCGAATCGCAATACGGACGCGTCGCCATCGGCATCGGGAATGGAAACGCCCAAATCGGCGCACACAGCGACACCGGCCGTATCTTCACGAATTTCGATCACCACGCAAACTTCGGTGGAACGCCAAACGATGTGACGGCGTCCGTTGGCAGGAACGGCCCGATGGTCAACGTTTCTGCCGGCGGGGGTGTGTTTTTGTACGATGGCTCCATCAAGACGCGCGCAAACAAAGGCCGCAATTGGCAACGATTCGGCGAGACATCGGGCCGGACCGGCGAACAACGCAATCCGGCATCGGAGCAACACCCACGCGTCACCCGTAATCGGGTGCCCATCTTTGCGCAGCCGCCTCGCAGAGTCCGACGGCCACCGGGCGGGCGTGGCTAGCGGCTAGAGCAGAAACTTTCTCATCACGGCGTGATCGATTTTCCAGGTGTGCTGCGGCAGCACGGCTTCCTCTTTATAGCCGCAGGCTTCTAAAAACGTTTGAGCGGCGCTGTGGTGCGGCACCGCAATCGTCATTTTGTGGCAGTTGTAATAGTTTCCGATCTCCTCAAGCGCGGCGAGGAGCCGGCGACCGATGTCCTTGCGGCGTGCTTGCGGCCGCACGATGACGAATTCGATGTGAGCGAGTGAAGCGGCGATGCGTGCACGAGCGGCACCGAGCACCCGTTCTCCCTCCAGCGCCGCCACGTCGTAGCTTTGCTCGTGCCAAACGACCGAAAAACTCCAGAGCGTCGTGCGAGCTTCACGCTGCGTTTCCCGAAAGAAATTGTTAACACGATCGTCGGAAACCCGAACGATCTCAACCGGCAACGGCCGCAACCTCGGTCTCGACATCCAAGAGCAGCCCGTCACGAGCGGCAATCACACGGATGCCATGAGTATCTTCAAGCTCGGCGCACAGCCGTTCCGGGTTTTGCTCGAGCATCTTGGTTCCGAAATGCGAGAGCACGGCTACCTTCGGGCGCACGCCGCCGATCAGCCGCCTCGCATCATCGAACGTCAGATGATCCACATCCATTGAGTCCCGGTAGCGCAGAATGTTCATTATCAGAACATCCGGCGCATGCGACGCATAATCTTGGATCAGACCTTCGAAGAAGCGGCCACAGGGAAGATACGAAACGGTGCGGCCGGCATGACAAAAGTGCAAACCGTAGGTTTCCACGGAGTGAATATGTTTGATCGAGCTGCGAATTTCGATCTCGCCGATGCGATAGGGCTCGCTGTGTTCGCGCAGCACCTCAATACGCTCGACGAACTTCTGCACGTATGGGAAGACCACCGGCTCGCCATGCATCGCGTCGTGCGGGGCAAGCAGCGTTCCGCGCTTGCGAAAGCCTCCATGCGTCATTGCCTCAATCATGATGTTGATATCGTTGCTATGATCGAGATGTTTGTGCGAGAGTACGAGCGCATCCAGCTCACCGGGAACGCAAGGTGGAACGTTCGAAAGCGCGCGCACAAGCGCCCCGGGGCCGGGATCGACGTGGATTTGCGTTTGGCCAAAGCGCATCCACATTCCACCGGAGGAGCGGATTTGGCGCGCGACCACGAACCGCGCGCCCCCCGTGCCCAAAAACAAGATGCTACTGCTCATGCGCTGCGTCTTTCGAGCCAGTCGAGCACCAGCGGAAAGAGTTGTGCTTTCGCCGTTTTCCCCGCAACCATCCCAATATGCCCGCCACCGACTTCCTCGTAGGTGATGTCACGCGAACCGATCGCATATTGAAAAGCGCGCGACGAAGCGGCCGGCACAATCGCATCACCGGGCGCTGCAACGATTAAAGCGGCGGCTTTAATGTTGCGTGCATCGACCTTACGGCCGCCGATGCGAATTTTTCGCGACAGTAAGCTGTTTGCTTGGTAAAAGTGCTCGATCCATTCGCGCGCGGCTTTGCCGGGGAATGCCGTCCAATCATTCGCCCAGCGATCCATTGCCCGAAATGATCCGACCGCCTCGCTATTGCGGTAGTTGCCCGAAAAGGCGAGCGCGGCGCGCATTTTCGCCGTCGGGCGCAACATTGTAAATACCGTTTCAATCAAGTTCGCAGGGACGTTTCCGAAGACTTCGGTAATGCGGTCGATTTCCAAATATTGCTCTTTGCACCATTTGGCGAGCATGCCGCCTTCGGCAAAATCGTAGGGCGCGGCAAGCGTAATGAGGTTATTGGATTTTGAGAGCTTGCGGTAGCCGCTCCACAAAACGGCAAGCGTTCCGCCCATGCAGTAGCCGAGCACGCTTAGGTGTTTAGATTCACTTAAGTCGCGAACGCGGCCCACGATGGCATCAATGTATTCTAAGACAATCTGGTCGAGCGAGAGCCCCGCATCTTCGTCGCCGGGAAGGCCCCAATCCACCAGGTAGACCTCGTAACCGGCTTGCGTTAGTGCGCTTGCAAGCGACGCATTTTTGGTCAAATCGAGAATGTAGGAACGGCTGATCAACGCGGGGATCATCAGCACGGGCTTTGCAAAGAGACGCTCCGAATGGAATCGTAAGAGGGACATCTTGCGATGTTGCATGACGATCTCGTACGGCGTAATTCCGAAATATGTCGAACCTAACGGGGCGGCGTCAACTGCGACCACGAGGGAGATGGTTCATGTTCGGGAGGTCACGGTCCCGCAGAACCAAACGTTTGAATGCCGTGTTGAGACGCATTCTGGTTCTACTCGGCCTATTGCTCATGTTCCATGCCGCCGCATTTGCGGCAACCGGGCGGCCCGTCGTCATCGAATACGGTGCGAAAGACGACGGAATCGGGCGGGTGCTGCTCCCGGGACTCGACGCCCGCAATACGCCCGGCAGCGTTGCCGTCACGGATGACGGCGCAATATGGTTTCTTGAAAACTTTTCGTGGCATCCACGGATAGCGCGCATCGATCGCAATCATCACTTGCACGAATTCCGCATTCCCGACTCGGAACAGGGCGTTTATACTTTTGCGCCCTTCAGCTACGGGCTCCACCCGCTAGTCGCAGACGGAAATGGTGTTTTGCTCGGTGCTTCCGATGACACCGCAGCGCATGTTCGGACCTTATCCGCCGAAGGGAAGCTCGGCGAGAAAGATATTTCGAATTGCATCGTGGCCGGCCCCACCATCACGTGTGTTGCCAATACGATTCCGGTGAAGATCCGCATGGGCGGGTTTCGAAACTCAGCAACAATCGGTCGAGATGGCAACATTTGGTTTACGGACATTTGGCACAGCCGTATCGGCCGCATTGGCCCAAGCGGAAAAACGCGACTGTTCACGCAAGGGCTCACACCTTCGGACAGCGGGCCGCAGTTTATCACAGCCGGCCCGGATGGGAATCTCTGGTTCACCGAAGTGCGAGACCGCATCGGGCGCGTCACGCCGGACGGGCGTATTACGGAATTCTGGCAAGGGATTCCAAAACGTGCGTCGCTCGGTGGGATCGTCGCAGGCTGCGACGGAAATCTGTGGTTTACGCTTTACCATGGGATGGTGCTCGGACGTATTACGCCCTCGGGGGTCGTCACGCAGTTTCACGATCTCGTTTATCCGTCGGACGGGCACGATTTCGATCCCCTGGGAATGATCGCCAAAGACGGCCAAGGCCGTCTTTATTACAACGAAAGTCAGGCTGGACGAATCGCCCGCGCTACCATCCCATGTAAATTCCGCCGTTGATGTTGAGCGACTGTCCCGTCATGTAATCGGCTTCCGTAACAAGGAAGCGCACCCCACGCGCAATTTCGTCCGGCTCCGCCACGCGGTGCATCGGGATCCGGTCAAGAATTTTCTGTTGAATGTTTTCCGGTACGGACTCCCACATCTCCGTGCGAACAAAACCGGGGCACACCGCATTGACCATAATGTTGTTGCGTGCAAGCTCGATCGCGAGCGACTTCGTAAAGCCGATGATGCCTGCTTTGGCCGCCGAATAGTTGGACTGTCCGAAGTTCCCCATCTGGCCGACGAACGAAGAGATATTGACGATGCGCCCCTGATTTTGGGCGATCATGTGCGGCACCACATGGTGACAGGTGTTCATGACGCTGGTCAAATTCGTATTGATCACGTCGTGCCAGTCTTGAATCGACATCTTCTTAAACGTCTTATCGCGCAAGATGCCCGCGTTGTTGACCAAGATGTCGATATGACCGTCTTGTTCCATGATCCGGTCGATCATTTTCTTGACCGAACCGGCATCCGAGACGTCACCACCCTCCGAGCGCGCTGAACCACCCGCATCGATGATCGATTGCGAAACGAGTTCGGCCGATTCTTTGCCGCGCACGTAGTTGATGATGGTATGGGCGCCGCAGCGGGCAAGCTCCGCCGCAATGGCTGACCCGATGCCACGTGAACTTCCCGTCACGAGGGCAACTTTGCCGGTCAGTGGAGCGAATTCTTGAAATGGTTTAGGACGTGTCTCGATCATCCGGATCGCCTCCGTAACGAAGAGTTCGTCTACGCACAGTTAGAAAATCGGTCAGGGCTTCCCTATCAGTCGGCTCCCGCGTATTTAGTCCCCGCCGCCGCCGTCGTCGTTCTCATCGTTCGGGGCATCTTCTTGGACCTTGTTGGCATTGTTCGGCCCGTTGTTGTCGCCCTCTTGAACGCTATCGTTATCGTTCGGACCGTTGTTGTCGTTACCTTGAGCGTTGTTGTTCCTCGTCCGGGCCGTTGTTGCCGTCTTCTTGAACGTTGGCGTCGTTGTTGATGACGGGACCAATCTGTCCGATTTGAGCGGTCGGATTGGTTTGATCGATCGACTGCGGATCGGTTCCTTGATCGTCATTGTACGCAACAATTGTATCGTCGCTTTGCGCATTGTCGTATTGCCCATCGATCTCGTCAACGGAATCGTCATTGGATTGAACGAGCAAATCGTTTTGTACGGCAGCGGCGAGCGGGATGCGAACATTGTGCGCTTGTACCGCAGGCATAGCAAGTAGGCTCAATGCCGCGAGTGCGGGGCCGGCAAGTAGAATTTTGGCAACAGGTGAAATGTCTCCTAAAGGTAGAATCCGGTCGTGCGTTCCTAACGTCGGCGTAGCGCCCACGGTTCCCTTAGGCAGCGACGCTCGAGCTATCGCTTCTTTTTCTTTTTTTTCGATTTGGCTAAGGTCGCAATAAGACCATCAATGCGCGTGGTGAGGATATCGACGCGCTCTGCGAGTCGTGCGATTTCAGCACGCGTGGGAAGATTCGACGCGCTTAAAAAGCGCTCCACGTTTTCGCGGCTGACTTGGGTCGCGCAAAGATAGGATTCGAGCGCTTTGCGCAGCTGTTCGGCAAAGGCGTCGGTGCCGGCGGCCTTTTCGAAAAAGGCGCTCATTTGCGCCTCGTTCATTTGAGCTGCCTGGCGCCACACCGAGAACGGATCTTTTTCATCCATTCCCGGTGTGTATGCCAAACGAAGTCTTAGTTCTTGCTTGCGGTCGCGACTTGCTTGCTGAAGCCGTCCATGTTCTGCGTAGTCGTTTCTTTGACGAAGTTCAGGTTGGAAGCCATGATGTCGCCGAGGCCTTTGAGAGCTTCTTGCGTGCTGTCCTGCCATTGCTTGGCGTGGGTTAGCGTATCATTCGCAACGGCGGATACATGCTTGCCGGTCTCTTTGAGGTACTTCTCGCGCAGCTCGACGAGCTTTGCGGTACGATCGAAGTTTTCGGTTGCGAATGCTTCGGGGCCGGTAACTGCGTAGGGCTTGGAAACAACATCAAAGCTGGCTTTGAGGTATCCGAGCACGCGGTTGGTGGTCGCCGTTGTTGCTTCCACGGCGGCTTCGAACGATTTGTTCGAGAGATCGATAGAGTTCAAGATTTACTCCTCAGTTTTATTCCATTTGCCGGTGTACAAACTGAAGAACGCATCAAGATTCGTACGGTAGAGCTCAAGTGCCGCGCTCCAGACTCCGAGCGCTTCACTTCCAGCATCCGTCAACGTGTAGATGCGGCGTGCAGGTCCCTGTTCTTTTGGATCCCACCAAGAAGAGATGTATCCGTCTCGTTCCAGCTGGCGGAGCGCCCGGTACACCGTTCCGGGATCCGAGACCACGTCGAACTTTTCTTTAAGTTCTTTCATGATCTCGTAGCCGTGCAGGTTGTAATCTTTGAGCATCACCAGCAGCCAGGCCATGAGATAATTCTTGGGGGTTCCCTTCGGAGGGAGTCCCGTTTCTTTGCCGGAGCCGCCACCAGGGGCGTTCTTCATGACACTACAGGCATTTTACACCTATATGCACTTTCAGTCAACATCCTATGAGGCAGCCTCGGCCGGCTCACTCGGGTCGGCCACGTCGCTGGTGAGACAAACGGCCTGGCCCTCGAGGACAACGATGCCGTCTTGGTTCGTGCATTCCGTGCGGAGCGTCAAAATGTGCTTATCGGGGCGGTAGTTGAGCACCGTCACGGTTGCCGTTACGGTATCTCCCAAGTAGACCGGGGCTTTGAAGGTGATGCTTTGGCTTAAATAGATCGTTCCCGGGCCGGGAAGCTTGGATCCGAGTACCGCTGAAATGTAGCCGGCAGAAAGAATCCCGTGCGCGATCCGCTTCTTGAAGCGGCTTTTTGCGGCGAATTCTTGATCGAGGTGAACCGGATTGGTGTCACCCGAGATGCCGGCGAACGCTTCCACATCGGAGGCCGTGACGATCCGGGTGATCGAAGCCTGCTGGCCCTCAAGAAAATACAACTGACTGTAGTCCCTTTATAGTTACAGGCACTACGCCTGGCGACGCGCCGCACCTATCTGAGTATTCCCCTCATCTAGGGGCGCGAACCGTCCTTTGCACATCACCCGAGCGAGGCCCTGCGAGAAAAGTAGTCGAGTAAGTAGGTCTTATCTCGATAAATTAGCCAAGCCTAATTCGTCTCTGAAAGGAGTCCCGGCTTGCGTTGGTTGGCGGGGTTGTTCTTGTGCGTCTGCCTTGCTGCGTTCTCGCCGCTTCCCACGGCGGCGTTGCCTGTTTTTGCACACCGTTACGGTCTTACGTGCCAAGCTTGCCACAGCACGGTTCCGCGTCTTAACACCTTCGGTGAGGCCTTTCGGGCGAGCGGTTTCGCCCTGCCGAATGCCCGCGGCGTTTTTCCGGCTGCCATCAAGGTACAGCTTGCGTATAGCAGCGATCCCGATCCGACCGGACTACCTAAAGGCATCGTCGATGAAGTCGAGTTGCTCTCCGGTGGCACGGCAGGCAAGAACACCAACTTCTTCATCGAGCAATACGTTGTCGATGGCGGCCGGCCGGGCTTGCCGCGGGAAGCATGGCTGCAATTCACAAGCGCAAAGGCGCATCTGAAAATCGGACAGTTCGAATTGCCACTTCCCGTTGAACTAGAAAGCGAACGCGAGACCCTCGCGCACTACGCTCTCTACGACCAAAGCGTCGGCGCAAACACGTTCACCTTCTTCGATCCGCGCATCGGCGTTGATGCCTCATTTGGAAATGACGATGGTCTGCGCGCGCATTTCTTAGCGCTGCATGCATACGACCCTCAAACCACAACTCCGCGTTCCGGCATCGATCTTATGGGGTCGGTTGCAAAATCGTTTGGACCTCTCGAAGTTCAGACGTACCGGTACTCCGGGCGACGCAATTTCGCCGTCCAGGACAACTTTTGGCGACAGGGCTACGTCGCAACGCTCGAACGTGAAAAGTTTTGGTTAACCGGCGCGTTGCAAACCGGAAACGACAGTAGCGCAGATGCAGCGGGTGCAGCGGCACGCTCGAGTGGCGGTTTCTTTCAAACCGGGTATCGTTTCACCGATGCGTTCGCCATGGTCGCGCGCTACGAGGGCACGGCGGACGAGCTTTCCGGTCTGCAACGCCGCTTTGTACTGGGCGCGATTGCGCGTCCGCGCCGAAATATGCGGTTCACCATCGAGGGAGTTCGGGCGCAAAGCCATACGGCAACGAACCTAGGCCTACTTTTCGCTTACTAACCTTGGTTAGCAACTGGGCTTAAGGGCCGCTCCTTAATGGCCGACACTGAAGAGACAACGGTATTCTTTTTTTGCGGGGGTTCTTATGCTACGCAAGCTTCTTCCATTTCTTTTCTTCTGCGCAGCTGCGCTCGCGGCGGCCGGCTGTGGCGGCGGTGGCGGGGGAGCCAGCGTGAATCCTCAACCTCTACCAACTCCCACGAACGTTCCCGTTGGACCCTCGCCCTCATCCGTCACGCTTTATGGCGGGAGCTATAGCCTGACATTCACTCTGCCTGCGGTTACTTCAGGCACGGGCACGGTTGCAGCGAAGTTGCAGCCCAATTTGCCTTCGGGAATAGTCGCGCCGTCTTCCGTTTCGCGCACTCCCAGTTCTAAGAAGCAAAGCCTCGGCCCGGTCGTTCCGCTTATTTATCTTACGGTCACACCAAGTGCGGACATCACCTTTGCCTCGCTTCCGAGCTTTTTGTATAAGCTTCCGCCGACAAACTCAATTCCCGCAGGTCAGCAAACATACACGATGTTTTACGACCCGGCAAATAGTTCTTGGTTGCCTGCGCTCGGGCCGGGTGCGGTTTCGGGGACAACGGTAAGCTTTGCGTCCGTTGCGGGCGGCGTTGCACTCAAAGCCGGCGTCACATACTTGTACGCGTTGGTACAAACCGTAAGTGCGACCCCGTCGCCGTCACCGACACCAACGCCCGGCACAACACCGACTCCAACGCCTGCACCCTCAACGGCGTTTGCCACCTGTCCATCCACGGATGGGACAACGTTCCCGGTCGTGATTAAGAACAGCACTGGAATCGCACCCACGGCCAACCTAACCATATACACGGTCGGCCAAAATAGCGCCGGACAGTTTATGTATTTAAAAGACGCAAGCAGCGGGACGCTGCAACCTCTGCCCGCTTCAGGACAGCCAATTCCAAGCTTTACTGCGGCTCCCAACCAATGCATCAACCTTCCTCAGCTGATCGGCGCGCGCGTTTACATTGTTCTCAATCAGCAGTCGATCGATATCGCCGCGGGCAGCAGCGGAGGCGTCTCTCAACCGGCTCCGTGGGGCGCCCCGGCAAGCTCTGCGACCGTGCAAAATGTATGGGACTTCCTTGAATACACGTGGACCGGCGCACAATTCAATCTAGACACCACACAGGTCGACGACATCGGCATACCCATTTCGTTCCAAGCTTATAACACCAAGTCTTCAACAGGCGGAAATGTCTACGGCATACAGGCCAATGCGGTAACCAATGTGGCGCAGGACCTTCGCAAACTGGGCGTACCCTGGAGTGGCTTAATTCAACAAACCGGTGGCACGGCAGTGCGCGTGATCAGTCCAAAAAATCTTGTCAGCCTCTTTCCACATTACTACGAGGATGCCATTAACCGGATCTGGACAACGGTCAACCCGGCGTACACCCCATCAAACCCACTGAATCTCAACTATCCCGGGCAGATCCCGGCGGGGACTTACGGCTACATCGACCCATCCGGCACGTACTTCAATTTCTATTCGTCGAGCGGCGCGCTGATTGCGCAAATTTCGAAACCGTCAACCGCTGATGTGTTTGGGAACTCGGGAACGCTTGCGCCGACCGGAGCCCTCCCGAATTTCATCGGGCGCGCCCTCGGCGTGAACTTCTCTCGTTCGACCATGCCTCTGCCTGCCGGTGCGCCCACGGGTCCGCAGCCCTTATGCGCAAACACCGATTGGCGGTGGTTCTATGGAGGACCGCAAACCAAAGGCGGAACCATTCCTGATCCGACCGCGACGCCGCCCGCACCGATAAACTGGTATGGAGCGCTTCTGCACAAGAACGGCGTCCAAATCGCAGCTTTAGCCGTGGGGGGAGCCTCCCCGGGCATGGCCTACGGCATAGCGAACGATGATGAATGCAATTTATACGCTCCCGATGCATCGGCAGCGTACATCACCGGCGAGCAATGGAATGTAACGTTGAATCCACTCTAATGTGATCCGCGCGCAGCTCGAAACTCTCCGCGATGTTGGCGGGTTGCATTCATCGCACTTGGAGTTTGGCTGACCGTTAAGCCGGTTAGTCGTGAGGTGAGGTATGGAGAAAGTTAATCTGCGTCATGCGTTCTCCACGTTCTCGGAACCATGGAAACCGAAAATTGCAGGCGAGATCAACGATATGCACCTTAAGCTCGTCAAGCTTAAAGGCGAATTTACCTGGCATCATCACGAAGTTGAGGACGAACTCTTTCTCGTCGTCGAGGGGTCGATGATCATGCGCTTTCGCGATCGTGACGTCCCGCTCGGGCCTGGTGAGTATATTATCGTTCCCCACGGCGTAGAGCACTTGCCGATTGCAGCGGACGAGTGTCATGTGATGTTACTCGAGCCCAAGAGTACGGTGAATACGGGCATCGTGGAGAACGAGTTCACGGTCAAGAACCTAGAACGAATTTCGTAAGGCTCAGAAGGGCGGCTATGCCGCGGGCAAGCCTTTCTAAGCGCTGCAACAGGCGTGGCGCCGGCTCGCGCGCAGTGAAGTGCGCGCGGTATGCGCAGGGACGTTGCTGTCGTAAACCAGTTTGCCATCGAAGTACGTTGCCAGAATCTTGGTGCCCATGATCGCTTCTGGCTCAGCCGTCATCCAATCGCGATCCATCACGACAAAGTCGGCATATTTTCCGGTGCTGATCGAACCGATGACGTTTTCTTGGAAATTGGCTTTGGCAGCCCAAATCGTCATCGACCTGAGCGCTTCATCACGCGTCATCCGCTGCTGTGGATACCATCCGCCCAGGGGCTGATTGGCTTCGTTTTGCCGCGCAATCGCCGAATGGAAGGTGCGCAGCGAGTTAACCGCTTCGACGGGGGCGTCCGTACCGTTTGCGATGATAACGCCCGTGTCAAGGAGCGAACGCCACGCATACGCGCCCTTGATGCGCTCCGGGCCCACGCGGCTTTGCGCCCACGGCATATCGCTAATTTGGTGCGTGGTTTGCATCGAGGCGATGAGGCCGAGTTTTGCAAACCGCGGAATGTCTTGTTGCGTAAGAATCTGCACATGTTCGATGCGAAAACGGTGATCGGTGCGCGGCGTATTTTTCAACGCGGCTTCATACGCGTCCAAAACCATGCGGTTTCCGCGGTCGCCGATTGCGTGTGTGCTGACCTGGAACGCGGCGCGCAGCGCGCGCTGCGCGACATCTTGAATGTGTGCTTGCGTGGTGCGCAGCAGGCCCGTGTTCCGCGGGTCATCGCTATAAGGTTCGAGCATGGCGGCGCCGCGCGATCCAAGCGCCCCATCTGCAAAGAGCTTGATACCGCGCACCCACAGGCGCCCGTCGTAGGCACCATTGATTTGCCCGCGCTTCATATGCGAAGCGATGAGATCAGCGTTGTCGCCCAACCGCGTGTAGTTGCGCAATTCCAGGCTTCCCTTGCGTCCCATCTCGTGAAAGACTTCCAAATCCGCCGCGCTTGTGTTGGCCTCCGCAATGCCTGTGACGCCCCAGCGGTGACATTCTGCTATGGCCGCTTTGGCCGCACGCATGAGTTGTTCGCGGGTTGGAGCGGGGATCACGCGATAGATTAAAGCGCTCGCATTATCGATGAAGACGCCGGTGGGATTTCCGTCCGCATCGCGTACGATCTTTCCGCCCGCCGGATCGGCAGTGGCCTTACTTACGCCAGCAAGTTGCATGGCTTTTGCGTTGACAAAGAGTGCATGCCCATCGACGCGATCGAGTGCGACCGGGCGGTCGGGCACGGCCGCCGAAAGGGCCTCATGCGTTGGAAAGCCTTTGCTTTCCCACAAGTTTTGATCCCAGCCCTCGCCTTGAATCCACTCATCTTTGGACGTTTTCGCAAACTCGGTCGTGCGCCGGATTAATTCGCCCACGCTCGTAACTTGAAAAAGATCGACTTCATGCAAGGCGAGGCCAACGTTCGTCAAGTGCAGATGGGCGTCGATCAAGCCAGGCAAAATCGTCGCGCCTTCGAGATGCAACAGGCGCGTATGAGAACCCCGATATGACATCGCTCCGCTGGAGGAGCCGACGTAGATAAAGCGCCCGTTTCGGACCGCAAACGACTCCGGCGCCGGCTGCTTTTCATCGACGCTATGAATTTTTGCGCCGGTAACGATCAGGTCCGCAGCCTCGCGGGCAGAACCGGCCTTCCCGAACAGCGGCGAAGCCGCAAACCCGGATAAGGCGGCCAGAAACTTCGGTCTACGCATGCCCCTCGGTATTCGAGTATGTGTGAAGCCCCTCCGTTGAGAGGGACCTCCAATTTTGTGGACGCCCTGTGGACGGCGCCGGTAGTAGTGTTGCCTAAGAACGCTGCTCGAGCGTTTTTACGAAACGGAGTTGTTCCATTGGCAAATCCGCCGCGCCGCCTCTCGACGGGTGAAGATCTCTATATCGTGCGCGTCCGGCGTGATATCAAGCCGGAAGACGCGGTGCGCGGATACGTGGACAGCGTCAGCTCGAGCCAGCGCTTCTATTTTACAACGGTCGCCGATCTGAACGCGTTTTTTGAACGCTCGATCGCGGCCTCTCGTCCACAAAGGAAGCGAACGTGAACAAGACACTCCTAAGCACCGCGGTGGTATTGGCCGCCCTCGCGCTGACCCTGCAGGCCGCTCCAGCAAAATCTGTCCATAAGATCGCCGGCGGCGCCTATCAGAAAGCAGCCGTCCAAGGCTGCATGAATCAGTGGCTGTTCAACGGCGTTTGGCGGCTGCGCGTTACCGGGGTGGATCCCATTACGGACGGTAGCTGGTCCGGCTACGGCGTCAACGTGCAACTGCGCAATGGTACGCACGGCACAGTCGAACTCGGCAATACCGGCGTCGGAGGCCGCGGTCAGAACGTTCAGCTGCTTACCTCTGATGGCAACGCAATGACGCTCAACGACCTAGCCTACCAGCAGCTCGGCTATCGTGATGTGGTGCAAGGCGGCAGCTTAAACGGGCAGTTTAAATACCACTTTCCGGCAGGCGCCGATACCAACGTGAAACCTCAAAAATTTATCCTTCAAATCGATCCGCACGATTCTACCAAAGCCCATTACTCGATGCCGGATCCCAGTTTTCGCGTGAATCTGGTATGTTCGAAATGACACGCTGCATCGTTCTCGGCATCGCTTGCGTCGCACTGGCTGCTTGCGGTGCGAAAAGTTCGGAGTCGCAAAAAACGGTAGCCGCGGCGGATGCGACGGCTAGGGCTGCGGCTGTCGCGGCACCCAAGAGCGGTGCGCACATCGTCCTTACGGGGACGTTGCAGATGACCCATGACGCCGCGGTGAAAAACTGCACGAGCAACGCTCCCGGACACAGTTTGATGAGCGGATACTCGGTCTCGTTCGAAAAAGACGACGTCTTAGAATCTGCCGGGATTCATGTGCCGGCCTACAAAAGTGACGGCACCTACAGCGTCGACGTCCATCCGCACAACTTTGCGGAAGACCCTCTTCAGTTGAGCCTCAATGCAACGCCGAAACTTCCCCACGGATCGACGCTGGCTCAACACAACAGCTCAACACTCTCGGTTATCATTTCGAACAACGGACAAAAGGGCTCAGCCACCTTCAAAAATTGGTTGACCCTCTATCCCGACGGCGGATCGGATAACGGGACGATTACGTGGAGCTGCCCATCATGAACGCAATGCTTGCGCACACTCGGCCTCTGAACGCAACTTTACCGTAGGCAAGGACGCAAAAATCTATTTCGGTACCAACGGTGGGTACGCGATGCGATCTTCACAGGTAGCAGTAAGGCCTACGAGGTTTTTTAGGAGTCAAAGCAAAGCGCCGCTTCATGCAGCTCTTACGCGTTGAGATGCTTGGCCCGGCGCGCGTGCTCTACGGCGGCGATTTGTATCCTTACAAAGCGCCGCCGAAGTGCCTGCCCCTGATGGGGTACCTCTTACTGCATCGCAACGCCGCCCTGAGCCGCGAGTCACTTGCATACTCAATGTGGCCTGACCACACAGAACAGCAAGCGCGCGCAAATCTGCGACGCCATCTGCACCGTCTCGCGCAAGCCTTACCCGCACAAAAGTCCCCCTGGTTTGAGACAGATACGGTTTCGGTTCGGTGGGTCGCGCCTATTGATTTCGACGTCGATGAGTTTCTTGCAGCGTCGGTAGGCGATAACGATCTGGAGATGGCCGTGCGGATTTACCGAGGTGAGTTTCTCGACGGCGTTTTTGAAGATTGGATATTCCCCGAACGCGAGCGCTTGAGAGCGCACCAAATTGAAAACTACAACCGGCTCATCTCCCGCGCCCAAAGTGACCGCGCGTACGATCGTGCTACTGGGTACGCAAAAGCGCTCTTAAGTCTGGATCCCTGGCGCGAAAACACGCTGCGCACGTTGATGGCGCTACGGCAGGCGAGTGGCGACCGCGCTGGAGCGGTCGCTGAATTCGAAGACTTCAGCAAGCGGCTCGAGGTCGAAATGGGGACTGCGCCCATGCCGGAAACCGCTGCGGCATACGAAGCCGCGCTGCGCGGTGATCCGATCGAGACGACTGAGGCTGTCGACCCTCCGTCAAATGCGCCGCGCATTGCGGCCTTGCTGCCCTTTGCCGGACGCACCCCGGAACTCGAGCGGCTGCTGGTGCCATGGGGCCGCGCCGCACGCGGACACGGTTCCACAATCATTCTCGGAGGCGAAGCCGGCGTCGGTAAAACGCGGCTTACGCAAGAACTTGCAGCCCTGGCATCTGCGCAGGGCGCACTCGTTCTAGCCGGAGCGACCATGTTTCCGGAAACGCAGCCCTATCAAGCCGTTATCGAGCTCTTGCGCGATGCGTTGCCGGTTTTGCTTGACTCTCCAATCGCTAACGTTTGGCTTTCCGTACTGTCCCTGCTACTGCCGCAAATTCGAACGCGCCGCCCTGAAATCGAACCCCCGCAGCCTGTTGAAGCGAGCCGCGAGCGGGCGCGTCTTTTTGAAAGCGTGGCCGCTGCGCTCACGGCCCTCGCAAAACGCCGCCCGCTTTTGGTGATCGTTGAGGACATTCACTGGGCGGGAAACGCCACGCTCGATTTGGTCGATTCGCTCGCGCGCCTGATTCCGAGCCTTGGTTGTCTGCTGGTGGTCACGTACCGCGAGGAAGAAGTCGACCGCGCGCATGCCGCACGCAAGTTACGGCGCGCTTTAGAACGCGATGCAGTGGCTGCCCATCTCTCCGTACCGCGATTAGACGAAGACGCGGTGCATGAGATCGCGGTCAAATGTTTTGGCCCCGAGGTTTCCGCCGCAATGGCGCGGCGGCTCTTCCGGCAAAGCGAAGGCAACCCGCTCTTTCTATCCCAAGCGGTCCGTAACACGTTGGATGGAATCGAAAACCCGGTTCTCGACGCGGAATCCGCAATCGCGACAAATGTTGGGCGCCTAAGCGAGAGGGCGCTGAGCGCCGCTCAGAGCGCTTCCGTTCTCGGGCGCGCTTTCGATGTCGAGATTTTGCGTGAGCTCGGCAAATGGAATGAGGGCGAGTTACTGCGCGCATTGGATGAGCTGCTCGACAGGGCCATCGTGCGCGAGGCATCCGCAACATATCGCAACGACTACGCATTCTCACATAACCTGATCCAGACATACGTGTACTCGACGCTTGAGCCCGCGCGCGCTTTACGCGAGCACCGTCGCGCCGCGGGCGTACTGCGCGACCTCTACGGCGAGGACGCCGCAACCGCAGGACAGATTGCGCAACACTTCGAGAAAGCCGGCGCCGGTGAGGATGCTGCCCCGTTCTACGTTGCGGCTGCAACGCACAGCGAATCCCTGTTCGCAAACGACGAAGCTGTGGCATTTGCGGAGCGCGCCTCGGCACTCACCACCGATCCACACGTTGACTTCGAGGCCGCCGCCCTGCGGGAAGAGATTCATGCGCGCATGGCGATGCGATCGGAACAGCGCAAGGATCTTGAAGACATGCGCGTTGCGGCATCGCGCATTGCTTCCGGGACCCTGCTAGCGGACACGCAACGCCGCCTGGTGCGGCTTTTACACGCGCTTGGCGAGCGCGAAGCAGAAGCCGAGGCGATCGTTGCGTTTGAAGAACTTGGAAAACAGGCGAACGGAATGTGGCCGGCGGAGGCTGCCTATGCGCGCGGCCTCATGGAAATGGCAAACGGTCACCTTGAGGTTGCCTTGGAGCGTGCGAATGCGGCGGCCGCACTCTTCGCGCATGACGAGCGAGCCATCCCCGCGCTCTGTTTGGCCGCCGAAATCCAAGCGGCGCGTGGCCGCTTTGATGAGGCAATTGCGCTTCTTGAAGGTGCAACGCAAGCCGCTCATGCTGCAGATAACATGATGCTGTTGATGCGCTGCCATTATTCGGCCGGGATCGTCGAATTCTCGCGGCGGAATTTCAAAGAAGCACTTGCAAACGGTATCCAGCTGCTCAATTTGTGCGAACAAGCCGGCGATAAACAAGGCGCAGCGAACGCGCACGCCCGCATAGCATCGAGCTACGCCCGGCTCTTTGACTATGATGCAGCCGAGCGAAATTACGCGCTCGCCGCCGAACTCTATGAACGGATTCGCGATCGCCAGGGCGAGGCGATCGTATTGCTAAACGCCGCGACCCTTCAGTGTGGCTTTGGCGAGCTAGAGCGAGCGCTCGAAAATCTTTCCCGCTCGCGCGAGCTCTTTGAGACACTCGGTGACCTGCGCGGGCAAGCTCTTTCATACGGCAATCTCGCCTACGTCTTGCGTTGCTTGGGCCGTCTTGAAGAAGCGGCGCAGGCTGGGTACGCGGGCCTGGATCTCGCGCTGCAACTGGGCAGTCCGGCCGTAGAAGCCCACATCCGCGGAAACATCGGCTCGGCGTTCCGCGATCTTGGAAAGCCCGAACCCGCGCTCGATCAATTGCGGCAGGCGTTCGATATACGGCTGCGGATGGAACCCTCGGCGGATTTCGCCGAAGACGGGGCCGATCTAGCGCTTGCACTTTTAATCAAAGGCGACTTACGCGAGGCGCAAGCCATTATCGCGCAGGTGGAATCACGCAATATCTCAGTCGAGAATGCATGGTATCCCCAGGACTGTTGGTGGATCATCGCTCGCGTGCGTTCTGCGGCCGGCGATATCGAAGGCTACAAAGAAGCCGTCACTCGCGCAGGGATGCTCCTAGAAGAACGCATGAGGCAGATTAAGAATCAGGTGCGCGCGCAGCGCTACGCCGCCACGCGCTACAACGCCGAAATCCTCGCCGCTTTCGATAGTATCAAGGCCGGATAATGCACCGCTTACCCGAGCGCGCTCAATGTTGGGAACGATCCCGCGAGAATTGGGGAGGATGCACGGCCGAGCCATTTTTCGAGCACGGTTGCATACACGCTTCGGAAATCCGTACTGAATGTCAGGTTGCCCATGTTGAGTTTACCGAGATCCGGATATTGGCCGTACATTCCGCCTTTGACACCGCCACCGACTAAAAACAGTGGTGAAGCCTCGCCGTGGTCGGTTCCGCGGCTTGCGTTCTCACCCACGCGGCGCCCGAATTCCGAGAACGTCATCGTCAGCACGCGTTTCTCGTTTCCATGCGCGCCAAGATCGTCGTAGAATGCCGACAGGGCGTTTGAAAGTTCGCCGAGGAGGCGGTCTTGAACGCCCTTCTGATTGATATGCGTATCGAACGAGCCGTGCTGCACGTAGAGAATCTTCGTGCCGACGTTACTGCCGATAATTTGCGCCGCAAGCGCAAGGCTGCGGCCGATCGGGGTTGCGGGATACGATGCGCTCGCCTTATAGCCTGCAACAAGTTTCGGAAGTTCTTGGGATCCTTTTTGCGCATGGTCTTCAATTTCTATCACGTGCGAGAGATACGGCGACTTAAACGGCAGGCGTTTCTGTTCGATAATCGAGGTATAGGCGCTGCGCGAATCTGCGTTGCGGTCGCTTACGAGGCCGTAGCCGTTGATCTGCGGGATGGAGGGCACGTCGGTATGGCGCGCGATCATCGCCTCGGGCAGCACTTGCGAAATCGCAACGCCGTTGAACAGATTGTCTTTGGGTAAACCTGCGTCATCGAGATAGCGTCCAAGCCAGCCCGTATGCTCGTACTTCTCCGGCGCTGCGGTCTGCCAAATTTCCGTCGAGCGGAAGTGCGAATGGTCGGGATCGGGATAGCCGACGCCTTGAACGATTGCGACCATCCCCTTGTCGTACATGTCCTTGAGCGACTTCATCTGCGGATTGAGACCAATCCGTTCGTTAATGTGCAATACGTCGCCGCGCGGAATGCCGATAGAGGGTCGCAAGCTGTAGTATTGGCCGTCTCCGTGCGGCACGACGCAATTGAGGCCGTCGTTTCCGCCCTGCAAGTTCACCAGCACCAGCACGCGGTTATCGCCGCCGGGCAAACCTGGAAGCGGCGACTGCGCGAGCGCCCGGGCAAAAAGATGATCCGTGTTGGCTACGACCGTGAGGCCGCTCAGCGCGCCGAGTAAAAATTGCGTCCGTTTCATGCTTGTCGTCCCTTTAGTTCAACTGATAGGCGGGCATCGCCATTGTTAGGTATGCTGCTCCGCGCACGCGTTCGTCGTAATTCTCCATGGAGAACATCCCAAGTGCGGAAGTGTTGGAGCCGTTGAGATAATTCTTCACGCGCGTCTCCGCAGCGGGTGAGGCATCATCGGAGAGGATGTAGCTCACAAGTTCGTGCGTGGCTTTGGTCGCGTCCATCGGCACAGCGGTGAGCCACGACGACTGCGCCATCATCTGCGAATTCACAAGCGCGGTCGCGAAATTTTCGCGAGCGATCATCATTTGGCTGGTCAACCAGTTGCTGCCGCCCGGCCAGCCGGCGACGTTTGGCGGATAGAACAGGACCTGTCCCATTTGTACGAGTGCCTGTTGCGCGCTGCGATCGGTCTCTTTGAGTCCAAAGACTTTGTACGAGCCGACGACAAACTCGACCGGACTCTTCACCAGGGCGCGGTAGGCACGATCCGAGAAGAATACGTTGCTCGAGAGCAACTTCGATAGAACCGGCGCGAGATTGTACCCGTGCTGCTTGAGCAAGCCGGCGACCCCGTCCACGAGTTGCGGCTCGGGATCGTTATAGACGAAGAAGCTCAGCAACTCGGAGGCAAAGAATCTTGCGCACGCGGGTTGTTGGAAGATGATGTTGACGATATCCTCGCCACCAAAGTTCCCAAGGCGGCCCATAAACTGTTTGCTGCCGTTATCGTGCAGGCGCGGAGCTTGGGCAAACCGGCCGTCGCGAGGACTAATGGTCCAGCCCGTAAACGCGCGGGCGGACTCGCGAATATCTTGCTCGGTGTAGTTGCCATGGCCGAGCGTGAAGAGTTCCATCAGTTCGCGCGCGTAGTTTTCATTTGGGTGCGCGGCAGCGCTGCGTGCATTATCCAGATAGAGCAACATCGCCGGATCTTTGGAGACCGCAACGGTGAGGTCGCGCAGATTCCCGAGCGCATGATCGCGGAAGAGCTGATTTTGGTTGTAAATGTACGAAGGCCAGACGCCTTTTTGAATTGCGGCGGTCGTAAAATGGCCGTGGAAGAAAAAGGTCATCTTCTCTTGCAGTGGCGCCGGCGTCGAGACCATCCGGTCGATCCACCATTTTTGCAGCGCGATAATCGACTGGCGCGATTGGCGACGAATAGCTTGAAACTTCTCGCGGCGGGTCGTGTCATTCGTTTGCATACCCATGCCACCGCGTTGCAGCGGTAATATGCCTTGCGCATACGGATCAAAAACATCCGCCGGCGGGGGCAATCCGGCAGTTGACGGAAAATGAATGAACGACTCGACCGCGTCATGGACGTTTAGCGCGGCGATGCGCTTTACCTCATCGGGACTTCCGCCGAAGCCTGCGCGCCGAAGTAGATGAGCGGCAAGCCGCGTATTCCAAGGACCGCTATAGGGCGAAAGGGCCGTTGAGGAATCGAGTTGTCCCGCGGGACGATTCGTCACTGATGAAGCCATAGTGGTAGTGTAACGGAGCAAGGGTGAATTGCGTCCTTAGGAGGCGGTTAAAGGACGGGTCATAAGCGGGCGGAAACGCTGGCTTTCTAATGGGAGTCTTAGAAAGCCGCCTCGATCGCGGCGCCGATGCCTTTAAACAAAATCACGACCGCATGTCTGGCTTGGTTGCCGGACTGCGAGATCGTTTGGAAGCTGTCCGAGGCGGCGGCGGCCCGGAAGCGACGGCCAAACATCGCAAGCGCGGCAAGCTTACCGCACGTGAGCGCATCGATAAACTTATCGACCCAGGCGCCCCATTTTTAGAATTCAGCGCCCTTGCCGCAAACGGCATGTATAACGATGATTGTCCGGCCGCCGGCATGGTAAGCGGCATCGGCGTCGTCGAGGGTCAGGATTGCGTCATCATCGCAAACGACGCAACCGTCAAGGGTGGCACGTACTATCCCATGACCGTCAAAAAGCATCTGCGCGCGCAAGAGATTGCCGAGCAGAATCATTTGCCGTGCATCTATTTGGTGGATTCGGGCGGAGCCTTTTTACCCTTGCAAGCGGAAGTCTTTCCCGATCGCGACCATTTCGGACGCATTTTCTACAACCAGGCGCGCATGTCGGGTAAGAAAATTCCTCAAATCGCGGCCGTGATGGGGTCGTGTACGGCGGGTGGTGCCTACGTGCCGGCGATGTCGGATGAAAGCATCATCGTCAAAGGTAACGGCACGATTTTCTTAGGCGGTCCACCGCTCGTGCAAGCCGCGACGGGCGAGATCGTGACGGCCGAAGAACTGGGCGGCGCCGACGTACATACGCGCATCTCCGGCGTTGCCGACCATTTTGCGAACGACGACCTGCATGCACTGGCAATCGTCCGCGAGATCGTTGCGAATTTGCATTTAGAACTTCCGCAGCAGTGGGACGCGACCGAAGCCGAAGAGCCGGCCTACGATCCGGCGGAGATCTACGGCATCATTCCGGCAGATTCGCGCATCGGGTACGACGTTCGTGAAATCATCGCACGCCTGGTTGATGCATCCGAGTTTCACGAATTTAAAGCCCGGTACGGCACGACGCTGGTGACGGGCTTTGCGCGTATCGAAGGCCACCCGATCGGGATCATCGCCAACAACGGTATTCTCTTTAGTGAAAGCGCACTCAAAGGCGCGCATTTTATCGAACTGTGCGCGCAGCGAGGAACACCGCTGCTGTTTTTGCAGAACATCACGGGCTTTATGGTCGGCAAAGAGTACGAGAATGGCGGCATAGCCAAAGACGGCGCGAAACTCGTTACTGCCGTCGCCTGCGCGGAAGTTCCGAAGTTTACGGTCGTGATCGGTGGGAGTTTCGGCGCGGGCAACTACGGTATGTGCGGACGCGCGTATTCACCGCGTCAACTTTGGATGTGGCCCAATGCGCGCATCTCCGTCATGGGCGGCCCGCAAGCGGCAAGCGTGCTCTCAACCGTCAAAGGCAATATGAATGCGCAAGAAAAAACCGCCTTTGAGAAACCGATCCTGGATAAGTACGAAACCGAAGGCAGCCCGTACTACTCGACCGCACGCCTGTGGGACGATGGGATTATCGATCCGCTCGACACGCGCCGGGTGATTGCCCTCGGATTGCAAGCTGCAGCCCACGCGCCGCAACCGCCGACGCGTTTCGGCGTTTTCCGAATGTAATGGACGATATTTTAGAGACCGTGGGCAAGGGGCTTACCCAGCAACGCGTCGAGCGGGGCTTTTCGCTAGACGAAGCCTCCGATCGCGCAGGGATCGATCTCGAGCGCCTCGCCAAGGGCGAAGCCGGTGAGCTTCGCTTAACTGAGGAAGAGCTCGGCGCACTAGCCGATGCGTACGGGATCGACGTCACCGCATTCTTCGGGGGCCGCGTCACTCCAATTCAATATCTCGCCGGCGCATGACCGCTGAGTGGGTAACGGCCTGGGCGACGCTCGGGACGTTTGTAGTGATTACAGCTTCCGCTGGCGCCGCGTTGATTCAGTTGCGTCACATGCGCGGAAGCAACCAGATCACCGTGCTCACGGAGATTCGCGAAACGCTTGAATCTCCTGAGTTCCAAGAAGCCGTGCGTTATGTCGTCTACGATTTTGCGCGCGCTTATGAGTATCCCAACGAACGGGCGAAGATGCTCGAGCACGAACGTTTTTCGACGGACTACAGCCAAGTGCGCATGGTCGGAAATTTTTTTGAAACCGTCGGTTCCTTCGCCCGAAACGGTATTTTGGATCGCGACCTGGCGTGCGATCTTTGGCATGTTGTCGTGATGCGTAATTGGGACGCGATGATGCCTCTCATTACCAATACCCGCCTGGTCACCGGAGATCGCGATCTGTTTGAGAATTTTGAATACCTAGCCGTGCTCTGTACGCGCTGGGCGGCGCGGCATCCACGCGGCGACTATCCAACGAAATTGGAGCGCATGCCGGCTTCCGACTTGTGGCCGGAAACCCGCGCCCTCATCAACATTGCTTCGGAATAAACGTGGGATCATCATCGGCGCGTATGCGCTGATGTGCGCAATTTGGGGCACGACATGGCTCGGAATTAAGTTCGGCCTTGCAACGCTCCCGCCTATTACGGGCGTGGCGGCCCGTTTTCTGCTCGCGGGTTTGTTTATGTACGGCGTTGCGCTGTTCTGGGGAAAGATCGTTCCCCTGCGCTCGCTGCCGTGGAAACTCATCGTTATCCTTGCAGCTACACTTTTTGGATTGAACTACGTGCTCACGTACATCGCCGAGGCGCGCTTATCGTCGGGCCTCGTCGCCGTGCTCTTCGGCACGTTGCCGTTTTTCATGTTTGGATTCGGGCATTTCATGGTCGGCGAGAAAACGACGGTGAATACCTGGCTCGGCGCGGTGCTCGCCTTTGGCGGCGTCGCAGTGATTTCGCTCGGGGGTACGGCGACCGGCTCCCTCGTCTACGTCTTGTTAACCATCGCTGCAGCGTTCTGCTCCGCTTTCTCAAACGTCTATGCGAAACGGCACTCGCATGTCGATCCCATCGTGGTCTTGCCACCCTCCATGCTGCTCGCCGGGATGGTTCTGGCCGTGGGCGGTCTTCTTTATGAACATCCGGCGGCGGCGGTCTTTACCATGCACGCGCTCCTGCCGGTGCTCTATCTCGCAATCTTTGGAAGTGGCATCGCATTCTTTTTGAATCTGTGGCTCTTACAACGTCTGGATGCGGGTGTCGTCGGCCTCTCCGCCCTCATCATTCCCGTGATTGCCGTTTTTGTGGGCATCGTCTTCGGCGGAGAGCAATTCGGCGCGCGCGACCTTATCGGCGCTGCGCTCGTTCTGGGCGGCGTCTGGTTTGCGCTGCGCCGCCCTTCGGCCCAGCCGGAATTCATCTCTCCCGTCGAAGGCTAAGCCTTGATAACATCCGCGAGAAGCGTATACTCGTTGCATACTCGGCAGACCACATTGGAGCATCTATGAAATACGTTTGTGATATGTGCGGTATCATGCTGAGCGTGGACAAAGATCTTGATGATGACCGCATGGTTAGTACCGCGATCGACGACCACCGCGCTAGGGTATGTGCCGGCCATTTCGAGGACACCGCTACCCTTCTGCCTCGTTCTCCCGGGCTGCGACTGCGCACCCATCGAAACGATGGCACAGAAGTGGCGCTATAACTGTGGACGTGGGGTTGCGGGAGCGCCTCCCGATGGTACGGGAGTACCCAGAATCGCTTTGAAAATCGGCGTAAACATCGGCGTCGGCGTTTGTACCGGGGGATGTGAGGCCGCCGCTTCTTTGGGATAATTCAATTTAAAATACTGCGGTCTTTCAACCCAGTGCGCATCGACGTAGCGTAGTGTTGCCGTTGCGTTATTCTTCGTTGGTTTGTATGCAGGCGCGGCCGCGTTGTAATACGGCCCGCGCAACACAATTGTATGATGTTTAATCGACGCGGAGAGCCCGCAGAGATTGCTAACTTGCACGGGGACTGTTACTGCGCCATCTTCTAAGGAAAGTACCGAGAGCGTCGTTTCGCCGCAGTCGGCGGCTTGAGCGTGTAAAAGCACGACGGCTTGATCGCGCGCTTCCCCCATGAGCTCGCCCGTGCCGACGATATCGAGCGTTTCGTGCGGAAAGTAGCTAGGAGTCCCGTGTCCCTGTTCAACCTTCGGAATGAGCGCGTAGCCGTCCATTGCGGATGGCGAGAGGTAGATTTGCCGGAACTTTCCGCCGGCGGCCGGAGCATACACCGAGAGATACATTTGAAGAGCCTTGCCCATCGCGACCCGGCTTACGGCAACTTCATAGGTTGAATGTGGCGCCGCGCCCGCCATGTGTGCGGTCGTGTACTGCGTCATGGTTCCCGGCGGACTCGGGGTCATCGCAACTGTCGCTGAAAGCGCGGCGATTTTAAATGCCTGCATACCATTCATAGCCCTGATCCTCCCAATAGCCACCCGCACCGGCGTAGAGATTGCGGTACGAGCCCACAAGCTCTATTCGACTGACCCACTTCGCGCTCTTGTAACCGAGTTGCGTCGGAACGCGCAAGCGCACCGGCGCGCCGTGATCCGCATCGAGCGCGCGATCGTTTAAGTCGAGTGCGAGCAAGGCCTGCGGATGACGCGCTTGATGCAAATCCAAGCTCTCGTAGTAGGGAGCATTTTCCGGCGAGACGTCCATGCAGTGGAACACCGCGTAGCGCGCATCGGAGCGGGGCACAACTGCATCGAGCAGCTCCGAGAGGCGCACGCCGCGCCATTTACCGATTGCGCTCCAACCCTCGACACAATCGTGCCGGGTGATCTGGGTTTGTTGGTTCATCGCGCGCAGGCGCGCGAGCGTGAAGGCCTGGCGGCGTTCGACCGCGCCGTCGATCACAAGGCGGTAATCGCGGAAGTTGCCCTTTTGCAGCCGGCTATAATTTGAATCGGAGGGCGTATCGAAACCGTTCGTGCGAAAATCTTTATCGATATCGCCTTGGGCGTATTCTTTTGCTAAACCGTGCGTGCCCAGCACCAGATGGTTGAGGCTCTCCGCACCTGAAAGCACCTTATGGAAGCCGCCGTCATTGAGTTTTGTGCCGATCGGCGCACACGCGGCGAGCGCCGCCGATATCGACGAGGCAACGAAGAGCCGCCGTTTCATACGCCGGCTCCGTCATGCTTGCCGAGTTTAAACCAGCCGGTAATCATCGATTTCATCTGATTGAAGACGCCTTGGGTAGCGACTAAGCTGATATGCGTGATGAAGAATCCGATCAGCATGAGCATGATGACGAAATGCCACAACCGCGCAAACTGGCGGCCGCCGAAAACGGCCGTTATGGGATGGAACCACGCATCGAATCCCGGCGAGAGTGCAAGTCCGGTAAGCACCAGAAGCGGCGCGAAGACAAAGAGGACCATCGTGTACGCGACCTTTTGCAAGGGGTTGTACGTACCGTGCGGCGGCGGCTCTTTGCGCAGCCGGAAATAGTACAACTGCATCGGCAAAATGTTCGGCAAGTCGCAGCGGCGCAGCACGAGCTCTTTCAAATTGCCCCGTGTGAAACCGGAGATAAAGTACACCGCTCCGCAGATCACCATGACCCAGGCGAAAAAGAGATGCCAGCGCCGTCCGTCCGCGAGCGACTGATACGCGGGAATCGTCAACCACCCCGGAAACGCGCGATCGGTTTGCCCGCCCATGCCGTCGTCCGCATAGCCCAAGAAGCCGGTGGTGTTAAAGGTATGTCCAAAGATGGTCGTCCGGCCGGTATGCGTGTCCGTCGAATCGATCGAGAGCACGCGCCGGTCGGGGTTGCTCTTGTCGGAGGCGTCGAGGTACGGAGCGGCATTGAAGATCTCAAGCCCGCTGCTGACCAGCGCCAGGAAGGCAATAAAAAACAGCCAGTGCGTAAGCCGGGTGGGGATCGAGTGCCGGTAAACTTCCGTGCCGAGCGCCATCGTGCTCTTCATTGTAACATGGCAACGGATTGTAGGCGGCGGCGGATTGGGGCCCGAAAGCGATGCCCGCAATGTCCGAATCTGTTCTGCACATTTCTACCTCCAGCGGGGTGGCTCAGGTCCAACTGAGCAGGCCCGGCGTCCGAAATGCCTTCAACGCCGAAGTCATAGCCGAATTGCGCCGCGCCTTCGAGCAGCTTGGAGCCGACGCAGGCGTGCGGGCCATCGTGCTCTCGGGCGAGGGTAAAACCTTTTGCGGGGGCGCCGACATCAACTGGATGCGCGGCTCACTGGAACTCTCGCGCGAAGAAAACGTCGCGGACGCGCAACGCATGTCCGAAATGTTTCGCGCGATCGATCGTTGTCCGAAACCGGTTATCGCTCGCGTGCACGGAGCCGCGCTTGGCGGCGGCGCGGGACTGGTCGCGGTGTGCGACGTGGCTATCGCTTCCAATGAGACCATTTTTGGCTTCACGGAAACTAAGCTCGGCATTCTTCCCGCCGTCATCTCGCCGTTCGTGCTTGCAAAGATCGGCGAGTCGCACGCGCGCGCGCTCTTTCTTACCGGCGAGCGCTTCGACGCTAAGCGGGCGGCGGCCATCGGCCTCGTTCACGAAGTGGTCGCGCATAGCGATATCGATCTCGCCGTGCATCGCGTGCTCGAGGAAATAAAAACTGCGAGCCCGAGCGCGATTGCGGTCGCGAAAAACATCATCGCAACCGTATCCGCCGCAACGTACGACGAGACGCTGCACATCACGTCGCAGGCCATTGCGGAACAACGCACCAGCGCCGAAGGCCAAGACGGCCTGCGCGCATTTCTCGAACGCCGTAAAGCGGCCTGGATTGCCGACGAATGATCGAACGTCTACTGATTGCAAACCGCGGCGAAATCGCGGTCCGGATCGCGCGCGGCGCACGGGAAATGGGCATCGTGCCGCTCGGGATTTATTCCGAAGCCGATGCGGGCGCATTTCACTTAAGCGAGATGGCCGAAGCGGTCTGTGTCGGTCCCGCTCCCGCGTCGGATTCCTACCTCAGTATCGAAAACGTCATCGCGGCCGCCAAAACGCTGCGCGCCGACGGCGTGCATCCCGGCTACGGATTTCTGTCCGAACGCGCGGCTTTTGCGCAAGCGGTGGGCGATGCGGGCATGATTTTCGTGGGCCCCGCACCCGAAGCGATGTCCGCGATGGGCAGCAAACGCGATGCTAAAACCTTGGTGCGCACGCATGATGTGCCTGTTGTGCCGGGATACGAAGGCGCGGATCAAAGCGTAAAAACGCTGCGCGCCGAAGCGGAAAAAATTGGCGTGCCACTTTTAATCAAGGCGAGCGCCGGCGGTGGCGGACGCGGCATGCGCGTCGTAGAGGATATCAAAGCGTTCGATGAAGCGCTGGAGGCCGCCAAGCGCGAAGCGAAGGCCGCCTTTGGCGACGATACCGTCCTGCTCGAAAAATATCTCAAGCGCCCCCGGCACATTGAGTTTCAAGTCTTGGCAGATGCGCACGGCAACACCATTCATTTCGGCGAGCGCGAGTGTTCCATTCAACGGCGCCACCAAAAGATTATCGAAGAGGCGCCCTCGATTGCGCTCACGCCCGCGCTTCGCGCGGAGATGGGTGCGGCGGCCGTGCGCGCCGCGCAAGCGGTCCAGTACGTCAACGCCGGAACGGTTGAATTCATGCTCGATGAAGATGGCAAGTACTACTTCCTTGAGATGAACACGCGCTTGCAAGTGGAGCATCCGGTGACCGAACTCGCTTACGGCGTCGATTTGGTTGCGTGGCAGTTGCGCATTGCGAACGGCGAGAAGCTCACCATCGATCAAAAAGACGTTGTGGCGCGCGGCTGGTCGATCGAAGCGCGTATCTACGCCGAAGATCCCTACAACAATATGCTTCCCTCGACCGGCACCATCACCGCTTGGGAAGCGCCGCAAGGGCCGGGTATTCGCTGCGATGCGGGCGTGGACTGGGGTAGCGAGGTTTCGGTCTACTACGATCCGATGCTCGCAAAACTGATCGTCTGGGGAACCGATCGCACTCATGCCGTGCGCCGCATGCGTCTCGCGCTTGATGAGTTTGTGATCGCCGGCGTTCGCACGAATATTCCGCTGCTCTCGTGGATCGTCCGTGACGACCACTATAAAGAAGGCAAGACCACCACGCAGTTTCTGCCCGAACGTTTGGATGCGGGCGTTTTTGCAAAGCGCAGCACGCCGCGTCAAGCAATTGCGCTGGCTGCTGCGGGGTTCATTGAAAACAATCTTGCGCCGTGGCGCATCGGCGGTGTCGGCATGCCGCTCTCTATCACCGACGGTGAGAAGATCTTCGCCCTCGAGGCTTCGCTCACAAGCGATCCGCGCGAGTATCGCCTCACCGGTGATCTGACCGGCACGCTTTGCATTGAGACCGGTGGCAGCACGTGGGACGGCAAGAAACTCCCGGGCCGAGCGGTCGCCCTCGATGACAGTTCGGTCGAAGTGCTCTACGAAGGCAATTCGCACGGGTTCGCATTTGCCGATGCGCCCTCGGTACAGCTGAGCGCGCTAGGCGGCCCGGCTACGAGCGGACGCATAACTTCTCCAATGCCTGGGAAGATCGTCAAGATCACGGTTAAAGCCGGCGACAAGGTGGAAGACCATGCGCTTTTGCTAGTGCTCGAAGCGATGAAGATGGAACATCGTATCGAAGCGCCTAGCGCCGGCACCGTGAAATCGATCTTCGTTAAAGAAGGGGAACTTGTGACCGGTTCGGCGCCGCTCGTCGAACTCGACTAACAGTTTAACAATGCAGAAACGCACGATGCTCATGGTGCCGGGGTACAACGAGCCGCCGGACCATCTGGAAATTATTGCCAAAGGCAAGGACGGAATTCGCGGCATTGAGTCCTACGGCTTCAACTGCATCACGTTTCCGCAACAAGACGACGATTTGCGCGATCGCATCGACCGCTTTGCAGAACACCTCACCGATCTGCGCAACGGCGGGCATCCGTTTCCAATTGTGACGCTCGGCTATTCCCTCGGCGGCCTCGTGACGCGTGGCTTCTTACGCGCCTATCCCGAGCGCTCGCACGAAGTAACGCACACCATTATGATTGGGACACCCAACTGGGGCGTTACCACCATGGCCATGCCGCACCTTACGCGTTTTCTGCGCATGTCGGATAAAGCGATGGGTGACATGAGTTTACATTCGGATTTTATGCGTTGGCTCAACGCAACGGGCGGCCACTGGCAACATGTGCACGACAAGCGCCACCGGATGTGGCATCTCGATGCCGAGCCGATCGTGGGACCGCCCGGCGCGAAACTTCTGTCGATCTGCGGGCACATTCCCGCCAAAGGCTGCGACAATGACGGGCTCGTGTGGTCGGATTCGTGCACGCTGGAAGGCCGGATCAACTCCCATTACCTCATTGGACCCCATTGCAACCATATGAACATCATCGGGCATTTTGATAGGATGATGCAGCTCTCCAAGGGGTTTCAACACAACGAGAAGGTTTGGCCGCTCACGGTCGATGCAATCGTGACATTCGCCGGAGCGAAGCCCGCGGCATGAGCGTTCCGAAGGCGGTAAAAGTTTGCGAAATGGGCCCGCGCGACGGCCTGCAAAACGAGAAAGCCGATATTGCAACCGCTGATAAGATCAACTATATCAATCTTCTTTCAGAAACCGGCCTGAACGAAATTGAAGCCACGTCGTTTGTCAGCCCGAAAGCGATTCCGCGCCTGG
This sequence comes from Vulcanimicrobiaceae bacterium, assembly GCA_046262675.1. GTDB lineage: Bacteria > Vulcanimicrobiota > Vulcanimicrobiia > Vulcanimicrobiales > Vulcanimicrobiaceae > JACRUB01. The sequence continues at coordinate 66,103 of JBHEMH010000014.1, forward strand.
CCGATGCAAGCGACGTCTTTGCCGGCATCAAGAAAAAACCCGGCGTTCGCTATTTAGTGCTCGCGCCGAACCTCAAAGGCCTCGAACGCGCAAAAACGGCCGGCGTCGATTCAATTGCCGTCTTCACGGCGGCAAGTGAAAGTTTTACCAAACGCAATATCAATATGTCGATCCGGGAATCGCTCGTGACTTTTGGCGCGGTCATCAAGGAAGCGCGGGATCTGGGCATGTGGGTGCGCGGCTACGTATCAACGGCGTTCGGCTGTCCGTACGAAGGCGCGGTTGCGCTTGATAGCGTTGTGCGTGTAGCCAAGGAGCTCTACGAGCTGGGCTGCGACGAGTTGTCGATCGGCGATACGATCGGCGTCGGCACGCCCAATCAAGTTGACGACTTAATTCCGCGGCTGAGCAAAGTCGTGCCCCTTGAAAAGATAGCGCTGCATCTGCACGACACGCGCGGCACCGCGCTCGCGAACGTGCACGCGAGCTTACAACACGGCGTCTCGATCTTTGATTCATCTGCGGGCGGCCTTGGCGGATGTCCCTACGCGCCCGGCGCTTCCGGCAATCTCGGCACCGAAGACTTGCTCTACATGCTGCACGGCATGGGCATCCAAACCGGGGTCGATCTCGCGAAGGTCCGCGCGGCCTCGCGCTTCATCGCCTCGCGGCTCGACCACGCGCTGACATCAAAGACGTATACGGCGCTCGAAGCGGCAACCGCATGATCGTGCGCGCCGGCCGCTTCTACGACGGCTCGCTCGATAAACCGCGCACCAACGTGCATATCAAAATTGAGGACGATCGCGTAAAGAGTATCACCGATTCCAGCGGTGAGTACGATCTTGATGCCGCGTGCGTTACGCCGGGGCTTGTGAATGCGCACGTGCATTTGGAGATGACCGGCCACCCGGACACGATGGGCGCTTTTGTCGGCACGACCCCGAGCCAGCGCATGATCTGGGCTGTGGCAAATGCGCGCAAGACCTTGCTCGCAGGGGTTACGACCGTTCGCGATGTGGGCTGTTCGCAATCCATCGTGATGGAACTGCGCGATGCAATCGACGCGGGCGACGTGCCGGGGCCGGCGATTCGCGCCGCAGGCAATGTGCTCTGCATGACGGGGGGGCACGGGTGGTTTGTCGGTCGCGCGGTGGATAGTCCCTGGGATGCCGTCAAAGCCGTGCGCGAGCAGCGCAAGAACGGCGCCGATTGCATTAAGCTCATTGCGACCGGCGGGGTACTGACCAAGGGCGCCGTTCCCGGCATCGCGCAGCTGACCGAGGAAGAAATGCGCGCCGCCATCGACGAAGCACGCAAGCACAACATGCCCGTTGCCGCGCACGCGATCGGTACCGAGGGTATCAAGAACGCCTTGCGCGCCGGCGTCACCTCAATAGAACACGGGCACCTGCTGGACGACGAGGCGATCGAGCTCTTTAAGAAACACAACACCTATCTTGTGCCCACCCTGACCGCTCCGACCTGCATCGTCGAGCACGCGCAGGACGGCACGCAGCCCGAATTTGTTACGCGCAAGGCCGCCGAACTAACGCATCATATGGCAGCCAACATTGCGCATGCGTACAAATCCGGTGTGAAGATCGCGGGCGGTTCGGACGCCGGTACGCCGTACAACTATCACGAGAAGTACGCCTACGAAATCGAACTGATGCACACAATTCTGGGTATGACACGGCAGGAAGCGCTGCATGCAGCCACCGCGGTTGCGGGCGAGCTGGTTGGCGCGAACACGGGGATGCTGCGCGAAGGCGACTTGGCAGATGTGTTGCTCTTCGATGCGGATTTCGAGAAAGATATTCGCGTGCTCGGCTGGCCGCGCGTCGTTATCAAGCAGGGCCGCGTGGTCAGCGCCATCTAATGGGTCTTAAAGGGTTGCGCGTCGGGCTGCTTGGTGCCATTGCGTGGCCGACACCGCCGCCGGGTTACGGGCCATGGGAACAAGTCGCCTACAATATCGCGAGCGGCATGCGCAGACGCGGCGTGGACGTGACGCTGTTTGCCACCGGTAACTCACACTTTGAGAAACTCGAATGGGTGGTCCCTCTTGGGCTTGAGGAAGATCGCGCGCTCAATGGCGATGTCTTCGCCGCCTTGCACATCGCAAAGTTCTTCGAGCATGCCGGCGACTTCGATCTGCTGCATAACAATTTCGATTGGAAACCGATGACCTACGCACTCGGGGTTCCTGAGCCGCCGATGCTCACCACGATTCACGGCTTTTCGAGCCCGCAGATTTTGGGCGCGTATTATGCCTGCTCCAAACGCAGCTTCTATTGCTCCATTAGCGACGCCGACCGGGATCCCGGCCTCTCCTATGTCGGCACGACCTACAACGGCATCGATCCCTCGCAATTCACGTTTAAAGAAAAGGCCGGCGACTATCTGGTCTTTCTCGGGCGCTTCCACGAAGAGAAAGGCGCGCATCTCGCAATTGAGATTGCCAAGCGTAGCGGCGTGCGTTTAAAGATGGCCGCTATTCCGCAAGACGAGCAGTATTTCAAAACGATGGTCGAGCCGCACATCGACGGCGACCGCATTCAGTTTCTCGGCTCCGTGCAGCGGGAAGCGCGCGACGAACTACTGAGCAACGCGCTTGCGCTCGTCCATATGACCACGCGTCCGGAACGCTTCGGTCTCACGCTCGTTGAAGCGATGTCGTGCGGCACCCCGGTGCTCGGCGCCAATATGGGTTCTGTGCCGGAGATCATCGTGCACGGCAAGACCGGGTTCTGCGCAAACACGGTGGATGAAGCCGTGGCCTTCGTACCGCAGCTAGCGCAGATCGACCGCCGCGCATGCCGCGAGCGCGTTGAAAAAGAATTCACGATCGAGCGAATGATCGACCGGTATTTGCTCGCCTACGAAACCGTGATGGATCGGCGAACGCCACGTCCGCCGAGCGCCGAACAACTCGCTGCGCGCGCGCACGATTGGTGGGACCGGCCGATGGCCTTTACGGATCTTCCGGAGAAGCCCCAGACGCCGGTCTCGAAACTAGTGTCGTGACCCAGAGGTTTGTTGCGAAAGATGAAGCGGCGTAAAAGGCCCGCGATATTTTGTGACGGAACCTCTGGGCCACGACACTCAATGACCCCATGATAATTTTGCGAGGCCTTCTTTGGCTTTGTGAATGCCTTCTTCGACGCCGTCGCACAAAACCGTAAAGTGGCCCATCTTGCGGCGGTCGACCGCGTGTTTCTTGCCGTACAGGTGCAACACGATCTTGTCTTCGTGCAGCAACTTCTCGACGCCGTGTAGGCGGTCGCCCTTGCCGTCGCCCAAAATATTGACCATCACCGCATTGCTAAGCAGCACGGGCGCCGCGAGTGGCAAATTGCAGATGGCGCGAATGTGCTGCTCGTACTGCGAGGTTGGCATCGCATCCATCGAGTAGTGGCCGCTATTGTGCGGGCGGGGGGCAACTTCGTTCACCATCAGCTCCCCTTCGTGCATCATAAAGAACTCGACACAGAAAACGCCGACGATCTTGAGCTGATGCGCGATGATGCGCGTAATGGCATACGCGCGTTCGGCGGTATCGTTCGAAACGCGAGCCGGTACGATGGATTCCGTGAGGATTCCGTACTCGTGCACGTTCTCGGACACCGGATAGGTTACGACCTTATCGTGCGCATTGCGCACGCCGATGACGCTGAGTTCTTTGGTGAACGGAATGTACTGCTCGAAGATCAGCGTGTTGCCTTTGGCGGCGGCGAAGGCTTGTTTGGCGGGCGTCGCACTATCGCACAGCCACTGACCTTTGCCGTCGTAACCGCCGCGCGTGGTTTTTAGGACCGCCGGATAGCCGACCGCGGCGGCTGCGATGTTGATATCGTCGATGCGGTCGACCTTTGCAAAATTTCCAACCGGTACGCCCGCTTCGCGCAAAAATGTTTTCTCGAGCATCCGGTCTTGCGTGATGCGTAACACGTCGCTACTGGGAGTGACTTTAAAGCCGCGGCCTTCGAGCGTTTTTACGGCGTTGATATCGATGTTCTCGAACTCGTAGGTGATGATATCGCACGACTCGCCGAGTTTAACGATCGCTTCCTTATCGCCGTACTGCGCGACGATTTGCTCATCGGCGACTTGTCCGCACGGCGAATTCGGCGTTGGGTCGAGCACGATAACTTTGTAGCCCATGCGTTTTGCGTCGAGCGTAAGCATGCGGCCGAGCTGTCCACCGCCGATAATGCCGATGGTTTGAATCACAGTTTAATAGACGCCACGCGGTCGTGCATGGTAACGACGTAGGTTGCCAGCTTTTGCGCGAGGGCCGGGTCGCCTAGCGCCAGGATACGCACCGCCAAAAGGGCGGCATTGGTGGAATTGCCGATCGCCATCGTGGCGACCGGAACGCCGGCGGGCATCTGCGCGATGGAGAGCAGCGAATCCATGCCCGAGAGGGCCTTTGACTGCACGGGCACGCCGATTACCGGCAGCAGCGTCTTGGAGGCCGTCATGCCGGGCAAGTGCGCGGCGCCGCCCGCGCCCGCGATAATAACGCGAATGCCGCGGGAAGCGGCATTTTCGGCGTAGGCGAACATCTCGTCCGGCGTGCGGTGGGCGGAGACGACCGCCATTTCAAACGGGACGCCGAATTCCTTAAGCACGTCGCGCGCGTCGGCCATGGTCTGCATGTCCGTGGCGCTTCCCATGATAATACCGACCAGCGGGCTGCCTTGAGCGTCCATAGGTGGGCGCTTCGAGTCGATGGCCAAGTCGCCTTTTCCATTTTTCGTTTTTGGGTAAGAGGCTGCGCATGAGTGACTCAACAACGCTGAATGAAGCGAGTGGGGATTTCCAAAGCGCTCAGCCGCAGAAAACGGCGGCGCGAACGATCGCCGGACTGCGTGCCGGTCTTCGCCTCGGCGAACGCGGCCTGTGGTTTTCCTTCGAGCGGCCTGGGGGCGCCACACTTGCAGTGCGTGCCGTGCACGCTGCTGAGGGGCTCACGATCGTTGGGCATACTCGGGACCAGCGGGGGGGAACACTGGATCTCACGGCGGCAAGTGCGCGCTATCGCGTAACGTATCGCTTCCCGGTGGGGCGACGCCGCGTGGTTCGGATTTCCACCTGGATGACACCGGTCGCTGAACTCAAAATTCCCTTTGCACCGCGCGACTTCTACGTCTTTGGCACGAAGCCGTCCGCCAACACTACGGCCGGCGATATTCACACGGCCCAGCGCGGTCCCCGCACGGGAATCGTCTTTGCGACTGCGCGTGAACCCAAGGGAGCGACGTTTCTGTACTGGCAGAACTTCACCGCACTCAATGACTTCTCTAAAAAAACCCACACCTCGCCGGCCGGTTGCGTCGGCGGTGAGTGGCCCGAGATGGGATACGCCCCGGCGCCTGTGACGGAACACGCCCTTGCGCCGGATTGCGAAGTGCAAATATCTGATGTCCACCTTGCGCTGGAGAAAGAACTGCCGGCGAGCGATTACGATGCGGCGCGCCTGTATTTGGATATGATGGCAGATATTTACGTGGAGCTCGAGCGTCCGCAGCCCGACTTTCATTTCTGGCCTGAAAAAGCGCAAGCGACCATGCGCGATTTATCGTTCTCGCCCAAATGCAGCCATATCAAACAGAATGCACGGTTTGTAATGCCGTACGTCGGCGATTCGAAAAAGCCGCCCGAGAGCATGGTGCAGCTGGCGGTGCTCTTGCCGATGCTTGAGTTCGAAGAGTGGAGCGGGCAACGGTTCGTGCTGAGCCGGCGTTTACTCGAATCGCTGCCGAAGTTTTTCGATTCTTCCGTCGGGAGCATCGTTCGTTGGCTTCCCGGAGAACGTTTTCCGAAAACGCAAGAAACCGGCATGAAGCACGAAAATATGGACAGTTGGTATCTTTACCACATTTTGTTCAACGTTTCGCGCCTCGCCACGCTCGGGAACGTTCAAGCAAAAAGCGTGCTACGCAAATCCTTGCCGTACGCAATTCGCGTAGCGCAGCGCTTTGATTATCGCTGGCCCGTTTTCTTTGATACCAAAACGCTGGAGGTTGTGCGCGGCGAGACCGAGCCAGGGGCCGGAGGCGAGCATGACGTGGCCGGCCTGTACGCACTTGTGATGATGCAGGCGCATGAGATCTTCAAGGAAGCGCGCTATCTGGAAGAGGCGCAGCGCGCAGCAAAAGGCCTTGAAAACCTCGGTTTTAGGCTGGGTTATCAGACCAACACGATCGGATTTGCCGCTGAGGCGATGCTAAAATTGTATCGCATCACCAAAGAGCAGCAGTATCTTGATTTGGCCGAAGTATGTTTTGCCAACCTCTTTGACAACATGTGGATTTGGCAATGCAGTTACGGCTATGCGATTCATTACAACACCTTCTTCGGACTACTTCCGCTGCGTGACGCGCCCTATTTGGCGTGCTACGAGGAGCTGGAAGTGATCGCCAAATTCCATGACGTGCTTCGCATGGCCGGCGACGATCTACGCCCTTCGCTTCGGCTGCTGCTTGCCGAATACGGAAAGTATGCACTGGGCCGCGTCTGGCAATATTTTCCCGCAAGCCTGCCCGCGGATGGCCTGTCGGAAAAACAGGAAAGCGGGGAGCTGAACAAGGCACTTTCCGTTCCGGTTGAAGACTTGCAAGATGGTTGGAAGAAATCCGGAAGCGTCGGGCAAGAAATCTACGGTGCGGGAGTTGCGCTGGTGTACACGACGCGCCAGTTTAAGAAGCTCGGGGAATCGGGCGTAATGCTATTCTGCGAGTATCCGATTGTGGATCTTGACATCACCCGAAATCGCGCCGGCTTTACAGTGGGCGGGTCCGCCGCGCTGGGCTGCAAGCTGCGCCTTGTGCCGAGCGATCCGTCTTGCGTCGCCCCTCCATTTACCGTGCGTAGCACAAAACAACTTAAGGGCGAGCTCTCAAGCGAGGGGCATCTATGCTTTGAGGTACGCGGGGGAGATCGCATAAGCATCGCGTGGTGAATTAGTACGGGGTGTACGGGTTAATTTCTCCGGTTATCGCCGGCATCATGTGATTCGGACACTCCGAGCGGTCGATCGCATGCACGTCCGCCCAATCGGCGGACATAACCGCTGCGACGGGCGCACCGCCTCTGAGAAAGGCGCGATGCGCGCGGAAGAGTCCCAGCATTGCCTCCCGCGTGCCGGTGAAGGCCATACATTGCCCGCGCTCGTCGTGCGCATAGGCGGTTCCGGGCGTCGCAACCCCAACCGCGACGGCGCAGATAGCGAGGAGGTCGTTTGTGGTTCGCATAGGGCTTATGTACCCGTATGGAGGCAAAATGAGCCGGCCGGGCAGGCGCGAACTCGAAAAGCCGTGACCCTATTCCAAACCGGCATCAACTACTGGCCCCGTCGCAGCGCAATGTATATGTGGTCGCGCTTCGACCTTGGTGAAATTCGCGAGGATGCATTGCGGATTCGCGCGCTGGGACTGCACGCCGTGCGTTTCTTCTTAGACTGGGAAGATTTCCAGCCCGAACCGGCACGCATCGATACGACAATGCTGCAGCGCCTCCGCAACGTGATGGATGTTTGGCACGACGCAGGCTTACTCGCGATGCCGACGCTTTTTACGGGACATATGAGCGGGGTAAATTTCATTCCGAGCTGGGCGCTCGATCCCAAGACGCCGCATGGCCGCTTTCGAACGATCACGCGGGGAGAGCCATCGTCGTTTGGAATCGGGGACTTCTACACCGGCGACCTTTTGAACGCGCAGGTTCTGCACGTCCGCGAAGTCGGGCGCGCGCTAAAAGATCACCCGGCGCTTTTCGCCTGGGATCTGGGCAATGAGTTCACCAATATGCGGGAACCCGCGTCCATCGAAGAGGTAAACATTTGGAGCGCGCGCTTGAGCGAAGAGCTGCAATCGGCCTCCGGCAAGGGCGTGACGGGCGGAACGCATGGCGAAGATATCACGCGGGAGCGCAACATCCGGCCCAGTGGAATTTGCAAGCCCTGGATTTTTCCGACGATGCACGGCTATTCGGTGTACAGTGCCTTCGCGCGCAATCGCCTCGACCCCGACGTCGTTCCGTTTCTCTCGCAGATCATGTCGTCGTGCACGCACCGCGCCGTTCTTTTTAGCGAATTCGGAAACCCCACGTGCAAGCCCGGAACCGTCTCGCCGTACGACCGCGTGCCACTGCCGGGCGAGGTTATTGAAATGTCGCACCATTTGCCTT
>JBHEMH010000015.1:0-67649 GCA_046262675.1 Vulcanimicrobiaceae bacterium
GGCGTTGACTCAGGCGAAGTCATTAACGCGGCGGCCACAAAGCCGTTCGGCTTCATGCCCTTCTTCCCGGGTCCGGGAGCTGGCGGGCACTGCATCCCGCTGGATCCGCTGTATCTTTCCTGGAAGGCCAAGAGCCAAGGGTTCATCCCACGGTTCATTGAGCTCGCGGATCAAGTCAACACGCAAATGCCCGCGCATGTGGCCGATCTTGTTTCAGACGCCTTGAACGCGCGTGCGAAGTCAATGCGCAATGCGCACGTGCTTGTGGTCGGCGTTGCCTATAAAGATAACGTGGACGACACGCGCAACAGTGCCGCGATTACCGTCATCGACCGCCTGCGCGCAAAGGGCGCATACGTCGCCTACCACGATCCGCGCGTGCCCGTGCTGGATTTTGATTTCCACGATGCGCCCGAATGGCGGCCCGTCCCCGTGCAACAGGTCGACCGTCGAGGTCTGCGGCTTGCCGATGAAGCGGCGTATTCACGGCGCCGCCGTTACGACATGCTCAAGAATGTCGAACTCACCCCCGAGGTTATCAGAAAAACGGATTGCGTCGTCATCCTCACCCAGCACCGCGGCGTCAACTACGAGATGATCGCGCAGCACGCCGATGTCATCGTCGATACGAGGGACGTCCTCACGCCGGAACAGCGAAGCCGCGCGAAAGGGCATATCGTTAAACTATGAAGGTCTTGATTACGGGCGGGGCGGGGTTTATCGGTTCGCACCTCAGCGATGCGCTGCTCGCGGCAGATCATGAGGTTATCGTTCTCGATGATCTCTCCACGGGCCGGCAGAGTAATCTCGCACTGGCGGCGCGCAATCCGCGCTTTCGCTTCGTCCAGGGTGACGTTCGCGATCAGGCCGCGGTCGATAGCGCCATGGAACGGTGCGATGCCGTCGTTCATCTCGCCGCGCGGATCGGAATGCGCGTCGTTGTCGAAAGCCCGCTAGAAACAATGGACGTCAATGGGCACGGAACGCAGCGGGTGCTCGAGAGCGCGTCGCGTCACGGAGCCAAGGCAGTAATTGCCTCAACCTCCGAAGTCTACGGTCATTCCACGAAGATTCCGTCGGCAGAGGACGACCCGATCTGCTTCGGTGCGCCGACGATCGGCCGCTGGAGCTACGCATGTTCGAAAGCGTATGACGAATTCTTGGCCCTTGCAATGCATCGCGAACGGGATCTGCCCGTCTGCGTGATTCGTCTCTTCAATACGGTTGGAACGCGCCAGACAGGCCGTTACGGAATGGTGATCCCAAGATTCGTCGACCAAGCACTTGCGGGCATACCGTTAAGCGTTTATGGAGACGGTTTGCAAACGCGGTGTTTCTGCTCGGTGCACGATGTCGTATCTGGACTTATGACGCTTTTGGAGCGTATGAATGCCGTTTCGGGCGAGCTTTTCAATCTCGGTAATCCGGTGGAGCTTTCGATTCTCGAGTTAGCAAAACGCGTCATTGAAATAACGGGATCATCATCCACGATCGATTTCGTCTCCTTTCGCGAAGTCTTCCCGGAAGGCTTTGAGGAAATCATGCGCCGTGTCCCCGACATTTCGAAAGCGCGCAAGCTGCTCGATTTTGATCCGAAGATCAAGCTCGATACGATCTTGGAGGGCGTGGCGGCAGGTGCCAAAGAAGTGGCTGCGGCCGTGTGAGAAAAAGTGCCGCGCTCGCGATGTCGGCGCTGGTGATGATGCTTCCGCTGCGCGCGTCTGCTGCATGCGGCTTCAAGGAATTTCCATCCAAGAGCATTCAACTCGAAGCGGGTGCATCGATTAGTCCCCTCACCAAAGGCCGGGGCACTTGGAATGAGGCGGATATTTTCGTGCTCGCAAGAAATGGAGCGCGCTCGACGCTCCTTCGCGTTGCCTCCGATACCCGTTTCGCAATGACGGATACAGCCTACGAAGGCGCCGCTTATGGAATGCTCGGCACGCGCGTGATTGCGAATGCGAATGCCGCCTTCAGTCCTCAGCATCACTCACTTGCGGCCTCGAGCTTAGGCGGAGGTCTCGACGTGCGCAGCGGAGGCGGCTATGGATATCAGGTACAATACTCTGATCGAAGCTACACCGCGGTCAACGCGGCGACGACCAGCGTCGGTGCGGACCGATATTTCCGCGACCGGCGGGTTGCACTTGGGTTTTCCCTCGCACAGTTGAGCGGCGTCCCTGGGACGGCATTTTCATCGAGTATCGCATATGCGCGCTATCTTCCGTGCGATAGCGAGTCGCTCTCAGTCTCAAACGGAAGAGATGTCGAGAACTCCCGTCCGGGAATGCTTGCCGTGTACCGCAGCATGAGTTACAGCGCGGGCGACGTGCACTGGCTCTCAAAGCGCTTTGCCGTCAATGCCTCCGCCGGATGGTACGTCCTGCTGGGAGCGTATAACCGGTACGAGGTGCGCGTTGCCCTTCGCGAACGGCTCTAATCTTTTCTTGACGATGATCGAGGTGAGCGTCGCGCTCTCCTCGGTTACGACCTTCTCGCTGGTCTTTATTCTTATTTACGTTCGGTCGCGAAATGCGATCACGCGCAAGCGCCAACATCATCTCACGACCACATGGCGCAATATCTTCAAAACACCGTATACGGGAGAGCCCGAGCCGCTTCCGCTACCGACCATTCGTGCGGACGATTGGTTTACCGTGCTCCGCTTGTTCATTCAATTTCACGAGATTCGCGAAAAAGATAAACCGCGCGCCGCAGAGATTTTTCCGAAGCTGGAGGACATTGCATATCGCATCGGACTCGATGAGTACGCACTGATGTTGCTCGAGCGTGGGGATGACGCAGATAAAGTGCTTGCCTTCAATGCGCTCGGACATTTGCGCGAGCCGCGCGCTCTAGAGTTCGCTGTAAAATTCAGCGCCGGAGAAGGCCCTGAACTTTCGCGTGGCGCCGCGCAATGCGCGTTGCGCATTCAGCCACGTTTTATCCACGGTGTCGTGATGCTTATCGGGGAGAGGGACGACTGGGTGCGTTCGCGCGTCGAACTGATGCTCAAAGAAGTCGATCCGGAGTTGCTGGACTCGGCAATGCAGCAGGCCGTCGAGAAATCAGCGAATCAAAGCAAACGACAGTTACTCGATCACATGCGCTTTTGCAGGCCGGCAACGGCGCGCGGCATCTGCAAGAAGATTCTCAGTGAGTCCGAGGACACGGAGACCATTGCGGCGGCGCTACGTTCCCTCGCACCGCTCAGCGATGAAACAGATCGCGGCATAGCGCTGCGCTTTTGTCATAGCGAGGAGGCGATCGTTTTGCTTTCGGCGCTGCGGGTGTTACGAAAATGCGTGCGCTACGAGGATCGTGAACTTCTCGAGCGGCTGACGGCGCATCGCGATTACTGGGTGCGTTTGCGCGCCGCTGAGGCGGTCGTGCAACTGTACGGCGAGTCCGGGTTGGCGGCAGAGTTCTTAGCCGGGCACGCCGACCGTTATGCGCGCGATGCCGTCAAGCAGGCGATTGCGGAAGAGAAGCTCTGGGCGCTACGGCGCAAACCAAAGAATGATCGCCGCGGAACGCAAGGACAACCGGCCGAGCCCGTAACCATGCCGCCCGCCGCACCACAGCCAGCGCGCTCCGCGCCGCAGCCTTCAATTGTTCGTGCCAATCCCGAACCCGTGTTGCAACAGCCGGCCTTTGCGCCACGATCCGTTGTCCAATTCGTGACAGCGCAGCGTCCCCGCATCGTTCCCGACGCCGAACCGAAGATCGGCGTGCCGGAAATTTCTTGGGCGCAGCGCATCGATCGTACGGCCGTCCACCTTACTGCATCCGAGAAGATCCAACTCATCGATCGTTTAGGCCTCATCGGGCAAGCGTGGTGCGAATCAATCTTGCTGCAGGCGGAATACGAAGAAGGCGAATCCGCCGTGGTCGCTTCGATCGCGCTCGCGCTCGCGGACTGCCAGCACCGGGAGAGCGCATGACGCACGGGTTGCATCCACCGTGGGACTCCGTCGTGGTCGTGATCGAGGTGGTTCTCTTTTCTTACTTCGTGTGCGTGAATGGTTACTATATTTTTACCGGAACCATTGCGCTCTTGCGTTTACCAGGATACGTCAAGCTGCATTTGGCCGATCCTGTGCGCGGCTCAAACTCAACGCTCGATCAGCCCGTTAGCGTGCTCATTCCGGCCTACAATGAAGTTGAGTTTATCGTCGATTCGCTGCGATCCATGCTCTCGCTGGATTATGTGAATTTTGAAATCATCGTGATCAACGACGGGTCGGACGACGATACACTGGAAAAACTCCACGAGGCATTTAAACTGGAGCCATACGAGGGGGTTTATCGTGCGGAGATTGCGACGGCCGAGGTCAAGGCCGTCTACCAATCAACTATTCACGCCGACTTGCGTATTGTCGATAAGGTCAATGGCGGCAAAGGCGATGCGCTTAATGCGGGCGTGAACCTCGCGCGCTTCCCCCTGCTCTTTAGTGCCGACGCGGATTCATACTATCACCGGCAGACGTTGCAGTGGATGATCGAGCCCTTCCAAAAAGATCGCCGTACGGTTATCGTCGGAGGCGCAATTGCCGTTGGAAAGCCCCCCAAACAGGGCGAGAACTTCGAGCCGTCCTTGCCGAAAAAGCTCATTCAGCGTTTTCAAGTACTCGAATATCTGCGTGCGTTTCTTGCGACACGTATGGGCTTTGCGCCGCTCAACGCGCTCGGAATCGTCTCCGGGGCGTGCGGGCTGTGGCGCCGCGACATCGTCATTGCGTGCGAGGGGTTCCGCACCGATACGATTTGGGAAGATCTCGAGATGACGTTGCGCGTGCACAACTACTGCATCACCACGGGGCGTCCTTACAAAGTTGCCTTTGCGCCGTACCCTGTGTGTTGGACCGATGTTCCGGCAGACATTCACACACTCTACAAGCAGCGTAAGAGCTGGCACCGCCATCTCTCGGAGTGCATGATGATCCACCGACGCATGCTCTTTGGAAGTGGCGGCTTCTTTAGCTGGATTGCGATGCCGTATTTCGTGTTCTTCGAATGGCTCGCGCCGCTGATGATTGTGTTCGGCATCTCGTTTTCCGTTATCGGGGCCGTTATGGGCTTTCTGGACTGGACCACGCAGTGGTGGCTGCTGGGTCTTGTTTTTGTGCTCGCAACGATGGGCTCGATCGTCGCCATTTTGCTGGATGAGATCTCGTTCGACGCCTATAAGTTCAGTCAGGTCGGTTGGCTCTTTCTTGCGGCGGTTTTGGAGAACTTCGGCTACCGCCAAATGGTAACGTGGGCCAACTTCATGGGACTTATGGCCTGGCTCTTTCAACGCCCCTACCGTGGGACAAGGAAATACCCAGGCCTACTTGTGAAGGCGTGGACACCTACGCGCGCTACCTGGAGTGATCGATGAAGTTGAGCGGCCGTATGATTTTGCAGCGGGTTATTGCAGGAATTCAGCTCATCCTGGATTTGGTATTGACGTTCGCCGCGCTCGCGCTCGTGGCGTTTTTCGCTTTTGAGTTTTTCCATTTTGCGCCGGTTGAATCCAGCACACTCTTCGTGCGCCTTCACCACTTGCTCGATCCGCTGGTTCGATCGGTCTCATCGTTCTTGCATTGGAATTGGCCGCGCAGAGGACCCCTCAACTACGTTCCACTTGCGCTTGCCGTTGTGCTCATGATTCTTAAGAGCATCCTGGACGGTTACTTGCAGCGGGCTAAATTTCTTGCGCGCACCGCGTTCAAACCCAAGAAGCGCTTGGGACTCGGGGACGTTACCGATCCGACAGATCAAGCTTCGTTCAAAGTAAGTGCCGAGTCGGAACACCATCGCGAGGTACTGCTCAAGCGGTATCGCGAGATTGAAGAAGCGCTCAAAGGCGCTGGTCGTAAGCAGTGCACCTTTCTCTCGATCGACGTCGTGGGCTCAACGAAGATGAAAATCGGCGAAGAAGCGACGGCAATTGCGGCGACGTTCCAAGCGTATGAAGAACTGGTAAAACGCACGTTCGAGTCATACAGCGTCTGGAAACAAACCTGGACGCCGGATGGCGTCATGGCATGCTTCTTGGACCGCGAACTGGCGCTTGCAACCGCGCAGCGCATCTTAAGCGAGCTGATTCCTTTCAATCGTACCAGCAATAAACTTCGCACGCCGTTTGAAGTGCGATGCGGGTTGAGCGAAGGCGAAGTCTCGATCTTCGAAGACAGCCAATTGGAGAAGGTGGCCGATCACGTGATCGACGTCGCGGGCCACATGCAGAAGCACGCCACCGAAGGCGCGCTTTGGGTTGCCGATACGCTCTATACCGAACTCAGAGACAAGGACGGGTTCATAAAAACGAACACCGAGGTCGACGGATTTCCAACCTATGAGTGGAAACCCGCCGCCGTGCCGGCGCAAGCCACATCCCCCGCTCCTACTACCTGAGGGCGCTGTCGTACCAACGTGCGAGGTCGGCTTTAAAGCGCGCATGGGCCGAGGGATTAATGTACACCATGTGGCCCGACTGGTAAAACCCGTAGGTGATGTTGCGCTGCAGGGGCGGCGCAATGTTGAGGTGGTTTAAGGTGTAGACCGCCGCATAGTATGGCGTGGCAAAATCGTAGATGCCGCTGCCGACAAAGACCTTGAGATGGGGGTTTTGCGACATGGTCTCGGCGAGATCAGGCGCAACATTTGCAGGCGGATCGTTTCCACGATGTTTAAAGTTCCACGGTGCGCCGAGTTGACGGTACGCGGTGGGGCGGTACTGTAAGGTACTGTTGTAGTGCAGCGTTTGGCGGACGTACTGATTGAATTGCCCGACGAACGGCCCGGCCATCGCAACGTCCGACGGATCCCAAGTCGGGTCTTGCGCGGCCCCGTCGATGTCGTAGTTGACAAAGCGTGAATCCAGGCGGCCGACGACCGCGTCTTGATTGCGCAGCAGTTCCTTGGAGTAGCGGCCGAACGGAACGCGCAGGTTCGACTCCCGGATATATTGCGTGGAAACGCCGAGGTATTGGTGCAATTTGTCGACGATGCGGTCGTACTCGGCCGGGTTCAAATCGGATCCCTGGGCGAGCGCGTGCATGAATTCCCCGCCCGCGAACTGTTCGACCCCTTTGAGGAACGTCCTCAGGGACTGGCCGTGTGCAGCAGCTTTGTGGTGGTAGTAGGCGGTGGCGGCCTCGGTTGGCAAATACAAGACATAGTTCCAATCGCCGCCCGCAATCGGAGTTGCGCCGAAGAGCGTGCCCAGCCCGAAGTTTAAAATGGTCGAGAGCATCACAACGCCGTTCAACTGCACGCCCGCACCTTGCAGCATATTGACGACCACGCTATCGCGCGTCGTGCCGTAACTCTCGCCAAACAAGAATTTTGGTGAATTCCAGCGATTATTCTGGGAGAGATATCGCTGAATAAATTGCGTAAAAGCGTGGCCGTCCTCATCGACGCCCATAAAATCTTTCGGTGTGCCGGCACCCATGACGCGGCTGTAGCCGGTATTGGGTGCATCAATGAAAACTTCATCGGTTTTATCGAGCAGGCTGTTACCGTTATTTACTAAGGAATAGGGCGGCGGGCCGGTTGGAACGCCGTTTGCCGTGACGACCCGGACGGGGCCGAAGGAACCCATGTGTAGCCAAATGCTGGAGCTGCCCGGACCACCATTGTAAAAGAAGGTGACCGGCCGCCGGTTCGAATCCGCGCTGTCTTTTGTGTAGGCGACATAGAATATCCGCGCGGTAACTTCTTCCTTGTCGTTCTTGAGCGTTATCGTACCGGCGCGGGCAGTGTATCGAATCGAAGTTCCGCCGACGCGTGCGACGTGATGCGTAACGGCATCCGGAATCTCCCGCGGCAAGGGCGGTTTCTTCGCAGCCGGCGCGGCTGCGATCAATGCGAGGGCCATGCACAGCGCTAGGGCTCGTGTGGCAAAAAACAGGTACATCGTACTCCTAGCGTCCCTGCGCGCTGTCATACCAGCGTGCTAAGTCGGTTTTGTATTGTGCGAGGGCGGCATCGTTGAGATAAATCATGTGTCCTGCGGGATAGAAACCGTACGTGATGTTCGGCTGGAGCTGCCGTGCCAGCTGTAAGTGTTTGAGAGTGTAGACGGTCGCGAAGTACGGCGTTGCAAAATCGTAGTAGCCGTTGGCGGAAAAGACGTGCAGGTTCGGGTTCTGCGTCATTGCATCGGCCAGATCCGGCGCAACATTTGGTGGGCCGTTACCATGGTGGGTGAAATCCCACGACTTGCCGTCGCTATAGATAATGCCGTAGATGTTCGTGCGGTATTGCAAGGCCGTCTGATAATTGAGATCGGTTCGCAGGTACTGATTGATGGCGGTCGTGTATGGCGCATCGATCGAGGAGTCCGTCGCGTCCCAATCGGGTTGTTCAGCCGCACGGTCCAAATCGAATGTCTGGTAGCGCCCATCAAGGCGGCCGTACACCACGCCCTGCGAGCGCCCTACTTCTTTTAAAAAGCGAAAATACGGCACGCGAATGTTCGAATTTCGGATGTATTGCTCGGATATGCCGAGATAGCGGCTCAGGCGCACGATGACGGCGGAACGCTCCGCTTCACTAAGACGATCACCTTTTGAAAGCGCGGAGAGGTACTCGTTAAGACCGAATTGCTCGACTTCACGTAAGAAACCCGCGAGATCCGCCGGCTTGTTGCGAATCCGGTTGTGGTACCATGCCGTTGCCGCTTCGGTCGGAAGATAAAAAACGTACGGCCAATCACCACCGCCCACGGGGTCTCCGTTGCCGTAGTCCAAACCGTAATTTAAAATTGAGGATTGCAGAATCACGCCGTTGAGTGCGATGCCGTTGTTGAGTAGCCAATCGGCAAGTGCCCCCGAGCGCAGTGTGCCGTAGCTTTCACCGAAGATAAACTTCGGTGAATTCCAGCGGCCGAATTTTGTCAGATACCTTTGAATGAATTGTCCAAAGGCCGCGGCGTCGGCGTCAACGCCGAAGAAGTCTTTGCGTTTTCCGGGGTCCACGATGCGGCCGAATCCGGAATCCGGCATGTCGATGAAGACCAGATCGCTCTTGTCGATCAAGCTGTATTGATTGTCCGAGATGCGATAGGGCGCGGGACCTGAGGGCGAGCCGTCTGCGGCGAGCACGCGCACCGGACCGAACGATCCCATGCGCAGCCACATCGTCGATGAGCCCGGGCCGCCATTATAGATGAAGGTGACCGGGCGGGCGGCACCTCCGGCGGTGTACGCCGTATAGAAGACGTTCGCGGTGGGCTGATCTTGCTCGTTGCGCAGCGTGATGGTTCCGGCGCGCGCGGTATAGGCAACCGGCGAGCCGTTGACCGTAACGGAATGCTGCGTAACCGCATCGGGCGCCTCTGTCTCGCCGGGCGGTTCGATCGCCGGGCCCTGAGCTGATGCCCTGGGCATCGGCTTTGGTTGTGCCTTTTCATCGGCGCGCGCCGCAAGGGCCATGCCGGTGACGGGAAGCAAAAAGAAAAAGGCGATAAGCACTTTAGTGCGAGCGTTCATTCTTGCTACATCCGCTAGCGGAGCGCGTGTCCCTCTAGGCCAAGTTCTTGGCAGTCGAGAACACAAGTCAACCACTCGGGCGCTTCGCTAGGGAGACGTTGTACATGCAGCTTGGGATGATCGGACTCGGACGTATGGGCGCAAACATGGTGCGCCGCCTCATGAAAGATCGTCACACATGCGTTGTGTACGACCGGAACCAAGAGGCTGTCAAAGAATTGGCCGCTGCGGGCGCACAAGGCGCAGCATCCCTCCAAGAATTCGTCCAGAAACTGGAGAAGCCGCGCGCGGTCTGGCTGATGGTTCCAGCGGGCGTGGTTGATTCGAGCTTGCACGAACTCACGCCCTTGCTCGAAAACGGCGACGTGGTCATTGACGGCGGCAATTCATATTACATCGATGATATTCGGCGCGCGCAAGAATTGCAGGCCAAGGGCATCGACTATTGCGACGTGGGAACGAGCGGCGGTGTGTGGGGACTCGAGCGCGGCTACTGCATGATGATCGGGGGCCCCGAGGCGACGGTAAAGCGCCTCGATCCAATTTTCAAGACCCTTGCACCCGGAATCGGGGATATTCCGCGCACGCCGGACCGGCCCCCAAATAAAGGTACGGCGGAAGACGGCTATCTCTATTGTGGCCCGAATGGCGCCGGACACTTCGTAAAGATGGTGCACAACGGCATTGAATACGGCATCATGGCGGCGTACGCGGAAGGGTTGGGCGTCCTCAAGAACGCGAATATCGGCAAACAGAAAAATCAAACGGTCGATGCCGAAACGACACCCCTGCGCGATCCGGAACACTATCAGTACGATCTCGATCTTCCCGAAATTGCAGAAGTCTGGCGTCGCGGGAGCGTCGTTGCATCGTGGTTGCTCGACCTTACGGCACATGCACTTCTGGCGGATCCGAGCCTGAGCAAATTCGGCGGACGCGTCTCAGATTCTGGTGAAGGTCGCTGGACGATCAAAGCGTCTATCGACGAAGCCGTACCGACCCCGGTGCTCACCACAGCCCTTTACGAGCGCTTCAACTCGCGCGGCGAAGCGGACTTCCAAAACAAGCTGCTATCAGCGATGCGTTTTGAATTTGGTGGACATCTGGAAACCAAGCCCTAGCAGTGCCGGGCCTGCGCGTGCATCTGAGTTTTCTTCACAATAGAAAGTATTTTGATCGCGGTGGCTGCCTTTCTGGTTGTGGGTCTGAAGCCGCCGCCATGCTGCGCGGTGCGTCCACCGTGTACATGATTACAACGGGAAATCGTCTATACGGTGCTCCTGAGCGGAAACGAGGCTGCAGTGGACAGTACGATTCCGTGGGTCAACGTGACATTGCATTATGCAATGCCCGTCATTCTTTCGCTTGACTGGATCGTGTCTCGGTCCTACATTCACCGGCGTTATGGAGACGTGCTTGTGCGCTGGTTAGTCTTCCCTTTTGCCTATTTAACGTACTCGCTGCTGGGAGGAAAAAATACCGGCTGGTATCCGTATCCGTTTCTGAATCCGGATACCGGCAACGGGTACGCGGGCGCGCCTATCACAGCCTTAATCATCACGGTCGCATTTCGCCCATTAGTCTTGCAACGCTCTGGTACGGCAAACGGAGTCCCCGTTTGGACCTATCTAGTCGCGGGCGAGCTTTAGGATCAATTTGCCGGTGTTCTCTCCGTTGAACAACTTTAGAAGCGCGTCCGGAAAAACTTCAATGCCGCCTTCGACCACGTCTTCACGCGACTTGAGTTTGCCCTCTTTCATCCAGCGCGCCATTTCGATTGTCGCCTTCCCATACTCACTCGCATAGTCCATGACAAGCATGCCTTGCATGCGCGCGCGCGAGACCAGCAGGTTCATGTAGTTGCGTGGACCTTGTATCCGCGTGGTAGTGTTGTACTGGGAAATTGCACCGCAAATTACGATCCGCGCGTGTAGCCTTAAGTTCCCGAGCGCTGCCTCAAGTATTTCTCCGCCGACGTTATCGAAGTAAATATCGAGACCGTCGGGGCAATGCTTGCGTAGCCCCTGATGCACGTTTTCGTTCTTGTAGTCAATGGCCGCATCAAAGCCCAGCTCGTCGACGATATACTTGCATTTTACCGGGCCGCCGGCGATCCCAATTGCGCGGCAGCCTTTGATTTTGGCCACTTGGCCCGCGATCATCCCGACGGCGCCAGCCGCTGCCGAAATCACAACGGTCTCCCCGCTTTTCATTTCGCCGGCGTCGAACAATCCGAAGTAGGCAGTCAATCCGGTGATGCCGAGCGCGCTCAGATACGTCGGTAACGGTGCTGCGCTTAAATCCACTTTCGTAAGCCCGCCGGCTTTCATGGTCGCGTATTCTTGCGCGCCGGTCACGCCGCGTACGTAATCGCCGGGCGCAAAGCCGTCCGCATCACTCTCGATCACGCGGCCGAGCCCGTACGAGCGCATGATTTCGCCGATGCCGACCGGTGGAACGTACGATTTACCTTCGTTCATCCAGCCGCGCATCGCCGGGTCGAGCGAAAGGTAGAGTACTTCGAGCAGCACCTCACCCTGTGCAGGCGCCCGTACGGCTTCGGTTTCGAGCCTCCAGTCCGTTTTCTTGGGTAGCCCGGTGGGACGGGCCGCGAGGCGGACGCTGTTGTTTTGGGTAGCAATCATGCTGGAATCTTTACACCGTCAAAGCTAAAAAGGCCGTTTTGCGCCTCGAACCGACTCTTGAGTTTGACGCGCCCGCCCGCTCCGTGGCATACTCAGGCTTCACTCCGCGCGAATCTTTCGAATTGATCGAGCCGCGCCTCTCATTTGAAAGACGAAAGACAATCACAACATTCGATTCCCTCGGCCTTAGGCCGGAACTTCTGCGTGCCGTGCACGACCTTGGCTTTACCGAACCAACCCCGATTCAGAGCCAGTCCATCCCGCCCGCGCTCAAGGGCAGCGATATTCTTGGAAGCGCAGAAACCGGCAGCGGCAAATCCGCCGCATTCGGGCTGCCCATCTTACAAGCGCTCATGGATCAACCGCGCGGCAAAACCCGCGCACTCATTCTTGCGCCCACGCGCGAGCTCACCGAACAAATCTCGCAACATCTCAGCCTGCTCGCAGCGCACACCGATCTTCACGTTGCTCCCGTTTATGGCGGCGTGAGTTTTCGTCAGCAGCAAGCTGCCTTTAAGCGCGGCGCGGAGGTTATCGTTGCAACCCCTGGCCGGCTGCTCGATCATCTCACGCGGGGGACCGGCAATCTGGACGAAGTCTCGATGATGGTGCTCGACGAAGCCGACCGCATGCTGGACATGGGATTTCTCCCCGTCGTGCGCCGGATTTTGAAATACGTTCCGCACGACCGTCAGACGTTTTTCTTCTCGGCAACGCTGCCTTCGGCGATCTCGGCGCTCGTGCGCGATATGCTGCACGATCCCGTCAAAGTGGAACTTGCTCCGACCGCATCACCGGTCGAAGGGCTTACGCAAGCCATTTACTCTGTGCCGCAGGAGAAGAAGACCGACTTACTGCTTGAGTTGCTCAAAGATAACGTGATCGATAGCGCCATTGCATTCACGCGCACCAAAGCGCGCGCGAACCGGTTGGCTGCGGCGCTTGAGAAGAACAATATTCCGGCTGACCTGATTCACGGTGATCGTTCACAAGCCGAACGTACGCGGGCACTGGAGAACTTCAAGGCCGGGAAATTCCGAATTCTGGTCGCGACCGATATTGCCTCGCGCGGAATCGACATCGAAGAACTCAGCCATGTCATAAACTTTGACGTGCCGGGCGCAGCCGAAGACTACATGCACCGTATTGGACGAACCGCACGTGCGAAGGCGACCGGCGATGCGATTACGTTTGTGTCGGATGAAGAAGAATCGCTGGTCCGCCAGATCGAGTATGCTCTTGGCAAACCGCTTGTGCGCTCCAAGAATCCGCTCTTTCCCGAAGCAAGTATCGAGGCACCCAAGCCGCAGCTGGTCTATCGCTCTAAGCGCCGGCGCTAACCGTTAAGGAGTTTAAAAGATGAAAGTTACCGGTCTTGATGCAGTCTACGCGACCGTCAAAGATATCGATGGGATGACAACGTTTTACACCGGCTTACTCGGTGCGCCGCCGAACGATCGGTGGCCGGACCGCTTGAGCGAATGGACGTTCGAGGACGGCAATGCGTTCGGTCTTTATAAAACCGATCAAGCCGACGGCAGCAGTGGCATGCCGATGTTTGCAGTTGCCGACGTACGGGCGGCAATCAAAGAAGCGCAATCGCTCGGCGCAACCTTTGACGAACATGAATTTACCGATACGCCCGTCTGCCATATGGCGTTCGGGGCAGACCCGGAAGGCAATCAATTCATCCTGCACATGCGTAAGAACCAGAGCAATTAACCGCAACCTACGTGTGATTTCGCCCGGAGTGGGAACAAAAGAAGAGTCAGAGGAGAAATCCATTGGCTTAGACAGCAAACGGGCGGCTGAATCAGCCGCCCGTTTTTTCTATACCCGTTGCTTACGGCGAAACGTGCGTACCGCCCGTAAGGGGTTTTAAGCCGGCTGCCTGCAGCTTCGTATTGAGGTTTGCAAGCGAGCCTACGTATTGGTTGTATGCCAACACACCGCCCTCGTACTCCGCGCGAATGCGTTTTTCGAACGATCGAAATTGGTCCGTGACGATGCTGAAGGGTGCCCCGCCGACGTCTTCGCGGAGTTTACCGGGACGCTGCAGGCTGTCTTCGCCGTTGGCATAGTTTGCCGTCAACCGGTCGAACAGTTTCTGGTGCTCGGCGAGGGTATCCCCAACCGCGCTCGAGAGGGCCGCATCGGCTTGAACTTTCGGATCGTTGCCGGCAGCGGTAAGTTGCTTTTTAACGGTGTCCAGATTGTTGAGCATCGCATCAACCACCGAGAGATAGTGGTTGAACAGGTTGCTCAACTGCGAGCTTTCCGTCAGCTGTTTGTCGGTGAAGGTCGTGCGCGGATCACGCTTGACCTCGAAGGTTCGGGTCATCGTATGACCGCCTAAGGTCATCCGCACCGAATAGCGTCCCGGCGGAACTTGCGCTCCTTCGTTTGGTCCTTGGAAGAATTCCTTCGCGGCGCCAAGCCATTTCACGGGTCCGTCGACGTTGAAGTCCCACGTCCATTGATTAATACCGGTCTTATTCGTGACCCAAGGCAGGTCTTTGCCGTTGACTTTGTGCGTGCCTCGCGCCGTGCGAATCACCCGGTTCTGACTATTCAGAATTTGAATGACGGGCGATTCTTTGCCCGGCGTCTTCTGATAGAACGTGATTACCGCACCGAACGGTGGATTATTGCCAGTATAGTCCGTGTAGTTGCCTTCGTCGTCTCCGTGCAGGTTGTAGATGTATGCCGTTCGCGGCGTGAAAACCATCGCGCCGCGAGCAACTTCTTGCGCAAGTTGCTGCACCGGGCGCATATCGTCCATGACGTAGAGCGCACGGCCGTGCGTTGCGATCAAGAGGTCGTTCCATTGCGGTTGGAAACGGATGTCGCGAACCGAAACCGTCGGCAGGTTATTCTTGAAGTCTTGCCATCTCGCCCCACTATCGAGCGAGATCCAAAGGCCGTTTTCCGTTCCCGCATACAAGATGCTGTGGTTATGCAAGTCCGGGCGGATGGCGCGGACGTATTGATCCGCCGGCAAGTTGTTTACGATGGATTTCCACGTCTTGCCATAGTCGTGCGTGGCATAAACGTAGGGTTTAAAGTCCCCCGACTTATGGAAGTCGAAGTTGGCATACGCCGTTCCGCGATCGGTACTCGAAGGAGCGACCGTTTCGACGCGTCCGTACTCGGGAACGCCGGCGGGCGTTACATCGCTCCAGTGTTTTCCGCCGTCCCGCGTGAGGTGCACCATGCCGTCGTCTGAGCCGGTCCAGATCTCACCCGCACTGAGCGCTGAGCCTTCGATATCCAAGAGGTTATCGGAATATTCGGCACCGCTGACGTCGTGCGTGATCGGACCACCGGAAGGCTGTTGATGCCCCTTAGTATTTCGCGTTAAGTCCGGGCTAATGACGCTCCAATGACGGCCGCGATCCTTCGATTGGAAGATCACGTTGCCGCCGACCCAGGCGATGTGGCCGTCCCACGGCGCAAACGCAATCGGCGAATCCCAATTGAAACGATACTTACTCGTGGAGAGATCGTACTGCTCCATCGCCGTTTGCAGATAGGGCTGGATGAAGACGAAGTCTTTGGTTTGCTTGTTGTAAACCGTCACGAACCCGTCTTGCGAGTCGGCCCAGATCCAATTTGGATCGACGGGATCGGGAACGAGCCACATGCCGTCGCCGCCCACCGGATTGATCCAATTCTTATTGAGGATGCCGGAGGGATCGAGTGAGTTTGAAGGACCGCACCAGCCGTTGTTATCTTGCCAGCCGCCGCAAATCTGATACGGGTTCTCCTTGGATGTTGCGACGTGATACACTTGGCCGATTGGGTAATTGCGACCGTCGATCCACGTTTTTCCCGAATCCAGTGAAGTAGCGATGCCGCCGTCTTCGCCGATGATCATGCGTCCGGGCTGATTTTGTGCGATCCAAATCGTGTGATAATCGCCGTGAGCCTGATTGGTGAGCGATTTGAATGTCTTGCCACCATCGGTTGATTGGGCCATGTTTGCAGCAAGCGAATAGATGTGATCGGGATTCATCGGATCGACTTCGATATGCGAGAAGTAGAATGGCCGCTGGGTAATAAGCGTGTCGTTGCTGGTGAGCTTCCAGTTCCCGCCGTTGTCGTCGGAGCGCCAAAGGATACCCTCGGCAGATTCTATGGTTGCGTAAACGCGCCCGTTGCTCGGTGCGACGGCGAGTCCAATACGTCCCATCGTTCCGGAGGGCAAACCGTGCCCAGTAAGTTTCGTCCACGAACGGCCGCCGTCAGTGGACTTAAAGAGTCCGTCGTCTTCGCCGCCGCTGTGCATCGTCCACGGCTCCCGCCGGAAATGCCACATGCCGGCGAACATGGTATTGGGATGCCGCACGTCCATCGCCATATCCGATACGCCTGAGGACGGTGAAAGATAAAGCGTTTTGCTCCAGGTTTTGCCTCCGTCTTCGGTCACGTAGACGCCGCGATCTTCGGAGTCGCCGAACACGTTTCCGAGCACTCCGATCACAACGTGATTTGAATTGTTCGGGTCGATGAGAATGCGCGAAATATGGCGGCTGTTCGGGAGGCCTACGTTCGTCCAGTCCTTACCGCCGTTGCTCGTTTTGTACACACCGTCGCCATAACTCACGTCGTTACGTGGATTGGCTTCTCCGGTACCCACCCACACGACGTCGTTGTTCTTTTGGTCCACTGCGAGTGCGCCGATTGCGGAGACTTTCTGTTTTTCGAAAACCGGATTCCACGTCAGACCTGCGTCTGTCGACTTCCACGCGCCGCCGCCCGCTGCGCCCATCCAGTAGAGGTTGGCATCCGTCGTCGAACCGCCAACTGCGCTCACGCGGCCGCCCGGTAACGCCGGTCCGACTTCGCGCCATTGCATATTTCCAAATGGTGGTCCGGGGGTGCCGGTCGGTGAAGGCACGGGCGTGGGCGCGCTTGAGGGCTTCGGGCTCGCGTCCTCCGCCCGCGTTGCCGGTGGGGCGGTCGTGGGCGACGGTGCCGTTGAAGGGACGACGGCGCTCTGCGCGTGCGCTCTTTGCGCACCCAAAGAAAAAACGGTCACCGCTAAGAGCAGTGCAAAAAAAATACGGGTCATCAAATACCTCATCAGATACGAGGCTTGTCCGGGAATTTTAGAGCGCTTCCTTCTAAAGAAACCGCGGTACGCGTCAAAGTTTTATCAAAAGGCTGGCCGGGTACGTCCTGTAGTCTCTATGAGCATTACAGCATGGCCCAAAGAACTCGTAGTCGTGCGCCATGGAGAAAGCGCGGGTAACCTCGCGCGCGACCTTGCGTATGCGCAAGGCTCGGCCATCATCGACATCGCCGAGCGCGACTGCGACGTGCCGCTCTCCCAGCTCGGTGCACGGCAGGCCGCGGCCCTCGGTGAATGGATGGCAGAGCACCGGCCGCGGCCGCACGCAATTTTGAGCTCGCCGTACTTGCGTGCGCGGCAAACTGCCCGTCTCGCTTGCGAGGCAGGCGGTTGGCATGAGATCCCCGTCCTCGTCGATGAGCGGCTGCGCGAAAAAGAATTCGGAATGCTCGACCGCCTTACCGGGCGAGGCATCCTCGAGCAGTTTCCCGAGCAGGCCGAAATGCGGCGGCGGCTGGGGAAGTTCTACTACCGCCCGCCCGGCGGCGAGAGCTGGACCGACGTCATTCTGCGCTTGCGCAGTTTGCTGGACTGGATCCGCAACGAGTACCGCGACCGGCGTATCTTGATCGTCTCCCATCAGGTGGTCGTTCTTTGTTTCCGGTACATGCTGGAACGGCTTTCCGAGCAAGAGATTTTGGAGATCGACCGCGCGGGCGACGTTGCAAACTGTTCCGTCACGGATTTTCAGCGCTCCGGCGAGGCGATGCAACTGCGCGCTTTCAATTTTGTTGCGCCGATGCGAGAAGCGGGCGAAGCCGTAACGACACGTCCCGATGTCCCCATTGCGCCAAAATAAAATAACTCCGGCGCTTTTGCGCCGATATCCGCTTCCCGCTGCGGGACGGGGCGGAAAGGATGAACGCGGCAGCGTTGTGATTGCAGCCGGCGCGCCGCAGGTTCCCGGCGCTGCGATTCTGGCTGCGACGGCCGCATTACGAGCGGGCGCAGGCAAGCTGAAGATCGCCACCGCACAACAAACGATCTCTACGGTGGCGGTTGCAATGCCCGAAGCGCTGGTTCTTCCTTTCGAAGAACTTCAGAAGAATGTCGAAGATGCCGATGCCGTGGTGCTCGGTCCGGGAATGCTCGACGAGCGTCAGTGTCTGGAACTCCTTGGTGCGGTTCTCAAGCGCATGCAGTGTCCGATCCTCCTTGATGCCGCGGCCATAACCGCACTTGCGCAACAGCCGGAACTGCTCAAACAAAGTTCCGCGCAGGCGGTGCTCACGCCGCACTACGGAGAGATGGCCCGGCTCTTGCACATCGATCGAAAAGACATTGAGGAATCTCCAGCGGCCTATGCAATGCAAGCAGCGCGCGATTTTGGAGCCGTCGTGGCGCTCAAGGCTGCCGATACGTATGTGGCAACCCCGCAAGGCGAGCTGTACTGCAATCGCGCCGGGACGCCGGGCCTTGCGACCTCCGGCTCGGGCGATACGCTCGCAGGCATCATCGGAGGTTTGCTCGCGCGGGGTCTGGGCGCGACGGCTGCCACCGTGTGGGGTGTCTTTCTACACGCGCGCGCGGGAGAAGAACTCACGCGCAAGATCGGCATCGGCTTTCTTGCTCGAGAGTTGCCGGCTGAAATTCCACGGTTAATGCGCCGCTTGAGCGGGAAAAATACGAATCGTTAGAATCGCGCCCAGATGCCAAAGCGATTGTCAGCCTTGCTTTTGCTACCGGCCTTTTTGAGCGCGTGCGCGGGAGCGGCCGAGCAGTCTCGCGGCGTCTCCTCGCGCGCGGCCGTCTCCATTGTTCCGCAACCGGTTGCACTTTCGGTGCCGAGCGGTGGTGGATATCTTTGGCAACAGAGTGTAAAGATCGAAGCTCGAGACTGGGCGGAACGTAGTGCCGCCGCTTTCTTGCGTGACTTCCTTTCGCTGCATCATGTACAATCGCGAACCGGCGCCGCGGAATCTTCGGTCGCGCTTCACCGGCTTGCACGCCCGGAGAAAAACCTCGGCACCGAGGGGTACCGGCTCAGCGTCAGTCGCGCCGGGATAGCCATCGATGCAAATACGGACGCCGGTCTCTTCTATGGAGTTCAAACACTCGAGCAACTCTCGCAACTGCACGGCAATAAGTTGGTCAGCGCACCTGCAAACATCTTTGACCGCCCGCAATACGCTTGGCGCGGCATTCAACTCGATGTAAGCCGCCATTTCTTTGATGTCGATGTGGTCAAGCGGTATATCGATATCGCGGCGCACTATAAACTCAATATATTCCACTGGCATCTCACGGACGATCAAGCGTGGCGCCTCGAGATCAAACGCTATCCGCGCCTTACCGGGGGCGGGTCATATTACACCCAGGCGCAAGCACGCGAGGTGGTGCGGTACGCCGCTCTCCGGCACGTAACCGTCGTGCCGGAGATCGAGATGCCGGCGCATTCAAGCGCCGCGCGACGTGCCTATCCCTATACCACCGCTTTCATTGAAGATGTCTTAACGGAAGTCATTGCAATCTTTCCGGGACGCTACCTTCATATCGGCGGCGATGAAGCCGTGTACGCCGCGGCGCCGGCGGCAATGATGCGTGAAGTTCAGGGCTTTCTGAGCGCCCATGGGCGGCGCGCGGTTGGTTGGGATGACGTCCTTGCCGCGCATCCGGCAAAGTCGATGCTCATCATGTCATGGCACGGCGAGAAGAGCGCGCAGCGTGCACTTGCGCTCGGATATGACGTCATCGTTTCGCCGGACGGCCCGCTCTATTTTGATGCGTACCAAGGCGCGCGAGCTCAGGAGCCGCTTGCGGCACCGCATATGTCCACGCTCGAAGAAGTCTACGCATTCAACCCCCAGCCGGAAAGGGCGCCTGGCCGCGTCTACGGCGCGCAGGCAAATGTGTGGACCGAACGTGTGCGTACGGTCGATCACCTTTTCTATATGGTCTTCCCGCGCGAGCTTGCGCTAGCAGAAATCGTGTGGGATCCGCCGGCCCGCAAAAACTGGGCTGGGTTCTTGCGCCGCTTACCCGCGCAGTTGGCTGAATTGAACGAACGCGGATACGCCTTTCGCCCGCCGGGCGTCCTCTTTACCGTGCAAGCGCCGCACATTGGATTCGCTCCTGTTGCGGGCGATCCACAAGCGGCGCAAGCATTGACGGATGCGCAATCGGTGAAGGTACGTTTGGACGGAATTGGCGAGCTGTACTATTCTGCGGACGGCTCGGTTCCAAAACAGTCTTCGACTCCTTACCGCCGGCCCTTTACGGTAGCGGTACCTCGCACCGGTTCGCTCACACTGCGGGCGATCGCCCTTTTGCGCGGAAAGAGACGTACGAGTGTGACGACCTGTATCCTCAGGCGTACGAACGGCACACTCGATCGTGCACGATATTCCGCCACCTGGGCGGGGCTCGTTTCTCCGTAAAATTTTGCTTGCGAGCAAGCCATTGCCACGTTTGTCTCCCGTCGTTACGGGTAAGCCCTCTCTACGCTAATCGGAGGGATTTTAATTTGACAAACAACGACAATATGTATGAAACCGGAATGTATTACGACCGGTCCAGTGCCGAGAGCACGGTCCAGCGCTTGCAAGATCTAGGATATAGTCGTGATGACATCAGCGTCATGATGAACGATAAAACTCGTGAAAAAGAATTTGCTAATGAGACCGGCACGAAAGCGGCCGAAGGAGCCGTAACCGGTGCCGCAGTCGGTGGCGCGCTCGGTGGATTGATCGCGGGACTCACCGCAACCGGCAGCGTGATTGCGATCGGCGCGACCGGGGGCGCAGCGACGCCTCTCGTGATCGGTCCGCTTGCGGCAGCGCTGGCCGGACTTGGTGCCGGCGGCGTAACCGGGGGCATCATCGGCGCGCTCGTTGGTGCCGGCATCCCGGAAGATAAAGCTAAGGAGTACAGCGAGGGTTTGGACCGCGGCGGAATTCTGCTTGGCGTTCGGCCGAGAACAGAGAACCGCGATCAAGTACGTTCCATCTTTACGCCATCGACGGCCGAGACGGGCAGCATCGACTATACACCGAACAGCAAAACATACGATCGCAGTCTCTAAACAATAAATAAAGAAGGGCCGGTGTCTCCGGCCCTTCTTTTATCGTTTGCGTCGCGAGCCGTTGCCGCTTTGACGACGGTTGTGGACTTGGTGCATTCGCGCAGGCGCGGGCGCCGCCGGTGGAAGCTCCGGATTTTTGGAGCGGTCGAGACGCTTTCCCAGCGTTCGTTCGATTTGGGCAAAGAATTGCTCTTCATCCGGTGCGACGAACGTGATGGCGTCACCGGTCATCTTCGCGCGAGCGGTGCGGCCGATACGGTGAACGTAATCTTCGGGCACGAGCGGGACATCATAGTTGACGACGTGCCCGAGATCTACAATATCGATGCCGCGCGATGCAACGTCGGTGGCAACCAGAATACGGTAACGTCCACTCTTGAAATCCGCGAGCGCACGTGTACGCTGGGCCTGCGAGCGGTCGCCGTGGATGCGCTCTGCCGGAATATTTTGCTTCTCGAGCGCTGCCGCCAGACGGTTTGCGCGCGCTTTCGTCCGTGTAAAGGCGATCGCGCTATAAATTGCGTTGTCCTTGAGGAGCTCAACCAGTAGATCAGTTTTACGCTGCTGATCGATCGTGTAGATCGTTTGTGTGATGCCGGTTGCCGCTGCAGTCTTCGGCGCTAAGTTCACACGCACGGGATCGCGAAGCATTTCTTTGGTGAGCTTGGCAATCGCGTCCGGAATAGTTGCAGAGAAAAACAACGTCTGATGCGCAGCCGGAATCTTCTTGATGATGCGGCGCACGACGGGCAGGAACCCCATATCGAGCATGCGATCCGCTTCGTCGAGAACCAGCAAAGAAATGTCGCCGAGTGAGGCGGTACCTTGCGCGAGATGGTCGAGCAGGCGTCCCGGTGTAGCAACGATGATGTCCGTGCCTCTTTTAAAGGAAGCAACTTGACCGCCGAAGCCAACGCCGCCATACACAGCGGCGATTTTTATCGGGGTGTGTTTAGCAAGCGCGCCGAGGTGTGAGGTGATCTGTGCGGCGAGTTCTCTTGTGGGCGCAAGAACGAGAGCGCGTGTTTTGCCGCGCGGCAAAGCCAGTAACGCCTGAAGTAAAGGCAGACCGAATGCGCCGGTCTTGCCGCTGCCTGTTGCAGCGCTCGCCAGGACGTCGCGCCCGGCTAGTGCCGGAGGAATGGCGGCGTACTGAACGGGTGTCGGTTCGGAAAAATGAAGGTCGCGGACGGCTCGCAAAAGCGCCGGCTGCAAGCCGAGGGATTCAAACATGAAGGCCAAGTATGCCACGCTGGCGATGCAAAGGTCAAATATTTCGCCTGCAACTTAAGTCGGAATGCGAGAGATGCGCCTCCCGGGGAAAAGCTTGGCCGGAATTTGAACTTCACACACACGATGCTGAAGAACTCTAGGCGCGGAGGAGTGCTCCACTAGTGCAGCCTGTTGCCGGTCAAAAGATTACACTTCGGCCGGGACGTGACGAAGATGTCCGTCCGCTCTATCGCTACATCACGGATCCGCAGGTTGCCAAATTTCTCGTCGTAGTCCCACCCGATAATCGCGAGATGTTCGCTTCGCGCTTGCGTGAAATGTTTACCACGCGCGACCGGGAGCACAACTACATCATTGCCCGCAACGACACCAATGAAGCCGTCGGCATGGTTCGCTTAGCATTGGCTTCTCCGAGCTCGGGCAGCGTCAGCTATTGGATGGGGCGCCCGCATTGGTCCAAGGGCTACGCCTTTGAAGCAATCGGCATGATCTGTACGATGGGTTTCGTGGACTGGGGACTTGAAGAAATCCAGGCGCACTGCTTCGCCGGCAATGTTCGCAGCATCACGCTGCTCGACCGGCTCGGATTCCAAAGCATTGCATCGACGCGCCTACTGAGTCGCGATCCCTTGCTTGGCCAAGAATTGCTGTTCCATTTGACGCTCGCGACGTTTAGCTGGAAGATGCCCGTCAAACCGATACCGACGGAACGAGGCACGGCGCCATGACCCGACTGGACTTGCGCGACGTCCCAACGTGGGAACGGCCTCCGCAATTGTTGCGCGCGTTCCAAGGGCTCGCGGTCGATGAATCGATGTGCTTTATCACAGATCACGAACCGCGCCCGCTGGTCATGCGGTTGGAACATCTGCATGCCGGCGAAGCCGCATGGGTGCAGCGCCAGGTGGCTAACCGCGAGTGGGAGATCGAGCTGACGCGGATCGACCGGCAAGACATCGGCAAGTCGGCGCTTTCGTATTTGCGCCGCTCGATTTTTGCGCGCACAAAAGCAGAAACACGCGACGCTCTGGCGGCGGCGGCCAAAGAGCACACCGCGCTCGAAGGCGCACTAATTTACCACGCAAACGAGATGTGGGAATACCTCGGTTTTTTAGCGGAGGGGCTCATGAGCTTGAGCACCGGCGCGGGCAACGGTCGCGAACGCGTGCTCTTTGAGGTGCTTCCGTTCGAAGCGTTCGGTGTCGTTCAAGTTTTGGATCATGGGCTCACACTTGGAGAGTTGCGCGTCATTTCGCGCAAAGCACGCTACTTCAAGATTCCGCTGACTGTTGTGTATACGCTCGCCCAGAGCGATCCGGCGGTGGGCACTGCTCTCGGTCTGTTGTGCGCGCAGCGCGCGAGAGCACTGGCTGGGCGCCTGGCACAGGTTTCTCACGCGACGATCGCCCGGCTAGCAGCTGTCCTGCTGCCCTATGCTCCGCCGGAACTGGGTCTTCAAATCGCTTTGCCGCCCGTGGGAAATCTTACCCAGACACAACTGGCATCGGCCGCGGGGACGGTAAAAGAAGTTGCCGCGCGCGCCATCGCGGAGCTAGAAGCGAACGGAGCTTTGCGGCGCGAACGCGGCCACGTGCGATTCTTGGATCGCAATCGCTTGCTCGAGTACATCCAATGAGGATCGGCGCGGCGGCTGTATTAAGCGGAGAAAGAGAAGTTTGGCAGCACCGCCGAGGTGACGCGGTGAATTGTTTTCACCAAATCCGAGAACTGACGGATCTGAAACGCGCTGTACTCCGAGGGCGCGAGCGCGCGGCTATTATCACGTGCGGGATTAGGGGCGGCACTGGCAAGCGTGTAGGGCGGCGGCGCTTGACTCTGCTCGAATTGCTGGACGTAATCCGTATCGCTCGTCGTTGTGCTGGCAAGCAGAACAGTTACGGCTTGGCTTTGCGTGTACGTATCCGCTGAAAGTTTTGAATCAGCCAAGGCCGCAGAGGGAGACGCCGGAGGAGGCTCAGGGCCTCCAGCTGGGAGTTGCGACTGGCCGAAGCCGCTAATCGAGGTGCTCATCCGTGTGAAGGAAGAGTTAGCCAACTAGGGCTTGCTGCCCTACCGGTTCCCGCCAATTAAGCGACTTTCATCATCCTACAATCCTCCGCCAGCCCACGCCAAAAGGTACTCACCGGCTCGAGTACGGCCCGGCGCCTGCCAAGAACGCGGCTTGATCGAACCCCCGGCGCCGCGAACGCTTGCGCCAACTCATCATCCGTATGCTGCGCATGCTTTCCTCGAGCGCGGCCGCCCAATGCTCGATCGCGTAGGAAGCGCCGGCGGCCGTCGAGGGATCCTCTGAGCCGTACACGCCGCGCATCGCATCGCAGAAGGCCAGCGTCGCCTTCGTACCCTGCGCGGTAGCTCTCCAGCGTAGCGGCGTTGATGCATTTGCGCAATTGAGCCTCTAAGAAAAGATGGCTGGAGACGGAGAATTGCACGGTGAAATGGCGCAGCTCCTGGAGTGTCATGGAGCTCGACGCTGGACATTTGCTTGTTTCGCGTCGGCGAGGCGGTTTTTGCATTTTTGATTCTCGTTCGAGAAGCTAAGGCAATACCAAACCCGCCGGCGCGGCGAAGCGGCCGTAGTAATAGTAATACGAGAGCTTAGCGAAAGAAGCGGCCATCGCGGCCCACCTTATCAAAATCGTCCTATTTGGCAAGTCCATAAGACCGTGCGGCGAATGGCGCCCCGGGTATGAGTTTCATTTTGCGCTGGCTTGGGATTGTGAGCGAACGGCCTTCGGGAATTTCCGTGCGTCCTTCGCGAACGGTTGCGCTTGGAGTCTCGTACGACGACGCGTTCGAGCGTTGCATTCGGGGACTGGAAGACGTGGTCGGCGCGCAAATTCGGGATATGGATCGCGAGCATGGAACGATCGATGCAACCTTTGGTCTGATGTTCTCCGAGCGGATTGCATGCATTGTGCAGCGCATCGACGAGCGTACAACACAGGTCACCCTCGAGAGCCGGCGCATCGCCGGAGCAGAACTCCCGAAAGATTCTGCCGTCCTGGATCGCTTGCAAGAATGGATTACTTTAGAAAAGTAATGCTCGCCGTAAAGAATGCTAGGAAGTGATACGCTCGCAGCCCATGTACGCACGGAGCACCTTGGGAATCTCGACGCTCCCGTCGCTCTGCTGGTAGTTCTCAAGGATCGCGAGCAGAACGCGCCCCACCGGTAAACCCGACCCATTGAGCGTGTGGGCGAGTTCCGGTTTCGACTTTGCATCGCGACGATACCGGATGCCGGCGCGGCGGGATTGGAAGTCGGTGTCGTTCGAACACGAGCTGATTTCGCGATATTTCTGTTCGCTCGGTAGCCAAACTTCGATGTCGTAGGTTTTGACGGCATTGAAACTCGTGTCGCCGGCGCACAGCAACATGGTGCGATATGCCAGTTCGAGTTCGCGTAGGAGTTCTTCTGCATGTGCCGTCATGGTTTCGAGCGCCGATGCGGAACTCTCTTGATCCGTCACCCATACCATCTCGACCTTCTCGAATTGATGTTGGCGAATGAGTCCGCGTGTATCCTTGCCGGCAGCGCCGGCTTCTTTGCGAAAGCAGGGTGAGTATGCAGTATATTTTCGAGGTAACGTTTGCGCCGATAAAATCTCGTTAGAATGCAGTGCCGCAAGGGGAACTTCGGAGGTTGGAATTAGAAATAAGTCTGCATCCTGATCGGTAAACATCGCATCCGCGAACTTGGTAAGTTGGCCTGTCGACCACATGGTGTTGCGCGTGACCAAAAAAGGGGGCACGACTTCAGTGTAACCGCGTTGCGAATTGCGATCGAGATAATAGCTGATGAGCGCACGTGAAAGACGCGCACCGGCTCCTAGTAGAACGCTAAAGCGGCTCCCTGAAAGCTTAGATGCGCGCTCGAAATCGAGAATGCCCAGCGCTTCGCCGATTTCCCAATGTGGCTTTGGCGAAAACGAAAATTCGCGCGGCGTGCCCCATTCGCGCACGAGGACGTTCCCGCTTTCGTCGCGTCCCTCGGGCACCGAGTCATCGAGCACGTTCGGCGTTTGCGTGAGGAGGTCGCGAAACCGCGATCCTTCCGTTTCGGGAGACCGCTCCAAGGCGATTTTCTCGGCTGTGGCGATTTCCGCGGAAAGCGCATCGATTTGCGGGCGTGCTTCTTTGGCCGCTGCGGCTTTATCGGCGGCGCGGCCGATCTGGCCGGAGAGGGCATTTTTTTGCGCCTGTGCCGTTTCAACATCGGTAAGCGCTTTGCGATACTCGGTGTCAAGCATCAGCAATTCGTCAACGAACGATGGGTCGATACCGCGACTGCGTGCCGAGCGCCGAACGCGATCGGGATCGCGGCGAATTAAAGCAATGTCAAGCATGGAGAACGAACGGCGCATTATGCGAGGTGTGCACGCAGTCCTACCGGGGCGCGGGTTTGACCCAAGCGAACTCATGCCCCCGGGGCAAGCAATAATCGCGTATCTTACACGCGCCGAAATCGCTGCGCCGGGTGAAGAAAGCGTCGCGCTGGATGACGCCGCCGGCCGCTTTTTGGCGCGCGCCGTTTTTGCCGACCGGAATTATCCCGTCGCGGCGCGCTCGACGATGGACGGATTCGCCGTGCGCTCTGCGGACACGCCGGGCAAGCTGCATATCGCGGCCGACGTTCCCATGGGCAAGCTCTATGACCGCGGGATCGGTGGCGGCGAGAGCGCACGCATTCCGACCGGCGGATTTCTTCCCACCGGCGCGGATACGGTGGTTCCGATCGAACAGGCTCATGTGGACGGCGACTTCGTTGAGATCGCACAGGCGGTGCCTGCGCATGAGTGTCTCACCCAACCGGGCGATGATATGAAGGAAGGCGAGGCCATGCTGCAGCGCGGCCGTCGCATCGGGCCATCGGAAATTTCGGTTTTGGCGACGCTAGGAATTGCACGCGTTGCGGTTTATCGAAAACCTCGCGTCGGCATCCTTTCGAGCGGCGATGAGTTGGTCAGTGTCGGCGAGAGCGCAGGGGCCGCCCAGATTCGAGATTCCAACCGGTACGCACTTGCCGCTTCGCTCCGGGGAAAAGGCTGCGAAGCGGTGGCTTTTCCGACCGTCTCTGACAGGCCGGGAGCGCTAGAAAGGGCGATGGGCGAGGCCCTTCCGCATTGCGATGCGCTTGTTCTGAGTGGCGGTTCATCGGTTGGGACGGGCGATTTGACGCCCGGCGCTATCAATAATCTCGGTGAGCCGGGTGTCGTCATTCATGGACTGCGCGTCAAGCCGGGCAAGCCCACGGTCCTCGCGCTGCTCGGGCGCAAGCCGGTCATCGGCCTGCCCGGAAACCCGACCTCCGCACTTCTGATCCTTGAGGCGGTAATCGCGCCGGTTATCGCTGCGCTTACAGGGAGTACCCAGCGCGCTCTGTTAGTATCCGCACTGTTGGATGAAGGCATCGTGGCTCGCGCCGGCTGGACGTGGTACGTGCCGGTAAGCCTGCGCGACGATGGAGAAAGGTATCTCGCGCGCTGCCTTGCGATTCGTTCATCGTCGGCAAGTCTGCCGGCACGTGCCGCCGGATTTCTCACCATCGGAGAAGATGTTACCGAAATCGCTCGCGGCGCTGCCGTGAACGTGCAACCATTAATGGAGGGGCTCATTTGATTTCAAGAATTCGTGTCGCTTTCATCGCAAGTCTCCTTGCGCTCGCGGCATGCACGTCGACCCAGCAGAAACAGGCTCAGGATGCCGCATCGGCCGCGCCGCAACAGGCAGCCGATGCCGTGCTTGCAGCCTCGGTAAAAACCAAACTTGCTGCCATCGACGTCGATTCTGCAACGAGCGTACATGTTGAGGTTGCGAATGGTAACGTCACGCTCAGCGGCGACGTTCGCAATCCGGCGCAACGCGGCGTCTTCGAGAACGCGGCGCGTTCCGTGGGCGGCGTGACCGGTGTGACCGACAACACAAAGATCAATCCGAAGCTCCGCGGAGCGCGTGAATCGCTCGGCGATGCCGCGCTCCTCACCAAAGTGATGGGCGCCCTTACCGCCCAAACCGGCGTGAATGCCTTCGGAGTGAAGGGCGTCTCGCGCGACGGCACGGTAACGCTGTATGGCCACGTTTCAACCCAAGCAATTAAGACGACCATGCTCGAGACGGCGCGAAAGGTAAACGGCGTCACCTCCATCATCGATAAGATTACGATCAAGTCCTGATGGTGCGCGCGACCCCTGCTATCGAAGCGATCCCTCCGATGACGCCATTCATCGGGCCCGAACAGTTGATGCGCGAAGGCGGCCACTCCGCGATTCTGCGCCTTGGCGCCAATGAGAGTGCATTCGGACCCTCCCCCAAAGCGGTGCGCGCGATGAGTGCGGAACTGCCGCGTTTGAGCTGGTACGGAGATCCCGAATCCTACGCTTTGCGCGAGACCTTGGCGTCGCGTCTGAAATGCAGGGTCGAGAACCTTAGCGTTGGGTGCGGCATCGACGATCTCATGGGGCTCGCGGTGCGCGCTTTTATCGGTCCCGGCGGAATCGCGTTGACCACACGTGGGACGTATCCGACCTTCGCTTTTCACGTTACGGGATATGGCGGCGCGCTCAGCACCATAGGCTATCGCGATGACGGACACATCGATGTCGATGGGCTGATTTCCAAAGCGAACAAACTTAAGCCCGCGATGATCTACATTGCTAACCCCGATAATCCGAGCGGAACGCTTGCGTCGCGCAATCAGATCGAACGATTGCTCGATGCAACCCCAAAAGAGACCTTGCTCTTACTCGATGAAGCGTATGCCGAGTTTGCGCCGGCTGCCTCGTTTATGCCCAACGTCATTGACGACCGGCTGCTGCGCGTTCGCACGTTCTCGAAGGCATACGGGATGGCCGGAGCGCGCATCGGCTACTCCGTGTCTTCGCCGCGCATTGCGGCAACGTTTAATAAAATCCGGCTTCATTACGGCGTCAACCGTAACGCACAAATCGGAGCGCTTGCCGCGCTTGCGGATGAAAACTTCGTTGCACAGGTTGTTTCCGACGTGGACCGTGGGCGGCGGGATTACTACACGCTTGCTACGTCACTTGGGCGCCGGTACCTGGAGTCGTTCACCAATTTTGTCTGCATCGATTATGGTACTGCTGAGGTCGCGAATGCCGTCATTAAGGCTCTCCTCGAGCTTGGTGTCTTCATTCGTAAACCTTTCGCACCGCCGCTCGATGGGCACATCCGCGTGAGCGTGGGGACGGAAGCAGAACGAGCAGCCTTCGCCGAAGTCCTCCGGTCCATAAAATTGCCATGAGATATGCAGTCGTCTCGGATGTCCACTCCAATCTGGAATCGCTTACCATCATGCTTGCCAAGCTCGATCAAGCGGACGGTTTGCTTTGCCTCGGCGACATGGTCGGCTATGGTCCTAATCCGAACGAGTGCGTCGATCTCCTTCGCGCGCGTTGTACGTCGAGCGTTCTTGGAAATCACGACGTGGCGGCGATCGATAACTTCGGGGTTGAATATTTCAATGCAACCGCGCGCGCCGCAATCGAGTGGACGCAAACCGTGATCTCCAAAGCGAACATCGATTGGCTTAACGATCTTAGTTATGAAATTCGCGCACCGGAATATCTGATGGTCCATGGCGCTCCGGTGAACTACTTCGAATACATTCTCGATAAACGTGGCGCCGGAAGGGCGTTCCAGAACACCGATGCACCGCTTATTTTCGTTGGGCATACGCACATTGCTGAATATTACCGGCTCGACCCCGATGGATCGATCGCGCACGCTCACATGCAAAACGGCGGAATGCTCACGCTCGATCCCGGTGCGCGTTACTTGGTCAATGTCGGCAGCGTGGGACAGCCGCGCGATCTCAATCCAGAGGCGTCTTTCGTTTGGTACGATCCGGATGCGTGCGCGATTGAATTCGTGCGCTATGACTATCCGATCTCGGCGGTCCAGGAGAAGATTCACCAAGCGCATCTGCCCGATTTGTGCGCCTCGCGCCTGGGGATCGGCCGTTAGCCGCCTTGTCCATCTCTAACGTACCGGTCGATGACGGAAACTGCTTTGCCTGTGGACCCGATAACGCAATCGGCATGCACTTGCATTTCGAGCGCACGGGCGAGCAAAGCGTTCGCGCCTTCGTAACACTCGGGCCGCAATTTCAAGGCTGGAAAAACATTGCACACGGCGGCATCGGGATGGCATTGCTTGATGAAGGCATGGCACATGCAGCGGCGGCGGCCGGATTTCGCGGTGTGACCGCAAGCATGTCCACGCGTTTCCGCGCTCCGGTTCCGCTGGAGACGCCCTTGCAAGTCGACGGTGAAGTGATTTGGATCCGGCGGCATGTGCTTGCGCTGCGCGCATGTGTGCGCGCGGAGGGTAAAGTGCTTCTGGAGGGCGAGGGCCATTTCGTTTCTAAAGGCCGCCTCGATGACGTGCAAGACCGGCGAAGTCCCTAATGGCTAAGAAGCAAAAAGCCGCAACACAGCAAGCCGTCAATCGTTCGCCTTCGGTCGATAACCGCCGTGCTCGCTACGAGTACCATATTCTGGAATCCCTCGAAGCGGGGCTCGCTCTTACCGGGACTGAGATCAAATCGATTCGGGCCGGCGGAGTGAGCTTGAGTGAAGCCTACGCGCGCATTCGCGAGGGCGAGTTGTGGTTGCTCAACATGCACATCCCTGCCTATAAAGAAGGCAGCTTCTCCAATCACGAGCCGCGCCGCCCGCGCAAATTGCTGCTGCACAAGGAGCAAATCGAGCGGCTTGGCGGTCGCGCCGCCGAAAAAGGTTTGACGCTCGTTGCCCTGCGCATGTACTTCACGCGCGGTAAGGTGAAAATCGAAATCGGTTTGGCGAAAGGCAAGAAAATTTGGGACAAGCGTGCGGCGGAGTCCGAACGCGATGTCAAACGGGAACTCGCCCGTCATGCGCGGAGCTAAATCCGAGCGCGCCCTCGAGATCGCGGCGCGTCGCGATGGCGGCTTTGTGCGCGGCGAGCACGTCGTGGTGGCGTGTTCGGGCGGACCGGATAGCGTTGCTCTTGCGGGCATTTTGGCAGCCATCGCGCCGCGCCTGGAATTGCGATTGACGCTGGCGCACATCAATCACGCCGTACGCCCGTCGGCATGGCAAGATGAGGCGGTTGTCCTTGCGGCGGGCGCCGCACTCGGAATTCCGGTGAAAGTCGCCGGTTTACCCGGAGAGCGCAAAGATGAGGCCTCGCTGCGTGAGGCCCGCTATGAGGCCCTTCTGGAGGTTGCTGAGCGGGCCGGGGGAGGCGTGGTGGCCACGGCGCACACGGCCGAAGACCAAACCGAAACCGTTTTGCTAGCTCTTTTTCGCGGAACCGGCCCCGAGGGGCTCGGCGGGATCGCCGCGCGCCGTGCCTTGGGGGATGGCATCGACCTCGTCCGGCCGCTCTTGCGGTGGGACCACCAAGCGCTCGCGAACTACTGCCATCTCGCGGCGCTGCCCTATGCGATCGATCCCTCCAACGCGAAGCGGGAATACCGGCGCAATGCGGTCCGGTCCGCTCTCCAGGCGCTTCGCCCGTCCTTCCCGGGACTCGACCAAGCCGTGGCCCGAACCGCCGAGCTTGTGGGCGCGGAGCAGGCGGGGGAGGACCGTGCAACCCTGCGGCAGCGGGTTCGGGAGGCTTTGCGAGAAAGCGACGGCCTCCGGAACGTTGATTTCGAGCATGTGGAAGCCGCGGTTCGGGCGCTCCAATCGGGTAGCTCCGGGCGCTTTTTCATGAATTCTGAGGTTGAATTGACCATCTGCGGCGGCCAAATCTCGGTGAGCAAAAGCCGGTGAAACACCTGGAAACGTACGACCGCACCATCGAGCGCACGCTTTTCACCCAGCAAGAGATTGCTGCGGCTATCGAGCGCTTGGCTTGTGGCATTGCCGCTGACTTCGCGGGGCAACCTCTCTTGTTAATCGGGGTGTTAAAAGGAGCGTTGTACGTCACGGTTGATTTGGTCCGCGCGCTTTCGACGGTGGCGGGCGGCCCGAGCGAAATCCACGTCGATTATATGGCCGTTTCGAGTTATGGAAACGAAAACCGGAGTAGCGGCGAGGTGCGAATGCTTAAGGATACGACGCAGAACATTGCAGGGCGCAATGTCGTTATCGTTGAGGATATCGTCGATAATGGACTCACGCTGGACTATCTTCAGGGGCTCTTGCAGCAGCGGGAACCAAAATCGTTAAAATCGTGTGTGCTTTTCGATAAACCGTACAACCGTAGAGTCGATGTCCACGTTGATTACATTGGGTTGACAGCGCCGGACGCCTTTGTCGTAGGGTACGGTTTGGACTACCAAGAAGCGTACCGGAATCTTCCTTACTTGGCCCAGCTCCATTCCTGGGTCTTCTCCGAGAAAACGGACTAAATACAGGCAATCGTGGGCAAACATCTTCGTTCAATCATCCTGGTCATTCTGGCGATCATCGCCGTGTTCTTCATCGTTGAACGCGTGGTATTGCCCCAGAACAACAGCACCAAGCTCAGTTACAGCGATTTCTACCATAAGGTCATCGCAAATCAGGTCAAAGACTTTCATGTCGTCGGACACGACGGCACGGGCGAGCTCAAGGATGGAACCAAGTACACCGTTTCCGTTCCGGACGCGGGATATCAATTCTCGAATTTCCTAATTAGCCATAACGTCTCGTTCGATAGCGAGCAGGCCAACAACAGCGCGCTGCTCTCGAACCTCATCGGATTCCTGCCCCTGGTGCTCATGGCCGCATTTTTGTTTTTCATTCTGCGCCAAGCCCAAAATGGCGGAAGCCAAGCGCTTTCTTTTGGACGTTCGCGCGCGAAGATGCAATCGGAGAATCGCCCAAAGGTGACCTTTGCGGACGTTGCCGGTATTGAAGAAGCCAAGCAAGAGTTGCAAGAAGTCGTCGACTTCCTAAAATATCCGAAGAAATTCCAAGCGCTAGGCGCGCGCATTCCAAAAGGGGTGCTCTTGCTCGGACCTCCTGGTTCCGGTAAGACCCTGCTTGCCCGCGCCATTTCGGGCGAAGCAGGCGTGCCGTTCTTCTCGATTTCCGGTTCCGACTTCGTCGAAATGTTTGTCGGCGTGGGTGCCTCGCGCGTTCGCGATCTCTTCGATCAAGCCAAGAAATCCGCGCCTTGCATCGTCTTTATCGATGAAATCGATGCGGTCGGCCGTCAGCGCGGCGCGGGCCTCGGCGGCGGACACGACGAGCGCGAACAAACGCTCAATCAATTGCTGGTCGAGATGGACGGCTTCGATCAAAACACCGGCGTAATTTTGATTGCCGCCACCAACCGTCCCGACGTACTCGATCCCGCACTGCTTCGTCCCGGCCGTTTCGATCGTCAGATCGTCGTCGACCGCGTCGACGTCAAAGGCCGCGCGGCTATTCTGGGCGTGCATGCGCGCAACAAGCCGCTCGGCAAAGACATTTCGCTCGATACCCTGGCAAAGCGTACGCCCGGATTCTCTGGCGCGGACCTCGAGAATCTCCTCAACGAAGCGGCGCTGCTGGCAGCGCGTCAAGATAAGACCGTCATCGAAATGGCCGATTGCAACGAAGCGATCGACCGCGTGATGGTGGGCCCGGAGCGCAAGTCCGTCGTGATGTCGCAAAAAGAAAAAGAGGTCGCGGCCTATCACGAATCCGGACACGCGATCATCGGCGGCATGTTGCCGCACAGCGATCCGATTCACAAAGTGACAATCATTCCGCGCGGTATGGCGCTCGGCATCACCTGGTCGTTGCCGGAAGACGACCGCCACAGCATTACCAAGGAAGAGCTGCTCGCGCAGATCACCATGGCGCTTGGCGGACGTTTGGCCGAGGAGATCAAGTTCAAAGACGTTACGACCGGCGCCAGTAACGAC
Organism: Vulcanimicrobiaceae bacterium; assembly: GCA_046262675.1. Classification (GTDB taxonomy): domain Bacteria; phylum Vulcanimicrobiota; class Vulcanimicrobiia; order Vulcanimicrobiales; family Vulcanimicrobiaceae; genus JACRUB01. The sequence goes on from JBHEMH010000015.1 coordinate 34,390, forward strand.
TTCGAAAAAGCGACCGAAATTGCTCGCCGCATGGTCACGCAATACGGGATGTCGGATTCGATGGGCCCGATTCAATACGGCCGCGGAAACCATCAGGTGTTCCTGGGACGCGATTTAGGCGAGGACCGGAATTATTCCGAAGAGATCGCAAGCAAGATCGATACGGAAGTGCGCCGCATCATCGATATGTGCTGGGATCGCGGCCGAGAAATTCTCGACAACCATTGGAACAAGATCGAACGTATGGTAGAATCGCTGCTCGAATTTGAAACGGTCGATACCGAAGAAGTGCGTGCCATTCTCGATGAGAAGCCGTACACTCGCGACAAAGCGGACGTCGAAGTAGCGACAACAACCAAGCCACCCGGATCGGAAGCCAAGCGCGCGGAAACGCCAAAACGTCTGCCGCCCAATATCTCACCCGAGCCTGCGTGAGGTTTACAGCGGCGTTATGCCTTGGTATAGCGCTTCTTTTTTCCGCCACCGGTGCGATGGAGCGCACGAACCTGCCGTACGGCAGTCAACTCATCGTGCGCCGCGATGCGAACGTTGCAAGCGTCGCGGTTGAACTCTGGTTTCGTGCTCCGTCGACCGGTTTTGAGGATCCCACTCCCGGATTGTCGCGCTATGCGGCCACGGCAATTGCGGCATCGAAGGTCGGCGGCGGCCAGTCGCTTAGCCAAGCCGTAAAAAGCGTCGGCGGACGTCTGGGCATCAGCGCCTACCCCGATGCGGTTTCCATTTCCGCTTCCGTACCATCCGGTGCGGAATCTCGAATCATCAAAGTCATGACGTCGGCGTATTTTACGCCCGCCCTGAGCGCCGAAGGTATGCGCAGTGCATTGCGCGATGTCGTCGTCGCCGGGACTCAGAAGCGCTTTGATGTTGAAGAGACACTGCGCGACGGCGTCTTCGCTTTGATTTTCCCCACCGGTGCATTTCACTATTCAACCCTTCCGTCCAATGCAACGGCGCTCGGCCAGGTAACGCCCAGCGCCCTACGCGTCTTTGCCGCGCGTGTGTTCCGCTCTTCAAACGCGGTTCTCGCAGTCGCGGGAAACACACAGGCCGATATTCCCGCAGCCATCTCCGGCGGCCGCACCGACGGTCAATCAATGGAAAGGCCGATCGATGCAACGCCGGTTGCCGGGCCTGCATCCTCGAGCGCGACCTTTGCAGAAGATGCGGTCGGTCTGGGTTGGGTTGGTCCGCCGATCGCGGATACGAAGGCGGCGACGGCTCTCGACTTTATCGCGGATTACCTTTTTCGGCCGCAAACTGGCGCGGTTTCGCGTCCGGTCGATAGCTCATCGCCCGACACGTTTCTGACCGGGCAATTTATTACCTTACATAATCCCGGGGTGTTGCTCGTTGAAATTGCGGGCAAGAGACGCGATGAAGTTCGCTCGATAGTATTGGCAGCCATTGAAAAAATGCGAACGCCGCTCGGCGCTGCCGAGTTTTCCGCGGCACGGTCAGCATTTGAATACCACGTCCTGGCGGATTCGCAAACGCCGCTCACGGAGGCGGACAATTTCGGATGGTACAGTATCGAAGGTGACAGTCTGTATGCGCCGGGCGATGAAGGCTTGCGGTATGTGCAGACCGCGCAGACGCTAGATCCGGCGTTCGTGTCGCAGGTGGCGCAGCATTATCTCGGCAGGCCGTCAGTGCTTGAGCTTACGGGCCCAACCAAGAGTCCGGTGAAGAAATGATGCGCACGCTGCTCGGTGCATTGGTTATTTTCTTGGTGTCCTGCTCAACTGCGCTTGCGAGGCCCATTCACGTGCCCGCTCCTTCCTTGAGAATTTATTCGGGCGCGAAAATCGTTACCCAGGTTGATGCTTCGAATCCGCTCACGGGCATGCAGATGTTCATTGCTGCCGGACTCGATCGCGAGTCACCCAATCAAAGCGGGCTCGCAGCACTTGTAGCGGAGAGTATCCTGCGCACCCGGGTTGGTGGTGTGCCCCTACAAGATGGGCTGCTCGCGCAAGGAGCCTCGATCACTTATACGGTTGAGGGCCACTCCATTCGTTTTTATCTCGAAGGATTAAGCTCGAACTTTGCCACCGGAATCTTGCCAGTATTCGAACATGCGCTGGCAAAACCGGACTTTAGCACGGCCACGCTCGCACTTGCGCGCGCAGAGCTCAATCGTAAGATCGCGGAGAATGAGAAAATTCCGCTCAACGTGGGCATTCAAATGCTCGACACGGCGTTTTACACCGACAGTGACGCGGGCTTGCCGGAATATGGCTTGCCGGCCACGCTTGCGGGTTTCACTCCGTCGGATGCGCAAATGTTCTATTCGACCTACTATCGGCGCGCGGGCGCGGTTCTCAGCGGTGCCGGAGGCCTTAATGCGCTTACACAATCGCAATTTTCGAAGGTGCTCGGGGCATTGCCGGAAGGCGCGACAAGATCGGTCCCCGTGAAACTTAGCCCGCTGAGCGGTTCGGAGCATCATTTGGTAACGCATCGCGACATTGCGGTGCCGTGGCTCGTCGCTCAATTTCGCGCCCCCTCGATCGGTAGCCGCGATTTCGGAGCGATGCTGGTGCTTACGTCTTTTATGGAGCGCACGGCAGCGGAGGTTGCCGAAAATCCATCCGTGACGACGAAACCCTTTAGCGATCGCGCCGTCGGTACGCTCTACAACTTCGATGAGCGGCCTGCGAGCGTCGTACTCTTTATCAATGGCGGCTTCGGCGATCCGTCGCGCCCTTTCAGCACCGCGCTTTCAGTGATTCAAATTTTCGCGCATAGCAAGCTCTCCGGGGATATCGGAGGCATGAAGAACATCGCCGCCGGCAACTACATCGACGGCGTTACCACCTTGGAAGACCGCACTTGGATGGCCGGAGTTTTCGCATCGCAAGACGTACCGCCGAGCTATATCGACCGTGGGCTCGATGCGATCGCTTCTGTCACCGGCGCCGATCTGCAACGCGTAGCGCGCACCTATTTGGACAACCCGAACGTCGCGATCATACTCCCGCGCGATACTCCTTCGCCAAGCTAACCGAATGTGTCATCCTGAAGCATTCCGAATTTCGGAACTCTAGGCTGTCCTAGGGTCAGCGATGAGTCAATCTCGAGGGTTCGTGTGCAAGAACGTGTGGGACTGGGGCGTACGCGTCTGCCATGCCTCGCATGATTTGGAATCTCAAAGGCAGCGGGAAAAATTTGCGCAGCCAATGCGTATTTCCAACTGACGATCTGTTGAATTTGAGCAAGACTGCGCTCGTGCACGACTACCTCAATCAACGCGGCGGCGCCGAGCGTGTCTTTGCGCATATTGCGCAAGCCTATCCGCTCTCGCCGATTTATACCTCACTCTACGATGAGAACTTAAACGCCGATCTGATTCCCGGGCATGACGTCCACATGTCCTGGCTCTCCAACATCCCGGGTGCGAATAAGTATTTTCGTGCGCTCGCGCCGCTCTATCCAGCGGCCTTCGAGGCGTTCGACTTCTCGGAGTACGATACGATCGTCAGTTCGACCACGGCATGGGCCAAGGGCATCCGAGTCCCTCCCGGCGCCGTGCACGTTTGCTATATCAATACGGTAAGCCGCTTTCTTTTCGCGTATGACGAATACGTCGGCGGGTTTGGAATGCGTACTCTCGGGCGGCCGGTCATCGAGCGGCTCATCAAGTGGGATCGCAAAGCCGCACTGCGCCCTACCGCCTACATTGCAAACTCTCAGAACGTAGCCGATCGCATCAAACAGTACTATGGCCGTGATTCCTACGTCTTGCATTGTCCCGTGGACATCGACCGCTTTACGGTCGGGACAGGCGACGGCGGCTATTTCATCGTGGCCTCAAGACTCTTATCGTACAAGCGGATCGACCTTGCGATAAAAGCCGCGCAAATGGCGGGCGTGAAGCTCCTGGTTGCGGGGAGGGGCCCCGCCGAAGCGGAACTGCGCGCGCTGGCGGAGCGTTCAACAGCGACGATTCTGGGCTACGTTCCGGATGCGGACCTCAATCGTTTGCTGGGAGGTGCGACCGCCGCGATTCTTCCCGGCTCCGAAGATTTTGGACTTGTCCCGCTTGAGGCGAATGCCAGCGGGCGGCCCGTCGTAGCGTATAACGGCGGCGGTGCGAGAGAAACAGTTATTGCAGGCACGACGGGCCAATTCTTTGATGAGCAAACGCCGGAATCACTGGCCGCGGTGTTGCGTAGTTTTGATGCTCGCAGATTTGATCCGCAAGCGCTACGCAAGCATGCCGAGCGATCGTCCCCAGCAAATTTTATTTCGCGGTTACGTGCGATTGTGGAGCAAGTGAGAGCAGCAACTCGGCCATAACGCGCGCCGGCGCTTCGCGGTCGATGGTGGACACGCGTTCGAGGGAACGCTGCTGTAGTCTGCGCCGGTATTCATGATCACGCGCGGTGCGCAGAAGCGCAAAGGCCCACTCATCAGGGTCATTTGAGCCTAAAAGCAGGGCTGCGCCTTCGCACGCTTCGGGGAGCGCGCCCACATCGGATGCGATCACCGCCGCGCCGCACGCCATCGCCTCGAGTGCAACGAGTCCGTACCCCTCACTGCGCGACGGCACCGCAACCGCAATTGCGTGCGAATAGAGCTCCCGCAATTCGGTATCATTTGGGCGCACGCGTTCGAAGCGGAAATGCTTTGATTCAAGCGCCCGCTCATCGTCCTCATGAAGCGTCCCGGCGATCACCAGCACGACGTCGCCGCCTGCGAAGGACCGTTGATAGGCCTCGAAAAACATGGCCGCATTTTTGCGCGGTTCCGGACCGGCAACGAAGAGCACGTACTGCTTGAACGGTGTCTTTTCCGGAACGGGTTGCCAAAATGATTCCAGAATGGGCGGGATGACGGTAATCGTGGCGGCAGGCACTGCGAAGCGCGCGGCAATCTGCCGCGCAGACCAATGCGAAACGGTGGCGATTGCCCGTGCTTTGCGCGCGCCGCGCAGGATCGGGCGTTGTTCGCGAAAGCGGGCAACGAGATTGCGGTGCGGCTCATCAATGGCGAAGAGATCGTGAATGGTGATTGCGGCCGGAACCTCCAGATCGAAGCGCATGCCGTTCCATGGAAACCAAGCCGCATCAAAGGATGTGCGGCGGGCGCCGCTTAGCGCAAGCACCGCTCGCCCGTGGCCGATATCCTTGATTGCCGCTGCATCGGACGGCGTGCGGCAGATAAGCGAGAAGGTCACCCCATGCTGCGGTAAACGCGAGAGAATCGCACGCACGTGCCTGCCCATGCCGCGCCGGTCGGCTGCCAGGTTGAAGGCATCGACCGCCACGTGCACTATTTTATGCCGTGATGCTGCGCCGTTACCAGCGCCAGAATCGTGGTGCCGTTAAAGATGCCATGCGTGATCATCGAGACCCACGCATTGCGAGTTTTGTAATACAGATAGCAGAGCAGCATGCCGCCAATGGTAAGCGGAACAAAGGCAATCGGATCGGCGTGCGCGGCGCCAAAGAGAATTCCGCTAAAGAGGGCCGCGCCCCAGAACGGAGCGACACGCACCGCTGCACTAAAGAAAAAGACGCGGAAGGTAAGCTCTTCGACAAACGGTGCGATGATCGCCGCGTAGATCGTGAAAAAGACAAGAACACCGGGTGTTTTCACCGCTTTGAGCAGCTGCACCGCTTGTTCTTCGTGATGCGAATGCAACGCCGTGGTGATGATGGCCGCCGTTGTCTGCACCAGCACGATCATCCCGAGCGCTCCGAGCAGTGCGAATTTCAGATTCTGCAATGTGGGAAGGCGAAAGCCTAAATCACCCAGCGAAACGTGCCACACACGCATCATCACCATCAGCAGATACGGCACGAGCAAAACATAAGCGAAGAGCTGCACCGAAAGGCCTTGGACTACCGTGATATGGCGCGGATCGATCGTGCCGCCGGAGTAGGCGCGCACGATAAAGAAGCCGATCACGGCAGCGATGAAAATGACGGGAAGAATGCAAACCGCCGCGAGGGCGGTGGCGGCTACCGGAAATTTAGGTTGCGAGAGCGTCGCTAAGGGCGGCGAACTGGGCGAGGCTGAGTTGTTCTCCACGAATCTCCGGACTGCTATCAATGCGTTGCAGCGCTTCGGCCACGCGGGCGCGCGGAATGCCGAGTGCCAACTGCAAACTGTTGGCGAGCGTTTTGCGGCGGTACGCGAAGGCGCCGCGCACGACCTGCATGAGCAAATGCACGTCACGCACCTCGACCGGAGGCCGCGCGTGCCGCGTCAAGCGGACGACCGTCGAATCAACTTTCGGACGCGGGTAAAAAACGCTTGGACCCAGATTGAACAGACGTTCGACCCGCATGCCGTATTGGACCGCCAAGCTCAAGCTGCCGTAAGCGGGCGTCGATGGACGTGCGATCAGTCTTGCCGCCACATCTTTCTGGATCATAAACACCAGTTGCTCGGGACCGTTCTGCATCTGGATGAGTTGCATCATGAGCGGCGTCGCAATGTTGTACGGGAGATTGCCGGTCACGCGCCAGCGATTCGTGCCGGCGAAGGCCGAGTAGTCGAACTTTAGTGCGTCGGCCTGCACGGTATGCGCACTCTGCAACTCGGAACGGCTCTGCAATATCTCGATCATTTTGGCATCGAGGTCTATCGCGGTGACGTCATCGTGCATCTGCAGCAATGCTTGCGTGAGGGAACCCGTGCCCGGCCCGATCTCCAGAACGCGAAAAGGCTCGTCCTGCGACGAGCCCTCTACTGCGGCTTTCGCGATTCGCATTGCTGCGCCGCAATCCATCAGGAAGTTTTGTCCGAGCGATTTTCTCGGACGCAATCCAAAGGCTGCTAGCAGCGTCTTCGGGGTATCGTTATCCTTTTCGGAGTCGATACACGGTCACCGTACGGCGTCCGAATTGGAACGCGTCGCGAAGTGAGTTGAAGCCGAGGTCGATGCGGTTACCGGTGATCGCTCCGCCCGTATCGCCTGCAATCGCTGCGCCATATCCGGGGATATAGAGCCGCGTTCCAAGCGGAATAACGCGTGGGTCGACCGCTACGATTCCGTGGCCGGCCCGGTATCCACTGGCCGTAATGCCGGTGCAACCGTAGCAGCCTGCGGTGTACGCAGTAGCAACCATCGAGAGTGCGCTCGCACTGACATACGAAGTGCGTTGTAATCCGTATTTGGCCATTTGCGCGAAGGCAGCCCATTCACCGATGCCTCGTGCAACGATGCGGGCACTGGGTTTGCGCACGATACGCGTTGCTATAATGCGGTGCTCAATGGAACCGTTATCGCGGCGAGTGAACGCTACAACAAACTCTTTTTCACCCGAACGACCCGGCGCAATAACGCGGGTGGTGCCGGCCGGAAGCGTGAAGTCGACACGCGTGATGACGCGTTGCGGCAAATGCAGCTTCGTTGTTTTCGTCCAACTCATTACCCGCGTTATGCGAATCACTTCGTCTGCAACGAGCGGATCGGAAAGCGAAGCCGAGATCAGGTCGTGCTTGCCCAGGTTAATTTTTTGACTCTCGAAGAGCGCACCGACATCGGGCGCCGACGAAACAATCGTACGCGTCTTTTTCGAGGTTGCGATCGTGACGGGAACGGCTGCGCGGTAGGTGACCGCGATCTTATCGGCGAGCGGGGTGGAGGCTGCGGGGGACACGAAATCCGCATCGCCCACGGTCAAGCCGCGCTCTTTGAGGAAATCACCGACCGTTTTTGCGGTGGTGGCATGCTCCGTGGTCGCACCGTTCGATGTGAACGTGACGATTTTGGAAGCTTGGTTTGCTACTGCAACTTGCGTTGCGGCCGGGGCTGCCGAGGCAACTCCGGGATGGCTGATACACTCAACGAACAAGAGTGTAAGAACGCTCGCGGCGAGCAAGCTCGCCTTTGAGGCAATGCGCCCTATCAACCCAACTCCTTTCCTGGTACGACGGCCCCGGCTTCGAACGCTTTGGCCTCTTGCATCTCTGCAAAACCCCGCGTTCAAATCAGCCCCGAGCAAACGGGGACGAACCGCAATCGTCTATAGAGGTAGTAAATCGGTTGACGGATCCAGATTGGAAACGCCTAAACCATGGACGGCGGAAGGCCTCGGAAGACCTAAATGCACGATCCTGAAAACGGTGCGCCGGAGCGCACCGGTAACCCGGGCACTATACCATGACCCGTTCGAGGGCCGACTACCCCAAAAGTCATAGCCCAGATCAGCATGGCCTCGCTCGTAAGGCAGGGCAAGGCAGCTTGCGCTGAGGCTCTAGGAAGAGGCCCGCCCCTTTCGAATCCCTGGGGCGTGGAGCAATTGCGGGTCGGATTCTTTACCGAGTGCTACCGGCCGATCGTCAACGGAATCGTCGCTTCCGTCGATGCGCTGGCGGGCGGTTTGCGTGACCGCGGCCACGACGTCTATCTCTTTACGCCCAAAGTTCCCGGCTACGATGAGACGGCCGAGAGTGAAACGGTGCGCATTCCATCGTTGCCGCTCCCTGCGACGCCGTACCGCCTTACGCTCCCGCTCGTCAGACGCCGTGACCTCAAGGGCATTATCAAGAGGCTCTCGATCATCCACGCGCATTCGCCTTTCGTCACCGGGTGGATGGGGGTCGGGTATGCTCGCCGTTTTCACATTCCGCTCGTCTACACATACCATACGCGGCTTGAGCAATACGCCCACTATGTGCCGTTCGACGCCGCCACAACTCGTCGCGCCGCATCGACGATCACCCGTTTGTATGCGAATGCGGCGGATGCCGTGATCGTGCCGACCGAGTCGATGCGTGAGCATTTGTTGGAGGTAGGTGTCACCGCGCGCATTGACGTCGTGCCGAGCGGAATAGACGTGCGGCTCTTCGGATCCGGATCGCGCACGGACAAGTTGCGCGCCCACCTCGGTGCCGCGCCGGCGGACAAGCTCGCCGTTTTCGTATCCCGTCTCGCCCGCGAAAAGAACGTCGAGCTCGTACTGGGTGCTCTTGCTGGCGTGAATGATCGGCGCGTGAAGTTGGTTCTTGTCGGGGATGGGCCCGCGCGTGAATGGTTGGAGCTGCAAGTTCAAGAGCTCGGGCTATCGGGCCGCGTTATCTTTACCGGTGAACTGCCGCGAATGGCCCTTCCGAACGTCTATGCATGCGCCGACGCGTTCGTCTTCCCAAGCCTTACCGAAACGCAAGGCCTGGTCTTAGCGGAAGCCATGGCGGCCGGCTGCCCCATCATCGCGGTAGACACCCCGCAGGCCCGCGATGTGCTGGGCACGTGCGCGACCTTCGTTGAGAACGATGCCAAGCATCTGGCACTCGCGCTTGGCAGAATGGACGTACCGACCGCCGAGCAACGCGAGAACGCGCGCCACGGCGCGGAGCGCTTCGGCGCGGGCCTTCAAACCGAGCGAGTCCAGTCGATCTACGCGGACCTCCTCGACCGAGAACCCGCGCTAGCGCATTGACATCGAACGTATGTTCGATTTACAATAGAGATAGGTGGGAATTGGGTACGGTGATAAGCATGGAAAGTAAGCGCGCAACCAGGGGACCGATTATCGATGCGACCGTCGGGTTCGCGGCGGATGATCATGGCCATGGCGTGGCGTATGTGGCCTTAGCCGCCGGCAAGAAAGAAAAATCCGTCCGGGTTCCTTTCAAGGTGCGGCGGTATCCGGCACTGCTCGACCGTGAGGTCGGCTACGCTGCCATGACGGCGGTGGCGGAAAGACTTACGGAGATGGGATGTGGCAGGGTCAACTTCCACGTAGCCGACGAGCGTGTCGTCGAAGATTTTTGCGAACGTCGCGAGGTGCCGATGCCACTCGCAATTGAGTACGTCCGCCTTGGCTGCGCACTCAATCGCTTCGCCGAGTATGGGCTGCATGCGGATCGCGGGCCGGCTGAAGATCTCACGGCGCGTGCGCGCGCAGAGGTAACCTTGCACGTTGCCGCTTAAGCGGCTAAAGCGCAGCGAACTTCCGAACGAGACCGTCGCGCTGGCAAAAGCGTTGATCGGTCTCGTTTTCGTACGCCAGAGCCCGCACGGGCGCACGGCAGGCAAGATCGTGGAAGTTGAAGCCTATCTCAGCGGAAATGATCCGGCCTCGCATGCGCACCGTGGAGAGACCCGACGCAACGCCAGCATGTTTCTTGCGGCCTTCCACGCCTACATCTATAAAATTTACGGTACGTCCTTTTGCGTCAACGTCAGTAGCAACGAGGCCGGCATTGGCGAGGCAATTCTCATTCGTGCCCTGGAACCGTTGGATGGACTTCCTTTAATGATGCAGCGGCGCGGCACCGAAGTCGTTCGCGATCTCTGCCGCGGACCCGGACGGCTCTGCCAGGCACTCGCCATCGATCGCGGCCTCGATGGCGTAGACCTTTTGAAGAGTCCGGAGTTGTGGATCGCCGATGGTGGACTCAAAAGCGGTGCCGTTCGCAAGAGTAAGCGCATCGGCATTACCAAGGCCGCCGACCGGCATCTGCGCTTCTACGAAGCGGGCAGCCCGCACCTGAGCGGGCCCCGCCACTTGTCTCCGTGAAGGGCGTATGCTATAGTGACCTCGGTCGCAGGCATAAAAGTGCTGCACCTTAGCATTCCCCACCGCGTTCCCTCACCGCTCAAGATGCCAGGCAGCCTCGCCGGTATTTTTTGCCGCATGAACGTACGCGACTCTACGAGAGAGATAGTCCACTGCAATTCAACGATCGTCCCAACAACAATCGCCCCAATCAAGGTGGCGGCGGCGGACGCCGGCGTCCTCGGCGTCATCACAACAACCCGAACCAAGGCGGACGCCCCTTCAATGCTCACAACGAGCAGTTTCCGCAAGTCGAAGCCGTCGGGCCGGTACTCATTACCGCCGCGCAGCTTGCCGAGAAAACCAAATCCGAGCTCAACGAGCTGGCTAAAGAATTCGAAATCGAGAATCCCCTCAAGATCAAAAAAGACGAACTGATTCCCAAGATTCTCGAAATCCAAGCCGCGCGTTCCGGCATCGAGATCGCCAACGGCGTCCTCGACGTCCTGCCCGAAGGCTACGGCTTCTTGCGGCGCGACGGCTATCTGCTCGGTCCGGATGACATTTACGTCAGCCAATCCCAGATCCGCCGCTTCGAACTTCGCCGCGGTGATTTGGTCGAAGGCCAAGTCCGCCGTCCGAAAGACAACGAGAAGTATTACGGCCTCATCAAAGTCGATACCGTCGACGGATTCGATCCCGAAGCAATTCGCGGACGCCGCGTGTTCGAGAAGCTCACGCCGATTTATCCGCAAGAGCGTTTCAAGCTCGAAGTGCGCTCAACGCAACTCTCGACGCGCGTAATCGATCTGTTTTGCCCGATCGGCAAAGGTCAACGCGCACTGATCGTCTCGCCGCCGAAAGCCGGTAAGACCACGCTGCTCAAAAATATCGCAAACTCAATTTCGATCAATCATCCCGAGGCGCACATCATTGCGTTGCTCGTTGACGAGCGTCCCGAAGAAGTCACCGATATGCAGCGCACAATCGACGGCGAAGTTGTCGCATCGACCTTCGATGAGCATCCCGAGAACCACACGGCGGTCTCGGAACTCACCATGGAGCGGGCAAAGCGTCTCGTGGAACTCGGCAAAGACGTCGTGATTCTGCTCGATTCGATCACTCGTCTCGCGCGTGCATATAACCAAGTCATTCCGACTTCGGGCCGCACGCTCTCAGGCGGTCTCGATACGGCCTCGCTGCATAAGCCCAAACGCTTTTTCGGTGCGGCTCGTAAAATCGAAGAAGGCGGTTCGCTCACCATCATCGCAACCGCGCTCGTTGAGACGGGATCAAAGATGGACGACGTCATCTTTGAAGAGTTCAAAGGCACTGGCAACATGGAACTCAACCTCACGCGCAAGCTCGCAGAGTCGCGCGTCTTCCCGGCCGTCGACATCAAGCGTTCGGGTACGCGTCACGAAGAGCTGCTGCTCAGCGAAACCGAGATGCGCAAGATCTGGATGTTGCGTCGCGCGACCAGCGTGCTCAACTCCGGCGACATCACCGAGATCATTCTCGACAAGATGGCCCAGACGCGTAGCAACGCGGAGTTCCTCGATACCGTCACCAAAGAAGCTCTTTCGATGAACCGGGGCTACGAAGACGGCGGCGGCAGCAACGGCAGCAAATACTAACTTTTCGAGAAAACGGAAGTAGAAGAAGGCACGGAAGCAATTCCGTGCCTTTTGCTTGAAAGAGAGGACGATGTTCGGACTGCTAATTTTCGGAGCTTTTGGAGCGGTGCTCCTCATAACGTGGGTAATTCAAAAGCGCCGCGGTGAAACGTCGGATTTTTATGGACGGGGTAACCGTATCGATAGTCAACGCACAAAATATGATCTGCTCGCGAAAGACTACACCCGCAAAAAATGATGATGCGGCTTCAGAAATATCTCGCGCAAGCCGGCGTCGCCTCGCGGCGTAAAGCCGAAGAATATATAACCGCCGGCCGCGTTGAGGTCAACGGCAAGATGGTCCGCGAGTTGGGAACCTCCGTTGAAGCAAACGACAAAGTCAAAGTTGATGGCAAACTTCTCGAACTTGCGCAAGAATTCACCTATCTCGTTTTAAACAAACCCGCCGGAGTGATGACCACGATGCGCGATCCGCAGGGGCGCCGCACCATTGTGCAACTGCTTCCCAAAGGCACGCCGCGCATCGTTCCGGTCGGACGGCTTGATTACGATACGTCAGGCGTTTTGCTGCTGACCAATGACGGTGATCTCGCATACGTTCTGACGCACCCGCGTTTCGGCGTTGAGAAAACCTACCGCGCAGTCGTGCGCGGGCGTCTCACGCAAAAAGATGTTGCGAAATTGCAAGAAGGCGTGCGGCTAGAAGAATTCAAAGCCTCGAAAGCACATCTGCGCGTGATAGCGACGCGAGCGGATAGCTCGGTCATCGATCTCACCATTCACGAAGGCAAATACCGGCAAGTGCGGCGCATGTTCGAGGTACTCGAGCATCCGGTGATCGCTCTAGAGCGCTTGAGATTTGGGCCGCTCTCGCTTGGCGAACTCCCTCCGGGCGCGACCCGCTTGGTCACGAGTCGTGAGTTAGCGGCCCTGCGGGTGGTCGCGGCGAAGGCAGATGCCACAAAATGGAACACCTCAGGCCTCAGCCATACAAATTAGTCCACCGCGATGCGCGGCCGGCGGGCACCATCGTCCGCCTCAAGAACGGCGCGACCTTCGGCGGGGAGGAGCTAGCCATCTGTGCGGGCCCCTGCAGCATTGAATCGGGCGACCAGATCGACCGCACGGCGGCTGCCGTCGCCGAGCAGGGCGCGAACGTCTTACGAGGGGGCGCCTTCAAACCCCGCACCTCGCCCTATGCATTCCAGGGTCTCGGTGAAGAAGGCCTCAAGCTCATGCGTGATGCCGCCGATCGTAATGGCCTAGCCATGCTCACCGAAGTGCTGGACGTGCGAGACGTGGAGCTGGTTGCCAAGTATGCGGACATGCTGCAAATCGGCGCGCGCAATATGCAGAACGTTGGCTTGCTGCGCGAGGCAGGCGAAGCGCGCGTCCCGGTCCTTCTAAAAAGGGGACTTTCCGCTACGGTCGACGAGTGGCTGATGGCCGCGGAGTACGTACTCTTAACGGGGCAGGATCAGGTGGTTCTGTGCGAACGGGGCGTACGTTCGTTCGATTCCGCCACCCGCAATCTGCTCGATCTCACCGTTATTCCGCTCCTCGCGCAATTCACGCACCTGCCCGTCATCGTCGACCCGTCACACGGAACCGGCGTTGCACGTTTGGTGACGCCGATGGCTTTGGCGGGTATCACGGCGGGCGCGGACGGACTCTTGATTGAAGTGCATCCCGACCCGGCAAGCGCCGCGTCGGATGGCCCGCAATCGCTCACATTTGCGCAATTCGGTTCACTGATGGCTCAACTGCCGCGCGTCGCGGAGGCGGTCAAACGCCGCCTACCAGCCGCGTCCTTGGCTGCTTAATGCAAGGTTACTAACAAATTGGGTTTGTAGCTCGTTATTCTGTGGAACAACGTCAGGCGGAACAGTGCCTGAGAATCCTTCGATCTTTCAGAGGTATTATGAATTATATTCTTCGTACGGCGATGGCAGCGGGCATCGGGCTTTTTATCGGCGCGAATGCACTGCCTGCGGCGGCCGTGCTTTCAACGGATTATGTCGCGCCGAAACTCTCGCACATTGGAAAAACGAGCATGGCGATCGCCGGTAGCGGCAAAGTCATCGTCAAAGTTCTCGTAAAGGCCAACGGATCTTTTCAAGTCATAAACGTGATCCGTTCGACGAATCCGGGCGACAATGCGGCGGCGCTCGATCTGGCTAAACACTCAACCTATCGCGTTGCCCTTCGAGGCGGCAAACCAACGACGGCATTTTACGACTTTACGCTCAACTTCAATGGCAAGAGCTATGCGAGTGAGGATAGCGCCGGAAGCTCCTCAGGAAATTCTGGGAATTCGGGACTAAAATCAAACTCACAAACCACAGCTATTGCGAACATGCTTCGTTCGGGAAACTACGCAGGTGCTAAGACCGCCTCTGCAACCTACCTCTCGTCGCATCCGGGTGACGTTCTCGCCGAGAGTTACCTTGGGCTCGCAAATGCATTTTCGGGAGATGACGTGGCGGCCGCGCAGGCGTTCGATCAAGTCTCGAGCATCCCCAAGCAGTACCAGAGTCTGGCTGCCCAAACGTATGCACTAGCGGCGATCAAAATTCAGAGCACGAGCCCCACGCAGTCCCTTGCATACGCACAAAAATCAATGGCGATGCATCCCGACGGCAACGCATATTTCGCGCTAGGGGTTGCTCAGCTGGCGAATAACGATGCTGCTACCGCACTCACGAACTTAAAAAAGGCGCGCGCCATTGCCTTGGCGGACACGAAAACGACGATCAAAGAAAAGGTCGCTATCGACAGTGAACTGCTGCAGGTATACACCCAAACCAACGACTCCGCCGACGCGCAGACCACTGCAGCGGAGATCAAACAACTCGATCCTTCGAGTAACGCGGGGCAGCGAGTCGTAGCGCAAGCGGCGTATAACCAGGCTCTTCAGCTCGAAAAAGATGCAAAATACGCAGACGCCGTCAAACAATGGGAGCTTGGTGCGCAAGCTGACCCGGAGAGTGCGGTCACAGGATATTCGCACGCAGCGTTAGATATGGGCAGAATGGACAAGCCGGATTTCAAAGCGATGAGCGCCGAAGCCGACAAGGCCATCGCCGCAAAAGCGGACGACCCCGTTGCGAGCTACGCGAAGGGCGTGGCACTGGTCAACATGGGTGACCCGGCATCCAAGAAGTCCGGGATCGATTTCCTTAATAAAGCCGACGCCGAGGCAAAGGCTGCAAACATGATCGGCCTTTCCCTCACTATCGAAAACTTCATAAAGAGCGTACCGCAAAAACCGTAGGGATTTTAACGAGGAATTGCCGAGAGGGTGGGCCAATGGTCCGCCTTCACGGAACGGGCAATCCAAGCGCGGGATCGCTCCGATGCTCCATGTTTAGCGCATAACAGCGTCCCGTATTTTTGGGAGGGGTCGAAACAAGAGTGGATTTCTTTGGCAATTTTTTTGGCTTCATTCAACGCGGCGGGCCCGCGATGTGGGGACTTTTGGTCTGCTCCATCGCGGCAGTCGCCATCGTTATTGAACGCCTCGTCTTTTTCTCGTCGCAGCACGGCGACACGAAGGGTCTGCTCCGCGCGATCGGTCAGCGCATAGCCGCTGACGACATCGACGGTGCAATCTCCACCTGCCGCAACCAAAAGGGAATGCTCCCGCGCATTCTTGAGTTCGGCCTTCTGCGCGGTGAGAAAAACCGCGCCGATATTACCGACGCGCTTTCTATTGCTTTGATGGAGCATCTCAATTCGCTCGAGCGCAATCTCGGCGTCATTGGAACGATCGCGGTTATTGCGCCGTTCGTCGGCCTCTTCGGTACCGTTTTGGGCATCATTCGCGCCTTTGAAGACATCGCGCTCAAAGGCAACTCGACTCCCGCAGTCGTCGCGGCCGGTGTTTCAGAAGCGCTCATCACCACCGCAGCCGGTCTCTTCGTGGCCGTTATCGCGGTTATTTTCTTCAACTACTTCAAGACGCGCATCAAGGCGTACAATCAGGAAATGATCGTTGCAGCCAACCAGTTGGCCGAAATGCTTCACTTCCACAACACCGGTGCACCGATTCCGACGGACCTCTATCAACCATCCGGCGCCGCGCCAGCGACGAAATAAGGGCGGTTTCCGGTGTCCCTGCTTTCGGCACAACAAGACAACGAGGTCATGGCGGAGATCAACATCACGCCATTTACCGACGTGCTGCTTGTGTTGCTCATCATCTTCATGATTCTGGCTGCACTGATCACCCCGCCCGGCTTCGAAAAAGAACTGCCGAACAACAACAGCAGCAACCAGAACAACAATCAGAAACACGACGATATCGAGGTTCTTGTTAACAATAAAGGCGTCATATTCGTGGACGCAAAGAAAAGCGACGCAAACCATATCTACGGTGACATGGTTGAAGTCGCAAACAAGAAACCGCACAAGCACGTCTCGATCACGGCCGATGCAAAGGCGCCTTACGGCGTCATCATCCGGATTCTTGACGCTGCCAAGATCGCGGGCCTTGACGACGTCGGTTTCGTAACGTCGGGCTAGATACAATGGTTTTTGGGGGGCGTGAAGGCTCGGCCGGAGCGCCTGTTCTAATGGAGGTTTCGTAGCGCGTGGCGGTCTCAACCGGACAAGGCGAAGAAGAAGTAATGTCGACCATCAACATCACGCCCTTCACGGACGTGTTGTTGGTTCTGCTGATTATTTTCATCATTCTCGCCGCAGTTACTAAAGAACCGAAACTTCCTGATGCGAAAAATAAGGATAAGGTTCACCCATCCCAGATTGTCGTGATCATCAACGATAAGAACGAAATTCAAATCGGTTCGACGACCGTGAGCATTCAGCAGGCTTCCGACAAATTCAAAGAGCTGCAGAACGATACGAACCACGTTTATAAGAGCGTGATTATCAAGGCGGACCCGACCGCCAACTACGGTACGATCTTACAAGTAATGGATGCAGCAAAATCGCAAGATCTCACCGACTTCGGCTTGGCAAACTGTACTGAGCCTTGCAAGACCGGTGGGACTGGCAGCGGAAGCGGGAGCGCGCCGGGACCATAATGGCAAGTAAAATTAATTCGCCTTACATGACCACGGGCGAAAAGGTCCGTAATTTCCTCGGCTGGGCATTTGTTATCTCGATTTTGGCTCATCTTTTGCTTGGGCCGTTGATCCCGTTTAAGCAAACGCAAGCAAAGGATCAAGAAGTCGAAAAAGTCTCGGTCACCAAAAAGATCAAGGTGAAAGTGCCGACGCCGCCTCCGCCGACGCCGACCCCGCATCCGACACCGCAGCCCAAGTCAACGCCTCCGCCCAAAAAAGTGGAGACGCATCCGCAGCCTCAATTAAAAATTGCGCCGCCGAAGACGACGAGCAACACGGGGGCCGGCCCGAGTCAGAATAAATACGTTCCGCCCAAAAACGGTTCCCAAAACGGCGTCCCTGCCGGACAGGGTACTGCTGCTCCGGCTCCCGGGCCGGTCAGTACTCCGGGACCACCCGCAGTAACGCCGACGCCCAAGCCCGCGTGCGCTGTCCCCTCGAGAGAAGCGGCCGCAACCAACCTTGTGACCCCCGAATATCCGGAATCGGCGCGCGAAGCAAACCTTGGGCCGGTCGTTGTGATCGTGAAGATCACGCTCTCGGCGAGTGCGTCGGTGCTTGACGCCTCGGTGCTGCAGAGCTCGCAGAATAGTCAGATTGACAGAGCAGCCGTACAAGCAGCGCGCCAATCATCGTACTCCCCCAAACTAGACAACTGCGCTCCCGTTTCGGGTTCGTATACGTTCCGTGCAAACTTCGATCCCAGCAGTTAACTCGGTTGGCGCAGCATGAAAAGAGACGCTCCCGGAAGGGAGCGTCTCTTTCACTAAAGGAGGGCTGTCTATGAGCCCGCGCAACGCTCGCCGCCTTTTATTGATCGCATTTGCGATCTCGATAGTGATCCATCTGGTCGGTGTGCGGCTCGTGCATTGGCGGATCGCAACTCCGGTCGAAGTTCCTGAGAAGATGACGATCTCGCACATTGTGGTCATTCACCGTATGACAAGAACGCCACCGCCAAAAACGCCGGCGCCTTTGCCGAGTGCGGCCTCTACGCGGAAAAATTTGCCGAGGACGAAGATAGCGGTACCGCGCATTTCAAAGACATCCGGTCCCGGACGCCCCCGTACGAGGGTTGCAACCGTTACGGCAACGCCGAGCTCATCCCCGCGGCCGCTGCACCTGCCAACACCCTTGCCGAACAAGGGCGGCTGTTCCGATCCCAATGCGCCGGCCGCCGTAAAAGCTGCCGCTCCCATACCGGAGATACCGCTAGCAGCACGTGTGACAGCAAAGAATGGCATTACCCAAGTGCACGTGCGTCTTTCGGACCAAGGTTCCGTTCTGGAGGCGGGCGTTGCCGTGAGCTCGGGCAGCAACGGCCTCGACCAAATCGCCCTTGAGATGGCCGGGGGCAGTCAATACTCCGCGGCATTGCAGCAATGTAAACCCATCGCCTCGACCTATGAATTTCGAGTGAAGTTCGCGACGCCGTAACGGCGGCTAAATAACGCCCATGTCGCGCAGCAGGCGCAGGGTATCGATATAGCGCTGTAAGTCTTTTCTTGTGGCTTCGTCGACATCGACGAATCCAACGCCGGTGCGATACTTGCGCAGCATCGGATCAAGCCGCGACCAACGCACTGCGCCCTTCACGCGAATCGGCGGATTCGGGTCGCCACGCAGCTCCAGTTGAATGATCACCGTCGCGCCCGAGTTGATCTCCGCGTTTGTGATGATCGCCATTCCGCCGATCGCGATATCGTATGTCTCGGTGAATTCCGGCGCAAACTCTTCAGATATGCTGTAGGAAACCAACAGCGTATCTCCTACGCGTTCGAACTTGCGATCGTGGTCCGGATGCCCTTCTGGGCTCTGCGGAATCTGCGTCTGATCCACTTGAAAGCGGCTTGGACAAGGGCCAATCTATCCCCTCGCTAAATGTGGCAGACCGTGACTTTCGTACAAGCCATGCTGCTCGCCGTGCTCCAGGGCGTGAGCGAATTGTTTCCCGTGAGCAGCCTCGGCCACACCGTGCTCATTCCCGCGCTTCTGCACTGGAACATCAACCGCCAAGACCCGACGTTTCTCGCCTTCGTGGTCGTGCTCCATCTCGGAACGGCGCTGGCGCTGATCATTTTTTATCGGCGCGAGTGGGCGGCGATTATCAAAGCGCTTTTTGCGAGCATCGCGCGTGGACGCATGGAGGATAGCCGCGATGAGCGCATTGGATGGCTGCTCTTGATCGGTACCGTTCCCGTTGGCTTGCTCGGCCTACTCTTTAAGGACCCCATCCTCAGACTGTTCGGATCCACGCGCCTCGTGGCAATTTTTCTGATTGCCAATGGGCTAGTAATGTTTTTGGGCGAATTCTTACGCAAACGGCAACATGATGACGCGGGCAAGGACTACAAACAGCTGCAGCAACTTACGTGGCTTCAAAGCGTTCTAGTCGGCACAGCTCAAGCTCTGGCGCTTTTTCCAGGCATCTCTCGTTCGGGAACCTCCATAGTCGCGGGCTTGCTCGCGGACCTCAACTACGAAGACGCAGCGAAATATTCGTTCTTGCTTGCGACCCCGGTAATTTTTGCTGCTGCTGTCCTTGAGATTCCCGAACTCTGGGCACCGCAGGCGCACGTCGTCGCGATGCAAGCGTTGGTTGGATGCATAGTCGCGGGTGTCGCGGCATATGCCTCCGTTGCATTCTTGACCCGGTACTTTCAACACAATGACCTGCGCCCGTTCGGCTGGTATTGTCTAGCCTTTGGTGCGCTCTGCTTGGTGCTTGTCACCAGAGGAGTAATTACTTGAAAATTCTCGCGATAGTTTTGGCGCTCGTCTTCTTAGCGTTAGCGGTTATGACGTATATGGGTTCGTCCAACATGTTTCCCGCGATCGGTCTTAACGGTGCGCATCACACCAAACATGCCATTGTGTATCTCATTCTTGCGGTTCTGTGCCTGGTGTGGATGCGCATGGCGGGTGGAGCGGGGACCCGGCGGGTCTAGTTGGTCCCTACGAGATAGACTTCATACGGATGCGGAGCGAGAATCTCGACGTTCTTGCGAGCGTTGCGCAAGAGGGCCTCGAACTCGTGAATCTTGTGCTCCGTCGTTTGCAAAATGACGACGGGATACTGCTGGGCTGAAGAAAGGACGCTTGCAACGGCGCGTGCGTAACCGTTTTCATCGGCGCTGCGAGCTCCGAAAAGCGAGTCGCGGTAATAATGCTCTATATTAAAGTAGGGATTGCCCTGCCACCACGCTTCCCACATCCAAATGCGAGCATCGGCGGTCCGAAACGTGTTACGAGCGGGCGGCGCTAAGAAGAGCGCATCTGCGGTCTGGTGATTGATGGTCGTGAGTACATCAGTTTGACGGCACGTGTTGCGAAGCAAGTTTGGCGCGACCCACTTTTCGGTTTGACGTATATAGTTCCACGCAAGTTCACTCGGCGCAATATCTTGCATGTCGTCGGGATAGTGGGCCTTTTGCAGCCAGTAGCAGAGGACGTACCACAGACCGAGGATCGCGAGTCCCGTTTGGCCGTCGCTGCGCAGGTTGTGGACATTATCGTGCCAGACGCCCAGATAAATACACTGTTCCTCAGAGAAAAAGACGCCTTCCCACGCTTTGAACATGTCGGTGGAGTAGATACGGCCGGGTAACATCTCAACGATCTCGCCGACTTCGTTATCTTTAAGAATCGTGAAATCGTTGACGACGAGCCCTTCACCGACGCGCACGAACCACTCGACGAGGTCCCCGCCGTGGACCGCAAGCCCCTGGCGCTTGAGATAATTCAGATGCGTCGGAATTCCCATAAATGGATCGACAAGGCTTTTCGCATCGTACCGTTTGAGCACTTCGTGCAATCGCGTTGGCGAGATCCGGCGAGTTCGTTCGTGCAGCTCGATCATGCTTTTGCTTTCAAAGCTTCCGTATAGGCGCGTACGACGGCCGGATCGAATTGCGTGCCCGCCGCCCATTCCATTCGCTCGAGCGGGGTCGTGCGGTCATCCCGGATATGCGTTCGATGTGCTTCATCAACTGCGTCGTGTGCAATGCAGACCGAGAGAATCCGCGAAGGCATGGGAATTTTTTCCGAACGAAGGCGGTCGGGCAAACCTGTCCCGTCAAACCATTCTCCGCGAGCCCGCAAGATCGGAATAAGTTCTTTGAAGGGTGCGAGCGCGCCGACGACTTGGGCAGACTCGACTGCGTGCCTAGCACGCAGTTCGCGCCCGAGCCCGGCGAGTGGATCGAACCGGTGCCATTCAAGCTCGGCCGCCGACATTTCACCAATTCCGAACAGGCGCGCACTTGCGTTGAGAAGCTCGCTCTCATGCGCATCCAGCTTCAAAAGCGCCGCCGTCGCAGCGCAGCGCTCCGCAATGCGCTCCGCGCGCCCGCGCGTGCCGTTATGAGCATCGATCGCTTCGCTCAAGAGGGCGAGTACTTTTGTGTGCGATGCCGGACCCGCTGTGAGCGCCGCCGCTGGGAACTGGCGCGGTTGGATCTCGCCGCCGAAGCTGTGAAACCACATCACGAACGTGCGCACTTCGTCCGGAGAAAAAATGCGGCCGCTCGATTCTTGAATCTTCGCAAGGGCATCTTCGGGCTCATCGTGTTCGACAAACATCTCGGCAATGTGTAAGAGCTGTGCGGCTCGAGGTATGCCGTGCCAACGCAGCTGGTCGGGATATCCCGTGCCGTCCCATGCTTCCGCGTGCCATCGCACAATATCTGCGGTGTCTTTTGGTAAGCCGGGAATTTGCTCGCACATGAGTGCGCCCGTGGCGGGAATGTTCCAGCGCTCCATCATTGCGGCGCGCGGCGGGAGTGCATCGCTCTTACGAAGTCCGCCGTTCCCGAGTGCACCGATTCCATGCAAAACACCGGCGAGCTGAATTGTGTCGCATTGTTGAGGCTCGCATCCACCAATCTGCGCGATAGCGGCGGCTAAGGATCCGATTTGCGGGCCATAACCCGCCGGATTTCCCAGTGCATAATCCCCGACCGCTCCAAAAAGCGAAATCATGTGGCCGAACGCTTCGCCGGTCTCGCTAGGAGTAGAGGCCGTCCCCTGGAATAGCGTCATCTCACTCGCCGATTTTATATCTTCGTGCAGAAACCCTCACATATTGGCGCCGACGGCTCGATTTCTATGGTCGACGTCTCCGCAAAAGTCCCCACACTCCGTACTGCACGGGCTCTCGCCCGGGTCCGCATGTCCGCGGAAGCCCGAGAGTGCTTGCAGGCTGCGACCCTCCCAAAAGGGGATGCGCTCGTCGCAGCGCAGCTGGCCGGCATCCTTGCCGCAAAGCAGACCGCCATGCTGATCCCGCTTTGCCACCCACTTTCGCTTGACGCAATGGACGTTACTTTCGGCTGGGAAGAAGACGGGGCACTCCTCGTTACGGCAACCGCCCGTACTACGGGACCGACGGGCGTTGAGATGGAGGCGATGGTTGCTGCCTCGGTGGCCGCTCTGACAATCTACGATATGACCAAAGCCCTGGACAAAAGCATTACAATCGAGCAGGTTTGTCTTATGGAGAAGACCGGCGGCAAGAGCGGCACGTGGCGACGGAATTAGGAAGTTTTAGGGCGGCATTAATCGTGCTTTCCGATCGTGCCGCATCGGGAGCCAGACCCGATGGGTGTCTACCGGTTATGAGAGAGCGTTTGGGGCCGGCCTACCAGATCGTCGATGAGGCGGTCATCGCGGATGACGCGGGCGAGCTGCAGGCGCGCTTGATCGACATCTGCGACGCAAACCGGGCCTCGCTGGTTCTGACTAGTGGGGGGACGGGCTTAGGGCCCAGAGACCGCACGCCGCAGGCAACCGCCGCAATTTTGGATTATGAAGTTCCGGGAATCAGCGAAGCCATTCGAACTGCTTCAATTCAAATCGTGAAAAGTGCAATGCTTTCCCGCGGTATTGCGGGCGTCCGCCACAAGACGCTCATCGTCAATTTACCGGGTAGCCCGAAAGCGGTTGCGGAATCGCTCGATATCATCGTCTCAGTCTTGCCACATGCCCTTGAATTGCTAGGCGGCGAAGTGGTGGACGGATGAACTTCGAGCAGGCGAAGAACTTCTTGCTCGGGACCGTCAACGAGAGCGTGTCGCGCCGCGTACCGTATCGGCTCGACCGCATGCGCGCGTTTTTGGCTGCGCTTGGCGACCCGCAAAACCGGTACCCGACGATTCACGTGGGCGGGACTAGCGGTAAAGGCTCGACATCCACGATGATCGCTTCGATTTTGAGTGCGTCGGGAAGACGCACCGGACTGCATACCAAACCGCACCTTTCCTCAATGACGGAGCGCGCGCGGATCGATGGCATAGCTATTGCCGAAGAAATATTTGCGGAACTCTTGACCGAGATGGTGCCGGCTATCGATGGCACGGCGGTGGAATTCAGCCGTCCCTCGTACTACGAAATATTGCTGGCGCTCACATTTCTGTACTTTGCGCGGGAGCAGGTTGATATCGCCGTGATCGAAGTCGGTCTCGGGGGCCGGCTCGACGGCACCAACGTTCTTACGCCCCTGGTGAGCCTCATCACGAACGTTGGCCTCGATCACACCGACGTGCTCGGCGACACGCTCGAGGAAATAGCGGGCGATAAAGCCGGTATCGCAAAGCCGGGCGTCCCCCTTGTGTGTGGCGTAGAGCTGGCCGAACCCAAACGCGTTATTCGCGAACACTGCCAGTCCGTTGGTGCTCCCTTCGTTCCCCTCTCAGATGTGGTACGCGGCGCACGGATTACGGCGCAAGGCCGCTACGGGCAGTCGTTCGAGATTACAACCGCCCGCGGAAGCTACGCGCTTGATATTCCGCTGCTGGGCAATTTCCAACCGCTCAACGCTTCGATCGCCATAGCTGCGCTCGAGCAGTTGCCCGGCGAATTTGTGCCGACGATGGAAGAAGTGCGCCGTGGGCTGGAACGCATAAGTCTCCCGGGCCGTATGGAAATCTTCCCGACACATCCGGTGGTGGTCTTCGATATCGCGCACAACCCCGATAAGGCGCGCGGTTTAAGCGAATCGCTCGCAACCCATTTTGGCACGGATCGACGGTATACGTTCGTTGTTGCGATCGGTGAGTCCAAAGACCAGCGCGAAGTTCTGCGCGGACTCGCCTCGATGTTTTCCGCTTCTTTCATCTGTACGACGTTTGAGGCCGCAGGACGCCCGGCCGCAAAACCGCAGCGCCTCGCGAGTATGGCCGAAGACCTAGGCATGTGGGGCCGCGCGATTAACGATCCCATCGAGGCGCTGTCGGTCGCGCGCCGCAACAGCGAAGCGGATGATGTCGTGGTCGTGACGGGCTCGACGTTCATCGTAGCGACTCTGCGAGATTGGTGGCTTGAAAACGTTAGTACCGAACCGACTGCGCGATAAAGATCGCGGCGCCCTCAAGGTGCGCTCGCGCCGGTTGCCGTGGGGCGAACGCACGTACGTCATGGGCATCGTCAACGCGACTCCTGATTCATTTTCCGGCGACGGGCGTCCGACCACGCAGTCCGCAATCGATCACGCCGCGCAGCAGATTCGTTTTGCCGATTTGCTTGATATCGGTGCGGAATCAACGCGTCCGGGAAACACGCCCATCGATGAATCGACAGAGTTCGAGCGCCTCATTCCCGTCATCGAAGGCGCACGTGAGCGCCTCGGGAACGACGCGATCATTTCGGCGGATACATTCAAGCCTGTCGTGTTTCGCGCCGCACACGCAGCAGGGGCGGACATGCTCAATTCCGTCTGGGGACTTTCTGATGAGTTGCTCGCGGCGGCGGTTGACTGCAACGTGCCCGTGGTGGTGATGCATAATAAGCCGGTGCCGATGTACGAGCGGGATGTGGTCGATGAAGTTCTTGCATTTTTGGAAGAGGCGGCGAAACGCGCGGTGACTGCGGGCATCCCGCCGGAACACGTGATTTTGGATCCAGGCATCGGCTTTGGAAAACTGCCGGATCATAACATCGCAGTCTTGAAGTCGCTCCCGCGACTCGTTGCTCTGGGCTTTCCGACACTGCTCGGCACATCGCGCAAGTCCACGATTGGAATACTTACCGGTCGCGAGCCTCACGAACGAACCTACGGCACGGCGGCAACGGTGGCGCTTGGTATCGCAGCCGGCGTCGATATCGTGCGCGTGCATGACGTTGCCGAAATACGGGATGTGGTAAGCGTTTGCGATGCCATCGAACGGAATTGGCGGCCCGCTTCGTGGACCTAATTGAACTAAGGAATATTACCGCACAGGGACGCCACGGTGCAAACCCCGGCGAACGCGACCGCGAGCAGCAATTCGAAGCCGATCTCAAACTGGAGCTCGATCTGGGCAGCGGCGAATGCAGCGACGATTTGGAACAAACGCTCGACTATGCGAAGTTGCACGCTGAGGTCGTGCAGGTCATTTCGGCCCACTCCTACTATCTGCTTGAACGCTTAGCGGGCGCGATCTTGAATGAGATATTCCGGGACACGCGCGTCGCGCGTGCAGAAGTGCGCGTCGGCAAGCCACAACTCTTGGATGGCGCCACGCCGTCGGTAACCTTACGGCGCCAAAACCCCCGGTTTAACCGCTAACGTGCACGCCGCCGCCGTCGCAATCGGCTCGAATCTCGGCGATCCGGTGGAGAATGTCCGTAAGGCCATCGGCGCGTTGCGCCAAGCCGGCGAGCTCACTGCCGTCTCCCGCTTGTACCGCTCCGAACCGTGGGGAGAAGAGAACCAGCCATACTTCATCAATGCCGTTGCCTTGATCAGCACGCCGCGTGAGCCGCGCGAGCTTCTGAACGCGTTGCAAGAAATAGAGCGCGAAATGGGGCGAAGGCCCACGTATAAATGGGGACCTCGGATCATCGATCTGGATATCGTCTATTTCGACGATCTTAAGCTTGATGAGCCGGATTTAAAAATACCCCACCCGCACTTTCGCGAGCGCTCGTTCGTACTCGTTCCACTCGCTGAGATCGATCCACGCTATGCCGCGGCGGCCGCCGATGTCGAGCCGGGGCTTGTGATTGTGTCACCGTGAGCCTAGCCTGCCTTGAGCCTGTCGAAGGATCGAAGGATGCTGGGTGAAGTTCAGAGATGGGGCTGGAAACGAAGAAAAGGAGCCAGACGTGCTTTACACGTGGGAAAGGTAATTAAGCGCAATATTCCCGATATCGATCAAGTGCTTGTCGTTTATTCGATTACCGTAGTGCAGCACGAGCACGGCGCTGTAGATTGCGCTGTAACGGGCTAGCTCCCAGGTGCGGTTATCAATCGTGCCATACGCTTGCCGGAACGCGGCATGCGCTTGCGGGGGTAGCATTAGGAACGCGATGCGCAGATCGATGGCGGGGTTGCCGAGATGCATATCGCCCCAGTCGATGACGCCGCTAACAGTTGCGTCATTAACGAGAACGTGGCGTGCATACAGATCTCCGTGCACAAGTACTTGCCTACCCTCGCCGGTATTCGGCGAGATGTCCGCCATCGTATTGAGAAAGGTGGCGCCATCGTCGGTAAGGCCCGCTGCGTAGAGCTCCGTAAAACGCTGTTCGGTTGCGGGAAAACGCTTTGCGTGTTCCATACGGCCGAGCACATCGACTTGGAGTCCTGACCTCATCGCTTTTGCCGTATCGATCGCGTGCAAGTGCCGCAGAAAAGTTGCTAGAGGGGCGGCCAACGCCGCGCGCTGGTCATCGCTAAGCGAGACGCTGCACGCGGTAACACCCCGAACGGCTTCGTATCCGGCAAACATCCAGGGGTAGTCCCCAGCGGGACCACCGCGAAAAGTTGGCACCGGGATCGGCAACGGTAAATCGGCAGCAATGAGCGGTAAGATATCGGCTTCCAGTTTTACGAGGGGCGCGGCAATCGCGCGTTGGGGAAAACGAAAAACATAGCGGCCGTTTACAACAAACGCCGCGTTGTCCCAGCCGGCGCCCAGCGGCTCGACTTCCAGTGGACGAAGTTCCGGCAACTGATCGTGGATCAGGGAGCGGGCAAGGTCGGCGGTTACCTTCGTTTCCGGATGCCATTGCGGAAGCACGGATGTCTTTAAGCGCCCGGTTTGCTAGATATCCTCTTCCTTAATGTCCTTTTCGGCATCTTCGGCGTGTTGCTCGCGGAGTTTCTCAAGCCGCTGGTCGCTATTGACGCTTAGCCCCGGATTGAGGCCGAGGTCTTGCGTAATTTTCTCCCCGACAGTGCGGTCGTCCATTGTGCCTCTTTCGTTACGCTATCGTGATTTGATCGTAGACGCGCTTTTGGATAAACACGTCCAGTAAGAGCGGATCAATCTTACCACGCTGCGCGAATTCTTTGGTCAGAATGTCCAAGGCCTTCTCGAGCGGGATCGCGCGCTTATACGGGCGGTCGCTGGCTGTTAGCGCATCAAAGACGTCGGCGATAGTCATCAAACGAACCGGGGGAACAATCTCGTCGCCTTTGAGTTTGCGCGGATAGCCGGTGCCGTCGAGATGCTCGTGATGCCCGTAAGCAAGATACGCAACGTTTTGCCATGGCGTCGTATTCCACGGGATTTCCGCAAGAAACCGGAACGACTGCGTAACGTGCTGCTGCATCTTGTCGCGTTCATCGTCGGAGAGCGAACCCCGCGGGATTTTGAGATACTCGAACTCGGGTTGGTCGAGTAGCGGCATAGCCTGATTACGGTCGGTGTAGTGCCGCTGCATAACGAGCGCTAGGGCGTCGCCGACGGAGGCCGCGACTACTGCGGGCTCGTTTGCGGATTCAATGCTCGCGAGCAGATCGGTGAGCTCCGTTACGGATGCGAACGTCTCGGCTTCGACCGCCTGCACCCGCGGGTCGTGCATCTCGGCGCCGTTGCGCATCAGTGCAAACTTTTTCTGAGCCGAGGACGATTGTATTTGTTCGATTGCCAGCAAGAAACGTAAGCGGATCGTTTCCAAGCGACCATCGGGCAATTTTTTCGCTTTTCCAAAAATATATTCCGGAACTGCGACTTTGCCGAAATCATGCAGCAGCGCGGCGTAGCGCATTTCGCGCAACTGATCGGGGTTAAAGCTCAAATCTTTGAGATCGCCAGAATCGATCGTGTTGATCATCTCGGCTTGCGCAACCGTGAGTTTTGCCACCCGCTCGGAGTGACCCTGAGTGGATGCGTCCCGCGCTTCAATGGCTTTTACCGAAGCGCGAACGAATTGTTCGAACAACGCCTGAATTGATTCGATGAGCTGATTGTTCTCAAGGGCGATCCCTGCTTGCGACGCCAGTGAAAGCAGCACCCGTTCGTCTTTGCTGTCGAACTCCGTAACAATCTGCTCGGTGAACGTGGGCGAGGTGAGAACCAAATCGAAGCTCGGCTTGCAATTGACCAGCATAATGACGCCGACCACTTCGTGTTTGTGATTGCGCATCGGAACGCAAAGGACGGATTTGGTGCGATAGTTGTTGGCCTTATCGAAACTGGGGTTGAAACGATATTCATGCGCTTCCCCGATTTCATACGCATCAGGAATCCGCACCACTTCGCCCGTCACCGCGACATTGCCCGAAATCGATGCACGCGAAAGCGGCAGAACCGCGCCCAAATATTTGCCTTCGTCGTCGGGACCCGTTTGTGCCACGGCAAAGCGCAGCTTGCGCTCGCCATCGATCTCCTCGATGAGAAAGAGGCTGCCCGCGTCGGCGCTCGTGAGTTCTCGTGCTTTACGCACGATCAGGCGCTGAAGCTGGGTGATGTCGCGTTCGGAACCCAGCGCAAGACCGATATTGAGCAACTGCTCGGTTTCGCGGCTCGAGCGGTCTTCGGAATCCGCCATGCGTACGAGCTCTGCGCGCATCGCGAAAATGGTGCCGGCGGCGCGCAGCGCGGTGAGCAGCGCTAGGGGGTCAATCGGTGAGGTGAGCCACGCAACGACGTTCGGATCTTGTGCAAGCCAGGATGCATCGGTCTCGGTCAGCTCGTGAACGATGATGACCAGACCGCCGTCAACTTTGCCGAGCACGGCGAGCGCGCGTTCGATTTTGTCGCGGCTGCCGATTTTGCGCAGCCGCTGATAATCGATGAGAAAAACATTGCGGCGGCCCGGTGAGGCCGTCGACGTAAAAGGAATCTCGGCAGGGCGGACTTCGATGTCGGACGCGGCTAAAATGCCCGCCGCGTCACCCAAATCCATCCCGCGCGCATAGACGAGTAGGAGTGCCGGATCGGTCCGTCGCCCGGCCGTTACTTCACCGATTGTGATCATTGCTGCTCCATAGTATATCGGCAGGTCGCGGCCGCCTCAGGATACTCGCCCAAGAAGGGCGAAACCACCCCGCTCATGTCCACAGCCTCCGGCAACCTCGTCGCTCGCGTGCGCCGCTTGGTTGAAGTCTTCAATCAAACGGGCCTCGTTCGTCTGCGGATTAGCGATGATGAGGATAATTCTATCGAACTGCGGCGCGCCGCCCGCCCGGCGGCGGGCCAAACCGATCATGTTTCGGTTAACGGGACCTCCAGCGGCGAAACTGTGCCTGTACGGGCTCTCGAGATGATTAAAGCCGATCTTGTCGGCATTGCTTACCTGTCCAAGCCGGCCGCTATTGAAGGAGGCCTCTTAGACGGAGACCGGGAGCTTGCGTACGTCGAGGCGCTGGGCATTCGTAATCCGGTCCGCTCACGAGGCGCCGGCCGCGTCGTTGCCGTCCTTATTACCGAAGGGCAACCCGTCGAATACGGCCAGCCCTTATTTGAGATCGAACGTGTTTAAGAAAGTCTTAATCGCAAACCGCGGCGAGATCGCCCTGCGTATTAATCGCGCGTGCCAGGAGCTGGGCGTCAAAACGGTTGCGATTTTTTCTGAAGCGGACCGCAACTCCTTGCACGTACGCCAAGCGGATGAAGCCTTCTGCGTCGGCCCGGGCCCCGTAGCTCGATCCTACCTCAACATTCCGAACATCATTTCAACTGCACTCATCACGGGCGCGAACGCCGTTCATCCCGGCTACGGTTTCCTGGCTGAGAACGCGCGCTTTGCTGAAATCTGCGCCGATCACGGGCTGGTCTTCATCGGTCCAAAGCCCGAAGTGATTGCAGCGATGGGCGATAAAGCGACGGCTAAACGCGTGATGAGAGAAGCGGGCGTGCCCACAACGCCGGGTACAGACATTTTGGAAAATGCCGAAGAGGCGCGCCAAGCTGCGGATGCGATGGGCTACCCGGTGCTGCTCAAAGCGACGGCCGGCGGCGGCGGCAAAGGCATGCGTGAAGTGCAAACCCGCGACCAAATCGAGAACGCGTTTGCCACCGCACAAGCCGAAGCCGAGGCCAACTTCAAAGACGGCCGCATGTACATGGAAAAGCTCATCATCAATCCGCGCCACGTTGAAGTGCAGATTCTAGGCGACTCGTTCGGCAATGTGGTGCACTTGGGCGAACGCGATTGCTCCGTGCAGAAACCTTCGCATCAGAAACTTATCGAAGAATCGCCCGCTCCAAATTTGCCGGAAGCCGCGCGCAAAATGTTGCACGCCACGGCCGTGCGAGCCGGGCAAGCAGTCAAGTACACCAATGCCGGCACGCTCGAGTTTCTGGTGAGCGACGAGCACGTGTACTTCATGGAAATGAACACACGCATCCAGGTCGAGCATCCCGTCACCGAGATGGTGTACGGCATCGACCTGGTCAAGGAACAAATTCGAATCGCTGCGGGCGAAGCGCTCGGATACGAGCAGGCCGACCTCAAGGCCGGCGGTTACGCGATCGAGTGCCGGATCAACGCCGAGGATCCCAGGCATAACTTTGCCCCGGCGGCGGGCACGCTTACGAGCGTCGTCTTTCCCGGGGGGCCCGGCATTCGCGTCGACACGCACATCTATGCCGGAGCGAGTGTGCCGCCGTTCTACGATTCAATGCTTGCCAAGGTTGTCGCGTTTGCGGATACGCGCGAACACGCGATTGCCCGCATGGAACGCGCCCTGCGCGAAACGGTTGTGGACGGCGTGAGTACCACAATCCAGCAATGCCTCGAAATACTTGCTACGCCACAATTCCGTGCCGGTACGTACGATATCGGATTCTTACCGTCGCTCCTGCGCGCGCCGGTTGCGTCATAGGAGCGACCACAACTGTTATGCCCACCCGCCGCATGGCGCGCGAGCTCGCGCTGCAAGCACTCTTCAGTGTGGAGATCGGCCATCGCGAACCCGCCGAGGTTCTCGATGAAACCTTCGCACATGCCGGCAGCAACAGTGCCCAGCGGATCTTCATTAAAGATCTGGTCTATGGCACGCTCGAGCACGCCGGTGAGAGCGATGATACCGTCGGGCCACTCTTGCAAGGCTGGACAATCGAACGTTTACCCACGATCGACCGTTTGCTGCTACGGATGAGCCTCTTTGAATTTCACCATCGGCCCGAGACCCCGCGGCCCGTGATTATCAATGAGGCCGTGGAGCTCGCGAAGAAGTTCTCCACCGAGGACTCGGGGCGGTTTGTAAACGGCGTGCTTTCGTCGGCGACCAATACGGCCCGGACGGAGCGTAATGGCAAATAAACGAGTAATGCGCAAACGCGCCAAGGGCACAACGCCAACTTTGTGGCGCGTCCTGCGTATCGCGCTGGTCGCGATGCTCTTTGTGGTCCTTTTTGCAGCGGGCACGATTGCCGGCGTCATCGGTTCGTACTCCAAGAATCTGCCCGACATCAACCGCATGGCGGATTATCAGCCGGAGCGTTCCACCCGGGTGTATGCGCGTGACGGCACGCTCCTTGCCAATCTCTATCGCCAGAATCGCGTGTGGGTTCCGATCAAAGATATTCCCCAGATCGTTCGCAATGCGTTTATCGCGACGGAAGATCAGCATTTTTATCAGCATCACGGGGTAGACTTCGCAGGCATAGCCCGCGCCGCGATCGCGGACTATGAGCACAAGCAATTTCAAGGCGCATCAACAATCACGCAGCAGCTTGCGCGCGCGCTGTTTCTTTCCAACGAGCGTTCGATCTCGCGCAAGATTCAAGAGGCGCTACTCGCAATGGAGATCGAGCGCTATTATACCAAAGACGAGATCCTCGAGCGGTATCTCAATCTCATCTACTTCGGTTCGCAAGCCTACGGGGTGGAGGCGGCTTCCCATACGTATTTCGGAAAACCCGTTAACAAGCTCAGCATCGGTCAG
Organism: Vulcanimicrobiaceae bacterium; assembly: GCA_046262675.1. Taxonomy (GTDB): domain Bacteria; phylum Vulcanimicrobiota; class Vulcanimicrobiia; order Vulcanimicrobiales; family Vulcanimicrobiaceae; genus JACRUB01. Next base: position 66,689 of record JBHEMH010000015.1, read on the forward strand.
GCCGCAATTCTTGCCGGTTTACCGGCGGCGCCCTCGGACTACTCGCCGTACGTGAACCTCCCGCATGCCAAAGAGCGTCAGCGCCACGTACTCGATCGCATGGCAGCGGAGGGCTTCATTACGCAGGCGCAGGCGGATGCACAGTATGCGGCTCCGCTTGGCCTGGTCGGCGAACGGCAAGCGGGATTGCAGGGTTACAAGTATCCGTACTTCACGACCTACGTGGTTAACCAACTGGAAAAAGAATTCGGAACGCAAGCCACCTACGAAGGCGGACTGCAAGTCTACACGACGCTGGATCCCCACATGCAACAAATCGCGCAAGATGCCGTCGATTGGGGCGTGCAGCATGCCATCTCCGAAGGTATCGGCGCGCATCAAGCCGCGCTCGTCTGCCTGCGACCGGCCACTGGAGAAATTGTCGCGATGGTCGGCGGCGCCGGTGGACTCTCGCTCAAGAATCAATTCAATCGCGCGTGGCAGGCGCATCGGCAACCCGGCTCTTCATTCAAGGCCTACGTTTATACGGCCGCTGTGGACAGCGGGATGCCGCCCTCCACGATTGTGGAAGATACGCCGGTTGACTATCCGATGGGCGACGGAACGCGGTGGGCGCCGGAGGATGACGATCACTCATTCATGGGCGCGATCACCCTGCGCACGGCGCTCGCGCAGTCCCGCAACGTTGTCGCAGTCAAACTCGCCCAACAGCTCGGTGTCGACCGCGTCATCGCCTATGCGCAGCGCATGGGCGTGCGCTCCCCGCTCGAGGCCAACCTCTCCCTCGCCCTCGGAACCTCCGTTGTAACGCCCTTGGATCAGGCCAGTGGCTACTCGACGCTTGCAAATCAAGGCATTCACGTCGATCCCTCACCGTTTCGGGTTGTGCGCGATTCTCTGGGCACGGTAGTCTTGGATAACATCTATCCGCAGCAGACTGAAGTACTCAGTGCCGGCACGG
>JBHEMH010000015.1:67659-70259 GCA_046262675.1 Vulcanimicrobiaceae bacterium
ACGTGATGGACACGATGCTCGAGAGTGTAATTCAAGAAGGCACCGGCTATCCTAACGCAGATATCGGACGCCCGGCTGGCGGCAAGACCGGCACTACGACGAACTTCCGCGACGCATGGTTTGTCGGCTTCACGCCCGATTTGGTTACGGCCGTTTGGCTTGGGAACGACGACTACAGCAGGATGAATGAATCGTACGGCGGCAACATTCCGGCGCGCACGTGGGCGCGTTTCATGCGCGCCGCGCTTGAAAAAGTCCCCAAGCACGATTTTCCGTTCCCGAACGGCGAGGTGGTAAAAGTCGCACGTTGCGCCGGCGGCAGCAAACTTGGCGCCGAGTATTACCTTGCCGGGACGGAACCCTTGTCATCCTGCTCGCAAAGCGCGAAGAGCATTGATGTGAATGCATTCCAGCCCCCCGACACCGTGGGAGCTCCGTCCGTCAGCGCCAGCGGGGCGCCCGTTGGAACAGTTAGCCCGGGCCATACCCCGCCGCCGAATAGTGTTGGCGACGGCACGACGTTCGAGAAACTCGATACGAATACGGCACCCCCCAGGCGCTAAGAGGCAATGCAAGAACCGCTGTTTGTAACCCCACGCATCGAAGGCGTCAGCCGCGTGGTGAATTACATCGGGCGGCTGCTCAAGCAGAATAAACAACTCCATTCCCTTGCGGTTCGCGGTGAGGTCTCTAACTTTCGCATCCTTGGAACCGGCCGCATGTACTTCGATTTAAAAGAAGGTCGCGATATTCTCGCGTGCGTTGCGTGGGAAAATCGCGCAACCGGGTTGCCGCCGTTTAAGAACGGCGATGAAATCGTGGCGACAGGTGACTTCGGGATCTACGCCGATCAAAGCAAATACCAACTCGTCGTCAATAGCGTGCAACTCTCGGGCGTCGGAAATCTTCACGCACAGATTGAAACACTCAAAGAAAAATTCCGCAGGGAAGGCCTCTTTGAAGCTGGCCGCAAGCGGCCGATGCCGGCCTTTCCACTCCATGTTGCGCTGCTTTCGGCGCGGGGCAAAGGCGCCGAAGATTTTTTTGAAACGGCCGGACGCCGTGCGCCCCACCTGCAAATAACCTTTGTCGAAACGCGCGTGCAAGGCTTTGGTGCGGAGATTGAAATTGCGCAAGCCATTGACCGCGCGTCGAGCCTCGATGTTGACGTTATCGTCCTCGCGCGCGGTGGTGGTTCGTTTGAAGACCGCTTTCCTTTCAATCTTGAACCCGTCGTGCGGGCGATCGTGCGCTCGAAGTACCCCGTGCTCACCGCCATCGGTCACACCGGCGATCATCACCTCAGCGATGAGGTTGCCGATTTCTACGCGGAAACGCCCTCGAATGCCGCGCAGTATTTTGGTGCCATTCGCGACATAGCGTTAACGCGACTGGCACGCTTGCAACAAGAACTCTCGCAGAATCTGCGGAGCATTCAAATTTTGAAAGGCCAGCACGCCGATATCGCTCGCGAATCGTTGCAACGGTGTGCCGTTACGTATACCGCCAGGCGTCACCAGCGCGTGCTTTTGCTCGAGCGGCGGCTGGACGCAAAACGGCCCGTCGCGCAGATGGCTCAACGCACGCAGCGGTTAGAACGCGCGTCGGCGCGCTTGCACGCGGTTGCGGGGCCGTTCGTTGGCCGGCGCTCGGAACGAATTGCAGCATTATTCCAGCGTTTTGCCGGCGCTCGTACCCGGACGCTTGCACCGGCGGCAAGTAGGCTGGAGAAATGGCAAGGACGGCTGCTCGCGCGAGACCCGCAGGCGCAGCTCAAAGCAGGCTATGCAATTTTGACCCACAACGGCGAGCTTGTGCGTAGCGCCTTCGACGTGAAGGCCGGAGAGAAGATCGAAGCCCAGCTCGAGCATGGAAGGTTGGAGGCAGTTGTCGAACGGGTTGCGCCAGATGGCGGATAAAGAACAAAGCAGTTTCGAGGCCAAGGTTGCGCGTCTTGAGGCGATTGTTGCGGACTTAGAAGGCGGCAACGTCGAACTCGATAAGGCCGTTGTGCTTTTCAAAGAAGGCAAAGCGCTCTCGCGCGAATGTGAAGAGCTGCTTAAAGGCGCTCAAGAGCAAATCGACCGCGCGATGGACGCCACCACGAAAAATTCCGAAGGTGCGGACGAAGAAGTCCCGTTTTAGGAAAGCAGGGCTTGGAGATTATCTGTCACAGCGTGTAGGCTCCCTCTCGCGGGCGCAACTGATTGGCGGTCTGCTTGCGTCGGGAGCGCTTGCTGCCTGCGGGCCGAAGAGTGCGACTCCGCACGACTCAATGTGTAGCCTTGGCGTCGATCAGTCCATCGTTGATGAGATCTTTTCCAACAAAGGCTTCAGCGGCTTAGATAAGCAGGCTCTCTTAGCAGCATTTGATCAGTCGCCCAAAATTGACGCACTCCATCAGGAATTTCTCGCCCAAGTCGGTCAGCAGCCACAGAGCACCGGTGTGATCATGCAGATTCCGAGCGAGGGCGTGGTTATCGAATCGCCCGGAATCTACAGATTTGGTCAAGACATTTTGTGGACGCCGCGCGACGTCACCAGTTCCGCGATCACGATTCGCTCCAGCAACGTTACGCTCGATTTGGGGGGCTTCACGC
>JBHEMH010000016.1:0-12708 GCA_046262675.1 Vulcanimicrobiaceae bacterium
GTCGTGCGCAGCGGCGAATTGCGGCGCGAGCGCACGTTTCTGGATCCGCGGATGCATGAATACCGCATCAAAGTTTTGCATCCGGCAGGCGGTCTGGTCCGCGGGCCAAAGGCCAAATCTCTCCTCGGGTTCGTGCAAGACCAGCCCGGCGTACCGCGCGCGGACGCCTTACTCGCCGGGTTCACGAGTGCGATCATCGCGCGCGCAGTAAAGGCCGGCGCGATTTGCGAGGTTGAGATTTCTCCCAACCGTTCGCGCGAGAAAGTTAAAGCCGCCGCAGAGTTTGTTGCGACCGCGGAACAAAACGAGGCACTCGAAAAGATACATGCGCATCTTCGGGAGCGCGCTTTTGCAGAGATCCTGCTCCATGGCATCACCGGAAGTGGGAAGACCTTCGTCTATATCGAGGCGATTAAGGAAGTCATCCGCGAAGGCGGACGCGCGATTGTGCTTGTGCCTGAAATATCGCTTACACCGCAAACGGCGCGCCGTTTCGAGCGGGCTTTCGGCGAGCGTATCGCGGTCTTGCATTCCGCGCTCTCCGACCGGGAGCGGTACGACGCTTGGCAAGCCTGCGGGGCCGGCGAGATCGATGTCGTCGTCGGCGCCCGCAGTGCCGTGTTTGCGCCCATTCCCGGCGTTCGCCTCATTGTGGTCGACGAGGCGCACGAAAATAGCTACAAGCAAGATACCTCGCCACGTTATCATGCCGTTACGGCGGCGCGCGAGCGCATGCGGATCGAGAGTGGACTGTTGATTCTCGGGAGTGCAACTCCGTCGCTGGAAAGCTACGCGAGCGCGCAACGCGGTGACGTCGAATATATCGCGCTTCGCGAGCGCGCCACCGCTCAAGCCCTTCCCTCAGTGCGCGTAGTCAATATGGCGGCCGAGTTTGAAACCGGAAACCGGAGAATCTTTAGCTCCGCTCTCGCGCAGGCGCTGGATGCAAGGATCGAGCGGAAAGAAAAAACGGTCCTCTTTGTGAACCGGCGCGGCAGCGCGAGCTTTGTTTTGTGCCGGGCTTGCGGATTTGTGCCGGAGTGCGACCGCTGCAGCGTCTCCTTAACCGTTCATCGTCAGGAAGGATTGTTGCGCTGTCACTATTGCGATATGCAAGCACCGGTGCCGGCGGCATGCACGTCGTGCGGGAGCACGACGATTCGTGAGTTCGGAATCGGCACCGAACGCGTTGTAACGGAGTTAGAGCGTCTTTATTCCGGAGTTCGCGTTATCCGTATGGATAGCGATACGACTACTCGCGTCGGAGATCACGCGCGGCTCCTTGCCGCCTTCGAAGCCGAAGGCGACGTCCTGGTCGGCACGCAGATGGTTGCCAAAGGGCTGGATTTTCCTGGGGTGACCCTTGTCGGTGTTATCGCTGCGGACATCGGATTGCATACCGCCGATTTCCGCGCAGCGGAACGCACGTTCGGCCTGATTACGCAAGTATGCGGGCGCAGCGGCCGCGCACGGCCCGGCGAGGCAATCGTGCAGACCTACTCCCCGAAGCATCCGGCAATCCGCTATTCGCAGCAGCATGACTACACCGGTTTTGCCGAAGGCGAACTGAGCGAGCGCGACGAGGCCGGATATCCGCCATTTGAATCGCTGATCTACCTCGGCGTTATCGGGCGCAGCCGAACTGCGGTGCTCGAGCAAGCGCAGGCCTATGCCGGTTTGTTGCGGGATGCGAACGTTGGCGAGGTTTTGGGGCCCGCGCCGCATCCTATCGCACGCCTCAACAATGAGTGGCGGTACCGCGTCGCCCTAAAGGGTGTGGACTCCAGCGCGATGCGAACCGCTATCCGGCAGCGGATCTTTCCCCAAGCGGCGCGCGAACGGAATACGCGTCTCGCGATTAACGTTGACCCTTAAAGTCTTTGGAACCCGTCAGGCGGCCGGCGGTTGTGAAAATCAATTGCGAGAGTAAGAGTCCCGCGACGATAAACACGCTGGCAATGATTGCATTGACCCCAAGAGCCGCGGCTGTTGTGAAGTTCTGCTGGAAGAGATAGAAGACGCTTTCATACGTGAGCGAGCCCGGAACAAGCACGAAGACAGCCGGCACCAAGAGCACGAGTTGCGGCACGCGCAGAAATCGCGCGCCAAGATTTGAGACGAGTCCGCTCACAAACGCGGCGCCGAATGCAGCCGCATCGTGTCCCGGCAGTGTGCCAAGGATTCGCGATGTTAAAAGCGCGATAAAGCATGCGGTAAAAATCCACGCGTAGTCTCGGAGCCGCGCATTGAGCACTGCTGAGAGGCCGATGGTCATTAGGATGATGGCGATCGTCCAGGTGAACATGCCGACGGGGTTTGGATTATTGTTACCGCTCGAAAGAATGGCCGTACCCGCAACGACGATCGCAAGGGCCGCACCGCATCCGAGTTCGAGAACGGTCGCAAACACTTTGCCCAGACGCGCCATGCCGGCGACCAAGTCGCCGTTCGCAAGTTCGTACAGCGCGGACGTCAGCGAGTACCCCGGCAAGAGCGGAACAATTCCGGCAATGATCGTGATGTAAAGGTTTGTCGGTCCGACAAAATGATTAAAGCCAGCCACGATCAACGTTCCAAAGAACGTCGCAAGGACTTCGAACAGTCGCGCGATCGTTGAGTAGCGTGCGGCAAACGCGGCGATGATGCCCGTGTCCAATCCGATGATGGCGGCCACCAGCACCTCGCGCTCTCGCGCCCCGAGCAGAAGTGCGGTCCCGAGTGAGACCATGCAGAAAGAAGCTGTCGTTAACCATGCAGGCCCGGGGGTTTTATTGTTAACGATCTCGCGCACGCGCCCGATCGCATCTGCACTCTCAAGTGCACGCGCACAGACGCAGTCGTAGACCTCGCTCAAAAGCGCCACCGTGTGCAAGTCGAGCGCACCGGGACGAACGCGCAGCATGACGACTTTTTGGCGATACGCCGGTCCAATTGCAAGTGTGATATTTGTCGGAGTCGCAAATATTTGCAGCGCGAGCCCGGTAGCGCCCGCCATGCGCGTGAGCATTGCTTCGAGGCGGTCGGTCGTGGTGCCGGCGAGATGGAGCTGCTCGGCCATTAAAACCATAAGGGTCGCGCGGGGATCCTCGTCGATCTCGGGCGTCGGCTCCAGTGTGTTCTCCACGTAGCGACCTTTGCACGCAGCGGAAAGGGTACCTGGTGTGACCGCCCGTAGATGTTCTTTCTCATGACGACCGATAACAACGACCTCACGCAACTCCTCGATCCACTCGGCATCACAAAGACGTCCGCCAAGATGTGGCAGGCGATGCTTTCCGATCCCGAACATCTTTTGCGCTCGCAGCAACAACTTGCGAACGCCTGGATCGATCTCTTACAGAACTCCACGAAACGCGCTGCTGGAGAGCAAATACCGGATGTCGTCACTCCGGCAAAGGGAGACAAACGCTTTGCGCACGCGTCGTGGGACGAAAATCCTGCGCTCAATGCGATGAAACAGGCCTATCTGCTCGCTACGAACGCGGTCCTCTCCACGATCGAAGAGACCCCTGGTGCGGATCCGAAGACGGTCCGCCGGGCAAAGTTTTTCGCCAAGCAATTTGCCGATGCAATGAGTCCCACCAACTTTGCATTCTTCAATCCGCTTGTGATTGAGGAGACGCTTCGAACCGGCGGTGCAAACCTTGCAAAGGGCATGAGAAACCTGATCGAAGACCTTCAAGAGAACGACGGCCGGGTCGCACTCGTCGATAAGACGGCATTCGAAGTCGGCAAGAATGTCGGCGTCTCAAACGGCCGCGTCGTGTACCGCAGCGATCTCGTCGAGCTGATTCAATATAATCCGGCAACCGCACAGGTATACGAAAAACCGGTGCTCATCGTGCCCCCTTGGATCAATAAATTCTACATACTGGATCTGCAGCCCGAGAACAGTTTCATTAAGGGCCTGGTCGATCAAGGCTACACCACCTTTGTCATTTCGTGGTGCAACCCCGACTCATCGATGCGCGATACAACGATGGAAGATTACCTCAAAGCGGGGCCGCTCGAGTGCAGCCGCGTCGCTGCCGAGATCTGCGGTGCCGAGGACGTCAACGTCGTCGCCTACTGCATCGGCGGCACGCTGATGGCGATGACCCTCGCGTATTTGGCGCAGAAGCGCGACAAGCGCATCAACGCAGCCACCTTTCTTGCTTCGCTCATCGACTTCGACGAAGTCGGCGAGATTGACGCGTTCCTCGGCGAAGACGCGCTTGCGTACATCGAGAAGAAGATGGGCGAACGCGGATACTTGGATGCAAGCCAGATGGGCGACAGCTTTAACATGCTACGCGCGAACGACCTGATATGGTCCGTCGCCGTGAACCGCTACCTGCTGGGCAAAGACGCGCCCGCCTTCGACCTGCTCTACTGGAACAGCGACTCAACACGCATGCCCGAAGCGATGCATAGTTACTACCTGCGCAACATGTACATCCACAACAATTTGGTCAAGCCGGGGGCGCTCGAAGTAGATGGCCAGAAGATCGACCTCGGAAAAATTAAAAACGACTGTTACTTTGTTGCGACGATGGAAGATCATATCGCGCCATGGAAGTCGGTCTACAAAGGCATGCAGTGTTTCGGCGGTGACGTGCGGTACCGCATCGGGCATTCCGGTCACATTGCCGGCATTGTGAACCCGCCCGCGAAAAACAAAGGCTCATGGTGGGAAAACGACCACAACCCGGCAACCGCCCAAGCCTGGCTCGACGGAGCAAAGAAGCACGACGGTTCGTGGTGGAACGATTGGTACGCCTGGCTCGCCGCGCGCAGCGGATCCAAAGTGCAAAAACGCGAGCCCGGAAGCGAAACGTATCCGCCGAAGGAAGATGCGCCCGGTACCTACGTGATGTCGAAATAGAAAAAGGGCCGCTTTTCAGCGGCCTTTTTTTTCTTATTTCTTTTTCGCGGTGGTTTTCTTAGCGGGTGATTTTTTGGCTGCTTTCGCAGTTTTCTTCACCGGAGCCGTTGCCGCGGTCCTAACAGCCTTCGCGAGGCGTGATTTCTTGCGCGCGGCCTTATTGGGATGGATGATCCCTTTTGAGGCGGCCTTGTCAAACTGGCCTTCGACCGAGCGCCCTTGCGTTTCATCGCCGCCTTTGGCTGCCTTCTTATAAATAGTCTTCAGGCGCGTCTTCACGTCGAGATTGCGCTTGGTGCGTTTTTCGCTTTGCCGGACCCACTTGGTGGCGGCTTTGATATTGGGCAAGAGTTACTCCTCGAGAAAAAAACCGGCCGGGGCTCTCAGAAGAGCCTCCGAACACGAGGCGGATTGTATCACAACGCCCTGGACTGGTCTAGCGTCCGAGTAGGATGTAACGGTAGCTCTCATAGCGGCTTTGCGCGATGGACCCATCCTCAACCGCCGCCCGGACCATGCAGCCGGGCTCCTGGAGATGGCTGCAGTCGTTGAACCGGCAGCGGCCGGCCGGCTCTCGCATCTCGCGAAAGGCCTGCGCAAGCTCCGGCGGGGTCACTGGGCCGAGGCCAAATTCGCCCACCCCGGGGCTATCGATCAGGAAGCCTTCGCCGGTCCGATAGAGCCGCGATGCGGTCGTGGTCTGTTTGCCGAGCCCGTGGCGCGAGACGGCGCCGACGACGCTTTCGCCACCCAGTGCGCGGAAGATCGAACTTTTTCCCACCCCCGAGATACCCGCAAGCATCGCGTGCTTGGTCCGCAACACTTCCTTTAAAGCCTCAATGTTGCTGCCGCTCTTCGGATTGACGGTGAGCGCTGCATACCCCAGCGAGCGGTAAAGCGCATCCAATACTTTGGGAATCTCGGGGTTGGCCAAGTCGGGTTTGGTGAAGAGTACGAGGGCTTCGAGGGATTCAAACTCCGCGAAGGCGAGCAGTTGATCCAGCAAGACCAGGCGCGGCGGCGGATCCGCAAGCGCCGTGACTGCCGCAATCGTATCGATGTTCGCCGCCATCGTTTTGGTTCGTTCACCGCTGCGGCGTTGCAAAACCGACTGGCGCTCGGTGACCGAGTCGACGAGTGCGGTCTCGTCTTCGAGTTTACGAGCGCTCACGAGGTCCCCCGGGACTAACATCGCTCGCTTACCGGTGGTTCGCTTGAGGGTCGCCACGCGGGGAATGCTTTCTGAATCGAAGACGATCCAGGCCGCATTCTTGCCGACGGAGACAACCCTAGCACGTTCCGGGTCGTTTACCCGCATGAAAGAAGCCGAGGTGCGGCTAACGATGTGAGCGTGACTGACGACGCGGAAATCATCGCGCTTGAGATACAACCCGAAGCCGAAGATGCCTTGCCCATTTTGGCGCAAGCCTTAGGTGGCCCCGGAGGACCGGCGGGCGTCACGCGCGCGGAAGTGGTTCGTCATGCTCTCATGCTTGAATTTCGTCCGGCCCAGACGCCGTGGCCCACAATCAGAACGCTTATTGATTCGGAGCTTTCCCGATTTGGCAGCACGACCCGGCGCACGACATTGCGCTCGACACTTTCGCTTGAAATGGAAACGCGGCTTGCTGCAGCCGGCTTACAATGCGATGAAATTGCGCCGGACCGCGTGCTTGAGAAATTAATCGCCGATGTCGATTGCTGAACTGATTTCGTATATCGGCATTACGGATGTGCTCGACATCCTGGCCACGGCCATTCTTATTTACTACGTTTTGTTGCTCATCCGCGGAACCCGCGCCGTACAAATTCTGTCCGGCGTGCTCGTGCTGGTCGTCTTGCTCGCACTGGCCAACCTGCTGCATTTACTTTTGCTCGGCGCCATTCTGCAGATTATCGTCGTCGGCGCCGCAGTGACATTGCCGATCGTCTTTCAGCCGGAGCTGCGGCGCGCGCTCGAGCAACTGGGTCGCGGCGGGTTGTTCCGTTTTAACGAAGTCGATGAAAACCGCGCGGCGCGCGCAGAAGATCGCGCAATCGCCATGGTTTCAAAAGCTGCATTTTTGCTCGCGCGCAGCAAGATTGGCGGCCTCATCGTCATCGAACAATCGAGCGGCCTCAAAGAATTTGTGGAGAGCGGCACAACGCTCAATGCCGACCTCTCAGTGGAACTGCTGCTCGCGATCTTTATGCCGCGCTCACCGTTGCACGACGGAGCCGTGATCGTGCGCGAATCGCTCATCGAGGCGGCGGGCTGCTTTCTCCCCCTCGTCGAGCAGTCGCTTACATCGCGCCGTTTAGGAACGAGGCATCGAGCCGCGATCGGTCTCTCGGAACAAACCGACGCGGTGGTCGTCATAATCTCAGAGGAAACCGGCGAGATTGCTGTCGCGCGCGAAGGCCGTCTTTCCCGCGTCATTGACGAAGAAACGCGCCTGACTCGATTTTTGTTGGCCTGCACGCGTGGGCCACGCGCCCAGGCCGTTCCCAATGATTTCATCGCTCAGCTTCGCGCACGCTTAAACATCACCCGACGAACCGATACGGACGCCAGAGTTGCAGATACTACGCAAGAACTTTCTACTTAAAGTTTTCTCGCTGCTCTTGGCGATTGCAGGCTGGGGATATTTTCGCTTTTCGGCCAACCCTGTGATCGCCGCGCGGTTCGATCAGCAACTCAGCGTGCCGATAACGGTGATTCGTTTGCCGGTCGGGTATATCGCGCGCGTTCCTGAAAAAGAAGCCATCGTCACGGTTGCGGCACCCCGCCGCGGCGCGGCGGCCGTGCGTCCGGATGATGTCAAAGCGGTCGTGGATCTGGAAAACCGCACCGAAGGCGCATATACGATCCCCATTCAAGTCGTTGCCCCGAACCTACAAATTCAATCTTTGAGTCCAGCCTCGCTGACGCTCAAAATCGTCAAACTTGAGCAGAAGTCGTTCCCGCTTGCGCTACATTATGCCGGGGCAGGAACGCGCGGCATAGTGGCGGCCGATACGCGCGTTAGTCCCGACCATGCCGAAGTGCGCGGTGCTTCGGATGATCTCTCGCGCGTGACGGCCGTACGCGTGGACGCACCGCTGCCCGCTTCGCCCGTCTTGTTTGATTCGATGGTGCGGCCAGTAGCCGTCGATTCTCTTGGGGCCGAAGTTCCGGGCGTGCAAGTCGCACCGAATTTAATTCGCGTCCAAATTCACTTTATCGCAGGAGCATCACATTGAGCCGCATCTTCGGAACCGACGGCGTGCGCGGCGTTGCAAATACCGACCTCTCACCGGAGCTTGCGTTTAAAATTGGGCGGGCGGGCGCGACCGTCTTCTCGCGTTCCAGCGATCGCCACCAACCCATCATCGCTGGGCGCGACACGCGGCTCTCCGGGACAATGCTTGAGGCAGCGATGGTTGCCGGGATCACTTCGGTCGGCCGGGACGTCATCACCATCGGGATTGTGCCGACGCCCTGCGTCGCAACCGTTACCGTGCGCACGCAAGCCGCCGCAGGCGTCATGATCAGCGCCTCACACAATCCGATTGCCGATAACGGCATCAAGTTTTTCGGTCCTGACGGCTTTAAGCTCTCGGACGCAATTGAGATGGATATCGAAGCGCTTCTGGACTCAAACGACTTGCCGCGCCCGACAGGCGTGGATGTCGGGGTTGCCAAGCTCGCGCAAAATCTTGCCGCCAAATACTACGACGCGCTTTATGAACACGCAGCGGACCTTTCCGGCCTCACGGTTGTGGTCGATGCCGCCTTTGGTGCGGCTTATGCAATTGCACCCTACGTGCTTAAAAAGCTGGGTGCAACCGTGCACGAGCTTCATTGCGAAGCGGACGGTTCACGAATCAACGTACGCTCGGGGGCGACGGATTTGGAACCGGTAACGACGCGCGTGCGGGAACTCATTGCTGGGGGCGACCAGCACGTGATCGGCATTGCTTTCGACGGCGATGCAGATCGTGCGATGTTCGTTGATGAAACGGGAACCGCGCTCAGCGGCGACCACATCATGTTCGTGCTCGCGACTGCGCTTCGCAAACTCGGCGAACTCCCCGGCGATGCGCTTGTCGGGACGGTCATGAGCAACATCGGATTGCAACGCGCGCTCGAGACTTACGGCATTCGCCTTTTGCGCGCGCCCGTCGGCGACCGTTATGTTTTAGAGCAAATGCGCGGCGGCGGTTTTGTCTTGGGCGGAGAGCAATCCGGCCACATCATCGACTTGCGCAGGAATACAACAGGCGATGGCCCGATGACGGCCGTGACGCTGCTCAGCACACTAGTACGAACCGGGACCAAACTTGCAGAACTCGCAAAGGAAATGCACGTCTATCCGCAAGTGCTCGTGAATATCCGAACGGCAAACAAGCGCGTCCTCGATGATCCCGCGATTATCGAAAACATTACGCAAACCGAGCAACTCTTAGGTACGGGGGGGCGTTTGTTGGTACGTCCGTCCGGCACCGAACCTTTGATCCGGGTAATGATCGAGGGAGAGGACAAAGTTCAGATCGATGCGCTCGCGCACGATCTGGCCGCCAAGATCGAGCGGGCAGCGGCCGCCCAAGTGTAACCTTCGTAAAGGGGCCGTAAATCGGGGGGAGGAGATCGGGCATTCCCGGTAAACCCCACTCTCAACGACCGCCCGGGACGTCTTACTAGACGCCTTGGACAGCCGTTAAACTACTAATTTACCTGCCATGTATCGCTGAGCTCACGGCCATAGAGGCCGGGGGGCGGGGGACAACTCGGTAGGGGTGAATGGGCCGGTCGGTCCTAGGGCGACTTTCACGTCCGAACCCGTCAACTAACCCCGTAAGTGTTTTGAAAGAGGAGCAGTTTTTGCGTTTTTCATTAGCAGCCGGGCTTTTTTCCGTTTTGCTTGCCGGGTCCACCTCGATGGCCCTCGCACAAGATACGGTTACGACCCCGAGCACGCACAGCACCGCCGTCGCCGCAGCAGCCGTGGCCGAGGTGCAAAGTCCCGACGTCGCCATGTGGACCCCGCGCGATTCCGTCCAAGCAGCGGTTCCGGCCAAGACTCATAATCTCAGTAAATTTGCCAGCCGGATTCTCGCGCGTACGGCCGGCGTCGCTAGCGGCTTAACCCGCGATGCGCTGCGCTTCCTCGGCGTCCCCTATGTCTTCGGTGGAACCTCCACCGGCGGTTTTGACTGCTCCGGGTACGTTCAACACGTGTTTGCTATGGTCGGCCTGCACATTCCGCGCACAGCGGACGCGCAATACTATGCCGGCAGCCACGTTGGCAAAGCCCAGATGGCGCCGGGCGATCTGGTGTTCTTCCAAACCTACGAACCCGGTCCGTCGCATGTAGGCATCTACCTCGGCAATGGCCGCTTCGCTCACGCGAGTTCGAGTCACGGCGTCATGGTCAGCAACTTGAGTGATTCGTACTGGTCGGCGCGCTATATCGGCGCGAAACGGCTCGCATCGCGATAGACTCAAATCGCGGCCAGGTCGAGCAGCGGCGGGCAGCGTGGAGTTATCTCGTTTGGCCGATGGCCGTATACGATACGTTCGTTGATCGCGATAAAAAGTCGGATTGGTTTGAATTTCATACGCGTCAAGCGCTCTGGTTCGGCATCATTGCCGGCGCCGTGGCGTTTGTTGCTCTCGCTTGGCCGCTTTTGCTCTCTGCGATCGTCGCGGGATTTGCGCCGGTGGCAGGCAGCACCATCACTGCCACGATTTGGATTTACGTGGTCGCCATGCTCGTGGATCTTGCGGTTTTTGGCGTAGTTCTCACCTTGGCGTTAGGCTATAGTAGGCGGGCGGCACGGGGCGAAATGTTCGAGATCCCGCTCGTTTCGCAGATTACCAGGAGAGTCGGGGTAAAACGATAACCCCGCTCACCGCCACTTTTGGGGCGTCGCCAAGTTGGTAAGGCAGCGGCCTTTGAAGCCGCCATTCGTTGGTTCGAGTCCATCCGCCCCAGCCATAAAAAAGAACCCGGCTATCGGTCGGGTTTTTTTATGCTTCGTCGGGCTTGGAGGAGAACCACGGGTAACGGCATGGATTCCGGTATGGAACGCAGCGACAGGATGTCGCGTCGGCGCTGCATTCGAGTCCATCCGCCCCAGCCAATAAAAAGCCGGTTGAAATGGCCGGTTTTTCTCGTCGTACCGCCTTGGATGGGATGTCAAGCTGGACCACTAATGGAACGCTTGCAGAAGTTCACTTCGCTTTAGGAGATAGAACATGCCACGTTTCATGGTTGAACGCACGTTTCCCGACGGATTGCATATCCCGATGACCGGCGAGGGTGCGACGGCGTGCCTAGCGGTTGTGGGCAAGAACGGTAACAACGGCGTTACTTGGATCCATTCGTACGTCTCAAACGATAAGAAGAAGACGTACTGCATCTACGACGGCCCAAACGAAAAATCGATCCGGGAATCAGCGGAGCAAAACGGTCTACCGGTTGACTCGGTCATACCTGTTTCCGTTCTGGACCCGTACTTCTATCACGAGTAACGGCTAAAAAGGCGACGGCCAGCCTGCAATACAAGACCCGCTAAAGAGCCGTGGTTTTTTTGCGGAGGTGCGATATGACCGAGACGCTCGATGTGTCGGCAGTGCAGAGTGCCGAGAATGTCTGGACGATGGCACAGAGCCAGCTCGATGAGGTCGCCAAGCTCATCGGCCTCAACGATTCGGTCCACAAATATATCCGCTATCCCAAGCGCATTCTTGAAGTGTCCGTTCCGGTTCGCATGGATAACGGCGTCTTCAATATGTTTACCGGCTACCGCGTGCAGCATAATATGTCGCGTGGGCCGGGCAAGGGCGGCATTCGTTTTCACCCGGCGGTAACGCTCGATGAAGTCAAAGCACTGGCAATGTGGATGACGTGGAAATGCGCCCTCGTCAATATTCCGTTCGGGGGAGCTAAGGGCGGTGTCATCTGCGATCCCAAGTCGATGTCGATGCAGGAGCTGGAAAACCTGACGCGGCGCTTCACGACGGAGATCTCGATTATCATCGGCCCGGAGAAAGATATTCCGGCGCCCGATGTCTACACCACGCCGCAAATCATGGCTTGGATTATGGACACGTTTTCCATGCAGCATGGCTATTCGATTTCAGGCGTCGTAACCGGAAAACCGATTTCAATCGGCGGTTCGCTTGGGCGTGATAAAGCGACCGCGCGCGGCTGTCTCTACGTAATCGACGACGCAATGCAAGCCTTGGGAATTCCGGTGCAAGGCGCGCGCGTTGCGATCCAAGGCTTCGGCAACGCCGGCTTGCACGCGGCAACACTGATGCGTGACCGGGGATACACCGTCGTGGCGGTCTCCGATTCGCGCGGGGGCCTCATGAACGCAAAAGGACTGGATGTGGACGCCGTCATCAAGCATAAGGAAGCCACCGGCGGCGTCTCGGGATTTCCGCGCGGTGATGCGATCAATAATAAGGACGTTTTGGAATGCGACTGTGAGGTGCTCATTCCAGCCGCGCTCGAGAAAGTAATTACCAAGGATAACGCCGCCAAAATCAAGGCGCGCATCGTAGCGGAAGCTGCAAACGGCCCGACGCTTCCTGAGGCTGACGACATTCTGCACGATCGAGGCATTATGGTACTACCCGATATTTTAGCCAACGCAGGTGGCGTAACCGTCTCGTACTTCGAGTGGGTGCAAGATCTGCAGGCAAACTTCTGGGAAGAAGATGAGATCAACCAGCGTCTTAAAAAAATTATGACCCGCGCATTTCGAGAGACGTACGAACAAGCGCAAAATCGCAAAGTCAATATGCGCAAAGGCGCCTATGCGGTGGCGGTTGGGCGGGTAGCGGAAGCAACGATTCTCAGAGGACTCTATCC
>JBHEMH010000016.1:12718-58614 GCA_046262675.1 Vulcanimicrobiaceae bacterium
TCGCCTATTTGTGGCGCAAAGGCGGCTTGCCAGGCACGCATCTCCCATGGCGGGACGTCCTACACGAAGGACCCGTTCCTCCCGGCGCAACGCTCGAAGAAACGAGCGCAATGCGCGCACAGTATCTCGGAACCGCGGGATACGGCAACCCCATTCGTCTCGCACACGACTTCGGGAAGCGCGATGCCCTTATTGCAAACTGCGAAGAATATGAAGAAGTGGTTCTGTGGTTCGAGCACGATTTATTCGACCAGCTCCAGCTGCTTCAGATCCTGCATTACTTGGGCGGCCGGTCGTTGCCGATCGGCAGGGTCCAATTAATTCAGACCGACGACTTTTTGGGAATGCTCAGTCCCGAGGAGCTCATTCCGCTACAGAGCAAGCGGCGTCCCGTTAATGCGGACACGTTCAAGCTTGCAACCAAAGTGTGGGATGCTTTCCGCGAGCCCTCACCGGAACCGCTGTACGACCTGCAGGATCGGGTGACATCCGAAATGCGTCATTTACACGGCGCAATGCGCAGGCTTTTCGAAGAATATCCCGCGGCGGGCAGTGGCCTCGCGCGTTCAGAGATGCAAATATTGGATACGATTGCGACGGGTACGCACCGCAAGGACGATATCTTCCGCCTATCACAGTTGCGCGAGGAAGCGGTGTACTTGGGCGACGCGTCGTTTTATCGGATTCTTGATGAGCTGTGTGAGGGCGGCGCCCCGCTCCTGGAATGCACGGACGCGGGATTTCGTATCACGCCGCTTGGAATGGAAGTACACGCGGGCGAGCGCGATTGGCTGGAGGTGCACAAGATCGACCGGTGGATCGGCGGCGTGCATCTTACGGGCGAAGAGGTGTGGCGCTGGGACGCCCAAGGGCGCCGGTTCGTGCGCTAAAGCGTGTCGCCCGTCGGCAAAAAGGGTGCGAGCGCATTTTGCAACGCGCTGTATCCAAGGACGGAGAACCGGTCGATGCCCGGCTTGTTCGATTCGGAAAAAAGCCATCGTGAGACTTCATTAGCCCATCGCTGACGCTCGATCGGATCCGCGGTCACCGTGACCTCTTTTACCATGTTCTGGACTTGGATCGGCACGCCGTTCTTACAGGCTTTGGCGATTTTGAGCGCTTCGAGCAGGGCCTTGTTTTCGGTATCGGACATGGCGGCCGTTTTCGACACGGCCGCCCGCCGATCTTATGCTTCTTAGGACTTCTTGCGGGAGCCCTTGCGGCTAGGCACCTTACCGCCCGCGCGACGTGCTTCGGAGAGTCCGATCGCTATAGCTTGTTTGCGACTTGTGACTTTCTTGCCGGAGCGACCCGAGCGGAGTTTTCCGGCCTTCATTTCTTCCATTGATTTCTTGACTTTTTGTCCGGCCTTCGCTCCATATTTCTTCCGGCTTGCAGCCTTCTTGCGGCCGCCTTTTTTCTTGCGTCCGCCGGTCGTCTTCTTACGCGTTCCGGTAGATTTCTTACGCCCGGTAGACTTCTTGCGCCCGGTAGATTTCTTACCCCCGGTAGCCTTCTTGCGCCCGGTAGACTTTTTGCGGCCGGCTGTGCTTGTTGCCATTTAAATCTCCCTCACATCTCGGCAAAACTGGCTCTACCTTACCCAAAAGGCCGACACGATATTCGGAGCGAAGCGCTGCTTATGTCCCACGATGAGCTTTCCATTGACATAAAAACCGAACACGACGGCGCGGCGCTGATTTTCCGGTTACGCGGAAGTCTCGATCTCGCAACGTCGCCCACGGTACGCGCGGCGCTACTTGAGGCCGCGGGCGAGGGAAAACACGAGATTATCGTGGACCTTACACACGTGGAATTCATCGATTCCAGCGGCCTTGGTGCGCTCATCGGCGGCCACCGGCGTGCACTTGAGAACGGCGGCGGCGTCAGCCTCGTCATTCATGAAGGCCCGATCGAACGGCTGCTCAACATCACCGGCCTCATGCGCGTCTTCAAGGTTTATGCGACGGTTCCGAGCGCCCTCGAAGACGAAGGCCGCATGGCAGGGACGATCTAGCTTTCGTACGCCTCATCCAGGATCGTAACGATATGCTTTACTTCGAGGCTCGCGCCGTTTGAGCGCAACCCCCCGCGCAACTGCAACTCACATCCTGGATTTGCCGTGATAACAATATCGGCTCGCGTTGCGCGTACATTCTCAATTTTCCGCGCTTGCAACCGGCCGGCCATCTCCGGTTGGGTCAGATTATAAATGCCTGCGGAGCCGCAACAGACGCTGCTCTCGTGCATTTCGACCAGGCGCAATCCAGGAATTTGCGCGAGCAACCGGCGAGGTGCCGCACTAATGCGTTGTGCATGCGCTAGGTGGCAAGGCTCCTGGTAGGTCACAACGCGATCGATGGCGCGAGTGGGTTTCGGGATGCCGAGCTCATCGAGCAGTTCGGTAATGTCGCGAACTTTTGCCGAAAACGATTTTGCGCGCGGCTCCCACTGCGGATCCGCGGAAAACATTTCCGCGTACTCTTTTAAAGTCGAACCGCAGCCGGCCGCGTTGATCGCGTAGAAATCGGCTCCCGATTTCTCGAAGGCCTCGATGTTGCGTTTTGCCAGTTGCCGCCCTTGCTCCATTTCGCCAGCATGGACGGTGATCGCGCCGCAACAGCCTTGTCCGGAGGGCACCACCACGTTACAGCCTGCTCGTTGCAACATACGCACGGTGGCCTCGTTCACGTCGGCAAATGCAACGGACATTACGCAGCCTGCGTGCATAAAAACCGTTTTGGTTGCGCCCCGCGTATCGAATCGTTGGTCGGCAGGTACGAAGAAGCGCGAAGAAATCCGGGGCGCCATTGCTTCGGTTTCGCGCAAACCAAAGAGCTGCAGAATGCCCGATGTGCGTACGAGTGCTTGCAAACCGGACCGTTGATAGAAACGAAACAGCCCCGCCGCGGCCCGCATTGCGCCAAGGTTGCGGAAGAAGTAGAGAAAAGCTTTGGCGCGCGGTGCTTGCGCCCGGCTGATCTGGGTTCGCGCAGTCTCCACTAACTGCCCGTAGCGGACGCCTGACGGACAGACGGCCTCACACGCCCGGCAGTCTAAACATTCCGACATTTGATGCACGAAACCGGGGCTCAAGAGATCTAAATGGCCTTCGCCGACAGCTTTAATGAGACTTATTCGGCCGCGCGGACCCGAGGTTTCCGTTAGTGTTTCCAAGTAGGTCGGACAGCTCGGAAGGCAGAGCCCGCAGCGGATGCACTGGTTGTAAATGGAGTCGGACGGCACGTCCGCACCGGTAAACCCGCGAATGGGAGGCTCTAGCATTAGGGGGCCACGTTCCCGCTCTACCCGAATCCTTCATTCATCCCTTTTACCGGAGGTTTTATCCCGTGGCTGAGGTCGCTACCGGCGAATACGTGTTAAGCACGGAACCGCACCTTAAAGATTTCGTTCGTCAAGTGCTCGAGAAAGCCGGTGTCGATAGCTCGGCAGCCCAAACGGTTGCCGACGTTTTGGTTGCCGCGGACTTGCGGGGGATTGAATCGCACGGAGTGGCGCGGCTTGAATCGTATTACGTGAGCCGGATTCGAAGCGGCAAACTCAAGGCCAACCCCAACTATGAAATCGTGCGCGAGACGGAAACGTCCGTGCTCTACGACGCCGATAACGGGCTCGGGCATCCGGTCGGCAAGATGGCAATGGAAAAAGTTCTCCAGAAGGCAGCCAAACACGGCGCGGCTTTCGGTGCCGTGCGCAATTCCAATCATTATGGCATCGCCGGATACTATGCGATGCTCGCACTCGCGCACGGTATGATCGGGATGGCATCGACGAACTCCGTTCGCTATGGCGCGCCCACGTTCGGCAAAGATATCATGCTCGGAACAAATCCACTGGCATACGCGATTCCAACCGACAAAGAACCGGCGTTTGTTTTAGATTTTGCAACGACCACCGTTCCCCGCGGCAAACTTGAAGTGTACCAGCGTAAGGAGAAGCCCCTTAACCCGGGATGGGCGATTGACGCCCAGGGCAGTCCGACGGTCGCGGCCGCCGATGCTCTCAAAGGCGCGTTGCTACCGCTCGGCGGGTTCGGCGTCGATAACGGGGGACACAAAGGATACGGCTTAGGGCTCCTTGTCGACATTCTGTGCGGGGTGCTCAGCGGCGGCGCGTTCGGCAATTCACTTCCGGTGCCGGGCAGCGGTCCGCAATCCGGCGCAATTTCGCACTGGTTTGGTGCATTTCGCGTCGACGGGTTTCGCGATATTGCCGATTTCAAGCGCGATATGGATAAAGAACTGCGCGATTTCAAAGCAAGCGCGAAGGTTCCCGGGCAAGACCGCATTTTCGTCGCCGGCGAAATCGAATTCGAGAAAACTGCCTATAATCGCGAGCACGGTGTGCCCGTTCATCATAAGGTATGGGATGGCTTACAAAAACTGGGTGACGAATTTGGAATCCCTTTACAAGCAAAGACCTAGGCAAGCATGAACGATAGAGAGGTTGGAGGCATGGGTCCAGAACCTCAAGGCGACATGGTTCACGTCAACGTTGCCTCGCCCGCAGGTTCATACACTGTCGGAAGTACATCGTTTTTCCGTTACATTGTGCGTTTGGCTGAAATGGGTCTGAGCCTCAAACCGTCCGATCGTGAATCGGTCGAAATGCTTGCGAATATTCCGCACGCGTTTTTCGACGATGGCATTGCATCCGGAAACGGTTGGCGCATCGTCCCGCCCAACTCGATGGAAGATTGGCCCGTCATGGAAGCGACGCCGCAACGTTTGCGTGCAGCCCTGCAAGCGGCGCGCCGTATTCTTTGGGAGAACGCTGCCCCCGTCGGCGTGAGTGCCGGCGACATCGTGATGATCGAGGAAGAACTCGATCATGTCTTCGGAATCTTGCAACGCGCTGAAGCGGCAGGATTTTCCGTCAATATCTCTTACGTCTCCTAGGGCCGCCCTCTAAAAAAACTCTTATAAACACAGGGTTTTACAGAATCGGATGTTGAAGGGCCCCCGTAATGCCGCGCTATCACAGCGCGTTGCGTCATTTGAAAGGAACAGATGAATAAAAACGATCTCGCTGTTTTAGCCATGGAACGGCACGAGCTCTCACGCAAGGATGCGATTGCGATGCTGGACGCCCTCTTCCAGGATATCCAGGATGCCGTCACCTCGGGCGATACCGTCAAGATTCCGGGTTTTGGCCAGTTTAAGGTGCGCGATCGCGCGGCCCGGATGGGCCGCAATCCACAGACGGGCGCGCCCGTGAAGATCGCGGCGAAGCGAGTCTTTAAGTTCATGCCCGCCAAGGCGCTCAAGGATGCCGTCATGTCCAAGCGCGGTTCGCGTAAGGCCGCACCGGCAAAGAAAAAGGCTGCCCCGGCTCGCAAAAAAGCCACCGCGAAAAAATCTACCGCCAAACGCCCCGCGGCCAAGAAAACCGCCCGCAAGGCCGCCAAGAAGTCCCGCCGCTAAACGCCCTTTCCAAATACCGGCCAAAGAGAGCTGCGCTTTATATCCGCGGCTCTTTTTTTTTGGGTTGTGGCGCCCGTAAGGAGCCCGCGCTTGCTTGCCGAACCACGTGTCATTCGTTTAGGGGAGATTTTGCATGCGCTTGATTACGCGGGCGGACCTCGATGGTCTAACCTCAGCCATTCTGCTTCAGGAAGTCGAAGCCATCGATGAAGTGGACTTCGCGCATCCTAAAGATGTTCAAGACGGCAAGGTCTCCATTTCCAAAAACGACGTCCTCGCAAACTTGCCGTTCGACGAGCGCGCCGGGCTTTGGTTCGATCACCACTTGAGCCAGTCGGATGCTTCATGGAATCCGAATATGAAGGGTGCCTACGAGATTGCCCCCAGTGCCGCGCGTGTCATCGCCGATCACTACAAATCGCCGAAGTTCGAGCGCTTTCACGACTTGCTCGAGGCAACCGATCGTCTCGACTCCGCGCAGCTGACGCGTGAAGACGTCAACGATCCAAAGGGTTGGATTCTCGTTGGCTACACGCTCGATCCCCGTAGCGGACTCGGCGCCTTTAAGGATTACTTTCGCCATCTTATGGGCCTCGCAAAAGAGAAGAGCGTCGATGAGATCCTCAAAGACGAAAACGTCAAAATCCACGTCGACCGCCTAAAACGAGAAGAAGAAGCCTTTAAGTCGCACCTTGTGCAGAAGAGTCGTTTGGAGGGCAACGTCGTCGTGACGGACGTGCGGGGTCAAAAAGATTTGCCAAGCGGAAACCGTTTCTTAATCTACGAACTTTTTCCGGCCGCGAATGTTTCGATGCGTCTCGCGGATGGCCGGGGCGGAGAATTCGTCTCGATTCAGCTCGGGCACAGCATTTTCAACCGCAATTGCAAAACGAGTATCGGCGACTTGATGGCGGATTACGGTGGCGGCGGCCACTTCGGTGCCGGCACGTGTCAACCCCCGGCAGCGCAAGCACAAGGCGTCATCGATACGATTCTCGCAACGCTCAAAGAGAACGGTTGAGCTAGGCTTTCATCTTCGCTTCTTGAGCCTGATCGAGAGATTGCATCACCTCACGAGGGTCAGCGGGATGCATCATGTCGGCCGTTTCTTTATCTGTCGGATTTGAGAGAAGCGGATGCTCTTGCCGGATGCGCTCGACCAATTCGACGACCTTGGTGATCTTGCGCTCGGTGAGAAGGGCTATCTGTAATGTGAGTTGCGAGCGGCGTTCATCGAGAACGCCCTGACGGTTCTCCGTGACGAGGATCAAAATCGTCATTAGGAAAGCAGCAATGCTGGTGATCGTTTGCAGCCAATAAAAAGGTGCCGGATCCCAGGGGTGCACGTGATGCACCTGCGCCCAGAGGTTGGAGCCCATCCATAGAGCCAGAATTGCAATGCACACGAAGAGCGCCCAAGGGCGTCCGAGCCGGTCTGTTACGTATTCAATACCGATCTGCGACTTTGGCAGCGACAGATAATGTTCGGCGTGGAGATCGGCAATGGAATCAACGGTCGATTGAACCGGCTCCGGGACGGGCGAGAGGCGCATATGAGGCGCTTACCCGCTTTAAAGCGGCCTAAATCGCCTGCGGCGGTACGACAGGCTCCGGATTTGTTAAAGAAGTAAGCACGTGATCGCGCCACTGCCCATTGATGTAGAGATAGTCCTTGGCAGCGCCTTCCACGGTGAATCCGAGTCGTTGAAGTACCGCGGCGCTACGCGTGTTCTGCGGCATATAGTTGGCCATGACACGATGAATCTGCACGCTAGAAAACATGTATTTAACTGCAGCCTCAAGCGCCTCCGTCATGATGCCTTTGCGCTGCGCCGACTGCGCAAGCGCGTACCCTAGGTAGCATGCTTGAAAGAGTCCGCGTACAATTTCCGAGAAGTTACAGTACCCCAAAAGCGGGCCTTGCAGGCCGGCGTCGCGCCAGAAGATTCCGAAACTGCAGCCGCGATCGGCGATAAATGCTTGCCGGCGCCTTTCTAAATACGATGCCCAGAAGTCAACCGCGAATTCGCGCTCGTAGAACGGACCTTGCCAGGGTTCGAGAAAGGCGGAATTCTCGCGGCAAAACTGTGCGTAACGCGGAGCTGCTTCTTTCTCCGGCAGAGTCAGAAGAAGCCGGTCCGTCAGGAGGGTGGGCACATCCATCGCCGCTGGTTGCGCCGCCCGGCCATGCGATTCCGGCTGCGACGGCCCGCTTACTTAGCCAAGCACGCATCGACCCCAGGGTGATTTCGTGAGACGGACAGGCGCATGCTGGTCGGGCGGGGCCCCATGATCACGATTACCGACGGCTCATCGGCCTTACAATACAACGTTGCAGCTCCCGCGGGTCCATGAGGCAGCCATCCGGCCCGTTCCAGGTCCGCCGGATACCTCTGCAGATCGAGCGCTGCGCCGTCGTAGAAAATCTCGAGGGACCCCCGTGCCCCGAACGCGCCAAAATACTGTATCGGTGTAAAGACGGCGCTTCCAAGAAGCTGCGCCCCGCGCGGCAACGGGACTCGCTTCTCAAGTTCATCCGGCAGCGTCCCCGGCTGCAAATCCGCAAGCTGTCCGCTGATACTCTCGATCGCCCGCTGTGCGAAGATTTGGGGCGCGGCGACAGTACCCGCAACTTGAGCCGGCGCACCCGCTCCCGAGGCCAACGCCGCAGATACACCCAGCAACACGGCCATAAAATATTTCATTGCTACCTCCTCAAAAAGAACGCAGAAGCGCCCCGAATGATTCATTGCTAAACAGCCGGGGAGCGATCCGACAGGGTTCTCCACACCCGGCGTATATCCACAAACAGTAATTTGGTGATGTGTAATCCCTGTGGAAAACGGCCGAAGCGTATGGTATGAGCAATAGGGATCTTGCTCGCGTCGAGTACCGGGAGCCGTGGTATCTACTTGGGATTTTGCTCCTGGGCTCGCTACTCGCGACATTGGCGGTTTCGGAGTTCACGCGTGCGCAGATAGCTGAGCACACTGCACAAACCGATGCCATGCAAAGATTTACGCTGCAACGAGTATCGGCGCATGTCGACGACTTTGCGACGAACGCGGCTCAGCTTGCGGGCGCCGCTGCACTACAAGTCTGCACCGTGCGCAACGATCCAAAGCTGGTCGAGCGCCTCTTGCGTGGTTTGTTGGTCTCGCGAATTAATAACAACATTTATGGCGTTGGCTGCTTCTTTGAGCCAAATGCGTTCCGGTCCGGTCTGAGTTGGTATGGTCCCTACGCGCAGTTTGGCGCCCACGGCTTGCGGGTCGAGCCGAACAATGACGGCTCGTACAAATATCGGGCGATGGGATGGTATCGCTATGCGGTCTCGGCCCATGGCGCGCTCGCACCGTATGGGCCATTCAAGGATGTAACTCGCAGTTTCGTCACCTTCAGCAAAGCTTTTTATGCCGGGCGCCGGCTCGCCGGCGTTGCAAGCGTGGATACCCTCGCCGAGTCATTCGGTAACATTATCGGCGTGCAACCGAAGGCCGGAGACCAGATTTACCTCACGGGCCGCACTGGAAAACGTTCGCTGAGCTTCGGCCATCTGGCTCCCCGGGCCGAGGTGGTCGATCTTTCCGTTCCGATTCGTTTTACGCGCGGCCGCGTTCACGTGGCGATGGATCGCTCGGGCATGCTCGCGACGAACCGGCAGCTGCTGTGGCTCGGTCTCGTCCTTCTCATTGCGATATGGGGCATCGCAATTGTCCTAGCAGGACTACTTCTCCGGTCGTGGCACGCAAAACGCAAGGCGATCGAAATGCAGCTCGCGCAAGCGCGGCTCGAACAGGAGATCACCCTGCAACGTGCAGTCGAGGCACACTTGCGCAAAGTCGCCTATGTCGACGTCCTGACAGGACTTTCAAACCGCACGCTTATCGTTGACGCGCTTGGCGCACTGTTCAAAGAGCGCGCCGCATTCCCGCCACTAGTGCTCTTCATCGACATCGATGCCTTTAGCCTCGTCAATGACACCCTTGGGCATGAGTCGGGTGACTCGCTGCTGCTCGCCATTGCCGGCTTACTGCGTAAGGAGTTCGAAGGGGATGTCGTTGCGCGGTTCGGGGCCGATGAGTTTGTGGTGCTTGTCTGCGCCGCAGCGGCCGAGGCCTCAGCGTATGCAGCCCGCGTGAAGCAAGCGCTTGCGCAGCCGGTAAGTATTCGGGGCCGCGAGATCCGCGTAACGGCGTCGCTCGGGATTGTCCTTGTCGACGGGTCTTACCACCGTGCGGAAGACGTGCTGCGTGACGCAGAAATAGCAATGTATAGCGCAAAGGGGCATTCGCGTGCATCCTTTGAAGTCTTCACGAGCGGCATGCGCCGGCAGTTGGAACTCGATGCACAGCTGGAGCATAACCTGCACCGTGGCATTGCCGAAGATGAATTCGGCGTCAACTACCAACCCATTATAGACCTTCGCTCGGGTTCCGTCGTTTCACTCGAAGCGCTCGCCCGATGGGACCGCATGGACGGAACCGTTTTGCAGCCTTCCGCCTTCATCCCGTATGCTGAAAACCACGGCCTCGTTTCTGCCATCGACTCTCTGGTGATGCGGCGCGTATGCTCCGAGCTCATGCGCTTTGTTGCGCTCTCGCCGCGCCTCACCGTAGCCGTAAATTGTTCGATGGCGCAACTCACAAGTCACGATATCGTCGCCTTCACCCTTTCGCTCCTCAAGAAACATCAGATTCCTGCCTCGCACCTCCGCCTCGAAATTACCGAGACCTCCGTAATGAAGAATGCGGAATATGCACTGAAAAGCATTCAAAAACTACGCGCGCTTGGCGTGCTAACCGTTGTCGATGATTTCGGAACGGGATATTCGTCCCTTGCATACCTGCAACGATTGCCCATCAGCGGCGTCAAGATCGACCGCTCTTTCATCGCGCCGCTCGGCGAAAGTGCGCAGGCCACGGCGATCGTGCGCAGCGTCATCGCACTGGCCGACACTCTTGGCCTCTATACGGTCGCCGAAGGTATCGAGACGGCGCAGCAGTTAGCGATTCTCGTCGATCTCGGGGCTACTTTTGGCCAAGGCTTCTTCTTCTCAAAGCCGGTTCCGTTTGGAGAGGCGCAGCTCTTGCTCTCAAAAAGCTACTTGGCGGCATCTTAGGTGCCTTGCCGTAGGCGGTTTAGCTGACCCGGCGAAGCTTGTAATGCGTGAGTAGTTATATTCCTCACGACCCGGTCATCGCGGAATTTGCCGCGTATCTGCGGCTCGAACGTGGCCAGTCACCCCGCACCAGCGAAGAATACGCGCGCGACGTGGAACTCTTTGCCGCGTTCCTCGAACCTGGGCATTCGAATGATGTCCCATTTCTGAACCTCTCGTCGGCAACCGTATCCGACGTGCGGCGTTTCGTTATGGAGTTGATGGGTCCGCGTAAATATGGAGCGACATCCGTGCGCCGAAAGATTGCAGCGCTTCGATCTTTCTTTGCGCTGCAAAAACGCGAAGGCCGGCGTGCTGAGAATCCGGCAAGCGACGTTCCACCGCCCAAGGCTCCCAAGCGGCTGCCAAAGGTGCTCTCTGAAGACGACACGGCAAAACTCCTACGAACCGTTATTGCGGGCAAGACCGATACGCAGCGCCTGCGCGATATCGCTATCATGGAAATTCTGTATGCGAGCGGAATCCGCCGGGCAGAACTCGTTGGCCTCAATCTTGCGGACGTCGATCTGGAGCGCCGGGTGATGCGCGTAATCGGTAAGGGGAACAAGCAACGGATGGTCTTTATCAACCAAGCGGCGGCCGAAGCAATCCGCATGTATCTTGGTGTGCGGCCACGCAGTTCAGATGAAGCATTGTTTTTGAGCCGCCGCAAGACCCGGCTGAGCCATCGCCAAGCGTGGGTAGTTTTCACCGCCTTCGCAAAAATCAGCGGACTCACACAACACGTAACCCCGCACACGATGCGGCACTCGTTTGCGACGCATCTGCTCGAAAACGGAGCGGATATTGTAACCATTAAGGAACTTCTCGGCCACGAAAGCCTCTCTACCACCCAAATCTACACGAACGTGTCGCTGGAACATATGCGGCGCAGCTATGAGGATGCACATCCGCGTGACCGATCAGACCATTGAGTACATTTACGTCATCACCGACACGAAAGGAGCGGGACGGGTCGTGGGCGCGTTCTATTTTAGGATGACGGCTCTGCCGCTCGACTCGGTCAACCCGGCGGCCATCGAATGGCTGCTTTCTACCGCGCAACGCGACCAACTACGGAGCCTCTAGCATCCATCGTGAATGAAATTCTTGTCGTCGACGACAACGAGGTCAACGTTCGCCTCTACGAGCGCGTCATTACTAATATTCCAAACACAAAAGCCGTGTGTTTTACCGATCCCAACGAAGCCCTCGAATGGCTCAAGCAGGGTACGCCGATTTTACTTGTCGTCGATTACCGGATGCCGCAAACCGATGGGCTCGAGTTCATGCGGCAGTTTCGTGCAAACCGGCGAACTGCCAAAGTGCCTGCAATCATGCTAACGGCGATCGACCACCCGATCCTAAAGCAACAGGCGATCGCAGCGGGCATCAACTTCTTTTTGACCAAGCCGGTGAACAAGGCGCAGTTTCTTGCGGCGATCAAGCACTTGTTGAACATTCCCACGATATGACCATCCGACTCACCACGCTTCTTCTTCTTTGCCTTCTCGCAGCGTGTGCTACCGACTCCGGTGTAGCAACCCAGCGCGGAACAATGGATTCCGGAACCCTTGTGCTCACCAGTGGAAACGGCAAGGTGGAAGCCTATCCTCCTGCCGCGCAGGACCAAAAGAACGCGTACACGATCTCATCAGCCTCCCCTATAGTTCTCCAGCGTAGGTCAAGAACACTGATGGTGTGCCCGATCGCATGTCCGCCTCCCGGAAACGCTCCGCGGGCGGATGTGCTCGTGCGCGTTCCAAACGGGGTGCGCGCCGAGCTCAAAGCAAGGAATGGCGACATTCACGTTTCGGATGTCGTGGGACCGGTCGACGCGGTCGACGAGCAGGGCGACATCAAGATTCAAATTCCGAGCTACGCGAATGCGCGCACCAAAACCGGCAACGTATCCGTCTTATTCGGGGATGTAAATTGGCCCGGAGATCTTCACTTTGCCGCCGGCCATGGAGATGTCGAAGTGTACGTTCCGGCGACCGCTGACGCGCGCGTCGATCTGCGCACGGAGCATGGAATCATTTTTACGGATTTCGACTTGCACGGAAAGTCGCACGGCGACCGGGAATCGATCGTCGGAAGGATCGGCAAAGGCGGAAGCCATGCGGTCATCGTGCGCGTTGGATTCGGGAACATCCGCCTCTTACGCCTCGTCCCGCAAATGTAGGTACAAACGGGCCGCTCGTTCCCCCATATCGAAGCGTTCCGCATGGCAACACTAGTCGCTTCTTCTTCCTTGCGTGCTGCGCCCGGAGAGCGTCCGGCATCCAGCGTAGCCTACGATTGGGCAAACGTGGCGACCGCAAGCTGCATGGGGCTCGGCGCTTATATCGACGGCTGGGCGCACAATCACGCGCTCGCGACCGGCGGCGCGATCGAAACCTTTTTCACGCCTTGGCATGCGCTCCTGTATGGGGGATTTGGCATTGTCGCGTTGTTGCTGATCGGCTCGGGCTTGTTTTGGCACGCGCGAGGGTACGGCTGGAGGGACGCATTGCCGCGCGGCTACGGTCTCTCCGTTGCCGGTGTCGTCATTTTCGCCGCAGGCGGTGTGCTCGACATGGTCTGGCACATACTCTTTGGAATTGAGGCAAGCACTGCCGCGCTGCTCAGTCCAACCCATATTGTGCTCGTCGTCGGGGCGGTCTTAATCTACATGGGCCCGGCTCGTAGTGTTCTCGCGCGCCCCAGCACGCGCATATCGTGGGCGGCGGATGGCCCACTGGTCATGAGTTTGCTCTGGCTGCTTTCGAGTTTTACATTTTTTACGCAGTACGCCTCGCCGTTTGCGAGCACGCTTGCTGCGGCGGCGCGCAAACCCGCGTACATGCAATGGGTTGATCTCTTTCATGCCCTTGGGGTGGCCGGAGTCGCATTGCAAGCGGCCTTACTCGCGGGCGTTGTACTGTACGCCGTGCGTCTGGGACGGGTGCCATTTGGAACCTTCACCGTAATCTTCGGCGTGAACGTCATGCTCGTCACGGTCATGCGTGTCGATATGATTAGCGTCTCACCCGTGCTCCTTACCGGCGCGGCCGTACTCGCCGGACTCATTACGGATGTGCTCTACAGGCGGTTGCAACCATTCGCGCCGGCCCCCAGCAATCTGCGCATCTTCGCGTTTTTCGCCCCTGCACTCTTGTACGCGTCTTACTTCTGCACGATTGTCGCATTTGGTGGAACGTATTGGAGCATTCATCTACTCACGGGTTGCGTGTTGACCGCGGGAATAATCGGATACTTGATGAGTTATCTCCTCGCCGGTCCGCAATCCGCATGAAAGTTGCCGTAACCGGATCGGGCGGGACGATCGGAAAGCGCTTGTCCGAGGATCTTGCGTCGGACCACGACGTTGTCCGGATCGATTTACGAGATGCGGACATCAATGCGGACGTACGGAATTTCGAAGCAATGCGGGCCGCTCTTGCGGGCTGCGAGACCGTCATCCATCTCGCGGGCGCTGTCGCCGTCGACGCATCCTGGGAAGACGTCTACGGTACGAACATCGGCGGCACGTACAACGTGTATGAAGCGGCCCGCCAAAACGGGGTACGGCGGATCATCTTTGCTAGCTCGAATCATGCGGTCGGCATGAACGAAGTCGAGAATGCTCCGCAGATTTACGAACCCGGCTTTGGACGCGTTATCGGCACCGACGATCCCTATCGTCCGGACGGACTCTACGGCGTTTGGAAAGCCTTCGGCGAAGTGCTCGGCCGATATTACAGCGATCAGTACGGAATGCAAGTCGCCTGCGTGCGCATCGGCTCGATTACGGACGCCGACGACCCGAGGGACGAAAGCGTTCGCGAATCTTCCGGCTGGCTCAAGCTCAGCGACGAACAGAAATTCAAGCGGTATGCGGCAACCTGGATGTCGCAACGCGACTTTGCGCGCCTGGTGCGCGCGATTCTTTCGCGCGACGTGCCGTTTGCGATCGTCTATGGTGTCGGTGATAACGCCACCCGTTTCTGGGATCTCGAGGCGGGGCGGGCTATCTACGGGTTCTGGCCGATCGACGGCGCGTGACTGGAGGACATCAATTGCCCTGACTCTTAGCGAGCGCGCGCCGGAATCTGGAGCATCGCTTCTTTTGCTTTAATCAAGCGCATGATCGCATCGTTGTACGGCGTTACCACGCCGATGCGGCGGCCTGCGGCCACGATCGCGCCATTAATGTGATCGATCTCAGTGGGATGACCCATCTCGAGATCAAAAGCCATAGAACTCTTTGAGTCAGCGCCCAATGAGATAATTTCCGTGACGTATTGCCAAGGATCGCCAAAAGGCAGATTGATTCTTAAGCCTGCCGCTACAGTCGCCGCTTCGCGCGCAATCGCCTGCGCAAGCCGCGCCGCATTTGCGTCTGCGGGAATCGCGCCCGCTTCGCAATCCAAGAGGGCGCTGATGGCGTTGATCGCGGCGTTGGCGACCAGCTTGCCCCACAGATGCGGGCGAATGTCGTAGACAACCGAGGCATGCAACCCACTCTGGGCGAGCAATTCCGCCATACGTCGCGATGTTTCGGGCGCTGCTCCGCCGGATCCTAAAATGGTTGTGCCGGCCTCGGAGCTTCTGGCGCTGCCCGGCCCCATACTGAGGGACGATTCGGTCGTAATTCCAAGGACCACCGGGACTGCTCCCCCGAGGGCCGTTTTGATGGCATCTTCGTTGCCGACACCGTTTTGCAGCGAGACGATCGGCGTTGCCGGATTAAGCTGTCCGGCAAAGGGTCGCAGCGCATTGAGCGTGTCGACCGCTTTAACGAACAAAAACAAGACGGAAGATCCGAAAAGCTGCGACACATTGCTCGCAATCGAGACCGGTCGCCGTGGCGCATCGTTTACCGATAAGCCGTCGCGGCCGATTGCCTCGAGCAACTCTTGATTGCGGTCAAGGATCGTTACCTCGCATAATTGTGCGAGGTGGTATCCGAAGAGCGTGCCCATCGCGCCCGCTCCAATAATGCCGATCTTTAGCTTCGGTTCGTTCATGCCGTCCTGGTTAGAACTGCAACTGGAGTCCGAGGGTGGCGCGGCGTTCGGGACGCGTTAGATCGCGGTACCCGAAGAAAATCGACGAGAATGAAGCGACGTTGAGATTGAGATACGTATCGAGCGTCGGACGGCGCAAGTCATAGAGTCGCCCTTCAAGTCCGAAGCGTTGCGCGTTGTACTGCCCGATCACGCCAAGGCGAGAGTAGAGCACGCCACCGCCAATTCGCACGTTGTTGCCAAAGGAGCTGAACCTCAGAAAATTCAGCGTCGAGCGTGCGCCGATGTCGTTTGCGCCGACCATGAAACTCGTGGTGCTCTTGGGCAAGAGCAGCAAATTGAAGTCCGTGTACGGTCCCTTGTCGGCCGATAGCAGCGGATTGGGGTTAGTGCTCACGATGCGTTGGCTGTTGAGTACGCCAACGCGCACTTGCACCGCGAATAGGTTTTTTGCTATCCCGCCCAGCTTGTTGCCGATATTTTTGGGCGTGTTCGTCGGGCCGGTGTTCGGTTCGTTCACAACGGGACCGGGTGGGGAGCCCGGGATTCTTGAGGGCAGCGGCGGCGCGCCGCTCGGCAAGGGATAATTCACGGGATATGGCGTTGCTTTCGGATCGACGCCGTACACATTGCTCGTGCCACCGAGCGTGCCGAGCAAGGAGTTCGCCTTCTGCATGGTCGCATCGAGATTCGCAACGGTATCACGCACTTGATTCTGGGTTTGCGGATTACCCGTCACTTGGCGCAAATCGTTGGTCAGATACGCAATCGTCTGCGTCGTCTGCGCAATGTTGCGCGTCGTGTCGATAATGTTCTGCTTGAGCTCCTTGTTGGTGGCCAGGCCTTTGAGAGAGTCAACCGACTGGTTGAGGGAAACGGCCGTTGAATTCAGACTCGTAAGCAACGAATTAACTTTGCCGGAATTCTGCGACACGGTTGAATTGAGTGTCCCCGTGAGCGCCACCACATTATCGCCGGCCTTGGTAACCGTATCTTGAAGCTGGCTTGCAATCTGTTGCGCCTGTGTGGAGAGGTCTTGCACAGAACGGTTTGCCGTAACCGTCAGCGCATTTGCGTTGTCCATTGTGTTTTGCAGCTTATCGAGGAGCAAGGGCTCGCGCTTCTGTAGGTCGGCAAGCATTTGATCGAGGCGGCGCACTTCGCCCTGCCCTTGTTCGAGTAGATCGCCGAGCGTTGCCGTGTTCGTGCCCTGCGGCTGCTCATCGACCGGCAAGAGCCTGCGCTCAAGAACGGGCAAAGCTGCGGGCGCCGGAGTCGGTCCGGACATCCCAAGCGGCCGCTGAGGTGGCAGCGGCGGAACAATGAGCAAGCTCGGATCACCGGTGAGGGGCGCCTGGATAAGAAATTTTGAGTCGCGCGGGATGCCCACGTCTTTATTAACCGCGAGGACGACATCGACGGTGTTATCCGACAACAAAACAATCGAGTCCACCGTGCCGACGGTGACGCCGCTGAAATAGACAAGAGCGCCCGAGTGGAGCCCGGCCGCGGAATTGAAGTGGATGCCGACCCGGTAACCGGTATGGCGCGTCGCAAAGTCGGTGATAATGAAGAACACACCAAAGAGCAGCAGTAACGCCAAAATCGCAAACGCGCCGACTTGTGCTTGTCTAGACATATGCCTCCTTAGCCCATTCGCGTCATAGGGGAATAGGCCCCACTTCGCTGCCTTGTAGAAACTGCTGAACGATGGGGTTCATGGACTTCTTGAGTTCGTCCACCGTGCCGTAGGCGATGATTGCGCCCTCGAACAGCATGCCGATATAGTCAGCCATCATGTAAATGCTCTGCAGGTCGTGCGAAATAACGACCGCCGTTCCGTTAAGCTGTGCACGCAAGCGCTTGATCGTATCGGTCAAGAGATGCGTCACGATCGGATCTAGCCCCGTCGTGGGTTCGTCGTAGAGGACGATATCGGGGTTGGTCACAACTGCGCGCGCAAACCCGGCACGTTTAATCATTCCGCCCGAGAGTTCGCTCGGCATATTGTTGAAGGTATGCTCGAGACCAACACTCTCAAGAGTTGCCCTGGCGGTCTTTTCAATCTCTTCTTCCGGCACCGACTTATGTTCGCGCAGCGGCAGCGACACATTTTCCCCGATCGTCATTGAATCGAAGAGCGCGGCGAACTGAAACGAGAAACCGATTGCGCTGCGAAAGTCGATGAGCTTGGTCTCGGGCATGTGGCAAATGTCCACGCCTTTGACGTACACGTGTCCCGCGTCCGGTTTGCGCAAGCCGTTGAGCAACCGCAAGATCGTCGATTTACCGGCGCCGGAGAGGCCAATGATGCACGTAATCGCGCCTTCGACCACATCGAGGGAGCAGTTTTGCAAAATGACTTTGTCGCCGTAGCGCATCGTGACATCGTCAAGGCGCGCAATAATGTTGCTCAATGGCCACCAAAGAGCATGTACGACATAACGAAGTTCGAAATAAAGATCAGAATGATCGAGATAACGACCGCTCCCGTAGTCGATTGCCCGACGCCGGCCGCGCCCCCGCGCGTTCCCAAACCTTGATACGCGCCGACCAGCACGATAATGATCGCAAAGATCACCGACTTGAAAAGGCCCTTGACCACGTCGTCAAAGCCGACGGTTTGCCGTGCCGATGACAGAAACGAATCCGAACTAATGTGGGCGTACGTCTGCGCGATCCACATGCCGCCGACGACCGAAATGACGTCGGCGAAGATCGTGAGTAGCGGCAGCATGATGATAAGGGCGAGCAGCCGCGGAACCACCAAGAACCGGGCCGGGGCAAGACCCAGAGATTGCAGTGCCTCGATCTGCTCGGTTACGACCATCGAACCGATCTCCGCGCATATCGCCGCGCCGACGCGGCCAGCGACAACGACGGCCGAGAGCATCGGGCCGAGCTCACGTACCGACGTGTACGCGACGGCGCCGCCAACCAGGTTTCCTACGCCGTACTGAACCGCTTGCGCGGCCGACTCGAGCGAAAACACCATGCCGGTAAAGAGCGAGGTGAGCAGGACGATGATGAGCGACTGAAAGCCGAGGAAATAGGCTTGATTGAGGGTCTCGGTAATGCGGATTCGAGCGCGCGCGATAAACCCGACGGTCTCGCCGCCGAGCATAGCAACGCCGCCCGCATATTCTATGAGGGCGGTCGTGCCTTTGCCGAAGTCCTCGAGCATCTTCATCGAGCGTGCCCTGCGGCGCTATCGAGTAGTGAGAGCTCCGCTAAGACCCCCTGTGTGCCTTCGATGCGGCGCACGGCGACGTTACGCTCGGCCGTCAGATTGAAATGAACTTGGTTCACTTGCTCCAAACGTTTGTCTAGATTTCGCAGATGCGTTCGCGCCTCGCTCTCAAAGCCCGAAAAATACTGCCGGACCGCTTGCAAATACGCCGTGACGTCTCCCTCTTCTGCCCCATTACGCGCGAGGAGGCCCGCCATGCGCTCTTGCGCTTTCTTCATACCCTTATCCGTGATATAAAATTCGCCGACATGCGAAACGAGTTTCTGGAGGCTTTCCCGGTTACTCTGCATTCGCGATGGCTGTCCGCTGGCAGGCGAAAAGGCGCTCGATGCCCAGTTGGGCCAAGCCAAGCATCGTGTCGAGTTGCTCGCGATCGAAGGCCGCCGCTTCTGCCGTCCCCTGGATTTCAACGAACTTACGGCTATCGGTCATTGCCACGTTCATATCGACTTCAGCCCGACTATCCTCTTCATACGGTAAGTCCAAAAGCGCGGTGCCGTCGACGTATCCGGTGCTAATAGCGGCAATTTGTCCACGTAGGGGCCACTTTTTAGAATTCTCGGGATCGAAGCTTTTTTGCAGTGCCAGTGCCAGCGCAACGTAGGCACCGGTGACGGCCGCGGTACGCGTGCCGCCGTCGGCGTCCAGCACGTCGCAATCGAGCCAGACGGTACGCTCGCCGAGTTTCGCCATGTCCATCACGGCACGAAGCGAGCGGCCAATGATGCGCTGAATCTCATGGGTGCGGCCGCCGATCCGCCCCTTGGAGGCTTCGCGTTGCGTGCGCTCTTGCGTCGCGCGCGGTAACATGGAGTATTCGGCAGTCACCCAACCGACGCCGCGGCCTTTCATCCAAGCCGGAACGCGTTCGTCGACGCTGGCGGCGCACAGGACGCGCGTATTCCCAATACTGATGAGGGCGCTGCCTTCGGCAAATTTCAGAAAACCCGGCTCAATGAGAACCGGGCGGAGTTCATCGGGCGCGCGCCCGTCACTTCGATTCATGCGCCTGGCCTTCTATCCGGCGGCGGCTGCAGCCTCGGTGGGAAATATTTTGAACATGCGCGTAAGCCCCGTGATCTGCAGGATGCGGTACACTTGCTGATCCTCAAGCACGATGAGGCGTACCTCGCCCCCGGTGCGCGCGGCGCTCTTGTGCGCATCGATGAGCACGGTTAACCCTGCCGAATCGATAAACGAAACAGCGCAGAGGTCTATAATGAGCGTGCCTTCTTCAGATCCGGCCTGTAGCTGTTGCTGCAGCTTCGTCTTCAGAAACACATCAAGATCACCCGACAGTCTTACCACTGCGGGTGATCCTTTGGGACCCCGAGTCATCTCTGCTCCCTTTTTGGGTGTACTCCCTAAGCAAGCATACTTGTTTAAGAGTGCCTTGGCAATTGGGGTCGAAGCCTAGGGAATGCGCCCGAGGCTCTCGTCCGTCGGCGCGGGTCGCCCGCAGCCACGGCGCATTTTCAAACCGGTTCCCCGGCCGCGAGTTTCGCAGCTGCTGGATTCTGCACACCGTTATACCGTCACCGTCCTGGTCGCCGGCGCCGGCTACGGGAAAAGCGTAGCCCTCGATCATTGGCTCGGAACTCTGCCGGAAGACGTGGTGCGCTACGACGTCTTGGAAGGCACGCGCGGGGTTTTCGATTTTGCCTTAGGCTTTGCCACAGCCATCGCACCAAAAGTCAAGCTCGGAGTCAAGGCTGCTGCCAATGCGGTCAATTCCGCCGAGAAATCAACCTCTCCGGATGTCGATCTCGCGGCGTGGTTCGCGAATGCTCTGCGCAAGTTCCAGGGCACGATTGTTTTGGACGACTTCCACGTAGCCGCTGCCGATGATCCCTCCGTATCGAGACTCCTTGCACGGCTTGTAGAACGGACCGGCGAGCACATTCGCTGGATCGTTGCATCGCGCAACACGTGTGAACTACCCATCAGCTCCTGGATCGCCTATGGACAGTCGCAGATGGCCATTGGCGAACGCGAATTGACTTTCACGCATGAAGAGGCGACCGGGACCTGCGTCGAGGTTGATACGGAGCTTACCGAGACGCAGATTAACGAGCTGTATGCATACACAGGAGGGTGGCCGACCGCACTTACGTTCGCTCTTTTGAGTGCGCAGCGCACGCTCGATCTGGATGAATTGCGGGCCACCACGCAAGAACTTTCGTATCAATATCTTGCAGAACAAGTCTTGCTCGGCTTATCTCCCGATGAATCGGACTTCTTGTTGCGCACTTGCGTGTACGAGCGCATCGATCTCGACGTTCTGACTCACGCTGGCGTAATCGAACCGAGGACGCGGCTGCAATATCTGAAGGATCAAGGGACTTTCGTCGTCCGGGACAGCGAAGGCGGCATCCGCTATCACGATCTCTTTCGTGATTTTTTGAGGAACCGTCTGGGACAGTCCGACGCACTCCACAATCAAGCCTGGCGTGATGCCGGCGTAACCTACGAGGCGTTAGGCCGGTACGCGCAAGCCCTTAGCGCATATCAAAACGCTGGCGACTTCGATTCGATCAGCGCCGTTTTAGACGCTCAAGGCTTCGCGCTCATCGAGCACGGTCAACGCCGCAGCGTCATGCGTGCGCTCGAAGTCATCGGTACGCAAGTGAACCTAGAGCAATACCCCGGGCTGCTTGCGCTCCGTGCGAACTGCGAAGCGAATTACGGGGATCCCAAACGTGCGGAAGCGTGGTACCGCGAGGCTATTGCGCGTGCCACCAATCCTGTAAAGAATGCCGAGTTGCGCTTACAGTTTGCTCGTGAGTTGATGCAGGAAAATCGGCCCGAAGGCGCGGCGCTTTTGGAGCCGGCCCTTTGCGAGCAGCTTCCGCTGTTTGTGAAAGTCGCGGTAATGGGGACGCTCGCGACGCATTATTGGCACGCACACCGCAGGCAAGAATCGCTTTCAATGATTGCCGCCGCCCTCATCATGTCCGCGCCATTGGCAGGCGATGAAATTCGAGCAGTCCTCCTGCACCAATCGGCCTATCTTCTGGTGCTTTCCGGGGAAATGGAAGCGGGGCACGAGCGGGCGATGCAGGCGTTAGGGATTGCAAAGGAACTCGATCTGCACGCGCTCAGCGCGAAGGCGCAGTCGCTGCTCTATTATATAAATGCGATGGCGGACAATATCGCTCAAGCGTTGTGGTGGGCGAAGCAGATGCAGCGCTCCTCAACGGAGGCTGGCGACATGACGCTGATGTTCTCTGCATTGATAGCAGCCTACGAGCTCGAGGTCGAGCGGGGAAATCTTGAAAATTTACCGGCATTATCCGAGCAGCTCCGCAATTTCGATGCCGACCGTTATTCACGCGGTCGCGTAGCGTTACTGCCGGCATTCGCACTGCAAGCAGCATGGCAGCGTCGCTTTGAGGAAAGCCATTTGATTCTGAAGGAGACGCATACGCAGCAGCCGACGGCACTTCGGCGCGCCTTGCGAGCGGCGGAGGCGAGCGTGTATGCCGCTGCGGCGGGCAAACGTTTGCAGGCAGAGGTTCTCTGCCGTTACGCTCAGGAGCAATTCCGCATCAAAGACGACCTCGAACCTTACCTCCCGAAACGACACGCGAAAGCGCTGGTTTTCCTGGGCGTGACTGAGCTTCTACTCGGGAAACTTTCCAGTGCAAACAAGTCCATCGGGGCGGCGGAAAAAATGAGTGGCCGCCTACCGGAACGCTCAAAAGCGCTGGTTAGGGCTGCCCGCGCGATGTTTGTGCATCTCGAAACGCGGTCACTTGAAGACGAGGTTGAAACGGCCTTCGGCGAGCTCGATGCTGCCGGTTATGCTGGTGTTGCCCGTCTTTTTCGAGGTCTCCCGATGCCGACGCTGGAGCGCGGTGGAACCTCAGCGGTCCTCACGCGGACCGAGATCGAAGTCCTGCGCGCCTTGGAACGCGCAGGCGAGAGTAAGGCCGCCGCCCTCGAGCTTGGGAAGAGCCCGCACACGATCGATTGGCACGTAAAAAGTATTATGAAAAAACTCGGGGTCTCGACCCGCCGCGAAGCCATCCTCTTCGCCCGCGACCGGGGCCTCATCGGATAGTACGAGCGGTGTCTCCCACCAATGATTGGTGGGAGACACCGGGGCTCGCGGGGTCTATGCTAGGTATACAAACCCCTACGTACCGACCGGAGGCCTAATGACCGCCCGACGATTACTCGCTGCACTCGCCCTTGCCGGAGTTACCACGCTCGCTGCGTGTTCGGGCGGAACCGCTTCTTCTGGATTGGTTCCATCGACAACGCAGTCGGCGAACCTCACACCTCAAGATATCATTCTGCCCCACGGATAGGGCGCTAGGCATGCTTTCGATCTGTGAAATCCTCGATCGCCTGGAGGTCGCAGCCGAGCTGCCGCGTTTGCAACAAATGATTGAACCAACATTGGATCGACCCACCCGCGCTCGGCTGCACGAGTTTCTTCGCACGAACCGCCGTAAGCTCGTGGACAATATGCTGCAGCGCATGCATCCGGCCACCAATGAACCGACATTCGCCTCGTCATTGTTCTTTGCGGGGTTCCTGGACCGGCTGTGCCAAGCGCTCCAGCGCGGTGAGTTTCTGCCGTTAGAGCTGTGGATCAAAGCATTGGCCCTCGACAGCGATTTCGAATCGCGCTCGTCGCGCTTTCTGACCGTTGCATGCTCGATGATCGCCGATGAATTCCGCACAGGTGCGCCAGAGGACGCCGAAGTGGCTGCTTACCTCACCATGACCGCGGTTGAGCTGGAGGTTACCTTCGTAAATGCTCGTCTGCAGCGCATGGGAACACCACGTATTGACACATCGAAACTCATTCCCGCCGACCATATCATCGACGCTCTCGTTGCGGTCGTTCGCACGCATAGCGATGAGGAGTATCAACACGCGCGCGCCGTTAGCGCCCTCTGCGGTCGAGTTGCAGCTGCCATGGGGATGAGCCCCGAGCAGGTTCTATTTTTGGAGCGGGCGGGATTGCTTTGCGGAATCGGCAAGATTGGAATTCCCGATGCGATCCGATACAAGCTTGATGCCCTGAATGCCGACGAGCGGGCGATCGTGTCCCGCTATCCGGCTATGGGCGCTTCGGTACTACGAACGATGCCTGCGCTCGCGATGTACGCCCCGGTGATTCGGGCGCACCGCGAACGTCTCGACGGACGCGGCTATCCGGATGGGGCCGGCGCGAACGATATTCCGCTTCAGGCAAAAATTGTCGGCGTAGTCGACGCTTTTCATGCAATGATGAGTCCCCGGCCGTATCGCGAGGCGCTCACGGCTTCGCAAGCAATCGAGGAACTCAAGAAGGCAACCGGTTCGCAATACGATTCAGACGTGGTACACACGCTTGTGCGCCTCGTTGCACCAATTGCAAAGGCGCAAGCCAAGCCCGAGCGCGAGATCAAAACTTCCCAGCTATGAGCGCCCCGGGTGTGGGCATTGAGTCATCGCGGGCGGCCCTCCGGGTGTGGGCAAAACGATTCGGCCGCCTGCGTGGCCAAGGGCCATAAAACTCGACAAACACGCTTCGCCGTTTTATAGTGGTAGGGGTGCTGTGGTCGTTCCAATGTGAAGACGCGCGACGTGCAGAGCATGTCCGCGCCCACTTCTTAACTTTTCTTCATATTTTTGCCGCTTCGGACTCAGATTTCGCCGCCGCGGAACTCATTTTCGGCGAATTGATCGCGAATGTCGTGCGTTACGCGCCTGGGCGCGTTGCGATTCGCGTCGAGTGGCAAGAGGCCTCACCGGTTCTCTCGGTGCAAGATCATGGCCAAGGGTTCGCGCCAAATTTCGCCTTACCCGGGGATCCGCTTGCTGAATCCGGGCGAGGACTCTTCCTCGTCTCGACCTTAGGACAACGTGTCGAAGTCGACTCGCGCGGCGGACGCGGGACGACCGTTTCGGTCATACTTCCGGTTACACGCCCTTTACCAGTGTGAGGATCGCCGGCAGGGCTATTCGACGGTGACGGTCTTTGCCAAATTACGGGGCTGGTCGACGTCTTTGCCTTCTATGTCTGCAATATGATACGCGAGGAGCTGGAGCGGAATCACGTTGACGATAGGCGAGAGCAGTTCATCGACCTTCGGGACCCAGAAAACGTAGTCGGCGATGGCCTTGGCCTCTTCGTCGCCGTGATTTGCAACCACGATAATCGGCGCCTCGCGCGCTTTTGCTTCCGAGAGATTTGAGAGAATTTTTTCGCGGACGCGGCCTTCGGTCATAACGCCGACAATCGGGACCCGTGAATCGAGTAAAGCGATCGGCCCGTGTTTCATTTCGCCTGCGGCATAGCCCTCGGCATGAATGTACGAGATCTCCTTGAGTTTGAGCGCGCCCTCGAGAGCCGTCGGGAAATTGATGTACCGCCCGATGAAAAGCATGGAATCGGACTTGCGGAACTTCTTCGCGACTTTTCGAATCTCGTCCGAAGTGTTGAGCACGACATCGACCGCGGCGGGCAACAGTTTTGTGTTATCCGCAATCTCGCGTAAGCGTTCGAGCGGCGCTGTTTTACGCAAGCGCGCTAAGTACAGGGCGAACAGTGTCATCGCCGTCACTTGCGAGACGTAGGTCTTGGTAGCGGCAACGCCGATTTCCGGACCACCGCGGGTAAAGAGCGTGCCGTCTGCGAGCCGCGTGAGATGCGAGCCAACCACATTGCAGATGCCCAGCACCGGGGAGCCGGCAGCCGTTGCGATTTTGACCGCTTCGATGGTGTCGGCCGTCTCTCCCGACTGCGACATTGCAATCGTGAGTGCACTAGGATCAATGACCGGATCGCCGTAGCGAAACTCGCTTGCGAGTTCCATCTCGACCGGCAGATGCACGAGCGAGCGCAACAGATACTGCCCGACAAGGCCCGCATGATACGCGGTCCCGCAGCCCGTGACCGCGATTTTGGAAATGTTCGTGAGCATCTGCTCGTCCAACTTCATCTCGGCGCCGAGCTGTACGTCGTTGCTTTCATCGATGCGGCCGGCGAGCGTCTCTTTGATAACGTTGGGCTGTTCGAAGATTTCCTTGAGCATGAAATGCTTGAAGCCGCTCTTCTCCGCCGAAGTCGCATCCCACGTGATTTGCATGATCTCGCGCTGGACGGGTGTGCCGTCGTACGACATCAAGCGATACCCGTCGCGTCCCACCACAACCATCTCGCCCTCTTGCAAGATAATTTCTTTGCGGGTGTATTGGAGAATGGCGGGGGTATCGGAGGCGACAAACATTTCGCCCTCTCCGATGCCGACAACCAACGGGCTCGCTCCGTTGCGCGCAAAAATGAGATGCTCCGGATCGTCGGAAGAGATAACGCCGAGTGCGTAGGCGCCGCGGACCTCCTTGAGAGTCTCACGGACGGCTCCTTCTAGATCATCTTTATAATGCGTCTCGATCAGATGGGCCAGCACTTCGGTGTCGGTTTCGCTTTTAAAAACATGGCCGCGCTCGAGAAGTGCCGCGCGTAGCGGAGCGTAATTCTCAATGATCCCGTTGTGTACCACCGCAATCTTGCCGCTGCAGTCCGCATGCGGGTGCGCATTTGCGTCCGAAGGCCGGCCGTGCGTTGCCCAGCGTGTGTGCCCGAGGCCGACTTTTCCGCTGATGCGTTCGCCGTTGCGCAAGCGCTCCGCTAACCGCGAGAGCTTCCCCTCGGCCTTGCTGCCGCGCAAGGCGCCGTCCGATTCGATAACGGCGATGCCCGCGCTGTCGTAGCCTCGATACTCGAGGCGCTGCAACGAATCGAGAATGATGGGAACGCTATCGCGCTCCCCGATATAGCCGACTATGCCGCACATGGTTTTGCCTCTTACTTGATGCCTTCGCGGGTGCGTTTGTAGCCGATTTTTCCTTCCGCGACCTCATTGAAGGCCGTCGAGACTGGCTTGTTCGGATTGATGCGGTTCGTGAGCGGCGGTGCGTCATTATTGAGTTGCTTCGCGCGTTTCGTCACGACGTTTACAAGGGTAAACTTCGAGTCGACCTTGTCCATGAGGCGGTCGAGGTCGCCGAAAACGATCAGCGGGTTCTTGTCGGTGGCGTCGGTGGGGTCGGTCATGAGTCTTCCAATTTCCTTATCGAGTCTTCGTCGTAACGATGGATGCGGAAACGCTCTGCGCGCACGATGGCTTCGAGATCGTTTACTGCTTCTTCTTCACGGCGGTCTTCGTTAATAACAATGTAGTCAAAGCTACGGAGGTACTGCATTTCCTTATGCGCGATTTCCAGCCGCCGCGCGATCTCTTCGTTCGTTTCCGTCCGGCGCGCTAAGAGCCGTTCGCGCAAGTGCGAGAATTTATCAGGAAGCAAAAAGATCAACACGGCGTCGGGAAACGTTGACTTAATCGCGAGCGCTCCGTTGACTTCCGGCTTCATAAAGAGATCGTAGCCTTCAGTCAGGGTGCGCTCGACGAAATCGCGCGGTGTCCCATACAGATTTCCGTTGTATTCCCGGTGTTCCAGGAATCCGTTGTCCGCTATTCGTTTTTGAAAATCATCGCGTGAGAGAAAGAAGTAATGTTCCCCCTCCTCTTCCCCTGGACGGGGCGCGCGTGTGGTGGCCGACACCGAGTACTTGAGGCGGGGCATGCGTTGCCGCAATGCATCCACCAGCGTATCTTTGCCGGCCCCCGAAGGCCCGGACACAACAAAAAGCAGACCCGGGCCGAACACTAACGATTCTCCAAGACGGATAGCGATAAAACGGGTTGGATGCCCATTCCCCACGCGGGCCGAAAATGCCGCTTCGGCAGTTTTAAACCTTAGCCTCGACCCCGAACTCCACGATGTTGTTGGGCGGCAGGCCCAGGGAATCGGTCAGC
Organism: Vulcanimicrobiaceae bacterium; assembly: GCA_046262675.1. Taxonomy (GTDB): domain Bacteria; phylum Vulcanimicrobiota; class Vulcanimicrobiia; order Vulcanimicrobiales; family Vulcanimicrobiaceae; genus JACRUB01. Next base: position 40,405 of record JBHEMH010000016.1, read on the forward strand.
GGGCGGGCGTTGCGGGTCATCCACCGGAACAGAGCCCGTTGCCAGCCGGGCAGGGCGCCTTTACCTTGGGCATCGCCGATCTTCGGGCTCGCCAGGTAATAGGTAATCTTAGAAAGGTCGATTTCGGGGCGCTCGCGCTTGAGATGCATCAAGATATCCTTGATGTTGGGGCTTTGCATGAAGCCGTAAGACGCCTTGACCCGCCAGAGGCTGGGCCCTTCCTCGCTCACCGTGAGCCTATCAGCCGCATGCACGTAGGGGACGGCACCGTTAAGGACGGTGAGCAGCACAACGTTTTCGTGGATGATATGGTCGCGCAGCCAATGGTGGTGCAGAATGAACGGAATGCCTTTGGGCTCGGGGGCCATGAAGACCGCGGTCCCAGCAAGGCGCGTTGGATCGCGTTCTTCCTCGAGGAATTTCTCAACCGGCATGCTTTGCTCGCTGAGCACCTGCATCATGCGGCGGCGGCCACGGTTCCAGGTCGTGAAGAGCGTAAAAAGCGCCGCCGCGATAACGAGCGGCACCCACCCGCCGGAAAGAATCTTCGGAATGTTTCCGGCGAGAAACGGAACGTCCCAAAGCAGAAACAACCCGACAAGAGCCAAAGCCTGCCATACCGGCCACTCCCAGCGTCGTATGAGCAATTGATAAAAGGTGAGACTGCTCACGATCATCGTGACGGTTACGGCAAGGCCATAGGCCCCGCCAAACGCGTCTGAGGATCGGAAGGCGAGCACTAAGAGGATACAAACGATCGCGAGCATCGCGTTGACAGCGGGCATATAAATTTGCCCGGCAAAGTGCTTTGAGGTATGCACGATGCGAAAGCGCGGCGAGTACCCAAGTTGCATAAGCTGATTTGTCAAAGAGAACACGCCCGAGATGAGTGCTTGAGAAGCGATGACCGTCGCGAACGTTGCAACCAAAACCATCGGCACCACGAACCAGCGTGGAACCAGCGCAAAAAACGGTGAGGAGAATGCCGCCGGATTCTGGAGCGTCAAAGCGCCTTGGCCAAAATAGTTCAGTAAGAGCGCCGGGAATACAATGAGATACCACGCGAGCGTGATCGGAATGCGGCCAAAGTGCGCGAGATCGGCATACAATGCTTCAACTCCCGTGACGCACAGTACGACCGCGCCGAGAATAAGGATGCTGCGAAGCCCGTTATGCATGAAGAAGTTGAAGGCGTAGACCGGGTTGATCGCGGCGATCACGCCCGGATGATGCGCGATCCCCATCGCACCGAAGAGCGCGATCGCCGTGAACCAAAACAGCATGACGGGCCCAAAAAGTTTGCCGATCTTATCGGTACCCCGTGACTGCATTGCGAAGAGTCCGATGAGCACGATCACCGAAATCGGAATGACAAAAGGATGCGCCGCCTTCGTCCACACGTCGAGGCCTTCGACCGCGGACATGACGGAAATCGCAGGCGTGATCACTCCATCTCCGTAAAGCATCGATTCGCCGAATAGAACGAAGATTGCAATTCCGCTGAGCGCAAGGGGCATGGCACTTTTTCTGGCCGGTGAGAGCAAAGCGAGGAGCGCAATCGTACCGCCCTGGCCGTCAAAGTCCGCGCGTAGCATGAATGTCACATATTTAATGCAGACGACGACAATGAGCGCCCAAAATATCAGCGAGAGAATGCCGAGGATATTCGAGGCTGTGAGGGCCGCCGGGAAGTCGCCGGTAAAACACAACTTGAACGCGTAGAGCGGGCTCGTTCCGATGTCGCCAAAAACAACGCCGAGCGCGGCTAGCGCAATAATATGATGCTGTGATGCCCGGTGGCGGGCGGGCGCTTTTGCGACGGGCGGCGCAGCAGTCGAATCCATGGTCACGCCGTCCGTGGTTAGTTGGCCCGCTGCTGCGGCCCTTTGCGGCAAGGGGCTTGGCCTCAGCGGTCTTAATAGTGATGCGCGTGTACACGGATTGGGTGCTCACGCACCGCCTTGCGCTGGAACTCTCATCCCGTTTTGCCGGTGCGCGAGTTCAAGCGGCAGGTCAGCTCCCCGATGGACGCTTCGCATTGCTACTCTGGCAACGTGGAGCGCTCTCGGTACTTGCTTTCGATATTTTTGCCGCGACCCCGGTGCTTACCGTCGAGGATGCTCAATTGACGATCGAGGCCGAACCGGGGTTCATCCGCCGCGCAGGCGCGGTACTTCGCGGCATGACAATCGAATCCGTGCGAAGCCGAAAAGGCGACCGCGTACTTCGGTTGGAGTTCGCGGCACGCTCGCGTTTCGGCGTGGAGAGTGGGTACAGCCTCATTGCCGAGCTTGTACCGAGGTTTGGAAATCTGCTGCTCGTAAAGGATCAAACGATCGTAAGTGCGATCAAGGAATTCACCACCGCGCAAAACGCCCAGCGCTCAATTTCCACAGGCGACGCGTACGAGCCCCCACCACTTTCGCTTACTCCACAAGTGAGTGAAGCGCAGTTCGCCGCAGTACTGGATGCGCATGACCCGGGCATGCCGCCAAACCGCGCGGCCGTTGCCGCGTTTCGAGGCGTCGTTCCGTTGTTACCACAGATGGTAGCGCTTTCGCTCTTGACCGCGGCGCTCGCAACTGCCGCAGACCTGAGGTCCGACTCGCTCGGCGCAACATTGATGGAACGTGCCGATGCCTTCTTTGTGAGCCTGCAACACCTTGCGGATCTACCCATCACGGTCTATCGCGAAGACGGAGCGCTGGTTGCAGCGCACGTTACGGAATTGCGCCAATTTGATGCACTCGAGAAAGAGACTGCTACCGATCTTCTTGCGCTGCTCTTCGAATCACGCAGCGAAACGGTCAGCGCCACTCAAAGCGACCGCGTTGCCAAACGCCGCCGCGCTGTTGCGAGAATTCTCAAAGATCGAGACGACCGCGTCCGCAAAGAGCTGCGCGATGTCGAGCTGGGTCTTTTAAGAGCGGATGAGCGCGAGACTCTGCGAGAGCAAGGACGCAGCATCTTTGCAACGCTCCACGAGCTTACACCCGAAGAGCAGGAAGGTGCGAAGTCCGAGGCCGCGGCATTGTTTTCGCGCTATCAAAAACTCTCCGCATCGATTCCACACCTCAGGAGCCGCGAGCAAGAGCTCTCGCGCATCTTTGAAGCGGTGAGCGAGTTGCAATGGGAACTCGAGCGAGCCGGCGATGAGGATCTCGATGATGTCGCGCAGGCCGTCCGGAGTCTTGAGGGCCGTGCAGCGCCCGCGCCCGGAAAAACGCGAAGGATAAAACGCAAGCCCTTGTCCGTTACGACGGCACTAGGCTCGCGCATTCTCGTGGGGCGCTCACCGGTTGAGAACGCGGAACTCACTTTTCAAATCGCCAAACCCGACGATTTATGGTTCCACGCGCAAAAGATTCCCGGGGCCCATGTTATTTTGCAACGGGATGATAAGCTGCCGCCGCACGAGGATGACATCCGCTTAGCGGCTTCTTTTGCCGCCTTCTACTCCAAGGCCAAAAGCAGTCCAAAAGTAATTGTGGACTTCACGCAGCGCAAGCATGTACGAAAGCGACCCGCTGCTCCGCCCGGCCTGGTTTTTTATACCAATCCTGCATCGATTACCGTCCAACCAAAATCCGCCGAACCCGGCCCCTTAGCGGGCAAAGGCGGGGACGCGTAGCACGCCGACCGCTTGCGCAAAGCCTTTGATCCTCAAGTCTTCGCGCACCGGGTGCAGATTATATTTCTGAATGACGCTCTGCATGTGCGGAAATGTGCCGGTTGAGGCAGTGAACGCAACCTCACCACCGGCGGCAGCGTGCTCGAGGCGGGATGCGAGGTTGACGGTGGTCCCGAAATAGTCGAGCCGGTCGTTTGCGCGCATCGCGATGCATGGTCCGCTGTGAAAACCGACGCGGAGCTGCAGCTTCGCGCCTTCGTACTCCACCATGCCGACCGCATTAGCCAATCGCAACGCAGCCTCGAGACACTTCCCCGAGTCGCGGAAGACCGCCATCACCGCGTCCCCGATCGTTTTGACGATCGCTCCATCGTATTGGGTGATAATCACACGCATCTGATCGAAGTGTTCGTTAACGATGCGAAAGGCCGGCGCATCACCGGACCGCGAGTACATCGCCGTTGAGCCCACCAGATCCGTGAAGAGCACGGTCATAGATTGAATGCCGAGCTCCAGACCGCTTGCAAGCACTTCGCTCGAAAAGAGATCGCGAAACTCTTGCATGGCGGTGACGTCCGCAGCTGTCACGATCGTGTCCGGCCACTGGGAAGATTCAATGCGCAGGAGGACATCCCGGTCGAGATCGTTCGTGAGCTGCAGGGCTAACTCAGATGCCTTGATCGAAGCCGGGATCCCGGAGACGCCCTGTCTATCGACCGCCGCATTCATCCTCGCCGTTCCGTCTTCTGCTTCCACGGCGAACGGGAGTTGGCCAATCATCATTGCCTTCGCGACGTACCGGCCCGGAGCGATTGCGAACCGGAGGCTACCGGATGAGGAAGGTGCCAGCGGCTCTTGGGCGACGACGTGCCGGCTCATGTGCGGGCCGACCAAACAAAACGTCGGAACATCGAGTCCCTTGCCGAGCGGATGCGCGTTGAACGTTACCTCAACAGAACGATCGAACTGCGGACCGAACTGCACGTTGCATCCGGCGCAATGCACGGTCTCGGAGAGTTTTTCGAGTTTATCTGCTTTTACTTGGGTACCGCGGCAATTGCCGCAGAGGACGTCCCACGAAAGGTTTAAAGCGCCAATCCGCGTTGCGGTGAGGAAGAGATTAAGCACCGTCCTGCGCGGCTCGCTCCACCGGTCAGCAATTTCGTAGGCGCGGATCTTTGCGAGATCGCGGTCATCGGACGTTTCTAAATAAAAAGCGAGTTTGTCCAGCAACTCGTCTGCAAAGCCGGCAGCCTGCAATTCAGCGCGCCCGAAAAGTTGCGGAACGTCGGGCTTCTCAACTGCAATCGTACCTTTCGCGATTTCCTTAGCGACTTTTTTGAGCGCGCGACCGTTGCCACGCTTTCCTCTGGCCGCAAGCAGTGGAACCAGCCAACCGAAACCGGCGCGGGCTTGGAGTTCCACAAAGGTTTCGACTCGCGTCCCTCCGCGCTCTTCGGTAAGCTGCATGCGTGTAGAAAAGAATCTGAGCGGACCGTTTTCATACCGGCGCCTGATCTGGTGGTATTCGGGCTGCGACCATTCGAACGGCGGCTCTACCCAGTCGACGGTGAGCGGTCCCATTTTAATCTTCGCCTTCGTGCGCGAACCGCCGGTCGCGAGCGGGACATACTGGTATTGTACGGGCGGGAGGCCGCTTTCGCGATTCATCCAGTCCGTATCTGAAACGCGTTTCCAAAGCGTCTCACGCGAACACGCAAACCACCACGTCCAATGATATTTGGCCATTTTCCCGTAGACGTTCGGCGGGTCTTCGTGAATTCTTACGGGCTCACTCGCGTTCGATAAACATTGCGTCCCCGAAGGAAAAGAACCGGTATCCGCGCTCGATGGCACTGCGATAGGCGCGCAACACCGCCTCGCGGCCGGCAAATGCGCTCACCAGCACCAGCAAGGTTGATTGAGGCAGATGAAAGTTGGTAATGAGTGCATCAACAATGCGAAACGCGAAGCCGGGCGTAATAAAGATGTCCGTTTCGTCTTCTCCGGCCCACACCGTCCCGTGCTTTGCCGCGGAGCCCTCCAATGCACGCATGACGGTCGTGCCGGCTGCGATAACGCGGCGACCATGCGCCTTGGCTCGCGCGACCGCCTCGGCAGCTTCTGCCGGAATGCAAAACGATTCCGCATGCATGTGGTGCTCGCTCAACCGGTTGCTTTTCATCGGGCGAAACGTGCCGAGCCCAACATCCAGAGTTAAACGCGCGATCTCCACGCCGCGTTCGGCGAGTCCGTTCATGACGTCATCGGTAAAGTGGAGCGATGCCGTAGGCGCAGCCACGCTGCCGGGCTTACGCGCGAAAATGGTTTGGTAATCCTCTTGCGCTTCTTGCGATTCATTTTTGATGTACGGAGGCAGCGGTAAGCGTCCGGCGCGTTCCAGAAACTGCTCGAACCGTTCGCTCAGCGTGAACTCGAGTTCGCGCACTCCTTCATCGCATTCAGCCGCCACTTGCGCACTTGCACCGGACCCGAAAAGAATACGCGTGCCTGTGCGCAGCCGCCGCCCAGGCTTGAGTAACGCGTGCCATCGAAGCGCTTGCCCGTCGAAGCGTTGCTGCGTGGCCGGCCGCAACAGGAGAACTTCAACAGCTCCGCCACTGCCTTCACGGACGCCGGACAAACGCGCCGCGATGACGCGCGTCTCGTTGACTACGAGCAGGTCGCCCGCCCGCAGATACCCCGGTAACCGGGAAAATACCGCATCTTCGAGTGTATCATTGCGCATGACAAGCAGGCGCGAGGCGTCGCGAGGATGAGCGTGCGTTTGAGCGATCAACTCCTGCGGAAGCTCAAAATCGTATGCCGCCGTGAGGCCTTCATCGGTTGCCACGGTGCTGGAGTTTACGAGCCGTGTGTCGAAGCCTTGCTTGTATGACGGACATCCTGCACAAAGCGAGTGAAGGCGAGGCTGCGGCCCGCAATAATTACGATACCGTACCGCCTCCTGCGCTACTCGACTTTATGGTGCGAGATTGGGCGCCGCACGATACAAAGATCGAACAAGTGCCAAATAGGCAGACGTTCGCCCTCCGCCGCCGGGTGCTCTCGCAACGTTTTGTAGGCGAAGTTCTCGTGGTTGCAACGGGCCACGAGAAAGTCCGCGCTAACGATACGATGTATCGCTTCCGTCCCGGAACGGATTTCTACTATTTGACGGGCAACACGGAACCCGATTGCGTGCTTCTGATGGTGCCTGATGCAGACGGGCATCGCGACGTACTTTTCGTCGAGCCGAATCCGGGCCGCTCGGACGCCACCTTTTTCACCGATCGCAAGAAAGGTGAGCTTTGGACGGGGCCGCGATTGGGCGTGCCGGAGAGCCGCGACCGTTATTGCGTTGATGAAGCCCGTCCCATCGCAGAATTTGCAGACGCTCTCGCACAAGCCAGCGAGCACGCGCAAGGTACGCGCGATCTCGAAGATCGAGAGTTCCGCGAATTTCTCTCCGAAATGCGCTTGGTCAAAGACGATGTGGAGATTGCCGAACTACGCAAGGCCATGGCTTCGACCCAGCGTGCGTTTGAAGATGTGGTCAGGGCGCTTCCTACGGCTCACAGCGAGCGCCACGTTGAAGGTGTCTTTAATCTACGCGCGCGCGTCGAAGGCAACGACGTCGGCTATAACACGATCGCCGCGTCCGGACCAAACGCCTGCATCCTGCACTGGACGAAAAACAGCCGTCGGTTTAAGCGTAACGACTTACTGCTTCTGGATGCAGGCGTCGAGGTGGAGACGCTCTACACCGCAGACATCACGCGCACGGTTCCGATCTCGGGTCGCTTTAGCGAATCCCAAGAGCGCGTCTATGTCCTGGTGCTCGCCGCTCAAGAGGCGGGCTTTGCAGCCTGCCTGCCCGGCAACGATTTCATGGCGCCAAACCGCGCCGCGATGCAAGTGCTCGCCCAAGGTTTGCAAGAACTCGAGATTCTAAAAAGCGCAGAGGAAGCTCTCAAAGACGAGCATCAATTCTACAAGCGCTACTCACTTCACAACGTTAGTCATATGCTGGGGCTGGACGTGCACGATTGCGCGGCTGCTCGTGCGGAGACGTACAAGTACGGCAAACTGCAACCCGGCATGGTGCTTACGGTAGAGCCCGGACTGTATTTTCAGACGAACGACCTGACGGTGCCGGAGCGCTATCGTGGCATTGGCGTGCGCATTGAGGACGACGTGCTAATTACCGAAGATGGGTTTGAGGTACTCTCGCGTGATATTCCGCGCGGTGTGGCCGAAGTGGAACGCTGGATGCACCAGCTCTGGGCTACGCCTGCTAGCCGTTTGTCATAACGCGCTGGCGCTCGATCTCGAGAAACGAGTTAAGCCGCTTGCGGTCGTCTTCGGGTACGTCCACAAAAAGCACGCCGACCTGATAGGTCTCTTTTTCAAAGTTACGGATCCAACGCACTTCGCCGCGCATCGCCAAAAACGGGTTGCGCTTCATGGTAAAGAGATATTTCGTACCTTTGGGTAGGTACTGATCGGCGATAATACGCATGCCGGTTTGAGAAATATCAGCGATAGCGGCGCGAAGCAGCGTAAAAGAGAGCTGATCTTCAACTACGACGTCGATGTATTTGCGCAGGCGCAAACCGACGTTTCGTTTGTCAGCAGCCTCTTTTTCCGCTGCAGTTTGTTGTCGCGGCGAGTCAGCCATTACTGTATTGTATACCCGGAAAATAGAACGAGAGGATATCGCGGGACGAGCGGCCCTCGGATGCGAGTCCGCGTGAGCCCCATTGGCAAAGTCCGACCCCATGTCCGCGACCCGAGCCTTCGATGGTTATGGTCGCCGCGGCCTGCGCGGCGTCCCCTGGATTGATCGTAATCGAGCGAATCAGCAAACTTCGTAGGACGGAGGCCCCAAGGAGACGGCGAAAGTCCGAGCCGCTTACCTCGGCCGTACCACCCTCACCGCTAAGGCGAATGCTCTTCGCGCGCCCACTCGCATCGGCGGCGGCGACGGCGATGGATTGCAGGGTTCCGACATTGGAAAGCGCCGACGAAAAGGCGTTGGTTACGCTGACCAGCGGCAAGTTTCGTGACCAACGGTAATCCGGCGATGCAGTGCAGTGCGTGCACGCCACGCCGCGCAAGTACGGAAGGTCGGCGCCGCCCGTCCATGCATCTGCCGGGTCTTCCGTGTGGCCCCCGCAGCACGACATGTACGAAACCGCTGCGGTCGCGTTGTTCCAGCGCAAAATCTGACCCGCCGTTGCATTGACGGCTGCAGTACTCTCGGGGTATTCGCTTTGCAATCCGCCGTAGGCTTGGTCTCGTTCGCTTGCAACGACGTCATAGGCGCGATTGGGATTGCTGCGCGAGAGCGCGAACGTTCTGGCGACAATTGCTTGGGCGCGCAACGCTTCTTGCGGCCACGAATGCGGTGACTCCATCGGAACGACGCTGTACAGATATTCCTCGAGCGGGACGATATTAAGGACTTGACCATCCGCGGTTAGGCTGAAGGTGCCGCGATACGTTCGCGTGCCGAAGGCGAAGCTTTGGGCATCGATTGACGAGGTCTGGCCGCGGCCCAGAAGCACCCGGAGCGGCTGTCCGCCGAAGGACAGCGAAGGCGAGGGCGTCGGAGCGGGGGTAAAGTCATCAAGGCCGCCCGTCGCAAACGCCGGCCGTGCGGCAAGGGCGGTGGCCGCCGCGGCCCCGGAGGCGAGAAACCGGCGCCGCTGCATTAGAGGAGCCGCTCCTGGCGCGCTGCCGCGCCGGCGCGTTTAAGACCGAAATGTTCGTAAGCCGCCGGGGTGGCCTTGCGGCCGCTGGCCGTGCGCACGACGAAGCCTTCCTTGAGCAGATAGGGTTCGACGACGTCCTCCAGCGTTTCCGCATCTTCCGTCAAAGTAGCCGCTATCGCCGCCATGCCAACCGGACCACCGCCGTAGTGCGAAATGATGGTATTCAAATATGCGCGGTCGAGCTTGTCGAGGCCGAGTTCGTCCACGCCTTCGCGCCGAAGTGCTTCATCGGCGACTTGCTTAGTTATATGGCCCGCCGCGCGCACTTCGGCATAGTCGCGCACGCGCCGCAATAAACGGTTCGCAATACGCGGGGTACCGCGGCTCCGTGAGGCGATTGTATGTGCGCCTTCGGCGTCGATCGGAACGGAGAGCACATCTGCTGAACGAGTTACGATGCGCGTTAGTTCGTCGACCGAATAATAGTCAAGGTGATGCGTGATGCCGAACCGCTCTCGCAGCGGCGCCGATAACATTCCGGCACGCGTGGTCGCACCGACCAGGGTGAAACGTTTGAGGGGCAATTTGAGGGTTTTTGCATAGGCGCCGCGATCCACAATAAAATCGATTTGGTAGTCTTCCATCGCGGGATAGAGAAACTCCTCAACGACGCGGCCCAGCCGGTGGATCTCATCAATGAAAAGTATGTCGCCTTCTTCAAGCGCGGTGAGGATGCCGACTAAGTCCTTCGGCTTCTCCAGCGTCGGACCGGATGTCGGGCGCAATGCGCGGCCCATATCTTTAGCGATGAGCGAGGCGAGCGTCGTCTTTCCTAATCCGGGCGGCCCGTAAAATAAAATATGTTCGAGCGGTTCGTCCCGTTTGCGTGCTGCATCGATTGCAATCTTGAGGTTCTCAACGACGCTAAGCTGTCCGACGTATTCATCAAACGATCGCGGCCTTAGCGAGGCGCCGTAGACTTCATCTTCCAGCGAGACCTGCGGATCCATAACACGGTCTTCTACCATCGCATCTTCTGCCATCGCATCATCGGGTCCCAGAAGTTTTTTGCGTGCGTCATCCGTCATGCGCTTGCCGTGGCCTTCTGCCGGTAAATTTCTGCTAGCAAGGATTCAGCGTCATTAATTGCCGGCGCCGCCTCGAGGGTTTGGCGGATCATGGCTTCTGCTTCCGCACGTTTGTATTCGAGCTGTAGCAACACGGCCAGCGCTTCGTCCGCGAAGTCCGGAATTGTGGAGGCGGGCTGGACACTTTGAGCTTCTTGAATCAGCAAGAACTTCGTGACCTTGCCCTGCAGCTTTGCGACGATATCGCGCGCTTTTTGCTGCCCGATGCCGGGGAGTGTTTTTAAAAACGCGTGATCGCCTTGATCGATGGCGCGCGCAATCCGCGACATCGGCAGAGAGAACGCCCGCGCGGCAGATTTTGGGCCGATGCTCGCCACACTGATGAGCGCTTCGAAAAATTCACGCTCGATTGCGTTCGTGAACCCGTAAAATGAAAACTTGCCGCTGTTGCCTTCCATGTTGAGCACTGAATGGATCTCAAGCGACAGGTCGCCGCCCGACTGCGCGACTTTTTCCGCCACGCAGGCAGGCAACATGATGTCGTACGCGAGGCCGCCCGCTTCCAATACGATACAATTCTCGGACCGGTCGACGACCTTGCCCTGAATTCTAGAGAACACGATTACTGAACGCCAAAGCCAGCGCCAAGGCGTCAGAAACGTCGGCGGGTTCCGGGACGCGTGAGAGGCCGAGTAAATGAATGACCATCGAACGGACTTGTTCTTTCTTTGCCGCTCCGGACCCGGTTAAGGCTCGCTTTACAAGCGAGTGGCCCAATGTATGCACGGGTACTCCGTGCTGCGCGGCGGCAAGGCACAGTACGCCGCGCGCATGACCCATCATTACGGCCGTGAGCGGGTTTTTGTATGCGCTAAAGAGTTCTTCGATCACGACCATGTCGGGTTTCGTCGAGGCCACGACTTCGCTGATGCCGCGGTGCAGCGCAAAAAGGCGTTCCTCGAGCGTGCTTTTGATGTCCGGCGCCACGATCCCGGCCTCCAGGAGCCGGGGGCGCTTGCCGCTTGTCTCGATTGCGCCGTACCCAGTTACGCGAAGCCCCGGATCGATTCCGAGAACGCGCAAGCTCACGGTGCCGTAGTGGCGCTATTGACATAGATTGTAACCGCTTCGCCCGGACGTTTTGGCGTACCGGCTTCGGGTTCGGTGCGCACGACGCGGCCGTCCCCTCCTTCTTTCGTAATCGCAACGTTACCGACGATGTAGCCTGCCGCGGCGAGAGTGTTCTTGGCATCGTCGAGCGACATGCCGTTTACGTCCGGAATTTCCCCCGGTACCGAAAGGGTGATCGTCACTGCTGAGCCGCGTGGCAGCTGGGTATTCGGATCGGGCGCTTGTTGGATGATGGTGCCGTTTGCGTCTTTTTGCGTGCTATATTCGGTTTTGACTTTGAAGCCGGCTTGCGTAAGCGTATCGACTCCCGACTTATAGTCGAGAGTGCTGACTGAAGGCACCTGGGCGGCCGTCGCACCTTGGCTGACGACCACGTTGATGACCGTGCCGGGATCGACCATCGTTCCGTTGGTGATATCTTGTTTCGTGATCTCGCCCGGCGCAGCGCTATCGCTCGGTTCTTTGTGATCGACATTGAGCTTGAGTCCCAATTTTGCCAGCACCTTCGAGGCTGCAGTTGCATCCTGTGCAAGAAGGTCGGGTACCACAATCTGCTGTGGGCCTTGGGAAACAACAAGCGTTACCGTTGAACCCTCGCGCACGATCGATCCCGGTTTGGGAGATTGATCGATGACGTTGCCTTTGGTTGAGCGGTCATACTTCTCTTTAACGATCGATTTGAACTTATCAGTTTCCAACAGGCGCGCTGCATCTTCGGAGGTGTACCCGCGGACGTCCCGTAGTCCAATCGTCGGCAGACCGCTGCTGACCATAAGTTCGACGCTCGTACCTTTCGCGATCGAACTGCCCGCGCTCGGCCGCTGCGAGATGACATGATTTGAGGGCACGGTTTCGCTCGGCGTAAGGGTGATATGGGCGCCCAGCCCGAGGTTGACGATGCGCTGCTGCGCTTGCGCGTCGCCAAGGCCGACGTAGTTCCCGATCTTCACGGGAGCCGCGATAATCTTGTCGATACCGCGCCCGAAAAACAGGTAGCCGGCGGCGGTGGCGGCCAGCAGTGCGAGGGCAACAAAGAAAACGGTTGCGGTACGTGAGCGTTCGCCACGCGCTTCATCGTCCGTCACGCTGGTGTAGGGAAGCGAACGGTCCGGATGCCGTGATGGCCTGGGCGGAGGTTGCGAAACTTGGCTGGCCCCGAACATTGTGGTTGGGGCGTCGTTCATTTCGGGATATGCTGCAACGGCCGGCCGTTCGCGCGCTTCGCGCAGCGCCGTTGCGACGTCGCTCGCGGATTGGAACCGGTGGGAGGGGTCCTTCTGCAGCAGACGGTTCACGATTGCGGCTAGGGCGGGACTGACATCGAGCGAGCCGGTGTTGATGATGGGAACGGGTTCGCTAATGTGTTTGAGCGCAACGGTCACGGGGGACTCGCCGCTGTACGGCAATTTGCCCGTCAACATTTGATAGAGAACGACGCCGGTACTATAGAGATCGGATGTTTCATGCAGCTCATGACCCTGCGCTTGCTCGGGCGAAAGATAAAAGACGCTGCCCATAACGAGTCCCGGTTTGGTCATGGCCATCGTTTGCTGCGAGACCGCGCGCGCAATGCCGAAGTCCGAAAGTTTTACGACATCGTCCTTGGTGATCAGAATATTTGCCGGCTTAATATCGCGGTGCAAAAGCCCCGAGCGGTGAGCATACGCAAGACCGTTACAAATTTGAATGGCGTAATCGATGGCGACCGGCTCGGGAATCCTGGTGTCGGAAGAGATAAGCTCGGCGAGCGTTGGTCCGTCGACGAGCTCCATAACGATGTAGTAGACCTCACCTTCCCGGCCGACATCGTACGTATTAACGATGTTGGGATGGGAGAGACGCGCGGCGGATTCCGCTTCCTGATAGAACCGGCGTACGAACTCATCGTCGGCGGCATATTGCTCGCGTAAGACTTTGATGGCGACGCGCCGGCGCAGCAGTGTGTCGGTTCCGCAGTACACCGTTGCCATGCCGCCTTCGCCGAGCTTGCTATCCAGGCGGTAGCGATTGTTGAAGGTTTGCTCGATCATCGAACCGCCTGCAATGCAACGCGCAGAACATCGCGCGCGATCGGTGCCGCAACCGCTGCGCCGTACCCCGCATTCTCGACGACGATCGCAACGGCGACGCGGGGAGCATCCGCCGGCGCAAAGCAAACGAACCAGGAATGAGCCTGACCCGCCGGATTCGTAGCCGTTCCGGTTTTGCCCGCGACCGTCACGTCCGCTAAAGCCGCGCTTGTGCCTGTGCCTTCTTTTACCACCGCGACCATCATGTTCTTCACGTTTTGCGCGGTATCCGTCGAGATGGGCTGCAGAAGTTGGGCCGGCCCGAAACCGCTGCTCGAGCCGGCCTTATTGATCTGGCGCACGATGTAGGGCCGGGGTTCGACACCTCCACTCGCGATGGTCGAAGCAATCAGGGCCATTCGGAGCGGCGAAACAAGCAAGCTTGCTTGCCCAAATCCCATTTGGGCGAGAATGCCGGGGTAGACTTCGTTCTTACCGGGCAAACGGTCACGTTCGGCTGGAAGTTGGAAGTCGAGCGACTGCCCCAGTCCCCACCGCTGCGCGTAGTCATAAAATGTGTCCACGCCCATCTTTAATGCAATTTGCGCAAAATCGACATTGCTCGACTTGGCAAACGCGCCCGTCAGGTCAAGGGTTCCCAAGACCTCGCCTTCGTCATCGTGAACCGTGTAGTTCCCGATGGTAAAATACCCTGGATCGCTGAACTGGGAATCCATGGAAACGGTACCGCTGTCGAGTGCGGCCGCCGCGGTAAAAATTTTAAAGGTTGAACCCGGGGGATAAAGGCCGCCGGTCGCACGATTGATTAGCGGGCTGTGCGGCGCGGTCGTAAGAGCGGCGAAGATCGTATCGATAGCGTTCGGATCGTAGGTCGGTATACTCGTCATGGCGAGAACCGCGCCGGTTCTCGGATCGAGCACAACCCCCGCGCCGCGCGCGTGTTGCGCAAGACGTGCATACAGCATTTGCTGGATCGTTACATTGAGTGTTGTCACGACATCGGCGCCGCGCGGCTCAGCGCTTTTGCCGCTGAAGGCTTGCGCTACTTGCCCCGCCTGCGCGGCCAGGTCACCCGTCGCATCCGGCGGCGTGAGCGCCGCATCATAAGCGTCTTCAATCCCTGAAGTTCCATAGCGCTGCGAGACGTAACCGACCGTCTGCGCCAATGCCGGACCATAGGTATAGATGCGCTTGCCGTGACGCGTCTCTGCCAACACACTGCCGTTGCTTGCTAAAATCCGGCCGCGGTGTTGGTCAAGCAGCGCGTGCCGGGGATTATACGGCTTGGCCGCGATCGACGGGCCGGCGATGACTTGCATGTAGAACTGACGCGCGATCAAAATTCCAAAGAGAACGAAGAACAACACTCCGAGCTGCGCAATGGTGCGATTGTTCAATCCGAGCGCTCTCGCAAAATTGTATAGCTTCCATCCGTCTTGACGGCGAGGTGGGCGCGCTGCGCGTCCGAATCCAAGACTTGATTGACGATCGAACGAGCCAGTGTCTCATCGATTGCGCCGGTCGCGAGAATGACCTCGACCTTAAGCTCATCGAGGAGTGGTGGCGCGACGTATGCCGGCTTTGGAAGGGTTTCAAACAGCCGGTCTTCGTAGGCTCCGTTGCGCCAGGGTCCGCGCTTTCCGAAAACGGAATTGTGGTAATCCCATGCACAAAGCTGCCGGTCGTTCCACGCGAAGTCGTCCTTAACGCAGAGCCGCCGGCAAACGGCGCACTGCACGATGCTGCCCGCCGGGTGCGCGAGAGCGTCGGCAATCTCCGGCGGGATGTCCTCAAGGTTGAGGACTGTCTCTTCGTTCAGCTGCGCCGGCATCTCTGCGCTCCACTGCGTGCGCAGCAACAAATCAACGTCGTGAATTTGCGCAACGAAAGCATGTTCGTCGTCTGCAGGAAAGGTTTGATCGATCCACGTGAGCAGCGTCTGCATTGGAATTGACGCGGCCGACCACGAGTTACCCGCCACAACACCGGCCGGCGTCCACGCAAGGGGTACGAGGTGCGCAGTGACCTCATCATTTTGCGAGGCACGCATGCTCGAAACAAAAGCCAGCGTGTTCGTGTTGCAGCCCAGGACGAAGGCGTTCACCGCGCGCCTGCGAGTTTATCTGCGAGGTATTCTTGGAGGCTGCGGGGCGGCCCGGCCGAGCTTTCCAACGCTCCGGCAAGTGCGGCGGCCGTATCAAGACTGGTGAGACATGCGATGTTCGCCTCCACCGCTGCCCGGCGGATTCTATAGCTGTCATTGAGCTCTTTTGGTCCGGAGGCATCGTTGATCACCAGATCCACGGCGCGCGTGGTGATGAGTTCGAGCGTGTGCGGCGAGCCGTCGGCGATTTTATTAACGACCTTGACGGGGATACCCGCGTGCTCCAGCGACGCTGCCGTTCCGCGCGTCGAGTAGATCGTGAATCCAAGATTCGCATAACGCCGCAGGATTGGAATCGATTCGGCCTTGGATTGATCCGCAATCGTGGCGAGAATCTTTCCGCCGGCCTCGGGTAAGCGAATGCCCGCTCCGATAAACCCCTTGCGCAGTGCGCCTGCAAAGGTCTCATCGATACCCAGCACTTCACCGGTCGATTTCATTTCCGGTCCTAGAATGGTCTCGACACCGCGCATCTTCGCGAATGAGAAGACCGGAATCTTCACCACTGTGAACGGTGCGCGGGGACGCAGTCCGGTACCGTATTCCATATCGCGCAGGCGCTCGCCGAGTGCAATTCTGGTGGCGGCGGCTACGAGATTGATACCGGTGGCCTTCGAAATGATCGGCACGGTTCGGCTAGCACGCGGGTTCGCTTCGATGATGTAGAGCGCTCCCTCGTGGATCACAAATTGAATGTTGATCAACCCGCGGATCTTTAATTCGCGCGCAATGCTGGTTGTCACGTCTACAATCCGCGCTTCCATCTCAGGGCTAATGATCTGGGTAGGATAGACACTAATAGAATCACCAGAGTGAATGCCTGCCCGCTCGATGTGCTCGAAGATGCCGGGAATCAAGATGTCCTCCCCGTCAAAGACCGCATCGACTTCGACTTCAAGACCGGGCAGATACTTATCGACGAGAAGCGGCGCTGCGGGTAGAATCGGTGGGGCGGACTCGGCGTACGAAGCGAGTTGGCCTTCATTATAGATGATCTCCATGCCACGGCCCCCCAGCACGTATGAGGGGCGCACCAGGACCGGAAAACCGAGTTCACGCGCGATGGAGCGTGCTTCGCGAAACGATGCGGCCGTGCGTCCTGACGGGCGCGCGACGTCAAGACGATGCAGTGCATCGTCGAACTTGCGCCGGTCTTCGGCCATATCCAAACTCACGCGATCGCTGCCGATGATGCGTACACCACGCTTGGCCAGTTCATCCGCGAGATTAATGGCCGTCTGCCCCCCGAATGCCAGCATAACGCCGCGCGCTTTGGTGGCATGGTACGCAGCTTCAACTTCATCCGCTCCCGGCGGTTCGAAAATCAGAACGTCGGAGATGTCGAAGTCGGTGGAGACCGTCTCCGGGTTATTGTTGATGACAACGGGCGAGCAGCCGGCGGCGCGTAATGCCCACGCCGCATGCACCGATGAGTAGTCGAATTCGATCCCCTGGCCTATGCGAATCGGGCCGCTGCCCACAACGACAACCGCTTCTCGCCGCGGCGGGCGCATCTCGTCGGTCTCGTTGTGCGAAATGTAATAGTATGGAGACCTTGCCGGGAACTCCGCGGCGGCCGTGTCCACCATCCGAAACCCAACCGACCCGCGGTACGTGTCATGCGAATCCGACGCTCCTCGGAGCATCTTTATACCTAAAGTTGAATACCCGCACTCAATCGCAAACTCGACATCTTCTTGCGTGGCCGATGTCCGAAGTCGTTCTTCCAAATCGACAAGTTCTTTGAGTTCCCATAGCCAAAAATGATCGATCGCGCAGAGTGCATTGATATGCGCCATACGAAACCCGCGGCGCAGCGCTTCGGCAACCGCAAACAGGCGTTCGTGATTGGGCTTTGCCATCACATGGCGCAGCTCTTCATCACTCCAGGCACTCAAGTTCGTCCCGGTGAGGGACTCGCGCCTCAGGTCCAGCCCGCGGATGCTCTTCATGAGCGCAGCCGCGAACGTGCGGCCGATGCCCATCGCCTCGCCTGTCGACTTCATCTGTGTGCCCAGCGCAACGTCGGCGAGCGGGAATTTATCGAACGGCCACCGCGGAAACTTCACGACGACGTAATCGAGCGTCGGCTCGTAAGCGGCCTTCGTCACGCCGGTGACAGGGTTTGGAATTTCATCCAACGTTTGGCCGAGCGCAATTCGCGTGGATATCTTAGCGATTGGATAGCCGGTCGCTTTGGAGGCCAGCGCGGAACTGCGCGACACACGCGGATTCACTTCGATGATCCGGTATTCGCTGCGTTCCGGGTGCAACGCAAACTGGATGTTGCATCCGCCTTGCACGTTGAGCGCACGAATCACGTTTAAGCTGGACGTGCGCAGCATTTGATATTCAAGGTCGGATAGGGTCTGCGAAGGTGCGACCACGATGGAATCACCGGTATGCACGCCGACCGGATCGATGTTCTCCATGTTGCAAACGATAATGC
>JBHEMH010000017.1:0-55665 GCA_046262675.1 Vulcanimicrobiaceae bacterium
GATTTGAGTTGACGAGGACGACCCGGTGGCCTTCTTCTCGCAAGGCGCGGCACGCTTGTACCCCTGCGTAGTCAAACTCCGCGGCCTGCCCAATAATGATCGGGCCAGAACCAATAACGAGGACGTTCCGCTGGGGCATCGAGTCCCTACCTTAGGCGACCCCCCGGAGAGTCCTCGAAGGAGTCTCCGCTCAAGTTAGAACTGCGGGCCTTCGTAGACTTCGGCAAAGTTGTCGGGCTTGAGATACTGCTTAGCGACCCGCAGGACGTCTTCGGCGGTAACGCTGTTGAAGATGCGGTTGCGGATTTGGTAATAATCCAGCGGCAAGTTGTTTGCGCCGATGTTGCTAATGGCCGAAGCGATGCCGCTGACGGAATCTTCGCTCACGAGCGTGTCGCCGATGATATATTTCTTGGCGCGTTCCAGTTCCGCATCGGTCGGCGGCGCATTTTGCGCATTCACGATTTGTGTCTTGAGCAGCGCAACGGCCTCTTTTACGTTTTGCGGCGTAGCAGAGAGTCTGAATTCGAACAATCCGCGGTCCGCGTACGCGCCGTAGTCGCTTGACACGCCATAAACGAGGCCACGTTTGACGCGCAGCTCTTGCATGAGGCGCGTTGTCATCTCGCCGCCGGATCCGAGAATCGTATTGAGCACCATGAGCGGATAGAAGTCCGGCGAACTGCGCGGCGGAGCAGGCTGCGCGAGCGTGACGCTCACGGTCGCTCCGGACGCGGGAACGGTTTGTATTTTGCCGGGACGGACTTTCAACGGCGGAAGCGTCGTGTCCGGCTTTGGCCCCACGGCGGCCCACGTTCCGAATGCTTTGGTCAGCACCGCACGCACTTGCGGCACGCTTACATCCCCAACAACGGTGATCGAAGCAAGATCGGGACGCAGATACGCGTCGTGATACGCCTGCAAATCCTCGCGGGTGATTGACGAGACGGATTCCGTAGTGGCTTCACGCAGGGTGGGATCGCTCGGCGGCACGAGAATCTGATTGAGATCGCGACCCGCTCGATAGTCGGGGCTATGATCGCGACGCGAGATTGCCGTCAAAAACGTGCTCTTGAGGATGTCGAAGTACTGTTGCGGCAAGGCCGGATGCAATACGCCGTCGGCGACGATATCGACCAATGTGGGAAAATCTTTTGCGAGGCCGTACGCCCTAAAACCTTGCCCAATGGTAATGCTCGCCGAGAGTTTATCTTGCAGTGCGGTACGCGTTGCAAAATCGTACTTCTTGCTGCCATAACTCATCAGCGTTGTCAGGAGGGCGGCCGTGCCTTCTTTGCCGGCGGGGTCGAACGTAACCGAGGATTTGATTGCGCCGCTCACATACACCGTCGAGTTGATCGGCACGCGCTGAACGAAGACTTTGATACCGTTCGGCAGCGTAAACTGGATAGGGTGGGTACGATTGCTCGCGACTAAGCTGCCCGAAATGCCGCGCTTGACCCAGTCCGCTTGCACGATTTCGCCCGAGCCTTTGCGGTCGCCGAAAGTATCGTTAATCCGCTGCGGAGGGGGTGTGGCCTCAGCGGCCTGGTGCGCACCGTCAGCGATAATTTCGCCGATCACTGCGGGCCTTTTCAAGAATTCTGCAGCCGCGGCAATAACATCCGGCCGCTGGACTCTTGCAATCGCTTGTTCGTCTTTGTCGGCGGCATCGTGCATCTCATAGCCGACCACATATCCGTCTACATAGCCGAGACCCGGAATGGAGTCGCGAGCGAAGGTGTTTTGTGTCGCAACTTCTTCTTTAGCCGCAGCCACAAGCTCAGGGGCCGGACCATCTTTGATGAACTGCGCCATGGTCTTCTCGAAAACCTCAACGACTTCAGCGGCCGTGTGCGGCGGCTTTGGTGTCATCGAAACAAAAAGCAGGCCGTTGTGTAAGGTTGTGTCGGGAGAAGCGCTAACGCCAAGAGTATAGCCGCCTTCCACGAGCGCCTTGTAGAATGGCGAGCGCGTATTATTGATGATCGACGGCAGTAACGAGGCGGCGTCCGTCTGGAGATCACCGACATCGCCGACAAACGGGTAGGCAATATTGACGAATCCGAATGTGAAGTCACCGTGAATTGTTACAGTGCCTCCAAGGTTGAGATGTGGAGTAGCCCGGATATGTTGTGGAAGAACTTTACGCGGGATTGCGGCGAAATACTTGGCCGCCATCGCGAGCACGGCCGCGGGCTGGACATCACCGGTCACTACAAGCGTTGCGTTATTCGGCGCGTACCATTGCGAGTAATAGGTGCGTAGATCCTCAGCACTCGCTACTCGCACATCAGGTACATTGCCCCCGACATCCAGCGCATAGCGACTGTCCTTGCCGTAGACGGCTTGGAGCATTGCCTGACGAAGCCGTCCGCCGGTCGAGCCCGCGTTGCCGATGATTTCCGTAAGGACCGCGCCGCGCTCAATATCCCAGTCGCTCTGCTTGAGCGAAAGATTCTGCATCCGGTCGGCTTCGATGTGCAGTGCGAGTCCGAGTTTCTCCGAGGGGAGAATAAAATAAAAACGCGTGTAGTCCGGGAAGGTCGATGCGTTAATCGTTGCCCCGAGTTGCGTCATGGCGTCGGTCAAGCCGTCGCCGCTGAGCGAGGGCGTTCCACGAAACATCATGTGTTCGAGCCCATGGGCAAGACCGGTCCTACCGGGCGTCTCGTCGTATGCTCCGAAGCCGTAATACATTGCCGTCTCTACGACCGGCGCCAAATGATCTTCAACCACGAGCACTCTCAGGCCGTTCGGTAACGTGCGCAGGGTCGTCGTAGCACGTGAGTGCGCCTGCGCGATCGGGGCCGCAGCCGCATCCACAGGAGATAAAAAAAGCGCTCCCGCCAAAAGCACGAGCGCCGCGTATTTTAGGGACTTAGCCGTTGCAATTTCCAAGTGGTGCCTTCTTTAGTGAACTCGAGACGATCGTGGAGCCGGTTTTCACGGCCTTGCCAAAATTCAATGCGAGTGGGACGGACCAAATAACCGCCCCACGAGTGGGGCCTCGGCACATCTTCACCCTCAAAGCGGGCCGCATAATCTTCAACACGCTGTGCTAATAGCGCCTGTGACTCTACCGGCTCGCTTTGCTCCGATGCCCAAGCGGAGATCTGGTGGCCGCGCGGACGCTGCGCGAAATATGCATCCGACTCTTCATCGCTTACTTGCTCGGCGCCGCCTTCGATGCGGATTTGGCGCTCCAGTTCGGGCCAATAAAACAGAAGCGCGACGCGCGAATTCTTTTGCAGCTCGCTTCCTTTGCGGCTCAAGTAACTTGTAAAGAATACCAACCCGCGTTGCTCTATTCCCCGCAGCAACACAATCCTCGAGGACGGCCGTCTCTGCTCGTCGACCGTTGAGATGCTCATCGCATTGGGCTCGATGATTTGCGAGAGCGCCGCGTCCTTGATCCAACGTTCCAGCACCACGATCGGGTCCGCGTCCACATCGCTCTCGCTCAAAGTCGATCGGCCGTACGACCGCCGCAGCACTCGAATATCCGTTTGGATTGGCGGGACGATCCGCACTTGCTCCGACATCCGCTGTGCAATCACATCGAGATCAAACCCGAGCCCGGTAAGATATTTCGCTCCCATGGACTGCGGAAGCGAAGCAATTGCCATCACAAGATGCTCGGCCAAGATAGAGCCGGTGTTCAGGGCGCGGGCACGTTCAAATGCGAGCTCGATCAGCCGCCGCGCATTGGTGGTAAAGAACATCTCCGTTGCCCCGGGCAGACTGC
Organism: Vulcanimicrobiaceae bacterium; assembly: GCA_046262675.1. Lineage (GTDB taxonomy): Bacteria > Vulcanimicrobiota > Vulcanimicrobiia > Vulcanimicrobiales > Vulcanimicrobiaceae > JACRUB01. The sequence goes on from JBHEMH010000017.1 coordinate 3,749, forward strand.
TGGCCTTGCGTTCGATTCGTTCGCGAAATGCCTCGATACTTAAGCCGCGCTCTTCAAAAAGCGGCAAAAGCGGTGATGAGTCGACCTGCAAAATGCCGAGCATGATGTGTTCGGTGCCGATTTGATCGCCGCCATACCGCTGCGCCGCCTCTTGTGCGAGCACGATCGCGCGCCGGGCGGACTCAAGAAACGGCTGCGGCGTGCTCACGGAAAGCGCCCCATCGCCATCCCGCCTAGCAGCGTAAAAAGCAACAGCAAGCCGCCGGTAAAGGCAATCGGAACGGACGCATCGATCTTCTTCTTTTCTAGAACGGTTGTGCGTCCGAGCTGCGCGAGCGCGGCCTTGAGTTGCTGGGCGTCGGCGGCTTTGACATACGCCCCACCGCCGGCAAGCGCGAGGGACCTTAAAGCGTCTTCGTCGATGGTCGCCGCTTCGTTCGTTCCTGGAATGAGTTGACCGCTATCATTTGTGCCGATTCCGATTGTATAAACCGGCACATGCTTGCTCGCAAGAAACTTTGCCACTTCAAGCGGATCTACCCCGTTGTTATTGACACCGTCGGTAATGAGTACAACCACGCGGTGCCCCGTATTGGGAAGCTGTTGGGCGGCAACGGCAAGGGCGTCGCCGATTGCCGTCGCACCATTGGGTTCCGGAATCCGGGCAAGCGCATCGAGCGCCGCCTGATGATCCAAGGTTAATGGCTGGATGAGTTGCGCGGTGGTCGAAAAAGTAACGACCCCGACTTTGGTTCCGGCGGGAAGCTCGCTGATGAACGTTCTAGCGGCCGCCTTCGCAGCATCAGCGCGGGTCGGATCAACATCCTGGGATGTCATGGACCCGGAAGTATCGATGCACAGAACAACGCTGCCGTCCTTTGCGGGAACGCGCGCCGTGAGATGCGGTCCCGCAAGTGCGCTTGCGATGAGGGCGACGGCGAAGAGCAATGCACCGAGTAAGACACGTCCAGGCCACGCCGGGGCGGAGACCGCGGAACCCAGAAAAGCCAGATTGGTATAGGCCAATGTTTGCGCGCTCTTTCGGCCCTGCACCCAGCGGAATACAAAGTAAGACGCAACACACAGCACCGCCGCAACCAGGAGAAGCGCCGGGTTCGCGAAGCTCATCGCAGACCAAATGTTCGGAGCAAGGAGTGGCGGCCGTCGTCTTCGTGCAACGTGCCGGTGCGCCAGCCGGAGTTTCCAAGGCGCTTTAAAAGCGACTCTTCGCGCTGTGCAACTGCTTTTTGATACCGGGCGCGCTGTTTGCGCCCGATAAAGAATTGGGCATGCGCACCGGTTTCTGCATCTTGCAACCGCACAAATCCGCCCAGCGGCAGTCCATCGTACCACGGATCGCGCGCGACGAGCGCAGTGCAATCAAAACGCACGCCGAGCTCGCCCAGCATGCGGTCGGCATCGCTTGGCAAATCGAAAAAATCGCTGACCACAACCAAGGCCGCACCGCGTGGAAGCGCTGCACGCGCAACATCAAACGCGCGAGGCAGAGCGAATCCAACGCCCGCGGAGCGCGCGTTCGCGCACACCAGCGCACTACGGAAGCCGCGCATACCGAGCGGGGAGACCAAACCGGTGGCGGTAATCCGCGCGCAGCGGTCGTCCGCGAGCGCCGCCTCGTACCACGTGGTCATCGCTTCATTCGCGGCGACGCTTAGTGGACGCGCCCTTCCTAGCTGCATCGATGGTGAGTCGTCAATGATGGCCGCAAGCGTTAGGGCGACATCTTCGAGGACAACCCGTGTTTGCAGCGTTCCGGCGCGGGCGGTCGCGGCCCAGTCGATGCGCCGCGTATCGTCGCCCGCAACATATTGCCGCAGCTCGGCGAATTCATAACCATCGCCACGGAAGATCGTCGACGAACCTGCGCCGAAGTTCCGCGGCCGCCGTCTTCCTCGAAGCAACGCATTGCGCAGCTCGGTGGTCATGGCGCCGCAACCGCCGAAATGAGCGCTGCAATCACCGATTCCGGATTCACGTTTTCGGTCACTATGCGATAGTTGAACGCGACACGGTGCCGTAAGGCAAGCGCCGCGACGGCGCGCACGTCATCGGGCAACACAAAAGAACGGTCGTCCATGAGCGCCTTCGCACGTGCAAGAAACGCGATCGCAAGCGTGGCCCGCGGGCTCGCACCGCGGTCGATGAGGTGATCGACCGCTATGCCGTTTGCTTTGGGATCGCGTGTAACAGCAACAAGCTCGACAATGTAGTTCTTGAGTTTGGCATCGAGGTGGATCTGCTGCGCTTCTTCGCGCCACGCCAACACATCGCTAAGGGTTGTCGCGCCTCGCGCCATCGGCCTTTCCTGCATCGCAAAGCGTTCGAGAATCGCCCTTTCCTCTTCGCGGTTCGGGTACTCGACATTTACCTTGAGCAGGAAGCGATCCATCTGCGCGAGCGGCAGCGCATAGGTGCCGTCGGCATCGAGCGGGTTCATTGTTGCCATTACAATAAACGGCGACGGAAGCGGATGGGTTTGCGGTCCGATCGTTACTTGCTGTTCTTGCATTGCCTCAAGCAACGCCGACTGCACTTTTGCGGGCGCGCGGTTTATTTCGTCGGCCAGCACGACGTTTGCGAAAATCGGGCCCAGCGTCGTGCTGAAGCTTGCAGCTTGCTGATCGAAGATACGCGTGCCCACAATATCGCTCGGCAAAAGGTCCGGCGTAAACTGGATGCGTTTGAAGTCACCGTCCAGCGCCGCTGCAAGCGCGCGGCACGCTAGGGTTTTTGCGAGTCCCGGCGGCCCTTCGAGTAACACGTGGCCGTTTGCGATCAAGCCGAGGACCAGCGCTTCGACGACCGCGCGCTGTCCGACAATCGTTTCTTGGAGAGCGCTGAGGAGTTGCGACGGGCGGCTGGAGGCTGCCGTCATGCGAGGTACTGCTGCAGACCAAGAATCATATCGTCAATTGCTCCTTGCAAGTAGGCATCCGCAACGAAGGCGGCGCGCTCCGTCAGCCGCAGGAGCGGCTGCAGTTCGGGGGATCGCCCCTGCAGCCGTCCGAGGACATCTGCAAGTGTTTCGCCTTCGCTTGCGCCGGCCATTGCCCACAGGGTTTTCCGGACTTGCATCACGCTACCCCGGCTGCGGTTTGCGCCAAGTACGGACAACTGCTCGCGCAAGACGTCCCTTGAGGACCAGACCGGCACGGGCGTAGGCAGCACAACCGCTTGCGGCTGCGGCACCGCCATAACTTGGACGGCACGGCGCCGAAAAAAGATCGTCGCCACGACAAAAACCGCGACGAGAATAGCGAACATTTTTGCCACGGTGACCAGTACGTAGCGCAGACCGGCGAACGGGTCCTCGAGCGCGCCGCCCTCGACCATCAAGACAAGGTCGTTGGTGCTAAAGCGTTTCGGTTTACCGTCCCGCCCATCGATTGCATCGAAATACGCGGGATCCAGATGCATCTTGCCCGACCGGTGCGCGATCACGGTAAGCGTCTCGCTATAATCCGTTCCCGTCTTTGCGCTCAGCGTGTGGCGTTCGGATCCCATCAATTCGAGCTCCGTCAAGTTTGGCAGCACCATAAAATAGACAGCCTTGAGTTGCTCTTTGAAATGGGCGCTGATGATGAGATGAAACGGCTTTTCAATTTGCGGGTGCAGTGTATCGGCGCGCAGCGAAAACGACGGGACGTGCAAACGCGGCAAGGCCTGCGCAGAACTTTGCCCAGCGCCGAGGGCAAGAAACGCCGCTAGCGCTAGCGGGGCAGCTTGGCTTCGTCCAGCCATTGTGCGAAAAGACGGCGTGCATCAAATGGACCGGGCGATGCTTCCGGATGAAACTGCACGGCCGAAATCGGAAGGTGACGGTGACGGAAGCCCTCGTTCGTGCCGTCATTGAGATTCACCATGGTCTGCTGCAAGTGATCCGGCAACGACTGTGCGTCCACCGCATACCCGTGATTGTGCGCGGTAACGAGCACTTCGCCCGCGATGAGATCCTTGACCGGTTGGTTGCCGCCGCGATGTCCGTAGGGCAATTTGAAAGTCTTCGCGCCGCATGCGAGTGCGAGCAGTTGATGCCCTAAGCACACGCCGAAGAGCGGCCGCTCTCCAACCAAAGTGCGCAGTACCTCAATGGTTTGCGGTAAATCCGCCGGATCGCCGGGGCCCGGTGAAATCACGACGGCCTCCGGGTTATGGGAAAGAATTTGCTCTTTTGTAGCGTCGTACGGCAAGACTGAAATCGATGCGCCGAGCGCTGCGAGTTCCCGAATAATAGCAGCCTTGACGCCGCAGTCGATCAAGACGACATGCGGACCGTCGCCGGATCCTTCATGGCGCTGTGTGCGGGTCGCGACACTCGGAACAAGATCCTTTGTCGATGCGCTGCGCGCAAAGGCGACCAGCTTTGCTTCTGCTTCTGCCAGGGCAGCATCGCCGACGGCGAGCGCAGCCCAGATCGTACCGTGTTCGCGAAGCGTGATCGTAATCGAGCGCGTGTCCGCATTTAGGAGCGTCGGAATACGCTGCTCATTGAGCCAGCTTGGCAGGTCGATCTGCGAATCGAAGTGTGATGGATGCCGGCTGATGCGCTTGATCACGGCGGCGGCGACACACGCGCGGGGATACTGCGCAGCCGTCCCCGAGATGCCGTAGTTGCCGATCATGGGATAGGTGAAAGTAAGGATCTGCCCGGCATACGATGGATCGGTAAGCGCTTCTTCATAGCCGGTCATGCCCGTATAGAAGACCGCTTCGCCAAGTGCAAGTCCCTCGTAATCGAGGCCTTGACCGTCAAAACGGGTTCCGTCGGCGAGAAACAAAGAGGCGCGTTTCACCGAAGCGCCAGCCGTCCGTCACGCATTTTCACTTCGCCGCCGACAATCGTTGCAGTTGCACGTCGCGGCAAATTCATGCCCTCAAAGGGCGTTGCCTTGCCCTTGGAATGGAATTTCCGGCTCTCTACAATCCATTTACGATCCGCGAAGATCGTAACATCGCCAACCGTACCTAGCTTGAGCGTGCCGCCGGGCACGCCGAGCACCCGCGCGGGATTGGTCGAGAGCAGTTCGATGTATCGCCTCAGCGGCAAATCGGGAATCGCTAGCGCGTACGCCCCGACCGCAATTTCGAGGCCAGTGAATCCGACCGCGGCGGCCGAGATGTCTGCTGACTTTTCGCTGGCGGTATGGGGAGCGTGGTCGGTCGCGAAAACATCGATCTTGCCTTCACGCACAGCGCTGCGCAGTGCGGCTGCATCGTGGCGCTCGCGTAGCGGCGGGTTGACTTTCGCAAGGGGGCCGAGATCCGCGATGCTCTCATCGACGAAGAGCAGATGATGCGGCGTTACCTCGCAGGTGGCGGCGACGCCCTGGGTGCGCGCCCAATCCATCAGCGAAACCGAGCCCTTTGTAGAAAGATGTGCGATGTGCCATGCCTTTGCGGTATCTTTTGCAATCTGTAGATCTCGTGCAACGACGATCTCTTCGGCGAGTGCAGGGCTTCCCTTCAGCCCCAGCTTCTTTGACATCGAACCGAAATGCATCACGGCGTCCAGTTTTATGTGTTCGTCTTCACAATGCGAGATGAAACAACCGCTCACGTTCGCCGCCGCAAGCGCAGCGGTTCGTAAGACGCCCGCGTTCATGACGGTATTCCCATCATCGCTAAAGGCAACGGCACCAGCCGCTTGCAGCGCAGCGTAATCGACTCCCTCTACTCCGGCGCGCGCACGAGTTATCGCGGCGACGGGATAAAGGCGGGCAAGTTTCGCATCCGATGCGAGCCGAAGTACTTGCTCTACCATTTGCGGTGAATCGATTGACGGATTCGTATTGGGCATGCAGGCAATTGCAGTAAATCCCCCGGCCACGGCTGCGGCTGAGCCGGTTGCAATTGTTTCTTTCTCCGGAAAGCCCGGCTCGCGCAAATGAACGTGCATGTCGATGAAGCCTGGCGCCACCACGCAATTCGTTGCGTCGATTATTTCTTCGCCTGCGTGCGGATCCAGGTGCTCGGCGATTCGGTCGATGCGTCCGCTCGTGATACCCAGGTCGAATACGCCGTCCAGCTCTTGCGCCGGATCGATTATGCGGCCACCTTTGATGAGCATCAGGTAAGGCTTTGTTGTCCGTTAACGAGAAAATCCAACACGGCCATGCGGACGAAGACACCGTGGCGAACCTGATTTGCATACCGCCAGCCCGCATAGGTGAGCACATCGTCCGCGAGCTCGATTCCGCGATTGTACGGCCCCGGATGCATGACGATGGTTTCTTCTTTGAGTTCTTTGAGGCGCTTGCCGTCGAGTCGGTACGCCTCGATATATTCATCATCCGTGATCGTGACGCCGGCGGTCGCGAACCGCTCGCGCTGAATGCGCAAGAGCACGACGGCATCACACTCGGGCAGCACTTTATCGAAGTCGCGCTCGATGCGTACGCCTTCGTTCTTAAACGAATCCGGCAAAAAAGCTTCGGGACCGACCAGGATAATCTCGGCTCCCATCCCTTTGAGGCCCTGAATATTCGAATGCGCAACGCGACTGTGCAGAATATCGCCTACGATGGCGATTTTGCGCCCCTTTAGATTGCCGAACTCCTTGCACAACGTATAGATATCCAGCAGGGCCTGCGTCGGATGCGCGTGCGCGCCATCTCCGCCGTTGATCACATGGCCATCGAACGCAAGGGCAACGCGTCGCGGAAAGCCCGGCTCCGGGTGGCGGATGACAAGCACGCAGATGCCCATTGCCGCAAGCGTAATCGCGCTATCTTCAATCGTCTCACCCTTGCCCAAGCTCGAATCCTGGGGCGCGAGCGAAATAATATCTGCGCCCAAACGTTGCTCGGCGAGCGTGAAGGACGAAACGGTGCGCGTGCTTCGCTCAAAAAACAGATTCATGCACGCGAGCCCGGCCAAGAGCGTTCGCGGCGGAAGCTCGTGTTCGAACTGTGCCGTGCGTTTGAAAAGATAATCAATTTCGCTCGAATGGAGGTCGTCCAGATCGATGAGGCTGCGCCTAGCTCGCAAGAACGTCAACCTCGTCCGTAGGTGAGGCAGTGCGTCCGATCCGTACTTCGACCCGTTCTGAGCGGCTGGTCGGAATGAAGCGCCCCAGATAGTCGGGCTGAATGGGCAACTCGCGCAAGCCGCGATCGATAAGGACGCATAACCGGATTGCAGCCGGCCGTCCCAGATCCGTAACCGCATCCAGCGCAGAGCGAACGGTCCGCCCGGTGAATAGAACATCGTCAACGAGGACAACGGTGCGCCCATTTACGTCCGCTGGAATTTGCGAGTCCGGCAAGGTGTGCGAGACATCGTCGTCACGATACAAATTGATGTTAAGAAAGCCTAGGTGCGGAGCGGCACCGCCAATCGCTTCGATTCCGTCGGCAATTCGGTGCGCCAGTTGCTCGCCGCCACGGCGCAATCCAATGATGTAGAGATTCTGTCGCGCATCCTCTGGCTCCATAATTTGATGTGCCAAGCGGCCAATAATCCGCTCGATCTCACGAGAGCCAATTAGGATCCGGCTCAAAGCTACTCTCCAATCTCGTTTAGGGCCGCCTCCACGCGGGATAGCTCGGCGGCGAAGGCGTTCAACTTCTCCCGTTCTTTGTCTACGACTGCGGCCGGCGCCTTGCCGACGAACTTCTCATCGTCAAGCTTACGCTGGAGACGCTCGGTCTCGGCGAGCAGGCGCACGCGGTCTTTGGCGTAGCGTTCGCGCAGAAATTCCTTCGGCGCGGCAATTTCAAAGGAAGAAAACCACTCCGGAAAATCCGACACTTCCTGGGGCGGCAACGAGCGCGTGAGCTCGCAGGGGCCGAGTGCTTCCACGAGAGCGGCGGCACTGTCCGGGAAGTTCGCGGGGGCGCGCACTTCTATTTTGGCTCGAGCCGCCATGCCCAGCGACGATTTGTGCTCCCGTAGGGTCTCGATATAGGTCTGAATCGCACTGAATGCAGCCGTAGCCTCGCGGTCAACGGGAATCTCCGCCTCATCGGGCCACGCGGCGGTCATAATCGAGAGGCCATCATGCGGTAAGGACAGCCACACTTCTTCAGTGATAAACGGCGCGAGGGGATGCAGCAAGCGCATGGCGTTGTTGAGCGCAAATGAAAGCACCGCGGCACGGGTCGGCGTTTTGATCTTGGCCGCTTCTATGTACCAATCGCACAGTTCGTACCAGATAAATTTCCAGAGCGTTTCAGCAACGGTTCCAAAATCGTACTGGTTTAGTGCGCTCGAGGTGGCGCTGACCGTATCCGCAAGCCGCGTAAGGATCCACTTATCGGCAAGCGTTAAGATGTGTGGAGCGGGTAGATGCAGCGCCCGGGGCAAGCCTTCGTGCAAACTCAACGCGAAATTCTTCGCGTTCCAAATTTTGTTGTTGAAATTACGCGCCTCTTCGCAACGCGACTCTTGAAAACGAAGCTCCTGACCTTCCAGGCGCATTTGTCGCAGCATGCCCATGCGAAATGCATCGGCGCCGTATTTCTCGACCAAATCGAGCGGATCGATCGCGTTTCCGAGCGACTTGCTCATCTTGCGTCCCTGCGCATCGAACACGAGTGGTGCGATAAAGACGTCCGGAAACGGAACCTCACCCATGAATTTGAGTCCGAGCATTACCATGCGCGCAACCCACAGAAAAATAATCTCCCAGCCCGTAACCAGCACGGAGGACGGATACCAGTGTTCGAGTTCAGGCGTTTTTTCCGGCCAACCTAAAATCGAAAACGGCCACAGACCGCTGGAGAACCACGTATCGAGCGTGTCGGAGTCTCGTCGCACCGCTGCGCCACCGAATCGTTCGCTCGCGATGCGCTGCGCTTCTTCTTCGGTTTCCGCAACAATGATATCGTCGCTAGGCGTATACCAAACGGGAAGCTGGTGCCCCCACCAAACTTGCCGCGAGATGTTCCAATCGCGAATATTCTGCAGCCACTGCTCGTAGGTGCGGCCATAGCGCTCCGGCACAAACCGGATACGGCCGTCGTGGTAGGCTTGGAGCGCCGGGCCTGCCAGCGGCTTCATGCTAACGAACCACTGAAGCGAGAGCATCGGCTCAACGATTGCGCCCGACCGTTCGCTGATCGCCACTTTGTGCGTGTACGGCTTTTTCTCGACGAGCAAGCCGAGCGCTTCGATATCTTTTGCGATCTCATCGCGCGCCTCGGAACTCTGCATGCCCGCAAAACGTCCGACCGGCACATCTTCTCCCGTTATGATACTTTGGGGATCGATGACCGATGGCATGTCGAGTTTATGGCGCTGGCCGATCTCATAATCGGTCGCATCGTGCGCCGGCGTCACCTTGACTGCGCCGGTCCCGAACTTCAGGTCGACAACGGCATCTGCTAGGATCGGGATCGCTCGCTCGAGCAGCGGCGGCACGAGCACGGTCTTTCCAATAAGGGACTTGTAGCGTTCGTCATCGGGATGAACGGCGATCGCTACGTCGGCGAGAATCGTTTCGGGACGCGTGGTGGCAATCTCGATGCCGTCTTGAGACTCTTTCGAGAAGGGATAGCGAACGCGCCAAAGATACGTCTCGCGCTCTTCGTGGTCGATTTCCGCATCCGAGATGGTCGACTTTGACTTGGCATCCCAATTGATCAGCCGTTTCCCGCGGTAGACCAGCCCCTCGCGATAGAGTTGAACGAAGACTTTGTTGACCGCGGCCGACATATTCTCGTCCATCGTAAAACGGCTGCGTCGCCAGTCAGGACCGAATCCCAACTTCCGAAATTGCTCATCGATGGTACCGCCGGTCTCGCGCGACCATTTCCAAGCGCGCTCTAAATACGCTTCGCGTCCGAGGGTTTCGCGCGATTGGCCTTCTGCAGCTAGCTGCCGTATGAGAACAGCTTCCGTTGCGATTGCAGCGTGATCCGTTCCGGGCAACCAATTTGCATTCTCGCCGAGCATGCGATGGTAGCGCACGAGAACATCTTGCGGCGTGTACGTCGAGCCGTGTCCGATGTGCGCACGCGCGGTAACATTTGGCGGCGGCATGCAAACAATATAAGGAGGACGCGCGGGATCGGGCTCTTCATGAAAGAGTGCCGCTTTTTCCCACCGTTCGTAATGCCGCTGCTCGACGCCCTTTGGATCGTACGCCTTGGTTTGCGTGCCCTCGCTCACGTTATCGCGTGGAGTTAAGCTTGAGGATACTTACGCGCGAGCCGCCGTTTCCGCCATATTCAACCAGCACCGTCACCGCTTCACCGCGACGGCTTGCAAGCAGGGCGGCATCGTTCCGGGCCGGGTAATTTGTGCGGATGCTATCGATGTGCCACCCGTAATGCGGCATTCGATTGCGGTACCACGCGAGGACATTCCACGGAGATGCCACGGTGCCGTAATTAAACGCTTGGGGTTTTACCTTTGGGCTTCCCGCAAGGCTAAAACGGTGTTGCGCGTAGTCGGGAAAGCTCCCCGGTACGACCGGCATGTCCCCGAAAACAACCTGGCCCGCCCCATGCCGCACGGGAACGCTTGGCGCGCCGGCGCGTGGTGCCGCCAGTGCCCCTCCCGCGCAAACACAAATAAGAAGCACGGCCGCAAGGCCATGCTTCGACAGCTTGTCGATGAGGAGGGTCTCTATGCCGGCATGTCCTTTTGACGATCGTTGTAAATCAGCGTCGGCTGCTCTTTCTTGTCGATAACTTCTTTGTTGATTACACACTTCTTCACACCGGTAAGCGACGGCAGGTCGTACATGACATCCAGCATCACTTCTTCTAAGATTGAACGCAGCCCGCGAGCGCCGGTCTTGCGGCTCTGAGCCTTGATGGCAATTGCGATAAGCGCCTCTTTGGTGAACGTAAGTTCGACCCCGTCCATTCCCATGATCTTTTGGAATTGGCGCACGAGCGCGTTACGCGGCTCCACCAGAATCCGCCGTAAGGCCAGCTCATCGAGCGCATCGAGCGTGACGACTATGGGCAAACGGCCGATGAATTCTGGAATCAAACCGAACTTCAGCAAATCTTCGGGCATGAGTTGCAGGAGCAGTTTGCCGACTTTTTGATCTTTCTTACTTTCGGGCTGCGAGCGGAACCCCAGTGCGTTGCTAGCAACCCGGCCTTCGATAATGCGATCGAGTCCGTCGAATGCGCCCCCGCAAATGAACAACACATTGGTCGTGTCGATTTGAATGAACTCTTGGTGCGGATGCTTGCGGCCGCCCTGCGGCGGAACGTTGGCGGTCGTGCCTTCCAAAATCTTGAGCAGCGCTTGCTGCACGCCTTCGCCAGAAACGTCGCGGGTGATCGACGGGTTCTCGCTCTTGCGCGCGATTTTATCGATCTCGTCAATATAGACGATCCCTTTTTCAGCGCGCTTGACATCGTAGTCGGCGGCCTGAATAAGCTTGAGCAGAATATTCTCGACGTCTTCGCCGACATAGCCGGCTTCCGTCAGAGAAGTGGCATCGGCCATTGCGAGCGGTACGTCTAAAATCTTCGCGAGCGTCTGCGCGAGATATGTTTTGCCGGACCCTGTGGGGCCGACAAGCAGAATGTTGGACTTCTGCAACTCGACGTCGTCAGCCGAGGCGCCCATGTTCACGCGCTTGTAGTGATTGTACACCGCAACCGCCAGCGACTTTTTGGCACGCTCCTGACCGATCACATACTGATTGAGGATGTGATTAATTTCTTTGGGCTTAGGAATGTTGCGGAGCCGCAGATTCTCATCGACGTTCTTGTAGAGCTCTTCCTCGATGATCTCATTGCAGAGCTCGATGCATTCGTCGCAAATGTAAACGCCCGGGCCCGCAATTAACTTGCGCACCTGCTCCTGCGATTTGCCGCAGAAGCTGCACTTTAGCTGACCCTTTTCATCTCCGAACCGAAACATGTTGCCCCTGCACTAAAGTGCGCGATTACGTGGACGTCGGCGCGGCCGCCGCCCGGGTGTCCTTGCGGATCACACTATCTATAATACCGTATTCGGCCGCTTCTTGGGCGGTCATGTAGAAATCCCGCTCGATATCCTTAAGAATCTGCTCGATCGGCTTCTTGGTCGTCTCTTCGTAGATACCGGCGAGCATGCGGCGGGTAGCGATAAGGTCCCGGGCGTGGATCTCGATGTCGGTGGCCTGGCCGCCGACCTGCTGGACCCAAGGCTGATGGATCAGAATCTTGGCCAAGGGCAGGGCGAAACGCTTGCCAGGGGCGCCGCCGGTTAAGAGGATGGAACCCATCGAGGCCGCCATGCCGGCGCAAATCGTCGCGACTTCCGGCTTGATGAAGCGCATGGTGTCGTAGATCGCGAGGCCGGCCGTAACGCTGCCACCGGGGCTATTGACGTACATGTCGATGTCTTTATCGGGGTCCTCGCGCTCAAGGAAGAGCAACTGGGCGATAACAAGGTTGGCCAGGTGATCGTCGATCGGGCCGCCGACGAACACGATTCGGTCCTTGAGCAAGCGGCTGTAAATGTCGAAGGCGCGTTCGCCCCGCGCACTTTGTTCGACGACCATTGGAACCAGGTGACCCATAACTTATTTCTCCTTGAAAAGACACGGCACCATGCGCCGTGTCTGGGCGCTCCGCTCGCTTTCGGTACGATGCACCGAAATCAGCGCTGCACGCCCCCCCGTTTTGGACTTCGCCCAACGGGACCCCCAAAACTTCAAGGGCATGCGCTACTCGTAACTACTTTGATTTCGTTGCGGTTGCTTCTTTGGTTTCGGCTTGTTCTATTAACCAGTCCATGGTCTTGCTTCGGACGATTCCGTCCATGAGCGAGAGGAGGTTATTTCCCAAGGCCTGCTTGATACGCTCGATTGGTTGGCCGTACTGCTCGGCAAGGGCCGCCAGTTCGGCCTGAACGTCCGCGGGCGTGGCGTTGATGTTCTCGGTTTTAGCAATCGCTTCAATAAGGAGCATCCCCTTGACGCGCTTCTCCCCATCCGGCCGAAACTCGGTGCGCAGCTCATCTTCTTTTTTATTTATGGTCTTGAGGTAATCTTCCCAAGAGAGACCCATCCGTGCTGCGAATCCGTGCGCATCTTGCAGCATATTCTCGAGTTCGTGTTCCACCATGATTTCCGGCAGAGCAAAATCATGCTGCTCGAGCAGATTATCCATGAGTCTGTTGCCGACGTCTTTGCGCGACTTTGTTTCGGCGATCGCGTGCAAGCGCTTGCGAACGTCTTCGCGCAGCTCGGCCAGGTTTTCATTCTTCGAAACGCTCTTGGCAAATTCGTCGTCGATGGGCGGCAACTCCATCTCTTTGACATCGTGAAGGGTAACCGTGAAAACCGCGTCTTTCCCGGCGAGATCTTCCTTAGTATAGTCTTGCGGGAACGTTGCCGTGACATCGCGCGTCTCCCCTGCGTTCATCCCCGCGATTCCGGTCGCAAAGCCGGGAATGAAGCGTTCTTCTGAGAGCTCGGCCGTTTGGTTCTCTGCGGTGCCGCCTTCGAAGGGCACGCCGTCGATCTTGCCTTCGAAATCCACCACCACATAATCGCCGACTTTGGCAGCGCGCTCCACGGGCACCAGCGTCGCGCGGTCGCGCGCCAGCGCTTGCAGACTGCGCTCGATGTCATCCTCAGTGACGGTCACAGGATCGGTCTCGACCAGGACGCCCTTGTACTTCTTTAGTTCGATCGTGGGGCGCACTGAAACGGTTGCTTTGATGCGGATCGGCTTGCCGTCTTCTTGCGGGAGCAGCTCCATATGCGGGCGCTCAACCGGCTCGATATCGTGCTCGCGGACCGCGCGAGTGTAGGCTTCCGGTACGATATCTTCCATCGCCTGGCTGTTGATGGTCTCCGCTCCGTAGTTCTGTTCAAACACTTTGCGTGGAATTTTGCCCGGACGGAATCCAGGCACTTTTGCATTGCGTGCGAGCCGCTTGAACGCGCGCTCTTCTGCGGCGCTGATTTCTTCTTGCGTGATGGGGATTTCGAGCTCGACCTCGGTAGGCGCGAGCTTGGTGAGCGTCGAGGTTGTAATGATGTGTCTCCGGTTCGCGCAACGGGGTCCCCGTGCGCTCTAAAAATTAGCGGAAGACGAGATTCGAACTCGCGACCCTCGCCTTGGCAAGGCGATGCTCTACCACTGAGCTACTTCCGCGTAAAAAAACGCTGCCGGGTTTCTAAAACCGTGGGCAGGCCGAGACTCGAACTCGGATGGGTTGCCCCACTGGAACCTAAATCCAGCGCGTCTACCAGTTCCGCCACATGCCCGGCGACCCGGATAGATAGGACAAGCCCCCTTAAATTCCTTCGGGCCTACACGACTTTACTCGGGTTCGGTTAGGAACGTCTCATCACCGAGCGGCTGCGATACGAGAAAGGGTTGCGGAGCAATGGTGACTGCCTCGAACGTGATACGCCAGCCGCTCCAGGTTTGCTCGCCGATCCCGAGCAGTCCATGCGCAGTTACCGGCTCAATCGTCTCCTCGGAATGCAGATACTGCACACCGTCTTGCTTGTCGAATTTCACAAGCCACCGCGCTTTGGTTGCTAACCCGCCTGTGAAGTTTCCGGCGCTGATAAGTTTATGCACACAATACGTGTTTGTGTCGATCCACACATCGCGCAGGCGGTAATGCCAAGGATCATGAGTCGGCTGCAGCGCGAGATGATAGGCGTCGCCTTGGTCGTCGCGCTCAACGCCGACGAGTTGCATAACGTAATCGTGGTGCACTGCGGTGACGCTGCCGATTTCGACTAGGTCGTTTGTCGATGCGGCTCTCCCTTTGACCATCGGATCGGGATATTCGGCCCGCAGCTGTGCGATGAGCGCTTTTGTATCCGTGGCGTGCGCTCGAATAGGCGGCGCGACACCAAAGGAGTAGTTGGGTGCGAGCATCGGAATGCCGAACGGATCCGCAGGTTTTTCGGGATTGAGCGTGCGCGAACCGCCCAGAATGTCGATGTTGATATTGATCCCAGTTGGCACGTGCGGATTCTCGCGCTGTTCGATGCTCACGCGATCCGGAATGACCGTATTCGTTCGAGAGTTGTACGTAAGTTGGTAGTGTTTCGCCGCCAGGTCATCGCCGAGCGCCTGAACTCCGACGACGTAGGAGACCGACGCTGGATAGCTTTGCATCAGCCAAGAATGGCGCGCCGTGGCGAAAATTTGGTAGGGATCGGTAAGGCTTTGCGCGTTCGCCGGGGCAGCCATCGCAAAAACGACTGCTGCAATGATGATGACACTCCGCATAGGGGCGTAACGAAGGCAAGCGGGCGGCAGTTCCTCAATGGAGAAAGCCCGTCCCATGTTTGCAATCCTTGGGGCCGTCGTTCTCGTTGTCTTTATCCTCGCGTTCTTCATTGGAAGATCGCAAGAAAAACTGTGGATGCGCTGGGGGCTTTTGGTCGCCGCGGTTCTCGGAATCCTCATTTACGTCCTCTACGCAATGAGGACTACGCACTAGTTTACTTAAATCCGCCTGTGGACCCGACGGACGCACGATCCTAGGGCGATGCCTTTATGATTGTCGTCGTGCGCTGAATCGTCGTGCCAGGTCCGCATTTTTCCTCACGCATGCAATCATGATTTGAGCGAATGGCTCGCCACTGACCCCTGTGTGTTTGCGACGCGACTGTAGCATCACGAAACTTGGGCGATTAGGTTGTTCGCTACAGTTTGGAGTGCTTGAGGTTCTCATGATTTTCGCAGAGGCCATCCCGTATTGCTTCATATTTCTCATCTGCGTCAAGATAAATGTCTGGAAGCTCGACGCGTCGCACGCCCCGCGGATAGGTGCCTTTTGGATGCGCACGCACGTCATCCTGGGCCAACACCACGAGATATTCTAAATTCTCTCCCAGCACACTTCCAACTTCCCGACGAAGGATCGCGGTGCCGAATGCCAGGCGGCGCCACGCAGAGGTGATCTGAAAACCAAAGAGATCAATGGCCATGCGCTTATCGAGCAAGCCATTTTTTACCAGCGACCCCATGGTTTCGTAATAATCGGCGTACATAATTAAGTCTTGGATGAATTCCCCGGTCTGCGCGTCGCGCGCCTCGGGATGAGCCATCTGGTAACGGAACTCCGGATCTTCCATTTTTTCATTGAGCTGAGTGAGTACGAGTCGCTGCGCGTTCTTGAATTCCGGCGTTGCCGCATACTGCCGCAATTGTGTGATCGTCGCGATTTGATTGCTGCTACGCAGGTGGCGCAATTGGATAAGGGCGGCTGCCGCAGAAGCCGCAATCACGCCGAACGTTCCGAGCGTGCCGATGGCCGTCAGCCATTCAGCGGTCATGGGTGCGGGCCGGTCTGAGGCTGCGGCCTGTTTGATCTCTATGAGTGTTCATCTGATGTGCCTTTCACCAAGCAAGTTCGGCCCAAAAGTCACGCGTAGGGGCAGCGTCGGCCGGCTCCCATCCTACTCTAGGTCCGAACCTCGTCGATGAGCTGGAGTTTCCCCGGTCTGCGGCCAGTCTCCGGCGCAAATGCCAGAGCAATCGACTCCAGGCAACTGCTCTAAAATACCAAATTGGCTCAACCGCAGGACAAGCAGTTGACTGTTTCAAATTTTCGAGCATTTCCGGAGCCTTTTTTTTTAGGCTACAGGCCCCCAAGACACACTATGGACACAATGGCATAGAAAAACCGCACGATTGAGCGTGCGGCTTAAAATTTGGTGCACCCCCCGAGACTCGAACTCGGAACCAATTGATTAAGAGTCAACTGCTCTACCATTGAGCTAGAGGTGCGTAGGGAGAAAATGTGCGCCCTCCGGGACTCGAACCCGGGACCAATAGATTAAAAGTCTACTGCTCTACCAACTGAGCTAAAGGCGCAACCGCCCTAGTTTACCCAGCACGAGGTCGTTTGACAAGTGGTTTCGGCGCATCCTTCCCGCTTTAAGCGGAAGCCGGCGTGTTCGAGCGCGCGAGCACCTGTGGATACATGGTCGCGAGTTCCGGCGCCGAGATTGCGTGTGAATAGAGGTAACCTTGCGCGAAGCGGCAGCCGGCCTGCCGGAGCATGTCGCGCTGGCGCTGCGACTCGACGCCTTCTGCAACGACGCGCAGGTCGAACGCCTCGGCCAGTGTCATCAGCGTGCGAACAATGGGCTCGCTCGCAATTTGCCCATCGGGCGCGGCTACGAACGACCGGTCGATCTTGAGTTGGTCGATACGGAACTGCTGCAGATACCGCAGCGACGAGTAGCCGGTGCCAAAATCGTCAATGCAAATCTTAAATCCTTGTTTCTGCAATCCCTCGAATAGTAAATTGGCGCGGGTGTTGGAATCTAGGACCACGCTCTCCGTAATCTCAAGGGTGACCTCGCGCGGATCGACCCCATGGTTTTCGCAGGTCGTCACGATGAAATCTTCAAAGTCCGCGTCGAAGATTTCGGATGCCGAAACATTAATGCTCATCGAGAACGGCGGCATCTCCTCGCCGCTCCAGTTTTGCCGCCACTTCGAGAGCTGCTTGACGGCCGTTTCAAAAACGAACTTGCCGATTGGAATGGCGATGCCGGTCTGCTCGGCAAGCGACATGAAGTCACTGGGCAGAATCAGACCTTCGGTCGGGTGATCCCACCGGATTAGCGCCTCGCAGCCCACGAGCGAGCCGTCGGAAATCCGGACGATCGGCTGATAGAGCAGGCGGAATTCATTACGCTGCAGGGCGAGCCGCAAGTCGGTCGTGAGTTGTAGCCGGCGTTCCGCGCGCGCGTGCATATTGGAGTCGAAGACCGCATAGCGCGAGCCGCCCGCGGCTTTGGCTTGCGACATCGCGGTGTTCGCATCGCGCATCACATCCTCGGCGCGCTCGTACGTGGCGGAGCCGATTGCTATTCCGATACTGCAGGCTGCAAAAACCGCGCGCTCGCTGATTTGTATGGGTTTGCAGACATTATTGATAATCCGTCGCGCCACGGATTCAACGTGCAGAATGTCCCCGAGCGAACGGATCAGCACGGCAAATTCGTCGCTCCCGAGGCGGGACACGAGATCGTTGGGATCGAGCGATGCGCGCAGCCGGGTCGCCACGGATTGCAGGACCATATCGCCAGCGCCGTGGCCCAGACTCTCGTTGAAGTCTTTAAAATGGTCCAAATCCACGAAAAGCACCGCGAAGAAAGAATCCAGCAATGTGCTCGATTCGGCGAAGCGGTCACGCAGTTTGGTCTCGAACAGCAGGCGGTTGGGGAGCCCGGTGAGCGTGTCGTGCGTCATATCGTGCACCATGCGCCGTTCGTTACGCTTGACTTCCGTAATGTCGCGGAACATACACATTGCGAATTGCGGCGAATCTTTTTCATCGCTTACGACCGAGACAGTCGCATCGACCCAAAGTTCCTTGCCGTCGGGAGGCGAATAGTGCTGCTCGAATTCGAAAAGCTTGCGCTTGCCGGTCAAAACCGATTGGAGTTCTTCGAGGTGGCCGGCTAAGAATTCCGCGCTATCGCGTCCAAAATGCTCGCGAAAAACCGAGTTCGCATCCACAACGCCACCTGAGCGATCCAGAATTGCGATCCCAATGGCGGCGCCGTCGAACACTGCACGAAACTGTGCCTCGGTCAGTGCCAAGGCTTTCTCAGCGTGTTCGCGTGCCAGCTCAGCATAGAGTCGCGCAGACTCTTCCTGCACGCGATGCAGTTCTGCGCGATCGCGGCGGGCTACAAAGCGCACGATTTCCAGCATTACGCCGACCAAAAACAGCGCCGCCAGAATTGTGGCGACTTGATAGAGCAGGCGCCGCGTGCGCTCCATCGCGATGCGGCGTTCGAGATTGGCAAATAGAAGAGCGGTTACGTCGCGGCGCACCGCGAGCGTCCTTTCCACAGCAGGCCAGCGGAAGCGCTCAATTTGCGGGATGGAGAGTTGCGGCAGAGTCGCCACAGACACGTACTTCTCTTGGAAGTCGGCGTACTTTGTCCAGGGAGTTGTTTGGTGCAGAATGCTCGCAATTGCAGCCTCGGTTCCAGGGGCGGCCGACCTGGATTCTTTGGATTCGTTTTGGCGGGTAATTTTAAGATCCTCGATCGAAGACTTAATCGGCGAATTCAGTCCGTGCGCAACGACAGCCAGATTGATCCGGGCGGCAAGCGTCATTTGTTTCTGCTGCACGAAACGGTCGGCGACGACCGCTGAGCCGTTGACGTTTTCGAGCAGGCGCGGCAACTCAGCAAAAACAACGTCTGCTAGATTTTGAGCACTGATGCTCGGGTCGTAGATGAGGGAGCTTGTCTCTTCGAGCTGATCGACCGTTAGGATGAGGCGGCGCCCGAAGACGGCCGCATTATTGTCGGTCTGCGGATGCGCACGGAACGCCTTCCATGCATTTCGTGCGTTCTTCCATTCAGTAGAAAGGTCGAACGAATTGCCGCTGGTCTTCTCGAACTCGCTTACAGCCGCGACCGCAGCGTCTGCGCGCCGGCCCAGCGGTTCTGCCGAGCTGGCGCCGTGCAGCACAACCGCTATGCGGTAGTCCTGAAAGGTACCATTAACAGTTTGAAATTTTGTGAGGAACGTAACGGCATCGTGCTCGTGGTTGAGCAGCGAAACATCGCCGCCGGTTTCGTGTCCGAGGCTATAAATGCGCAACCCGACGATAAACAGTAAAAGCCCGGCCGCAATAGCCAGGACCATACCTAATCGATCGCGCCAGTTAAAGGCAGCGCCGGCGCTCGGGGGCTCCATCTTCGCTGCTTCGAGAGTGGGGCTGGCAGACACTTTTCCACAGTCGTTAACCGCTAGGAAGGACCTTGTAACTTTTCTGTTATGATTTTCAGATAAAAAGGCCGGGCCCCGGAGGGGGGTCCAGCCTTGATATGAAGCTTTGGGGTGACTAACGGGGTTCGAACCCGCGACCTCCCACGTCACAGGCGGGCGCTCTAACCAGCTGAGCTACAGTCACCACGTGGGCAGCACCTTCGATTCGTTCTTGCGACTCGAAAACCCGCTGGCGCGCCCGGAGGGAATCGAACCCCCATCTTCGAGCTTAGAAGGCTCGTGCCTTATCCGTTAGACCACGGGCGCATCGCGGGCCTCCACTAGGATACCATTCGAGCGCAAATTGCGCCGTTCCATAACACTGCCAGGGTGTTGGCACGCGCTCGTATTCAAATTAGACATGAAACGGTGCGCGAAGTGTGATCAGGACAAACCAATTGAGGAATACTCCCGGCCAGCCAACTCGAGACGGACATTTAACTCTTACTGCAAGACTTGCCAGCGCGATTTCTCTCGCGCGCACTACTTAGCAAACAAAGAGAAGCACAATAAGCGACGTTACCTTAATCAGCGACGCTATCACAAACGCAATCAAGTCTTCATATTGGACTATCTTCTCGAACACCCATGCGTGGACTGTGGGGAGAAAGACCCGGTTGTATTGGAATTCGACCACATTACGGGCGAAAAGGAGTGGGAAATCTGCCATATGGTGAGATGCTCTTACCCGCTTGCCAGGATTCAAGCCGAACTTCTAAAATGTGAGGTCCGGTGCGCCAATTGCCATCGCCGTAAGACCGCGGAGCAGTTGCGCTGGTATCGATTCGGGGCGTAGCTCAGCTTGGTAGAGCGCTCGCTTTGGGAGCGAGAGGTTCCGCAGGTTCGAATCCTGTCGCCCCGACCAACAAATGTCCGGATATCGTAAGATATCCGGACATTCCCTATCGCGGAAGCGCCGCTCGAAGGAGCTCGAAAGAACGCCATGGTCAAGACCTGTCAGTTGCGGGTATTTTTCTTCACCGTTATCGGAGTGGTTATCGGAAATGTTGCGGCAAGCCATTTTGCTTTATCGAAGCCGCTTTGCGTGCTGATCGCCGGTGGAGGGTTCTGGGCCCTTGCCAACTACGCGAATGTCACGATTTTTGCCGAAAAAGGGTGCAAGCCGATCGAGTCGCTACACTCCTTGCGCTAGAACAACAACCGATGAAACCCGACGTACCGCGATAAATCCAGCAACGCGCCGTCGCTCGCAAACAAGTGCACGCCGTCGATCGTGAGTCCGGCGCGCATTGCCGCCCGCACAACACGAATGTTCGTACCGGGCACCAGCATCGTGCACCAGGTCGCGCCGTGCACCTTTGTTAGCGCCGCTAACGCGAAGGCAAAGAACTGCACGAGATAGGCCGGCGAGAACGCACACATCGGGCCGATGCGCCCGTTCGGCCACACATACGCATAGCCGACAAATTCGTTGTTCAAATAGAACGCGACGCCATGCGCGTGCGCCGCAAAGTACTCATGATCGACCGGTCGCGGACATCCGCGGATTTCGCGGTCGAGTGCGTTGATTGCAACCCGGTGTTCGGCCGGATCCAGCATCGCTGTCGAAAAACGATAGTCGCCCGCGGCCATTCGCGCGAGTTCTTCTTCTCGCGGCACCGTGCCGGATATATTCAACACCGGGGTCTGAATCGAAACGCCACGGCGCACAAAGAACGCAAGGCCGCCCATTTCGGCCGGATCGAGCAACCCGCTGCGGGTTACGGGTCCGGAGTCCTTCGCGACGGCCATCAGAAGATCGTGGCCGATGCCGCTCTTGCGAAAGCCGGGTTCCACAAAAATTTCGGAGAGAAACCACTCGTCTTCCATTTGGTGCGAGACGGCAACGCCGATCGGGGTCTGCTCGTCCTTTGCAACCCAGACGCCGTGCGGAGTTACCTCGGCCACATGCAACCAGAGCTTACGCTCGAATTCATCTTTCGAGCGCCGCCCGGCAAAGTACAACACGTCATCGGAGCTCGCGGGCACGACGAGTTCCTGCCGCTCGTTCACGGCTTCCGGTAGGCCTCGAGCAGCGAGGTCGCCGCGTTGTAGCGATGACTCAGCTTATTTTTTTCGGCTTCCGGAATTTCGCCGAATGTCTTGCCCATCGGGTAATAATAGAAAATAGGATCGTAGCCGAATCCGTTGCTCCCGGTGATTGCGCGGGCAATGTAGCCGCACACCTCGCCGTATCCCTCAATCTCTCGGCCGTCCGGCAAAATCAGCGACATGGCGCACACGAATTTTGTTCCGCGCTCATGATCCGGGCGGTCCCCGACTTCGATCAATACAGCTTCCAAGCGCTCGGGCCACGTCGCCCCTGGCAGATAGCGCGCGGATAAGACGCCAGGGCGTCCACCCATTGCATCAACTTCAATTCCAGAGTCGTCGGCGAGTACGGCGGCCTGGATCCCGTCATCCAGCAATTGATTGTAGAGCGCACGCGCTTTGATCATCGCGTTCTCCGCGTAATTGTCCGCCGTTTCCGCCACGTCGCCGTACAGAGGCCAAATAGCGAGTTCGAGCGGTGAGCCCGCGAAAATCTCGCGCAGTTCTTTGAGCTTACCGTCGTTTTTGGTGGCGACGTACGTTTTCAGCGCTACTCGTCCAGCTTGAGAACGGCCATGAAGGCTTCTTGCGGAAGATCGACGCGTCCCACGCGTTTCATGCGCTCCTTACCGACCTTCTGCTTCTCCAGCAGTTTGCGTTTACGTGAAATATCGCCGCCGTAACATTTCGCTAAGACGTTCTTGCGCATCGCGCTCACCGTCTCGCGCGCGACGATCTTGCCTCCGATTGCCGCTTGAATCGGCACATCGAACATCTGCCGCGGGATGAGTTCTTTGAGTTTTTCCGCCAGGGCGCGGCCACGGTTTGGAGCCTTGTCACGGGCAACGATAAATGAGAGCGCATCAACCGGTTCCGCGTTGAGCAGAATCTCGAGTTTCACCAAGTCGCCTTCGCGGTAGCCGATCAGCTCGTAGTCCAACGAGGCGTACCCCTTGGTCCGCGACTTGAGCACATCGAAGAACTCCACGATCACTTCGATGAGCGGCATCTCGTAGGTCATAATTACGCGCCCATCGTGTAAATACTCCATGTTGGAGAGATTGCCACGGCGCGTCTGCGTCATATCCATAATCGCCCCAACGTACTCGGGGGGCGTCATGATCGTCGCTTTGACGTAAGGCTCTTCGATCATATCGATGTAATTCGATGGCGGCAGCTTTGACGGATTATCAATCCGCTCGACGGTTCCATCCGTCTTCGTGACTTGAAACACAACCGAGGGCGACGTGGCAATTAAATCCAGGTCGTAATTGCGCTCAAGGCGTTCCTGCACGATCTCCATATGGAGCAACCCCAAAAACCCACAACGGAATCCAAATCCTAGCGCCACCGATGTTTCCGGCTCGAAAACGAGCGATGAATCGTTGAGCTTGAGCTTCTCGAGTGCGTCGCGCAAGTCGGAATATTCCACCCCTTCATTGGGATAGAGTCCGCAATAGACCATCGGCACCACTTGCCGGTAGCCGGGCAGCGGAACGTGTGCGGGATTGCTCGTGCCGGTAATCGTATCGCCGACGTCGATGTCACCCAGTGACTTGATATTAGCGATCACGTAACCCACGTTGCCGACTGAAAGTTTATCTACGCGACGCATCTGCGGGCTAAAAACGCCGACTTCGGTACACTCGTACGAGCGCTGATGCGCCATCGACATGTATTTGCTGCCCTGCTTAAGTTCGCCGTCGACGATGCGCACGTACGAGACCACGCCGCGATAGGTGTCGAACTGCGCGTCAAAGACGAGAGCGCGCAAATGATCGTGGTTGCCCTTCGGAGGCGGAATTCGCGCGACAATGGCTTCGAGAATATCTTCGATGCCGATACCGTTCTTGGCACTGGCGAGAATGACGTCTTCGCGGTCGATGATCAGGAGTTCTTCGATCTCACCCTTGATGCGCTCCGGGTCCGCCGAGGGTAAATCGATCTTGTTGAGCACCGGAATAATCGTCAGGTTGTGTTCCAGCGCCAGGTGATAGTTCGCGAGCGTCTGCGCTTCGATGCCTTGCGCCGCGTCGATAATGAGGATGGCGCCCTCGCACGCGGCCAGCGAACGCGAAACTTCATAAGAGAAGTCGACGTGGCCCGGCGTATCGATAAGGTTCAGTTCGTACGTCTGGCCGTCTTTGGCACGATAATTGAGTGTGACGGGATGCGCCTTGATCGTAATCCCGCGTTCACGTTCGAGATCCATCGCATCGAGAATTTGATCTTCCATATCGCGCATCTCGATCGTACGCGTCATTTCGAGCAGGCGGTCAGATAGGGTCGTCTTGCCGTGGTCGATATGCGCGATAATGCAGAAGTTGCGAATTTGCGTCGCGACTTCTTGGCGCGAGTGATGGTCTTGTCGAGCGAACGCCACAGTAATTGCTTAGTAGAACGCCGAGCAGCTCGAACTGGCGATCCAACGGCTCAAAAATTGAAGCAGCATGATGACGACGAGAAACGAGAGATCAAATCCACCCAGCGGCGGAATGATGCGGCGCACCGGAGCAAGCACGGGCTCCACCAGCATAGCGACGTATTCGGTCCAGCGACCGCGTAAATCCGGAATCCACGAAATAACGGCATAAACGATCATGATAATCGTGTAGATACTGATGACCCGGGCGATACCCAGGCCAAGGTCGCACAAAACCGCTGCATTCATGTACTACGGCAGCGAGGCTAAAACTTTGGGTGGCACGCCGGCTAAGAACGGCGTCGGATCCACTGCTGTCCCGTTGAACATCACCTGATAGTGCAGATGGGGACCCGTAGAGAATCCGGTCGAACCGACCAGTCCGATCGGCTGGCCTTTGACGACGCGCTCGCCGGGCTGGGCGATGAATTTCGACAGATGTGCATACCACGTGTGATAGCCGTTGCCGTGATCGATATCGACTTTATTTCCGAAACCGCCGTCGTAATCGGCCGAGGCAACCACCCCGGCGGCCGCGGCTCGAATGACGTCGCCGTAATTTGCCCCCAAATCGACGCCTTGATGAAAGCCGACGTCCGGTGAGGTGCGATAGCAGTAGCATCCGACGACCGGCGCTCCGTCGACCGGAACGATCGAAGGGATGGCCGCAATCATCTGATCGCGCTGTATCGCCTCGAGATGGCGCAAGTTGAGAATGCGCAGCGTCAAACGTTTGAGGGACGCCGCTTCTTGCGTCGTGCGGCTTGAGGCCAGCTGCAGGTCATTGAGCGTCATCCGTACGCCCGCGGCCTCGCCCGAAAACTCGCTACGATTATCGAGGCGGGAGAGTTTTGAGCGATTCGAGCGCGGCTTGGACGTACCGCCCGATTTCACGCCGATGAGCTGCTGAATCTGCTGGTTCTGCTTCTGGACGCTCTGTAGCTGCGATTTGAGCTGCGAGGTTTGTGTGTCGATGGCCTTGAGCTGATCGCTTTGTGTGGTCGTCAGAGCTTGCAGTGCTTGGAGCTGCGCCGAGGCTTCGTGCAACTGATATGCATGAATGCCCAGAGCCGAAAATGCTGCGACAACTAGGAAGATCGCCGCGCCCAGAATGTGGCGCCGCGTCAGTTCGAGGCGGTGAATTGTGTTGCCGCCACGCGGAACTATTTTGATAAAGTAACGATCTTTTACCATCATATTTGGTTTCGGCCTTCCGAAAGAGTTGACTCACGTGCCTGAGCGATTGCGCCCAGTTCCTCTTTGGAGGCATCCTGGAGCGGCTTGAATCCCGTGACGGCTTTACCGAACGTGCGCGTATCCTCGCGGGAAAAGATACTACTCAGAACGATGCCGTCGCCTTCTCTGTTAAGCAGAGCGACTGCATACGATAACTCCGAACCGGTATCGGCAAAGGCATTGTAACGGACAAACCCGACCCGCGATACGTCTGTCCGGGCGACCCGCTCTAGTTCCCCTAGGCGCTGCTCCACCCTGCCCGCTTGCGCCTCATGTGCCTTGGCGGCGACTTCTAAGGAAGAAAGGCGGGCCGTGCCCGTTGCGGACCCTCCGCCGAGGAGCTCGTCGTGGGCTAAGCCCGTGGCGCGCAGGCGCCCAAGCGCCGGTGCGACGGCCAGGAGGTGATAGAGGGCGAGCGCCACAAGTGCGCCGCCGAAGGCGGCTAAGGCCGCAATCGTACTCGTTTGCATAAGCATTGATAAACCACGACGGGAGCTAGGTGGTTCGCGGCACCCGTAATGGCTCGCTTACCGTTGCTACCTTCCGGTCCTGGCGGGGTTCACGAGTTTACGCCGCGCGAAGCCCAACCCCCGCCATGGCTCGCAACATGATATCACACGAGCCTCAGACGAAAGCAACCGTCCAAAGTAGTACCGGCGAGCGGATTTGAAAGATATTTGGGGACAGGTCGGGGCCATTTATCGTTAAATGAATAATCATCTGGAGGTATTCTGTGTCCAAACTTGCTGCAGGACTGCTGGGCAGTCTGCTTTTGTCGATGTCTCCCGCGTCCGCCACTCCCCTGGGGCCGGTTCGCCCCACCATCGTCAAGTGGGATCTGACCCCGGCCGAGATTGCCGCCAATTGCACAACGCGCATCGGGATGCTGGATGCGGCCGTGAAACGGATTATGGCGATCAAAGGTCCGCGCACCGTGCAGAATACCTTGATACCGCTTGAAAGCGCCGAAGCGGACCTTAACGACAAAACCGTCGCGGAGCAGTTCCTATTCAATATGGCGACCGACAAAGCGGTCCGCGACGCCTCCGAAAAGTGCGGCACCGACCAAAGCAACTATTTCTCCGCGCTCGGGGCGCGCCCCGACCTCTATGCTGCCCTCGCCGCCGTCAAGAAAAGCGGCACGGCAAAAACCGCATCCGACAAGAAGCTGCTCGACCTCTACATGATCTCGTTCGTGCGCTCCGGCGCAAATCTCCCCGCGGATAAGCGCAAGGAATTCGTTAAACTCTCAGGCCAACTCACGGATCTCGGCAACAAGTTTGCCGAGAACCTCGGCAACGATAAGACCACGATTACGATAACGGCCGCCCAAGCTGCGAACTTGCCCGCCGATATCGTTGCTCCCCCGGCGTACGCCAAGCAAGCCGACGGCTCGTACCTCGTGCGCACAAACGAAAGTACGGCAACGGCCTTCTTCAACAATCAGAAGGACGCCGCGGCGCGCAAGACTTTCTATCTCGCGTATCAGAACCGCGCGCCCGCAAACGTTGCCATTCTCGAACAGGCTATCGGCGTGCGCGACCGCCTTGCGCATTTGATGGGTTATCAAACATGGGCCGCCTACGTCCTAGCCGATCGCATGGCGCAGAGCCCCCAGCGAGTCATGAAATTCGAAGAAGATTTGGACGCCAAGCTTTTGCCGCAAGCGCGCCAAGATCTGGCCGGACTTGCCGCTCTTAAAGCCCAAGATACCGGCAACCCCAATGCGACGATCGACGCGTGGGACATCAGCTATTACAACAACGTGCTCAACAAGACGAAGTACTCCGTCGACGACGAAGCAATTAAGCAGTACTTCCCGCTCGAGGTCACTGTCGACCGGATTATGACGCTCTATCACAAGCTCTTGGGCGTCACGTTCGTCAAAGTGCCGCACCCAAATTCTTGGAATGCGCAAGATGTCATTAGCTATAACGTCTTCGATACGGCGAGCGGAAAGTTCATCGGCACAACGTACTTCGATTTCTTCCCTCGCGAGGGCAAATTCACGCACTTTGCAAACTGGCCGCTGATTCCGGCGCGCCGCCTTGCTAATGGCAGCTATCGTCCGCCGGTGACGGCAATTCTCGGCAACTGGCCGCGGCCGGCTCCGGGTAACCCGGCATTGCTGACGCACGATGACGTGATCACGTTTTTTCACGAATTCGGACACAATCTCGCAGCGCTTCTCTCGACTGCGCCATACGAAACGCTATCTGGCGGTTTCCGTCAGGATTTCGTTGAGGCGCCATCCCAGATGCTGGAGAACTTCATGTGGCAGCCTTCCATTCTCAAGGAAGTCAGCTCGAACGTAAAAACCGGTGCGCCGCTGCCGGACGATTTAATTCAAAAGATGGTCAACGCACGGTACGTCGATGAAGCGTATTTCACGGTGGGGCAGATCAAACTCGGCCTCGTCGACCAAATCTACCACAGCAGCGGACCGGTTGTGGATACGACGGCGGTCTGGGCGAAGGTGTCGCACGATTACACGCCGATCGATATGCCTCCCGGCATTCACCCGCAAGCGTCGTTTGGACATCTTTTCGGCTACGATGCCGGCTACTACAGCTACTTGTGGGCGCTTGTATACGCGCAAGATATGTTTACGGCGTTCCAAAAGGGCGGGCTTGAAAACCCTGCCGTCGGCATGCGCTACCGCCGCACAATTCTAGAACCCGCGCGTACCCTGGAGCCTGACGTCGAGGTACAAGCGTTCCTTGGCCGGCCAATGAGCCAGGCGGCGTTCTACCAACAGTTCACGGCGCCGGTTGTCTCCACGCCAATCACGCCCTAACGGGGCGGTTTTTTTCCTCGCGTAAGGAAATTCACGGCCGTCTTCGTAACCTGCGCGAGTGTAAGCCGCTCCCCTGTTTGCCACTGGCGCCCAAATGCGGCGTCGTCAAGCGGAGCGTGCAAGGCCGCCTTGAGCTCTTGCGTTTCTTGAACGGGAATCGGCAGGCGCGGCACCGTGTGGCGCGCGCGGTATTTCTCAGCATACGCAAGCATTTGAACGCCGTCGGTGTTACGCCCGAGCTTGAGTGCGACCCGCGCAAAATTCTCGATCGCCATCCCGATGGTTTCGTGGTTATGCTGCCGGCGGGAAATACCGAGGCCTTTTCTGAGCGCCAACACCGCTTCGGCGACGTTTCCTTTTTCCAACTCGTAGCGTCCAAGGGAGATCAATTCCGAGCCGACCAGCGGCTCCATTTGCAAATCCCTTGCAACCTTTAGCGAGCGGCGGCTGAGCTGAATCGCACGGTCCAGGTCGCCGGCGAGAAAAGCGGTCGACCCAAGATTGGACAGATCGATAGACTCGCTGCGGCGGTCGCCGAGCTCGCGGCTCAGCTGCAGGCACTCCTCGAAGATTTTTGTTGCTTCGACGAAGTCGCCGCGCTGGTCCAGCGCAATCGCACCGAGATTGCTGAGCGAATTCGCCACATCGCGCTTATTACCGAGATCGCGAGACATTGCGAGGCTCTCGCGGAAAAGCACTTCCGCCTCTGCGCTGCGGCCGAAGAGGTGATGGACGATGCCGAGCGCGTTTTTCGTCTGCGCGACTCCGGTGGGGTCCCCAAGCGCCTCGTGGAGTTCGATCGCCTTGATTGCAGCCTGTTGCATCACCGCATAGTCGCTCTCGTAGAAGCTCAGACGAATCAGGCTGCGGTACAGCTGCACGCGCAATTCAGGCGCGATGTTTTCGGCCATGTTCAGACACTGTTCGATCCAATACCGGCCCTCGCGGAATTGTCCGCGCGCGAGCCAGAAGTGATCGAGGACTGACGTCAGCTTGGCAGCCATCTCGGCGTTCTTCTGACTGTTGAGCCACGTTAATGCGGAGCGAAGATTCGCGTATTCTTCATCGACGGCGGCAATGAAGGTGTCGCTCCGGGCCACGTCATGCTGATCGAAGATTTGCTTTACCGACGTGGTGAAATAATCGGCATGACGGTTCTTGATCTCCGCCGATTCTCCGGATTCCTCGAGTTTACGATCGGCGTAGTCGCGCACCGACTCGAGCAACCTGTAGCGTACGCCCGTTGGATGACGCGTGGTGGCAACGAGCGATTTTGCGACGAGACGGGTAAAGACCGCAAGGCGTCCCTCCGGCGAAGTAGCCTCATCGCAGCAACATGCCGACACGGCGGTGAACGTCCACTCGCCGGCAAACACCGACAGCCGCCGGAAGAGCTGCCGCTCGTCCTCATCGAGGAGCCGGTAGCTCCAATCGATCAGTCCCCACAGCGTCTGTTGCCGTTCGTTTGCAAAACGCCGTCCCTCGGAAAGTAAGCTGAAACGGTCGTGCAAATTTTCGTGCAGCTGGCGAACATTGAACATGTTCACGCGTGCGGCCGCTAGTTCAATGGCCATTGGAATGCGGTCCAGCGCCGTGCAAAGGTCGGAAAGGATCGCCTGATCTTCGTCGGTCAACACCATTTGCGGATCGACGGACAGCGCGCGCTCGGTGAAGAGTTCCACCGCCTCACTCTCCGAAAGCGGCGAGAGAGCGTAAGTGATCTCGCCGTCGATGCGAAGCGCTTCGCGTGCCGTTGCCAAAATGTGAACGGCGGGAGCAGTCCGCAAGAGATTCTCGGCTAGACTCGCGCATTCGGCGATTAAATGCTCGCAATTATCGAAGATCAGGAGCATCTGCCGCTTCTCCACGAATTTGAACAATTGAGAAGTGACCGACGACTCCGGGGAAACCGCAATCCCAAGCGCGGTGGCGACGACGTAAGGAACGCGGTCGGGGTTCATCACCGAACCAAAATCTGCAAAGCGCACGGCATCGGGGAAGCGGGCAATGGAGCTGAGCGCTACTTGCAGCGCAATGCGCGTCTTTCCGATCCCGCCCGGGCCGATGACGGTGATGAGCCGCTGCGTATCGATGAGGCTCCCGAGCGCTTGGAGTTCCTTTTCACGCCCGAAGAACCGGGACGTTGGAACGGGCAGAACAATCGGCGATGTTTCCAGAGGGGCTGCGACCTCCGCCTCGCCTTCTTCATCGCTGCGCGCGACGCGGTTACGCCCGGCGCTCTTGGCGGCGTATAAGGCCTTGTCGGCGAGTTCAACCACCTCGGAGCCGCTGCGTTGCGGGCTTGGCGGGCTACTCGTCACTCCGACGCTAATCGTCACCACCCCGTCGGGCGATCCGGCATGCGGTATCGACATCTCATTAACTGCCGCCCGTACCTTCTCGGCCAGCATCGCCGCTCCATCCAAATTCGTCCGTGGCAAAATTGCCACGAACTCCTCCCCGCCGTACCGGGCGAACAGGTCGGCCGTGCGCGTGAAGCACGCAGAGATGCGCTCGGCAATCCGCTTTAAGACCTCATCGCCCGCGACGTGGCCATAGGTATCGTTGTAGCCTTTGAAGTGGTCTACATCCAGGATCATGAGGGAAAGTTGCGCAACCGATTCGCACTCGGTTTCCAAACGGTGATCGAAAGCGCGCCGGTTCGCAACCCCCGTCAACGAGTCGGTGCCTGCAAGTTCCTCGAGTTCGAGCGTTGCCAGTTCCGTGCGGTTTTCGCGAACCGCAGCGGCCAGATATCCGGTGACGACCTCGATGAAATCCAGATCGTCTTCGCCGAACGGATGAATCGAGATGCGGCTTAACGCGAATATACCGGCTGCTTTGCCACCGATGCGAAGTGGAATGAAGGCGCTGTGCAGTGCCTCCGTCTGCGAAGGCATCTCCACGAGGCGGCGCTCGTCCGACCGTACTACCTGAGTAGTCTCGGAGCGCAATGCGCCATAAGCATGCGAAGAATGGGGCAGCGCGACCGCGTCCAGGTGGCGGGCGACATTGCCGTCATAACAAAACTCGATTCGGAGTGCGTCTTTTTGCGCGAACGCAAGAAAGGCGCTCATTTGACCGAGCGACTGCGTCAAGAGCTCGCAAAAGCGCTCGAAGAGCGTTTCCACCGAATTCGTTTCCGCGAGCCACCGGGCCGCGGTCATGGAAACCTCGCGATAGCGCTCTATACTCGGCATCTCTACTACAGTTATCGGTTGACCGCGGACGGCGGAGCAGACCGAGGCAAGCGAGAAAGACGATCTTCCCACTCCCGAGCTAGTAAAGGCAGAAGCGTGTCAGACGTTACCGTAAAAGTTCGCCACAACGGACCATACCTCATAACAGGCGCCCTCACCCTCACCGATGCCGACGGCACGGAGTATGCTCTGGAGGGAAAGCCCACTTTCGCGCTTTGCCGCTGTGGCGCGTCCACCACCAAGCCCTTCTGCGACGGCACCCACAGCCGCATTGGCTTCGAAGCCGCCGAACGCGCCGTGAAGAACTCCGAGCACGAACAAGAGTAAAACATGCCTTCATATATCTCGCAGGGCTCCTTACCCGCCAAACGCCACATTCAATTCCGGCGCCCCGACGGCGGACTGTACGCAGAGGAACTCTTCTCCACAAAAGGCTTTGAGAGCGTCTACTCGCTGCTGTATCACTTGCGGCCCCCGACGGCAACGCTCGAAGTGCGTGAGTGGAAACGTCACATTCCGAAGTTTTCCCCAAACGAGCCGCTACGCAACCGGCACTTTCTCACCCAAAATAATAAGATCACGGGCGATGCGATCGAGGGTCGCGTCCCATTGGTCGGCAACAGCGATCTGACGATGTACGTCGCCGACATCACGCGTCCGATGGAGTATTTTTACCGCAACGTCGGCGGTGACGAGTTGCTCTTTATTCACCGCGGCGAGGGTGTACTGCAAACCAATTTTGGGCAACTCGAATACCGGGCGCGCGATTACATCGTCATCCCCAGCGGCACCACCTATCGAATGCTACCCACGTTCCCAACGCGAGTCGTGGTTTGGGATAGCATCGGCATGGTAACGATCCCCAAAAAATACCGCAATGGGTTTGGACAGCTTGAGGAAGCAGCGCCATACTACGAGCGCGATTTCCGGGCGCCGATCCTCGGGGCGCCGCACGAAGAAACCGGCGAATTCGAGGTGCGCGTAACCAATAATGGCCGCAACGCCATTTATATTGTGCAAAACCATCCCTGCGACGTAATCGGCTGGGACGGCTACTGCTATCCCTACGCATTCAACGTAGATGAATTCATGCCCATTACGGGCAAACTGCATCAGCCGCCGCCGGCACACGCCACCTTTGAAGCTCCGGGCGCCGCGTTTTGTGCGTTTGTTCCGCGCATGTTCGACTATCATCCGCTGGCCGTTCCGGTGCCATACAATCATTCGAGCGTGGATTGCGACGAAATCCTGTATTACGTCAGCGGGAATTTCATGAGCCGGCGCGGCGTGAGCGAAGGCTCCATTACACTTCACGCGGCCGGAGCACCGCACGGTCCGCAACCAGGCGCGGTTGAGAGCAGCCTGGGCAAAACCTCAACCGACGAAATCGCCGTTATGGTCGACACGTTTAAGCCGCTCATGATAGCGGAGCCGGCGCTTCATATGGAGGACGATAGATACTTCCGCTCGTGGATTGAAGCTTAGGATTTGGAGCGAAAGAGCACGCACGTGTTATCTTGCCGCTTCAATGGTGCCGGTGACCGAACCGAAACCGATTCGCGGCACACCGGGTTTTTCGGACCACGCGCGCAGTGTCACGGTGTCGCCGTCCATGAGGAAGCCACGTTCTTCGCCCGATGGGAGGCGTAGGGGCTTGGAACCGCGCCACGTCAGCTCCATCAAACTTCCGTAACTATCTTCCGTGTGGCCGGAGATCGTGCCCGAGGCATAGAGATCACCGGGTGAGATATTGGTGCCGTTACTGGTTGCGTGAGCCAGCTGCTGAGCCATGTTCCAGTACATATACTTGTAGTTTGATTTTGCTACGACCGCGGGTGCGATCTTCTTCTCACGCATCTGTCTGGTTTGCAGTAAGACGTCGAGCTCGATGTCGTAATTAAAATGCTCCGAAGTGCGCAAGTTTGCAAACGGTTCCGGCTCTTGTTTTGGCCCCGCGGTACGATACGGCTCAAGCGCATCAAGGGTCACAACCCACGGGGAGATCGAGGTAGCAAATGACTTGCCTAAAAACGGTCCGAGCGGTTGATATTCCCAGCCCTGTAGGTCGCGCGCGCTCCAATCGTTGACGATCACCATGCCGAAGATGTGATCGCGTGCCGCCGCAATCGGCATCGGGACGCCGTAGTCGGTCCCCGGTCCGGTAACAAAACCCATCTCAAGCTCGATATCGAGCGAACGGCTTACACCGAAGCCGGGTTTCTGTGCATCCGGTGGTTTACTCTGGCCGCTGGGCCGGATCACCGGCGTTCCGTCAATGACGATGGTGCTGGAACGGCCATGATAGCCGATGGGTAGATAGCGCCAATTCGGTAAGAGCGGTTCGCTGCCGGGACGCAACATTTTTCCCATGTTCGTCGCATGCTCGAGCGACGAATAAAAATCCACGTAATCGCCGACCTCAAAGGGCATCACCATGGCTATCATATCCTGCCGGACGAACAACTGATCCGCATCGCCGCTGCGTTCGATTTCGTCGTTTCCGGGTTGCAAAAGCTCCGTTACGCGCCTGCGTAGTGTGCTCCACAGCGGACGCCCTGCTGCGAGCAACGCATTGAGCGTGCGCGCCGTCAGAATCGCACGATCGGCAAGCTGGAGGTCAAACAGCCCGTCCAGGGTGGCCTGATGGACGTCGAAAATCTGCTCGCCGATCGCGATACCGATATGGGGCTCGCCCCCTTTGGCTAAGAACACCCCGTATGGTAAATTCTCAATCGGAAAATCCGAACCGGCCGGCACGTCAATCTTCATACGCCCGCCTTCGAGAGCCGCAAGATGCCGAGCGCCATGAGATCTTGAACCGGCTCTTCAAAACTGCAGCTGCCGTAGGAGACGAAGCCCGCGCTGCGGGCTCCTTGAATTTGCTGCACCGATGCCGTGCGGTGGCGCCAAGAAAACGCATCGGCCGTAACAGTGAACGCATTTTTATCCTGCTCTTCAAGGATGTCGAGGAGTTCATCATCGGTTGCGCCGTCGCGAATAAAAATCGTCGCCGCCAACATATTTAAAAAGCCATGCATGAAAAAGCCGGTCTGCGCATCGCGATGACGCACGGGATGGTGCAGTCCCGCGGTCGCTTTGAAGGCCACATTCTCTGCAAAGGCCGCCCGTAAAAAGGCGCCCACTTCAGCACTCGATGGAACAGCGGCCTGCGTCGCGCCCCCACAACGAATCTTCGCGCCGAACTTAGCACGTGCAACCGCCGCCATCGCGCCGGGGAGAAGATCCGTATAGCGATCCGTGCGTGGAATTTCAACGTAGATTGGAAGCTTGCGCAGGCCCGCGTTTTGCGCGGCCATGCCGAACTGCCCGATAACCGGATCGTAGGTGTCGCGCGCGGCGCAAACCGGCGGTACCGGTACCTCGAGTGCCTCAATTCGCACCGGCATCCCTTCGGCGTTGCATTTCACGAGGGTCCCAAGTAAACCGGTGGCCTTGCCGAGCCACGCCAGAGGGTCGGTTCCCGAATCGATGATGACGCTTAGCGGATACGGCTGCAAGTCTGAACGATCCGTAAGATCCTCGAGTTCCTCGCAGAGTTCAAATACACGCGAAGCGGGGACGATGAAGCGCCCGCACATCCACGCCCACTCTCCGGTGCGCACCGTGTCGTATTCCTCGGCGGCGGGTTGCATTTGGAGTTCCGCAGGCGGAAAAAGCCCCGCGTAGTCGATAAGGGCATTGAATAATGCAGTACTCGCTTCCACGCTGGCCTCATTCGTCGCGGCGCACCAGGGCCCTTATGGCCGCCCCGCCAAGTGCTTGCTCATGAGTACGATGGCATCAAAACAGAGTAACCCGCTGGCAAACATTGATTGGGCCTACCTTGAGTTTTACGTCGGCAACGCAAAGCAAGCTGCACACTATTACTGTTCGGCATTCGGTTTTAGCCAAGTTGCGTATGCGGGTCCCGAAACCGGGGTCAAAGACCGCGCCTCCTACGTGCTCGAGCAAAACAAACTGCGATTCATGCTTACGAGTAGCTTGCGCGACGACGACGAGATTTCCGAACACGTGCGCAAACACGGCGATGGAATAAAGGACGTCGCGATTCTCGTTGGGGATGCCCGGGCCGCCTACGAAGCCGCTGTGGGCGCCGGTGCAAAATCCGTCCTCGCCCCCGCCGAAAGCAGCGACAGCACGGGGCGTGTGATCAAAGCCACGATCGCCACCTACGGAGAGACCGTACACTCATTAATTCAGCGTGACGGCTATGCCGGAGCTTTCTTGCCGGGCTTTATTGAAGCGCGTAAGAGCCTCGAATGGACTCGTAAGCCCAATCTTTCGCACGTCGATCACTGCGTCGGCAACGTCGGCTGGGGAGAGATGGATCCCTGGGGCGATTTTTACGCGCGCGTTTTCGGCTTTTCTCAACTCGTCTCGTTTGATGATAAGGACATATCGACCGAATACACCGCGCTCAAGTCCAAGGTGATGACGGACGAACGCCACCGCGTCAAGTTTCCGATTAACGAGCCGGCACACGGCAAAAAGAAGTCGCAAATTGAAGAGTATTTGGACTTCTACCGCGGAGCGGGCGTACAGCATGTCGCTATCGCGACTGAAAATATCATCGAGACCATCGATGCGCTCAAAGCCAACGGTGTCGAATTCATGGAGACGCCCGATACGTACTACGACGAGCTCGAAACCCGCGTCGGCAAGATCGACGAGGCCATCACCGTGCTGCGCGACCGGCGCATTCTGGTCGACCGCGACGACCTCGGCTATATGTTGCAGATCTTCACCAAGCCGCTCCAAGACCGTCCGACCGTCTTCTTTGAGATCATCCAGCGCAAAGGCAGCCTCTCCTTCGGCAAGGGAAACTTCAAAGCGCTCTTCGTTTCAATCGAACGCGAGCAAGAGAAACGCGGAACGCTCTAGGGAGGCAAGCGTAGGGTAGTTTGCCAAGCGAGCCGAACGCGCTGGACGCTCGTGGAATTTTATCGCCGGCTTTTCCAAGACTCGCCCGAGGCGTTCGTCGTGTACGACGACGCGAGGCGCTATGTAACGGTGAACCAAGAAGCGGAAGCGCTTCTTGGCCTCCCGCTGTCCGCGGTCATCGGACGGACCGACGCCGAGCTGGAGACGCGCTTCGCACAGTATTTCGAGCCTGCGCTCGCTTCGCTGAATGCGAAGAACCGCCAAGCCACCATCACGTATACCGCTCAGATCGATGGGCACCTCAAAATTGTCGACGCGGTCTTTCGCTGGATGCATGATGCAAGCAAGCTTGCTGCCATCTTCGGTTTGCTACGGGTGCGCTGTAGCGGTGACGCGCCTGTCAAGCCGCTCTCGTTCGGGCGCGAACTCCGCGTTCCGCAGGCAGCGCTCGCACTCCACGCCGAGCATACGCCCCTCGGCGTGATCGTTTGGGACCGCGATCGCCGTATTGCAAACTGGTCGATGGGCGCCGAGCTCATTTTCGGCTGGAAGGCCGAGGAAGTCATCGGAAAACTTCGGGACGATTTTCCGCTTATCTATGAGGACGATCTGCCGAGCGTTGCCGTCATGGAAAAGGAACTTCGCGCAGGAGGGCCCGGCGGCAAGTCGATGGTCAATCGAAATTACACGAAGAATCGCCGTTTGCTCTACTGCCGCTGGTACAATTCGCACGTCACCGATGGTGTAAGTTCGACCACACTCTCGCTCGTGGAAGATATTACGGACTATGTGAGATCCACTATGCGGGCCGAAGAGAACGAAGAGCGTCTGCAAGCGCTCATTAGGCAGCAGCAAGAGCGCATACGAGCGCTTTATGCCGTCGCCGCGTCCAAGGGCGACTCTCCCCAAGAGCAGATTATGGCAACCCTGCAGATGGGACGCA
This sequence comes from Vulcanimicrobiaceae bacterium, assembly GCA_046262675.1. Lineage (GTDB taxonomy): Bacteria > Vulcanimicrobiota > Vulcanimicrobiia > Vulcanimicrobiales > Vulcanimicrobiaceae > JACRUB01. Next base: position 40,998 of record JBHEMH010000017.1, read on the forward strand.
CCGCATTCGACCTTGATTACGCATTTGTGAACTCCCTCGACGATCGAGAACTCACCGTCCAGTTTGCCTTATGCGAAGACGCGGCGCTGGTGGGGGTGAGATTCCCCATCGAACAGACACTCTGCCGCCATGCAATGCAGAACGGCGGCGTGCTCGCTATTGAAAACCTTGCAACGCCCGCGTGGAGCACCGACGCCGCGCTCGAAAACGCAAACTGGCTTTCGTATATGTGCGCGCCGCTGGTGGTAGCGGGCAAGCTCTTCGGCTCGCTCGTCTTCGCAAGTCCCGCCCCACGCGAGACACGCTTTAGCGAAGGCGATCGCGATCTGCTTCATCTTATGGGAGCCTTAATTGCCGGGGCGCTCGAACGCAAAGCCGCGCAAGACCGCGTGCAAGTTCTCACCCACTGCGATGTGCTCACGGGCCTCCCGAACCGTGTAGGACTGCGCGAAAGGCTCACCCAGGCGATCAGTTCAACCGCAAAACCGCAGAAACTAGCCGTTCTTCTGCTCGATCTTGACCGCTTCAAGGATATCAACGACACGTACGGCCACCAAATCGGCGATCTGTTCTTACAGCGCATCGCGGAGCGTCTCCGCTACAACGTGCGGTCCGTGGACGTTATCGCGCGCATCAGTGGCGATCAATTTATCGTCGTCTTGCCGAATGTTGAAAACACGCGCGCAGTGGGCGAGGTCGCCAAAAAATTGCTCGCAACCATTGACGCGCCCATAGTGATCGACGGTGCCGACCTCTTTGCCACCGCAACCATCGGTGTAAGTATCTACCCGGACGACGGCGCCGATGCGGATTCGCTTCTGAAGTTTGCGGACATCGCCTTGCATCGCGCAAAAGATGCCGGCCGCAATCTTTACCAGTTCTACACTACGACGATGAACGCGCAAAGCGGCCACCGCCTGGCGCTCGAGCGGCGCCTACGCGAAGCCCTGCGCAAAAATGAATTTGAAGTCTACTATCAGCCCCAGGTGCACCTTGCAAGCGGCAAGATTTTAGGTGTCGAGGCCTTAGTGCGCTGGCGCCAAGGCGACGGTTCCCTGATGTTGCCCAGCGGATTCATCACTCTTTCGGAAAAAACGGGGCTGATCGTTCAACTCGGCGAGTGGGTCATGCAAGAATCGTGCCGCCAGGTGCGGCAGTGGCAACGGCAACTGGTGCCCGGACTGCAACTAGCAATCAACCTCTCAGCGCGCCAGTTTTATCAACCGGACCTCGTCGAGCGCGTCCGCTGCATTCTCCAAGAGACCGGCTTTGATCCACATTCCTTCGAGATCGAGATTACGGAGAGTGTGGCCATGCAAGATGCGCCGCAGACCGTTGCGGTCATGCGTGAGCTCAAAAGCGCCGGGGTCTGCATCTCCGTTGATGACTTCGGCACGGGTTATTCAAGCCTGAGCTACCTGCGCTTGTTCCCGCTCGACAATCTGAAGATCGACCGCTCCTTCGTCTGCGATATCGCGATTGATGAGCACGACGCGACAATCGTGCAAACGGTTGTTGCAATGGCGCACGCCCTCGGCCTCAACGTGATCGCCGAGGGCGTTGAGACGCCCGATCAGTTAGGCTTCCTGCGCGACTGCGATTGCGATTATGCTCAAGGAAATTATTTCGCTCCGGCGCTCTCGGCCCGGGAATTTGAAGCCCTGGTTACAAACAAAGTCGTAGCATGACCATCGACGCCGTTACGCTGGAATCCCGCGCCGGATCGCTCGCTAAGCGCTCCATCAAGACAAGCGCTAAGGTTGCGGGCATTACGCTCGCCATCCGGTGTATGGATCTCACGACCCTCGAAGGCAAAGACTCCGTCGGCCGCGTGCGCTCGATGTGCGCGAAAGCGGTTCGGCCTGCGCCATCGGTTCCGAGCGTCGCTGCCGTCTGCGTCTATCCAAACTTGGTGCGTGTTGCCAAAGAAGCGGTCGCGGGATCGAATGTAAAGGTGGCCTCCGTTGCAACTTCTTTCCCAAGCGGCCTGTCCTCCTTAGAAGTCAAACTCGCGGACACGGCCTCGGCCATCGCCAATGGCGCTGACGAAATCGACATGGTTATCGACCGTGGAGAGTTTCTTTCCGGCAACGAGCAAAAGGTCTTCGATGAAATCGTTGCGGTAAAAAAAGTCTGCGGAGGCGTGCATCTCAAAGTGATCTTGGAAACGGGCGAGCTCGGCAGCTACGACGTCATCCGGCGCGCGAGCGATCTTGCACTTGAGGCGGGTGCCGATTTTATCAAGACCTCCACCGGCAAGATCGGCACGAACGCGACTTTCCCGACAGCCGTAACGATGTGCGAAGCGATTCGTGAATATGCGCGGCGCACGGGCCGCAGAGCCGGCCTCAAGGTCGCGGGCGGTGTCAAGAACACGAAGATCGCGCTCACCTACCTCGTGATCGTCAAAGAAACGCTGGGTGAAGGATGGCTTACGCCCGATCTTTTCCGCATCGGTGCCTCGTCTCTGCTCGATGACTTGTTGATGCAGTTAGAGAAAGAGCAGACCGGCAGTTATGCCGGACCGGATTACTTCCCGAAAGACTAGCAATTGATTTTCGACTACGCCCCGGCCCCGGAAACCACCAAGGTCGATATTCGAAAAGAATATGGCCTCTTCATCAACGGCGAGTGGAGCAAGCCCGCGGCGGGCGTTTTTTTCGATACGGTCAATCCGGCGAGCGAGGACCGGCTTACGCGCATTGCATCCGCGGAAGCTGCTGACGTCGACCGGGCTGTGAGGGCCGCACGGAAAGCGTACGATAAGTATTGGCGCAAGATGCTGCCCGCCGACCGCGCAAAATATATCTATCGCATCGCGCGCGCGATGACCGAACGTTCGCGCGAACTGGCCGTCCTTGAGACGCTTGATGGCGGCAAGCCAATTAAGGAATCACGCGATTTCGACATCCCGCTGGCCGCGGCGCACTTCTTCTACTATGCCGGTTGGGCAGATAAGCTCGAATGGACAATGCGCGCGGGTCATCTTGCGCAGCCCATCGGCGTTGCGGGACAGATCGTTCCGTGGAATTTCCCCTTGCTCATGGCGGCGTGGAAACTCGCGCCCGCGCTTGCCTGCGGCAATACCGTCGTTCTCAAACCGGCGGAAACCACGCCGCTGACTGCGCTCGCACTCGCGCAAATTATTCAAGAAGCGGATTTGCCGCCGGGCGTCGTCAACGTGATTACGGGCGACGGCTCGACCGGCGCGGCCCTGGTCGATCATCCCGGCGTCGATAAAATTGCCTTTACCGGTTCCACTGAGGTCGGTAAAGCGATTTCCCGTGCGACTGCGGGCAGCAAAAAGCGCCTCACGCTGGAGCTCGGAGGCAAAGCCGCACACATCGTTTTCGCCGACGCTCCGCTCGATCAAGCCATCGAAGGCGTCGTCAGCGGCATCTATTTTAACCAGGGTCACGTCTGTTGCGCCGGCTCGCGCCTGCTGGTTCAGGAAAACGTACACGACGAAGTCGTCGTCCGGCTGACCGAACGCCTTCAGACACTGCGCCTGGGCGATCCGATGGATAAAAACACCGATATCGGCGCAATAAATTCAAAGATGCAGCGCGATAAGATCGAGGAGCTCGTGCGTAGCGGGATCGAGGAAGGCGCGACCTTAGTTCAACAATCGTGTGAAATCCCGCAGCGCGGGTACTATTTCCCAGCATCTTTTTTCACCGGCGTTCAGCAGTCGCATCGCATCGCACGCGAAGAGATATTCGGCCCGGTATTGTCCATATTAACGTTCCGGACGCCCGACGAAGCAATTGAAAAAGCCAATAACACCCCTTATGGCCTGTCCGCCGGAATTTGGACCGATAAAGGATCTAAGAATATGTACGTTGCGCACCACATGAAAGCCGGCGTCGTTTGGTGCAACACGTTTAATCAATTCGACCCCAGTTCTCCCTTCGGCGGTTACCGGGAATCGGGCTTTGGACGCGAGGGTGGCATCCATGGTTTATGGGAATACCTGTCGCACTAACCCGCTGCGGTGTGGGGAGGCTGCATGCTCGAAACGTTTGATGCCAGATACGAGCCGCTCTTTGCCTTCTATCCTTATGGGATCGCGCGCATTGACCACGATGGCATAATCCTCGAAGCGAATCCCGCACTTGAGGCTCGCAGCGGATTCCCCCAAGATTCTTTAGTAGGCCACCACGTACGCGAATTCGCCACGCCCGATACCGCCACGCTCGCCGACGAACTGGTCGTGGAACTCCAAAACGGAACGTCCGCGTGGCGAGAACTTCGCCTCGTTCACAAGGGCGGAATGCCGCTCGCACGCCGGGTTACGGTCGTTCCTTCATCTTCAATGGAAAAGCCGCTCGAAGGTTTTGTCGTCATTCAAGACATCACCGAAAAAGTTCATGCGCAGCAATTCATGCGCTCGCTGTTCGACGATCATCCGCACGGTATTGCGCGTCTGGACCTCGACGGTGCGGTTTTAGAAGTGAACGATGCGCTCGTTGAATTGAGTGGTTACGGCCGCTCCGAACTCATCGGAGCGCACTTCATGGATTTCGCGGGGCCCGAAACGGGCGCGGCCACCGCCGACATGCTTCGAGAAACCCTGCAAGGGCGTGCGCAAACCGCAAGAGTGAACCCGGTGCATAAAGACGGCAGCCGCAAGTACGTGCACCTGACCACGATTCCCGTCCGGATCGATAATGCTGTCGCCGGCGTGTTTCTGGTGTTCGATACGCAGGCGGCGTTGCTGCACGAAAGCCAAGAGCATTTCCGCTCGCTGTTCTCACGCAACCCTGACGCCGTAATCGCGCTGGACCGGGACGGCGTGATCCTGGACGTAAACCAGGCGCTCATCGAGATCGGTGGCCGTCCACGCGAGGAAGTGATCGGCCAGGATTACCGGGCCTTCATGTCACCGCAAGAACTCCAAATCGTCAATCCCCATATCGATCGGGTTCTCCGAGGGGAAGCGGTCAACTACGAATTTGCTTATAACAGTCCGCACCGCGGCGCGCGAACACTTGTCGTGACGAGCTTTCCCATGACGCGCGCAGATGATATCATCGGGTTTTATGCCATTATGGTCGATGCGACGGACGCGCGCGCATCGCAGAAGCGTGCCACAGAACAGGCAAAGCGCATCCGTGAACTCTATCTGCTTGCAGCAAGCGCCAACATCGCGGACTCGCATATCAGCACGATGCTCGAAGCCGGCTGCCGCCTCCTAGACATGGAAGTGGGTGCAATCGTTGCGTGCTCGGCTGAATGCCGCGTTGACCACCGGGTCGATCTGCAGCCCTCGCGCACGGCCGCCGACAGCGAGAACCTCGTAGCGCTCGCGGCCGAAGTACACGAGACCCAAAAGCCTGTGTTGATCACGCCCGCCCGGCAAATGCGAGGAACGTACAAGTCGGCGCTTGCGGTCCCATTTGTCGTTGGCGGACAGGCGTATGGGGCGCTCTGTTTTGCGAGTACCCTGCGGGACCACGAAGCTTTCGAAGAGACGGACAGCGATCTCGCCGCGCTGATAGCCGCCCTCTTGGGCAGCGCCCTCGAACGGCGGCGCTCGCGCGCAAATCTTCGCACGCTGGCGTACTTCGATTCACTCACCGGCTTGCCGAACCGGCTCTTCTTGCAAGAACGCCTGCGCGATGCGATTGAGTCGGCGCAAATGAATCTGCGCCGCGTGGCCCTCATCTTCTTCGATCTTGACCGGTTCAAAGATGTCAACGACACACTGGGGCATGCCCTTGGAGACAGGCTGCTGCAAGTCATGGCAGCACGCCTAATCGAAACCGTTGCAGACCGGGGATTGGTCGCACGTATGGGGGGCGACGAATTTGCCGTGCTGCTTCCCAATTGTGAGTCGATCGACGAAATTCGCAAAACCGCGGAAGAATTGCTCGAAGTTATCGACGACCCATGCCATATCGACGAATACGAACAGTACGTCACGGCCAGCGCCGGCATCTCGGTTTTCCCCGACGACGGTAAAGACGATTAGACACTCATCAAAAACGCCGACATAGCGATGTACCGGGCCAAGGATCTGGGCCGCAACGCCTCTCAGCTCTATGCGCCGAGCCTCGAAGCAACCATTCAAATGCGCCTCTCGCAGGAAAAGCTGCTGCGCCAAGCACTCCAGAACGACGAGTTCGTTGTCTATTACCAGCCCCAGGTTGATATGTTAAGCGGAAAGATCGTCGCTCTGGAAGCGCTCGTGCGATGGAATCATCCAAAGACCGGCATCATTTTCCCCGGCCGCTTTATTCCGAGCGCTGAAATCAGCGGATTGATCGTTCCGCTGGGCGATTGGGTTCTGCGCACCGCCACGGTACAAACCAGCGGTTGGCAAGAAGACTTTCCAGGCTTACGCATTGCGGTCAACCTCTCTGCCAAGCAATTCCATCAACCGGATCTACGCGCACGCATTCTGAGTGCCCTTAAGGCGGCGAATCTCGCCCCGGAGTTGCTCGAGATGGAAATTACCGAAGGCGTCGCGATGACCGACGCAGCGGCTAGCATCCAAATCATGCGCGAGCTCGTTGATTTCGGCATTGGCATCGGTCTCGACGATTTCGGCACCGGCTACTCTTCGCTCTCGTACTTGCGCCTTTTCCCCGCGGCCGTGCTCAAGATCGATCGTTCGTTTGTGAGCGGCATCGGGACCGAGGCCAACGATGAAACAATTGTCATTACCGTCATCGCGATGGCACACAACCTCGGCCTGGAAGTTGTTGCCGAAGGCGTCGAGACCGCAGAACAGTACGATTTCTTGCGAACATACGGCTGCGACCGGGTACAAGGGTACTATATCTCCCCGGCCGTTCCGGCAGCCGGGATCACCGAACTCCTGAAGGAATGGCGACCCCACCCCGTATGAACACGCTGGCCCCCGCGACGCCCGGGCTCGACCGCGAAATTCTTGCCGCTTGGTACCACCGCAATCGTGAGCGCTCGGCTGCGATCTTTGCGCTGGTCGACCCGAAGGCGTTTTATAGCCGGCCCATCCCGTTGCGCCATCCGTTTGCATTCTATTCCGGCCACATTCCGGCGTTCAGTTTTCTCACGCTCAACGAACGCTCGCTCGGCGAAGCGCCAATCAACGTACAATTTGAAAAAGTATTTGAACGCGGGATCGATCCATCGGATCTCTCAGCGGCTTCAAAACATGCGCGCGATGATTGGCCTGCACCCGAAAAGGTCGACGCATTCGTCCGCGAGTGCGACCAACGTGTGGTGCAAGCGTTGCTTGGAGCACAACTTCTTGATGCAAAGAATCCGCGGTTGATCCGGGCGCAGGCGGTATACAACATCCTCGAGCACGAGCAAATGCACCATGAAACGCTGATGTATATCATTCACCGCCTCGATTACGATCTGAAAGGCCGCATCGCGCAAAGCCATCACGATTTCGGATGCGTCAAGAATGCCCTCGTCTCGATACCTGCCGGGGACGCCACGCTCGGCGCCGATCCAGATGAACAACCTTTTGGTTGGGACAACGAATTTGGAAAGATGGTCGTAGGAGTACCTGAGTTTTCCATTCAAGCCTATCCGGTTACCAACGCTGATTATCTCGCGTTTGTTGGGGCTGGCGGTCCACCACCACCGTTCTGGGTCCAGCGCGACGGCGAGTGGCGGCTACGCGCAACATTCGAAGAGCTGCCTATGCCCCAGTCGTGGCCTGTCTATGCGACGCATCAGCAGGCGACGGCCTACGCCGAGTGGGCCGGCATGCGACTCCCGACCGAACCGGAGTTTCATCGCGCCGCGTACGGCACCTTATCCGGCGAGGAACGTATTTTTCCGTGGGGAAACGAAACGCCCGATTACCGCTTCGGCAATTTCGGCTTTGCACGCTACGATCCGGAACCGGTGAATGCACACCCGGAAGGCGACAGCGCCTGGGGCGTTCACGACCTGATCGGGAATGGATGGGAATGGACCGCAACGCAATTCGCACCTCTAAACGGCTTCGCGCCGATGGCTTCGTATCCGCAGTATTCGGCAGACTTCTTCGACGGCAAACATTACGTCATGAAGGGAGCTTCCCCGGTAACGGCGGCGGAGCTCGTGCGGCGGAGTTTGCGCAATTGGTTCTACGCAGACTACCCGCACATGTTCGCGAAATTCCGTTGCGTCGCGCGGTAGCGTTCGCACTTCCCCTCCTTCTCGCCGTATCCATTACGGCATGCACGAGGACCACGACCGCGGGTGAGGGCGGCGGCCGGCATGGCTGGACAACGCCGGGCGTGCTGCGCGTTGCGCTCTACATCAGCCCCAATACCCTCAATCCGATTTTGACCTCCGCGACCGGCGAGAGCCTGATTACCAGGCTGGTTGCCGATCCGCTGGTTGACGTCGATCCGAAAGGGAACGAGGTTGCGGTGTTGGCCGCACAAGTGCCCACCCTGCAGAACGGAGGCATTTCCAAAGATGGATTGACCTACACCTACAAGCTGCGTCAAAACGTGAAGTGGCACGACGGTGCACCCTTTAGTAGTGCGGACGTCAAATTCTCATGGCATGCGGTCATGAACCGTGCCAACAATGTTGCTTCGGTGCGCGGTTACGATCAGGTGCAGTCCGTCGATACGCCAGATAAATACACGATTGTCTTCCATTTGAAGAAACCGTTTGCTCCATTCGTGGATACGATTTTCAGCGAGAGCGACGCCCCTTACCAAGTCATTCCCGAACATCTTCTGGGAAAGTTCAAGAACCTCAACCAAAACCCGTACAACGCCGAACCAATCGGCACGGGCCCGTTTAAGTTTGCAAAATGGGTACGCGGCGACCGGATCGAGCTCGTTGCCAATGCGGACTATTTCTTAGGCAAACCAAAGCTCGATAAGATCATCCTGAAGATCCTTCCGGATGCGAACACCGAGGCGACCCAGATTCGCGATCACGAGATCGACCTGTTGCCGGAGCTTCCGGGGTTGCAATACCGCGATTTGCGTACGGCACCTGATGTGCAAATCGTGAGCACCGAGTCTCCGCAATGGGAAGGCATAGCGTATAACGCTTCGCGTGCGCCACTGAACGATTCGCTCGTTCGTGAGGCCATTTCTTACGGCGTTGACAAAAAGAAAATTATGGACGAGACGCAGTTCGGGGCTGCCACGCCCGGTACGGAGAGCATCCCCTCGTACTCCTGGGCGTACAATCCAAACGTGCTGCGCTACGACTACAACCCGGAGAAAGCCAAAGCTCTTTTAGATCAAGCCGGATGGAAACCCGGTTCCGACGGCGTTCGCATTAAGAATGGGCAGCGCCTCAGCTTGCTCTTCATCGTTGCGCAAGGCAGCTCCGCGGCCCAGACGATTGCCACGCTCGCACAAGCACAGCTCAAGCCGATCGGCGTTGAGACGCTCATGAAGAGTTACAGTTACACAATGCTTTACGCAACGATGGCGCAGGGCGGCATTCTCAATGGCGGAAAATACGATCTCGCAATCTATGCGTGGGTGTACGGCGCCGATCCCGACGATTCGTCGTCCTTCCTCTGTCAGTATATCCCGCCTACAGGAAACAACGTGTTTCGCTATTGCGATAAGCAATTCGACGCGCTCGAACAACAGGCGCTTTCACACCCCGATCGTGCGGTGCGTAAGGCGGCCTACGCAAAAGCGCAAGAACTCATGGCCAAGGATAATCCGGCGGACTTTCTGTTCTACCGCAAACAATTGGCCGCGATCAATCCCGACCTCAAGGGTTACGACCCCAACGGCATTACCGCCAGTTGGGATGCTTACAATTGGTCGATCTAACCTTGCTGTACGATGCGCGCGGCGGTACGGTGCGCTAGCGCCATGATCGTGAGCATCGGGTTGACCCCCGATGCTAGCGGAAAGACTGATGCGTCGGTCACGTAGAGATTCGAGTGCCCTGCAACGCGCCCGTCTGCATCAACGACTCCCTTCTGCGGATCGCGATGCATGCGGGCCGTTCCCATTTGATGCGCAGAAAAGATGCCCAGCCGGTTTGCTGCCGTCGACGAGCGGTTCGTTACGCGATCGAAAGCGGTTAGGTCCTCTGTGTTTTCAGCCGAGACCGGTGAATTGTGCAACGTTTGGACGCGCACCGCTCCTGCGGCAAGGGCGGCGTGCGCGAGCTTCTGCATGCCGAGGCGCAAATGGCGCGCGTCGTAGGCACTCAAGCGATACCTGACTTTCGATGGCCCCCCTGACGAGACGCTCCCCTCACCGCGATCGCGTACCAGCGCAATGAGCGCCGCGTGTTTGCGCATTCCACGCATATGTCCGGCATGCTGCCGCGCACCCGTCCAGGGGACCGCAAGGGCAGCGAGCCCCGGATGTGCCGGGACGGCTTCGAGCTTGCAACCGTACCCGTTATCAACATTCCCGAACTCGTCGATTAAATACGATTGAGTCGGGCCGTTCCATGGATCGATATCCTCGGCGAATTCGGCGAGCACCGCCGTCGTGGGATGCAGACGCAGATGTGCCCCAAGGTGTGCGTTCTTGATCCCGCTCGCGCCGAGAATTCCCGGCGTGCGTAGTGCGCCGGCAGCCACGATGATTCGCTTCGCGGCTATGGTACGGCGCATGTTCTCCCCGTTGTGCACGAACATGACGTTGACGCCGTGGGCACGTCCGCCGGAATCAAGATGGACGTGTTCTACCGTTGCGTAAGCAACGACATGCGCGCCGGCTTGCACCGCATCGGCAAGATACGTCCGGGCGGCCGACTTCTTGCGGTTGTACGCGCATCCGAAGCCACAATACCCGCACTCTACGCCGCACCCTACGGCGTTTCTCGGATGCGCATAGCCACGCCAGTCCAGCGCTTCTGCGCCCCGTTTGAGCACACTGTTGTTTTGGTTGTGATCTAGGCTCGGCGCTAACCCCAACCGTTCGCTGACGGCCCGGTAGTGCGGCGTCAAACCATCATTGAAATCAATTCCGCCCGACGCTTGGCTCCACTGGCGCGCGACGTTTGCATGAAGTTGTAGCGAAGTCGACCAGTTGACCGACGTTCCGCCGCCGATGCATGACCCGGCTAAAATTGCTACGCCGAGATCGTCGGTACCGGTCAGACCCGCATCCAGATAGAGGTTTGCGAACGCATCGAATTCGCGCTGCGCGCGAGCGAACTGGGCCACAGGCGGTCCGCTCTCAAGGACGAGCACGCTCATGCCGGCGTTTGCGCACACTCCAGCTGCAACGCCGCCGCCTGCGCCCGAACCGACGACGATCACATCGTAGTTCGTCCGCAACTGCGGGGCAGTCGTCAAGAGAAGTTCGACCGTGTGGGCGGGGAGGTCGGCGCGCGGTCCCGGATAGCCGATCTCTCCCCACAATGTATTGGGCAGCCCATCGGAATAACTGTACGCAATAAAAAGCGAGAGACGCTTCATCGCTTGATATGCGGTTCGAAATTGTGCCATCGGATGGTTTGCGAGCTGAAGCAACAAGCGCTCGCGCTGCTCCCAAGGCAGCGCTTTAAAGGTCTTCATCTTTCCAATGAGGGCGAAGCTGAACGCGGGCGATCGAAGCAGTGAGAAGAAGCGGCGCAATTCGGCACGCTTGTGTTCAGGCAGAAGCTCAAGCGCCTCTGCCATCGCGCCGATTCCCGCTTCCGGAGCGGCCGCAGGGACAATGTCCGGTACAGCGAGGCGAGCGTTGCCTTGTCGGCCACCGAAAGCATGACTCCACGGTTCGGCGCTGAAATCTCATCGCCCCCAGGCACTCCAGGAGAGAAAAATTTGACCAGCACGCTCACGCAAAAAAAGACCCCGATTACGGTTGCGCACGGCGACGGAATCGGCCCGGAAATCATGGACGCCACGCTGCGCATCATCAATGCCGCAGGTGCACAGATCGAAGTTGAAACCATCGAGATCGGCGAGAGCGTGTACAATCGCGGACTCAGCAACGGTATCGAGCCGAGTTCCTGGGACTCGCTGCGGCGCACGCACGTCTTCCTGAAAGCCCCGATCACCACGCCGCAAGGGGGCGGTTTCAAGAGCCTTAATGTCACCGTTCGCAAGACGCTGGGCCTGTACGCGAACGTGCGTCCCTGTGCTTCGCTGCATCCGTATGTAAAAACAAAGCATCCGAATATGGACCTGGTGATCGTTCGCGAGAACGAGGAAGACGTCTACGGCGGCATCGAGCACCGGCAGACGCAGCAAGTCACGCAGGCGCTCAAGCTCATCTCTCGCCCGGGCTCAGAAAAAGTCGTTCGGTACGCGTTCGAATATGCAAAGCAAAACAACCGCAAGAAAGTCACCTGCTTTACCAAAGACAACATTTTAAAGATGACCGACGGGCTCTTCCACAAAGTCTTTGATGAAATTGCGGCGGAGTACCCGCAAATCGAAAACGAACATTGGATCGTCGACATCGGCGCCGCGAAGATGGCCGATACACCCGAAGCCTTTGACGTCATCGTCATGCCCAATCTCTACGGCGACGTTCTCTCCGATGTGGCCGCGCAGATTACCGGTTCCGTCGGCCTTGCGGGCTCGGCAAATATCGGCGACCACATGGCGATGTTCGAAGCAATCCACGGCTCCGCACCGCGCCGCGCCGGCCAAAACTTGGCCAACCCCTCCGCCCTTCTACTTGGCGCCGTCATGATGCTCAATCACATCCACCAGAGCGAAGTCGCGCAGACAGTGCACAACGCCTGGCTTAAGACGATGGAAGACGGCATTCACACCTACGATATCTATAAAGAGGGCACGAGCAAACAGAAAGTTGGCACGCGTGAGTTTGCCGACGCCGTTATCGAGCGCTTGGGCCAGCAGCCTTCGACGCTTAAGCCCGTGCGGTATAACGAACGCGCAGCAATGGATCTGCATCCACGCCCGTTCAAGCCCATGGAAGAGAAGCACCTGGTCGGAGTCGATGTGTTTGTGGACTACGCCGGCGGCGGTCCCGACGATCTCGCGACGATGCTCAAACCGCACATCAAAGAAGGCCTGAGCCTGCAAATGATCAGCAATCGCGGTACGGCTGTGTGGCCAAACGGTTCGCCGGAAACATTCCTCTCGGATCATTGGACGTGCCGTTTTATCGCGGATGGTCCGCACACGGTGAGCCATCACACGATCGTCGAACTGCTTGGGGAACTTGCCAGCCACGATTTCGATTTCATCAAGACCGAATTGCTCTACACGTTTGACGGAAAGCCTGGCTTCTCACTCGCCCAAGGCCAGTAGGACATCGCATGCGCATTGTCAGTCTGTTGCCGAGCGCAACCGAGATTCTCTTTGCGACCGGCGTGGGAGATCAGGTCGTGGGCATCACACACGAATGCGACTATCCTCCCGAGGCACAAGGGCTGCCACGGCTGACTGCAAGCTCGCTGCCTGCAGCCGAAACGTCGGCAGAAATCGACCGGCATGTGCGCAAGAGCCTGCATGAAGGGTCGAGTTTATACCACCTTGATTCGGAGTTACTGGAAGAACTAGCGCCGGACTTGATCATCACGCAGGAACTGTGTGAGGTTTGTGCCGTCTCGTATCATATCGTCGATACTGCGGCCAAGCGCTTGAAATCCGACCCCCGCATTGTCTCGCTGGAACCTTCTTCTCTGGAAGATGTCTATGCGAATATTCAGACTGTCGGCGAGCTCACCGGTGCCGAACGCGGCGCTACACGTCTGGTGAACGACATGCAGTCGCGCGAAGAACGCTTGCGCGTTCAGTACGAGCATCACGCCCATCCGCGCACGCTCGTACTCGAATGGACGGACCCGCCGATGAGCGGGGGACACTGGACGCCCGGACTGGTTGAAATTGCCGGCGGAATGCCGGTGCTTTGCAATCCCGGCAAGAATTCGGTGGTGCTTGACTGGGACGCGATCGTGAACGAAGCGCCCGACGTCATGATCATCGCGCCGTGCGGATACAATCTCGAAAAGACCAACCAGGCGATTGGAGGCCTGCGGGCGCTCGAGAAGTTCACCCATATACGCGCGTATCGCGAGGAGCGCGTGCACGCCGTTGATGGGAATGCCTATGTGAACAGGCCCGGTCCCCGCTTAATCGACACAGCCGAAATCTTTGCGGAACACATTCATCAATCGTAGTCCGACGCGTTTATCTCCAGCCATCTTCGGGAACAGTCCAGCACGTAAATAAAGGAGAGATGTATGGCTGATAATCAGCACAGTATCAATACCTATGTCAGCGATATGCTGGCACTTGAGCGCCACATTATCATACCGATTACCGCGCAATTCAAAGATGAAGATTTCGCTGAGTATTCGGATTCCGTGGCTATTCTTACGAGCTTAAAGAGCATGACCGAGCGTCACATCGAGGCCCTTGATCGCTTGCTGGAGACGCTCGGCGGACACGAGGCCTCCCCGATCAAGAGTACCGTGACTGCAATTGAGGGCTTCTTCGCGGGCGCAATTGACATGGTCCGCAAGACCAAGGTTTCCAAAGCGCTGCGCGATGACTATACTGCGCTCTCGCTCTGTTGCGCCGGTTACACCATGCTCAACGCGACCGCAAATGCGATGGTGCAAGGCGGCGTCGCCGACCTTGCCAAAGCCCATCTGCATGATTACGCTCAGATGGTGATGCAGATTTCGGAAGCACTGCCGGCCATCGTTGTTCAGGAACTCCAGGACATCGGACTCAACGTCGAGACGGGCACGACTGCCCTGTCGCTTGAGGCAACGCGCTCCGCGTGGCGCTCCTCCGGAACGACGG
>JBHEMH010000018.1:0-52879 GCA_046262675.1 Vulcanimicrobiaceae bacterium
TCACAGTACTGAAGTAGCGGTCTTGTTGGTTGACGTTCCGGTCGATGCCCAAGACGCTAGTAAATGACCTCCTGCCATTTACTGCTCCCTGAATTTTCAGCAAAGCAAGCTTTGAATATCACCTCCCTGTGAAAGCTGAAAATATCAGAGGCTTCGGCATCGACCGGAACGCCAACCAAAAGTCCAATTCAGACGGTGCTACTTGGAAGGTGCGAGTGGGGCGAAGCCGCTCATATCGGCCTATTATCAATCACGGTTACTGAATGCCAGTGCGCCTCCGCTCCAAGTCCTAATGTGCGTCGCAGACGATGTAGAACCTGGAAGCTATCAACAGTGCCAACCCGTTCGTCGCGCGGTGGGTCTCCTCAAACAATAAGAAAAAGAGCCGCCATTGTGGCGGCTCCCTTTTTGGTGCTACACGTCGGCGTGCTTGAAGATCCGCACCCTTCGGTTTGGCTCAAGGCCCGTGCTGCGCGATTGCAGCCGGTATTTCTCCGCGAGCTGGTGTTGCATGCGACGGACGTACGAGGTTTGCGGCGAGAGTTCGATCGCACGATTGTCGAGCAGCACTTGGTAGACGGCTTCTTCCGCTTCACGGACGGCGATTTCTTCGACATCCAGGGGCGGCAGATTGAAAACGTCTTTGAGCGCGTTTTGAATCTGCGTCGTGGTGTTGGTCTTGATCGAGACGATCGGCACGTTTTCGCTCGCGATTTGTTTGAGTTTGGCGGACTCTTTTCGCTCGAGTGTCTTGAGCGTCAGCACGACATCCGCATCGTCCCAGTTGCGCGCGATCGCGCCATTGATACGAAGGTTATGGATTGCCCGTTCGATTTTGTTGCGAGAGACGCCGTACGGGAAGATGAACATCGGCTTATCTTGATCGTCCCCGTCTTGGCGCAACAGATCTTCGCTATAGCTCGAGGCTAATTGCGGCATCGATTCGGGATCGGCTTCTTGGACGATCGAAACGGTACCGCTTGCGGTTCTCTGACGAACTTCAGGCTGAGGTTGGTACCCGCGCAGCAGCGCATCGACTACTTCAGCCACGTTTTGATGGATCGCCAGGCGGTCGCGGTCCTGAATCTCGACGACGACGTCGAAGGTCGGCGGCGCCTTGCGCTCGAGGACGGTTTTGCGCGTGCCCCGGCGGCGGGCTTCTTCATCCGAGAGCGTGACGGCGGAAATCCCCCCCACGAGGTCCGACAGGGTCGGGTTCATCAGGAGATTTTCGAGCGTTTGGCCATGGGCGGTGCCGATAAGAGAGACGCCCCGTTCCGCGATCGTGCGGGCGGCCAGAGCTTCCATCTCGGTACCGATCTCATCGATGACGATAACCTGCGGCATATGATTTTCAACCGCCTCGATCATCACCGCGTGCTGCAAAGCCGGATCCGCGACGTGCATGCGGCGCGCCGGACCGATTCCGGGATGCGGAACGTCGGAGTCGCCCGCGATTTCGTTGCTCGTATCCACAATGACGACCCGTTTTCGGTCCTCGCTCAAAACGCGTGCGCACTCGCGCAACATCGTGGTCTTGCCGACACCGGGCCGTCCCAGCAAGCAAATCGATTTTCCGCTACGGATCACATCGAGAATAATATCGATCGTTCCGAACACGGCGCGTCCGACGCGGCATGTTAGGCCGATAATTTTCCCCGTGCGATTGCGAATTGCGGAAATGCGATGCAAAGTTTGTTCAATGCCCGCGCGGTTGTCTGCGCCGAATTGCGACAAACGCGAACTAACATGCGCGATATCTTCGTGCGTTACCGGCGTCTCGGAGAGATACACAAAGTCGTTCTCAAAGCGCGCTTCCGGTGCACGGCCCAAATCCAAAACAATCTCGATCACGCGATCCAGATTTTCGAGACGAACAAGAGACTGCCGGATAGGGAGGGGGAAGATATCGAGGAGTTGGGTGAGTTCCCAGCCAGGGGAGACAGATTCGGCTTTAACCGCCAATACTGATCCTCTACTTCCGTGAGTGTTTTGACCCTCTTACCCATTATCGGCGTAGGGGCCTGCCCTATTTACCCTTGGAAGTTACGGAAAGTTCCGCGCTCCAGGCCTCAATTCTTAACCACACGGATCTTCTTGAGATCCTTATCAAACGGCCCTTGCATATGGACGCCCGCGCGCAGCTCGAGATCCAGATAGTCGATGATTTCCTTTGTGATTTCCTCGCCCGGACAGATAACGGGTATCCCGGGCGGGTAGGGCGTGATCACCTCGGCGCAGATGCGGCCCGCGCTGGCTTTGAATTTCACCGATTCGGTGTCTGCCAAAAAAGCGTCACGGGGAAGCATCCGCATCGGTGGTGTCTTTGGTAGGCGGTAGGTTCCTGTTTTCACGCGGCGCTCCAAGACCCCCGAAGGCGAGAAGATGTCAACCGCCCGGTCTTCGCGCGCAAGTTCGCTCACGCCAAGCAGCAGGCGATCCGCCGCTGCTTGCGTTGTGCCCATCGTAAAGAGCGCGACCACGTTAAACAGATCGGCAAGTTCCACTTGCACGTTATAGCGCCGGCGCAAAATCTCCGAGGCCTCGTATCCGGTGTAGCCTAAGTTCTTGACAGTGATCGTGACCTTGGTTGGATCCAAATCAAAAACCCCCGGTCTGCCCTGCAGTTCGTCACCAAAGCAGTACACGCCCTCGATCTCATTGAGCCGCCGGCGCGTATCGTTTGCAAGATCGATCGTCTTGGATAGCAACGCCGCACCCTCGGTCGCCATCTGCCGGCGCGCGACATCGAGGGAGGCCACCATCGGCAGATTCGGAGATGTCGATAGAAAGAGCTTAAGCACAGCCTCAAGCCGGTCCACGCGCACGCGCTTGCCTTGCTGATGCAACATTGCGGTTTGAGAAAAACTCGAGAGCATTTTGTGCGTCGAGTTAATGCACATATCGGCACCCGCCGCCGTTGCAGAAACCGGAAGCGCCGGATGGAAGTGGAAGTGCGGACCCCACGCTTCGTCTACCATAAACATCTTGTCGTGCGCGTGCACGATTTTCTCGATGGCTTGGAGGTCGGCCGCAACACCGTAATAGGTCGGGCTGACAATATAGACGGCCTTGAGGTCCGGATGCTCTTTGAGCGTACGCTCGACGGTTTCCGGTGAGACGGTGTGGTCCATATGCAACGACTCGTCAACTTCGGGTTCCATGTAGACCGGACGCGCGCCGCTCATCACGAGCGAACCAAGCAAACTCTTGTGCGAATTGCGCGGCACGGCCACCGAGTCACCCGGATTCACCGCCGTCATCATCATGCACTGGTTGCCGCTGGTCGAGCCGTTAATAAGGAAGTACGTTCGATCTGCGCCGTACGCTTCGGCTGCGAGTTCTTGCGCTTCTTTTATCGATTCCGTCGGCTGCAATAAGTCGTCAATGCCCGGCATTGGAGTGAGATCGATCGAGGCGATGTTATCGCCGATGAACGCGCGGAATGCGGGATCAAGCCCGATGCCTTGTTTGTGGCCCGGTGTGTGAAACGGGATAACGCCCGCATCTACGTAATCTAAGAGCGCCTGAAAGTACGGCGCGCGTGTCTGATCCATGGGTAGAATATCCTCGGCAAAGAGTAGGCAAAGAGGTGTGGCGCTCCCCGCGCCGGCGGTTAGCGTCCCTTTGCGGTTGCCGAGTGATGGGAGATCATGAAGGCGGCATTGCGCCAGTGCGAATTCACCTAGTTCATGACCTCGAAGCCGAGCCGTTGCAACATTGCGAAGTCATCATGGTCCCCACGGCCGCCTGTCGTCAAGTAGTTTCCTAGCACTAAGCCGCTCGCGCCGCTGCGCATGCCCAGATCCTGGAGGCCTTGGAGCGTAATTTCACGCCCGCCTGCAAACCGGATGAGCGCGCGCGGCAGAGCCAGACGCGCCATGGCCACAAAACGCAGCGCCTCGGTCGGCTCGACCAGCGACCGATCTTGATACGGCGTGCCGGGGCGAGGGTTGAGGAAGTTGATGGGCACTTCTTGCGGCTGGAGATCTTGCAGCGCGCAAAGAAAATCGATGCGGTCACCGATGGTTTCACCCATGCCGATGATGCCGCCGCAGCACAGTTCCAACCCATGGCGTTTTACGAGCTGACACGTTTCCCAACGCTCCGCGTACGAATGCGTCGTGCAGACGTCCGCAAAGTAGCGCTCGGAGGTTTCAAGATTGTGGTTGACTTTATCAACGCCCGCATCGAGCAGTTGGAAAATTTGCACGTCGGTCAGAATACCGAGCGACACCGCAACATGTAACGGATATATTTGTTTGATTTTCCGCACCGCCGTGCAGACGCGCTCGAGCAATTTTGCCGACGGGCCGCGCACCGCGACAACAATGCACAATTCGCCGGCGCCGCGTTCGTGTGCGTCGCGGGCCGCTTCCAGGAAGCCTTCGACCGAGGAGAGCGGTTCCGGATCGACGTCGCTCGCGTAGCGGGCGCTCTGCGAGCAAAAATTACAATCCTCGGAGCAGCCGCCTTTCTTCGCGTTGTAAAGGACTTCTACGGCGACTGCGTTTCCGCAATACTGTTTGCGTACTTCATCCGCGAGTTGCAAGAGTTGCGGAACTTCGCCTGCCGGCAGAAGGGCGAGCTCCTCGAGCAGCACGCGATCCACCGGCAGCTGCCGCTGGAGCACTTGTTCGCGCGCGCGCTCGATCGTGGAGCTTCTCGAAAGTAACACTTCTTCTATCCTGCCAGATCCTTAAAGATCGTTGCGCCGTGCTCGATACTGCGGCGCTCCTGAACGTCAAACGGAATGATGCCGAGCACGTCGAGTTTTCCCTGCAATCCTCGCTCGACATCCTCACGATAATCCACGGGAGTCGGCCCCCAGCGCTCGCAAAAAACGGCGCCCGCAATCGGAACCTTGTGCTCTTGCAGCAAGGCGGCAGTAAGCAGCGCGTGATTGATGCAGCCGAGCCGCAGTCCAATAACGATGACCGTCTTAAGGCCGCACATCTCCGCCACGTCAACAAAGGTCTGTTTGCGGTTGAGCGGCACCGAAATACCACCGGCGCCTTCGGCGACGACCGGGCCAGCGATGCGGTCCATGATCAGCTTGAGATCCTCTGCGCGCACCGCCGGCATACCGTCGGCAAGGGCTGCGGACCACGGATCGGCGGGCTTAAAGAAGCGAGCGAGTTCGCGGTGCTCGCAACCGGCCAACTCTGCAGCATGCTGAGCGTCGCCCACGTCGCCTTCGCGCAGGCCGGTTTGGATGAGCTTGATCACGGCGGGCGCCTTACCGGCCCGTTTGAGCGCCAGCGCCAGCGCAGCAGTAACGCGCGTTTTGCCGACGTCGGTGTCCGTTCCGGTAACGAAATAGCGGTCGGTCATTTCATTATCCCGGCGAGGGCGTGCAAGAAGTGTTCCATTTGCAGTTGTGTGTGATCGGAGCGAATGCTCAAACGCAGGCGTGAGGTTCCCGGTGGAACCGTCGGAGGCCGAACCGCCGGCGCATAGATATGTTGTTCAAGCATCGCCGCTTCGATTCTCTTCGCCTCATTTTCATCCCCAACCACGACGGGGACGATCGGTCCGAGTTGGCCGAGCGCGGGGTAGCCGAGTTGGGCTACTCCCTCGCGCAACACTTCGGTATTGCGCGCGATCCGCTCGCGCCGGTCCTCAGCTCCGGTTGCAATATACAGTCCCACTCGCGCAGCCACCGCAAGCGCCGGCGGCAGCGCTGTATCAAAGATGAAGGTGCGTGCGGTATTTACCACGAGCTCGATGAGCGGAGCCGGTCCTGCGATAAAGCCACCTTGCGCGCCAAATGATTTGGAGAGCGTGCCCATGATAACGATGCGCTCGTCTTGCAAATGCGCACACAAGCCACGGCCCGCCTCTCCAGCTACTCCTAATGCATGAGCTTCATCGGCCAAGAGAACGTCGCCATCGTTCAAATCCGCAAGAAGCGCGGCAACATCGGCACGATCGCCGTCCATGCTGAATATCGATTCCGTCACGATCAACGCAGGGGTGACTCGCTGCCCTTTTGGCGGGAGCATGCGGTGCGCATAGATGTGCCGTGCCAGTTTCGTTTCTCGTATCCCATCGATAAGGCTCGCGTGATTGAGTTCATCGGCGTAAACCGCATTCACGGTTTGCGCCAGAACCGTCACTGCGCCCATCGCTGCGAGATAGCCGGACGAAAAGAGCAGCGCACGTTCGCGCCGCACATATTTCGCCAGCTCCTCTTCAAGCAGCCAGTGATCGCGATCGCGGCCGCCCAGCAGGCGCGCGCCGCCGGAGCCGACCCGCTTCGCGCGGCGTAACGCTTCAATCACCCGGGCATCGGTGGAAAGCGCCAGATAATCGTTCGTGGAAAAATCGATGGTGTATTTCGGCGCATCCGAGACCAGCGTGCGCATGCGGTGTTGCTTTGCGATCTTCTCCAGGACCGTTCGAGCGCGATCGAGGTAGCTCACGCCAAAACCTCCGCAAGGGTGCGCGCAAAAGCGGACGCTTCTTCGGCCGTCGTCGAAAGCGGCGGCACGCATTGTATCGCGTTGCCGATCGGCCGGGTAAAAAAGCCCCTCTCGTAGAGCTCATTTGCGACGGACCACGGATCACGTTTAACCTCGACCGCATGCATCATTCCAATGCCACGCACATCGTTGACGACATCTAGCTTGTTTAGCGCGTTTAGTTCGTGCAAAAGCACTTTCCCGACGGCGCGGCTTTTTGTAAGCGTGTCTTCTATCTCAAAAAGCTCCAGCGACGCTAAAGCCGCGGCGCACGCGATCGGGTTCCCCGCGAAGGAGTGGCCGTGGAACAGATGCTTGGCTTCTTCTCGTTTGCCTAAGAACACATCGTAGATTTTGGAGTTCGTCAGCGTAGCCGAAAGCGGGAGCGTCCCACCGGTCAGACCTTTGCCAACGCACATCAGGTCGGGGCGTAGGCCGAGCTGCTCCGTCGCAAACATTGTTCCAGTCCGTCCAAATCCCGTCGCAATTTCATCCACGATCAACAGTGGCCCATTGTCATGCCGTTCTCGCAGGATGGGCGCATAACAATCCTTCGCGACAGTGCGAATACCGGCAGCAGCCTGTACTAGCGGTTCCACAATTATGGCGGCAACATCCAGGGCTTGCAAACTTTCAGCACCCTGGACGTATGGAATTGCCTCAAATGTAATAGCTCCGAACCGCGACTTGAACACTTCGATGTCGGATACGCTCATCGCACCCGCCGTGTCGCCGTGATAGGACGATGCCAAACGAACAAACCGCGTACGTTCCGGCTGACCAACATTCTGCCAGTATTGAATTGCCATCTTGAGCGCCACCTCAACCGCGCTCGCGCCATCTCCGGAAAAAAAAGCGTGTTCGAGCCCCGTGAGCGCGCATAACCGCGAGGCAAGTTCTTCTGCCACCGGGTTCGTCGCACCGAGCAGGGTCGAATGATCCAGAGTAGCAGCTTGCTTCGCAATTCGCTCGGTGATGTGAGGATGGCAATGCCCGTGAATTGTCGTCCAAATCGAAGAAACGGCATCGAAGACGCGACGACCGGTGCCGTCGATCAAATAGTTGCCTTCTGCGCCTACAAAATTGCGCGAAGACGCATCGAAGTTCCGCATTTGCGTAAACGGCAACCAAAGATGGGAGGGCACGCTTATGCCATTACTTCGCCAAGGAGCACGTCCCTTGACGACAAACATCGGCGCTCATGCTTGCAACCCTCGCGCTACTCACGGCCTTGTCGCCCTCTCCGGTTCCTTCAGCCGACGGACCGTGCGCGCACGCACCTCTCCCGTCGCACATTACTGCGGTCGAATACCAGCCCGGCTTGCATCCGAAGCGACCGTATGCAGCGCTGCAGTTTTCGATCGACCCCAACGGAAGAGTTGTCGCTCTCTCTATTGTGGATAGCACCGATGATCAAGCGGCTGACGCGGCCGCATTGCGGGCCGCAAAAGAATGGAGCTTTCTCCCGGCGACTGCAAACTGCAGCGCGATCTCAGGCATTGCGGTTTATGTCGTTGCCCTAGAGCTTCAACCTCATTCGTACCACGGGGCCCTGGATTTTCAAGACCCGTGCAATCACGATGCCCGCGCGGTCACGGTAGTGACTCCCGAGGAGCCTCGACGGCAGGTACCCTCATTAACGGCGATCGTAAGAATAAAGATCGACCAAAGCGCGCGCTTGATTGAGGTTTCCACGCTCAGCTCAACGGGTCGCGCAGATCTAGATCGGCTTGCGGAGCAGGCGGCGTCGTTCAATGCGTATGCACCACGCGTGTTCGGTTGCGTGGCCACACACGGAACCTACGTTGTCAGGGAGAACTTTTAAGATGTTCGCGACCGTAACGCTGCTTGCCGGTTCCCAAATCAAGCTATTCCCCACCTAGAAGTTGGGTCAAATTCCGATCAGGGATAGTGCTTACTCCTCTGGGAAGCTCTGGAGTTTCGTCACCCGGTGCGACTGCGTAATCCGAGCGCCATCCCAACGAAACTGAAGGTAGCCCTCTAAACGGCAGCGGGTTATCAGCCGAGGGCGAAAGGCCGCCACGCAGGCTCCGCCCTTGCGCCTCACGCTGTTGTATACCACGCCGTCTACCACATTTGCGGCGTACAGTTTCGCGCCATACTGCTGCGATGCGGTGTAGTCCAGCGGATCATATAGCCTGGAGCGCATCGTCTTATCAGTAAGGTCGTCATACATTCCGCCAATCGTTGCGACGTAGACGCGCTTGTCGAAGACACCAGCGGTCTCGTGATTCTCGCGCAGAAACTTTTCGGTGTGATACCGCGATTCGTATTGTGCGGTCTCGAGATCATGCGAAGCATAATACACGCCGTACGACCCGTCGCTGAACCTGCTCGCGGCGGAATACGCAAACGATGCCATGATGGGCGTCGTGTTCGGTCCAGAAATGCGGTCCTCTGGCCGGACCTTACGAAAATCACCGCCCTCAAGCAACACACGTGGATTCGTGAGCGCCTCGAGTGCAAGCACCGCCTGGAAATCGCGCGGGTCCGAAATGCGATCGTAAATGCTACGTGTCGGATAGATTGAAGAGATAAGCCGGTAGCTCTTAGTCCAGCGGAACTTCTTTACCACCCACGTTCACTGTCCAAATAGCGTCGGACGTCGACGATGCGCTCAAGTCCGCCGCTCAGCATGTACGCAAGTGCGCTGCGCCCCTTGAAGAGCGCCGCATCATTAGGCCGTCTGACCCAAGTATCTGCCGACTCGGGATCGGGCAGAAGAATGTTGACCGACTTATAAATCCCGAGGATGTGTGAAGCGCGGTCGAGCTGGTCCCGCTGCAGGCGCGCATGATCCGGATCCTTGACCCACTTGTAGAACGTTGACTCCGGAATAGACCCCAGCAGAGCGCGCTGTTCGGCCGCTGAGACTCGCCAAAGTGCCGCAATCCTGAAAAACGTCTTCAAAGCGATGCCCGAGAGCTGCTCGCTCGATTCTAGTATTTTCGCGGCGTGCGCTACGGCCATACTCCAAGTATAGAGTATTGTGTCAACTTATTCCAGAATTAGAAGATTTTTTTTCCCTCACGGCATGGCAGACTGTGCGCGCCAGGCGGCAAGCCATTTGCCGCCCTCGTGTACAAACATAAACACCTCGTCGCCCTTTTGATCGTATTGGCTACCGCCCATCTCGTAACGCAGCTGCCAGGCGCACTTCGCTGTGGCCATATCATCGAAAACGTCGATGACCAGCTCAGTTGTTTCGAACGAAATAACGCTTGCCTCGTTCGCGAAGCGCACATACGAATCGATACAGGCTTTCTTTCCTTCGGCCATGAGTACGAACTCCGGTCCGCGGATGACCATGTCCCTGTGGAATATCTCATCGAGCGCGGTGCGTAACGCGGATTCTTCACCGTTCGAGAACGCATTATTGATAGCTGAAACGAGCCCGGCGATGTGCTTTTTTACGGTCTCTATGTCGGATCTACTCGTTCGTCGATCGAAACGTTGTAGAGGAACAGGAACTTATGCCACTCGCCGGGCAGCGTGTTCCGCTTGACTTGAATCCACGGAATATACTTCGGCTGCTTGGGCTTACGTTTGAGCTGCATGTTTGCGTGTTCCGGCGTGCGATTGTTTTTGCGGTTATTGCAATACATGCACGCGCACACCAAATTTTCCCAGGTGGAGGGGCCGCCCTTGCTTTTCGGATGCACGTGATCGACCGTCATCAGGCGTTCGCGGCGAACGCCACAATACTGGCACGTGTAATCGTCGCGCAGCAAAATATTCTTTTTGGTAAGCGCCACTTTTTGCATCGGGCGCTTGATGTAATACAGCATGCGGATAATCGAGGGCATCTTCATCTCGTAGCTCGGTGCATGCAAGATGCGATCGTGACGGTGTACGACCTCCGCCTTCCCGGCGAAAATCAATTTGACGGCGCGCTGAAAGTTCGTGATGTTTAGCGCTTCATAAGTGAAGTTCAAGACGAGCACTTCGCTCACGGAGTCACCTCCGCAAATGGGGCTACGACGCAGAAAGCGAGCCAATAATGCCTCGCTTCCGCACGAAAATCCATCGAGGTCGTCGGCCTCGGCCTAGGTCGGTCCGTAAAAACTAGCGCTTGCGGACTCATAGCGCTGCAAGAATTACGCGGCCGTGGAGGGCTTCCCTATCGCCGCGCGGGCGGCGGCAACCATGTTTAAGAAATACTTGTGAACCCGCCGGTCTGGCCCCATCTCCGGATGAAACGACGATCCGAGCATGTGTCCTTGCCGCACCAGCACGCCGTGTCCGTCGACCGATGCAAGTACCTCCACGCCCGGACCGGTTCGTTCGATCCACGGGGCTCGAATAAAAATTGCGGGAAACGGATCCCGCCCCAGCGCCGGAATATCGAGGTCCACTTCGGCGGATGCCACCTGCCGGCCAAACGCGTTGCGCCGCACCGACACGTCGATAAGATCGAGTGTCGGCTGCCCCGGCATCCCGACGACATCATGCGCGGCTACAATCAAACCCATGCACGTGCCCCAGAGCGGCATGCCGCCTTTAACGCGGTTGCGCACGGGTTCGGAGAGTCCAAACCGGTCTAGCAGTTTCATGACCGTGGTGGACTCGCCCCCGGGAATAATGAGTGCGGCTACGCCGTCTAGTTCCGCGGGCATTTTTACGGCAACGGCTTCGGCTCCCGATTCCTCGAGCGCGCGCAAATGCTCGTTAACGTTGCCCTGCAGGGCTAAAACGCCGACGGGCAGAGGCGTGGTCACCTTTGGTATCAGTTGCCCCGGTGCGCGAGCAGTTCGGACTCCGGCAGCTTGCGCAAATCGATGCCCTCCATCGCGCTTCCCGAGAGCGATTTCGAGGCGGCGACGACAACCTTCGGATCGTTGAAATGCGTCGTCGCATCCACGATGGCTTTTGCGAACGCCTTCGGATTGCTTGACTTGAAGATGCCGCTGCCGACAAAGATGCCTTCGGCGCCCAGCTGCATCATAAGCGCGGCATCTGCCGGAGTCGAGACACCCCCGGCGCAGAAAAGAACGACAGGAAGTTTGCCATTTTTGGCAATGTCTTTGATCAACTCGAGCGGCGCGCCGATATCGCGGGCGCGTGCAACGAGTTCTTCTTTGGGAACGGCACGCAGCTCCGCAATGCCATCACGAATGGCGCGCATATGACGCACGGCTTCCACGATGTTTCCGCTGCCGGCTTCGCCCTTGCTGCGAATCATCGATGCACCTTCGGCGATGCGGCGAAGCGCTTCGCCTAAATCTTTGGCGCCGCATACAAACGGGACTTTGTAATCGTGCTTATCGCAGTGGTACTTATCGTCCGCCGGCGTGAGCACTTCGGATTCATCGATAAAATCGACACCGAGTTCTTGCAATGCTTGTGCCTCGGCAAAATGGCCGATGCGGACTTTGGCCATAACCGGAATTGTTACGGCATCCATGATGCGCTGCACTAGTTCGAGATCACTCATGCGCGCAACGCCGCCCATGGCGCGAATATCTGCTGGAATGCGTTCGAGGGCCATCACCGCCACGGCACCCGCTTCTTGCGCGATAACCGCTTGCTCGGGGGTCACGACATCCATGATGACGCCGCCCTTGAGCATCTGCGCGAGGCCGCGTTTAACGGTTGCGGTTCCGGTTTGAGTGTTCTCCATGTCCCTATCATATCAGCCACATCCAATGGTGATATTAGGAACACTGGATTAGGGAGGCTCCTTTCGGATCGGCCCCTAATCCGGGGGCGGGTTGGAGGGGCCGAGCAGCGGGGTGGACTCGGGGGTGGGCATGTTCTTTGGGTTCGTATTGATCGGCTGAGGCGTCGGGTGCAACGGCGCGGGCGTGATCGAGGGGCCGTGCAAGTAATACGGTGAGGTCACCATAGGCGAAGGCGCGGGCGTCCTGCCGGCCGCGGGGGTGGGCACCGGGGTGGGCGTATCTCTGGGCCGCTCGGTCGGCTTGGGTGTCGGAATTGGGGTAGGCAGCGGAAGGGGCGGGACACGCGGATCGGGGAAGCCCGGATCCGGCGCGGCAGCGAGCACTTGGGTGCGTTTCCAATTCGGGCCCATCGGCACGGCCGCGGTGGCGCCCGGTGCCGGCGAGAACGTCAGGCTATTACTCACGCCGGTCTGACCCTCTTCCGTCGCCTTCGTAATGACGCGGTCGCCCATCTGCTTGCCAACAAAAATCGCCAGCAATAACAATGCCGCGGCTGCGATGAGGGTGAGGGCAAGTCGTCGCTTATTGGGATCAGGCACGGGAGGTTACCATATGAGTCGCGCGCGCCCCGTAGTCCTTCGTTATGCGGGCACCAGGCCGGAATCCGTGTCCCGCGGCGCGGCAACGGCTTCGCGGTCCTCCGGTGTGCCCGTGAGTGTAAGCTGCAGCATTTCGCCGAGGGCAAGCTTTGCCCGCTGCGTGTTGCCGCGAAATTCGAGCATGACGTTGCGCGGCTTATCTTTGAGGTTGAGAAGAAAAACGCGCACAGCACCTTTTTCGTCCTCGAACGCAACGGCACCGACATCGACCGGCGACGTGACGACTTCATCGCTCACATCCTTGCCGGCGAAGATGCAACGGAACGGCTCTTCAGCCGAAAGCTCCGGCATATTTCCGTAAATCATGCTCGTTTTAAAATCAATAACGTACGTGCAACGCACGCCGCCCCAATGCACGCGCACGCCCGCCACCCAGTCCCAACCTTTTTGCACGATGGGCGCCAAGTGCGGTCGCCCGGTGGTCCGATAGCCGTCGAGGCCGCCGATCGTTTCCGCTACGGCCCACAAATATTTTGCTCCGGTCCAGGGTGAAAGGTACATTCCGCGATTCGTCAGCGAACCGCCGTCGAACCACTCACCGAATTCTCCCGGGACGGTATTGCGGGGACTGCCCGCTTCCATCGTTTCATAGATAATTTCAAGCCAGCCGATCGCGAGCTCCGTGAACCCGTTACGCGCCAGCGCAAAGACAAACCACAGCGTCAGATCAGGCCACACGCCGCCAAGCAATCCGAAGCCGTGAGACGGAAAGTACCACGAGTCAGCGGTCGAGATCGTGCGCAAGCCGACGGGCGTTACGAAGTCCGCCTCAGAGAGCCGCTTGAGAATCGCCGCACGCTGCTGCGCGTTTGCCACATTGAACATCACCGGAAAGACTTCATCCGCGGTAAAATTATCCTGATAATTGTGATACTGATCGTAGTTGAGCACGAAGGCGCCGGTATCGTCGTTGAACAGATATTGCATCATCGCTTCGCGCAGCTTCTGCGCCTCATCGGAATATTTCTCCCAGTGCGCGTGGTCGCCGGCGACGGCCGCCAGCATCGCAGCCGCTTCTAGCGCGAAAACGGATTCCGCATTGATCTCGGTGACAGCACCGTCGAGCGTGTAATAGGGAATGATGTTACGCCACGAACTGATGCCGAACATATCTACGCCGCCGGCGCGGCAGAAAATTAGCCCGTTCGTGTCGCGTTGCGAAAGCAGATAATCAGCGATCTTGATAACCAGCGGCAAGCCTTCGCGCACCCATGCATCGTCCAAGGTCGCGTTGTAGTGGTGCAGCATTGCGATCAGATGCAGCGGCGTGTCGTCGTTGATGTTGAGGTCGTATGAGGTTTTGAAGCCGTTGACGCCTCGCACGTACTCAACCATCTGACCGCTTTCTTCGGTAAAGCGGTTGAAGAGCTCGATTGCGTCGCGGCTAAATTTGGGCAAGAAATAATCGTAGCCGTGCACGAACCAGCTCGTGTCGCGCGAGACGAGGATATCTGAGGGCGGAGAATTCGTAGAACCCCAGCCTTGCGGATACTCCTTGATCACGCGCAGCATGTTGACTTTAGCCCACACGACCCCGCGGCTGATCACGGGTGAAGGGGTCATAAAGCGCGCATCCGCGAGCGCATTGCCGTAGTACCGCTGCGTTTCGTGCAGGGCTTTCGGATCGTGCAGCAATTGCTCGAGCATGGGTTTGGATTTCTCGGTTCCGTCCTTGCTAAAGACGACGGCCATGCGCAGCGATTCGCGCGCGCCGGGCTCAACCTGGATCCGGTATTCGAGGGCGCCAAAAATACGGCGGCTCACGCACTCGGCGAGGCCCGGTGTCACTTCGTCTAAATGCTCTTCGGGGCGAAGCGATCCGACGGACATGTTATGCAAGAGGACTTGCTCGCGAATTGCAACCACTGCGGATTTGGGTTCGCGCGAACCGCCCCACCAGCGCGTTGCGCCGGTCTGCTCGTTTTGCGAGCAGATAAACGAGTCTTGCACGGTTGCGCGCACTTCATGTTCGGGCTCCCCGTAAAAACGTTGACCGACAAGGAGTGCCCACGGGAACACAGAGATGTCCAGTCTTGTGCGGCCCGGGTTGTAGAGGGTCACGTCGACTACGAAGCTCACCGCGCGATCGTGCCGAGGGCCGTGGGGAACGTAAAATGCTTCGGTCACATGCAGTTGGTTATCGAGCGTAAATTCTGAAATTTGTGCGTAGGGCAAGAACGTGAAATCCCGCATGATTTGGTGGGGGAAAAACGTCTTTTCCGTGTCCCGCAAGCGGTACGCAATCTGGTGCGTGCCGAAAATGATCTGATCCGTATCGGCATCCCAGAGACCACGAACGCCCCCCTTGGCTGTCGACTGCGCAAAAGATTTGAAATTTCCTAAGAGCAATCCATACGGTGTTTGTGCTTCGGGCAGGACATAGGCGCAAAATTCATTACGCTGCGCATCGTAGCTGGAACCCATACTCTGGACTACCCAAAAGGTTGCCGGGCGTCCTGCGCCGCAGAGCAGCGCAAATGGGACCAAGCGTCATCTTGCGCGCGCCGGCAAAGCTAAATTTGACCCTCGAAGTCTTGAACCGGCGCGACGACGGGTACCACAACCTGCGCAGCATCATGGTTCCGGTGACGCTTTTTGATGAAATTGAGCTTGGCGGGCCCGATCCCGTGGAGCTGGATGCGGAGAATCTCGTCAACAAGGCATTGCGGGCGCTCGGCATTACAGTAGCGCAGCAGCGTGCAACGCTGCGCAAGATGATTCCCATTGGAGCCGGTTTGGGAGGCGGGTCCAGCGACGCCGCCGCCATTTTATTCGCTGCGATGGGAGGCGCGTTCGGCTGCCCCGGCAATCGAGATTACCTCGCTCTCGCGCGGGAGCTGGGTTCTGACGTTCCGTTTTTTCTGACGGGCACTGCCGCGCTTGTCGAAGGATCCGGCGAGCGCGTTACGGCGCTCGGGAGCGTTCCGCCATGGCAGGCGACCATCCTAAAGCCCCCGGTGCACGTTTCAACCGCCCTTGCTTATGCATCGCTAGATGCGCACACGCTCGGCTCGCGTCCCCGCAACACCTCGCCGACCCTGCAGATGGGAGAGGCGCTGCAACGCGGCGATTTCGAGACGGTCGTTTCTTTGCTCGGCAATGATTTCCAAGCGCCGGTGGCGGCGCAACATGCCGAGATCGGCGTGGCTATCCACGCACTGCACAAGTGGAGCGGAGCGCCAGCAATTCTGACCGGCTCGGGATCGTGCGTATTCACTTTATGGAAAGAGAAGCCGCCGGCGAGCGGTTTGGAATTGCCGGCCGGGTTCGAGCGCTTCGATGTTTCGTTTATTTCTTCGCCACAGTGGCGCGGGGCAGCATGAAACTGACGACCATTGTTCTGGCCGGTGGCAAACCGGACGAGGTCGCCGCAACTCAGGCCGGCGCGCCGAACAAAGCTTTTATTGAAATCGCCGGCAAGCCGCTCGTCACCCGAACGCTCGAAGCGTTACGCCGCGCGCCCAGTGTCGGACGCATCATTGTTGTCGCGCCGCCCGCGGCACATGCTTTGCCTGCGCTTGCGCTCTCGGATGAACGGCGCCCGGACGGCGTGCGCATACGCGATAGTCTCTCGAACGGATTGCGCGACTTACCGCCGGATGACGACATCTTTGTTAGCGCATCCGATCTGCCCATTCTCTCGACAATTTGCATCGAGACGTTTCTGCGCGATGCGGTCGCAGAGCAAGCCGAATTAACCTATGCAATACTGGAGCGCAACAACCACGAGCGAGCGTTTCCTGAGGTTCCGCATACCTGGGCGAAATTACGAGACGGCACCTATTGCGGCGGCGGGTTCATAACGCTCAAGCCCCGCGTGTGGCCACTGCTTGCCGAATTTATCGAACGCTTGGGTGCCGCACGCAAAAACCCGTTGCGGCTCGCCTCACTCTTTGGTTGGGATGTCTTACTGCGCTTTGCGGTGCGGCGCTTGAGCGTATCGGATGCACAAAACCGGG
This sequence comes from Vulcanimicrobiaceae bacterium, assembly GCA_046262675.1. Lineage (GTDB taxonomy): Bacteria > Vulcanimicrobiota > Vulcanimicrobiia > Vulcanimicrobiales > Vulcanimicrobiaceae > JACRUB01. The sequence goes on from JBHEMH010000018.1 coordinate 16,725, forward strand.
CGTCGGCGATACTCGGAGCACGCGTGAGGGCGGTTGTTTCCGGCTACCCGGAGATGGCGGTCAACGTAGATCGTGTCAGCGACATCGCGCTCGCACAGCGGCTGATTACCGCGGGGTCGACCAGCGGGTAAAAAGTGCGTTCTCGATACCGAACTGATCAAGCGCCTTCCCCACGGTATGCGCGACAATCTCCTCGACGGATTGAGGCTTGGCGTACATCGCCGGCATCGGCGGCAGAATCACGGCCCCGATTTCCGCTAAGCGCGTCAGTATACGCAGGTGTCCAAGATGGAGCGGGGTTTCGCGCACCGCCAGCACCAGCTTGCGCTGCTCTTTTAAGCAAACGTCCGCAGCGCGTACAAGCAAATTTGAATTCATAGAATAGGCGATCGACGAGGCGCTCCGCATCGAGCACGGGATCACCAGCATCCCGCCGGTGAGAAACGAGCCGCTGGATATTGACGCCGCCAAATTCTCGTCGCTATGCACGACGTCGGCGAGCACTTCGAAATCAGCAGCCGTATAGGCCGTTTCGAGCTCGATGGTGCGCCGCGCCTGGCCGCTGAGCACCAGGTGCGTCTCGATACCGTCGGCCGCGCGCAACGCGTTCAGCGCCGCGTACCCGTAGATGCTTCCGCTCGCTCCGCTTATACCCACAACGATCCGCCGCATACTGCGCGCTTTCCACAAGGACGACTGCTTTCCGCTCCTTAAAACCGTCGCAGTGCAAACCTCCGCAGAGTCGCGCGCATTCAAAGCGGCCGCCCTGGCATATTTTCAGGACCGCCGTGACACCGATGCGCGCCGCCTTTTTCGGTCGCCGTTTTCCGGCGTGCGCTGCGAAGTCTCCGCGGCCATTTGCACGATCGCCGAGCCAAAAGAATCGACACTCGAGGCAATCGCCTCGGGCCGCCTCGCACTTGCGCCGGACGACCGCGATGCGGTATTAGCGTTCGGCCGCGCGCTGCGTGAAGCGAAAGGCGTTGAGGATTTCGTGGGACGGTTGCCGGCATTCGAGAATGGCGAGGCGGAACTACAAATGCCGGAGCTGCCGTTTCGCGAACCGGCAGCTCGAGAAATAGGAAGCGCGATGCGTTCGCGTCATGCGCATTTTAGCGCGTCATCACTCAATACGTACGTGGAATGCGGGCGCAAGTGGTTCTACCGGTATCTTTGTGCGGCTGTGGAGGATAAGGGTTCCTCTGCTTCGTTTTATGGCACCGCCTTTCACGCCGCGCTCGAAGAACTGCACAAGGAGTTTCCCCATCCTGGCGAGGCAGCTGTAGCGACCCTGCGCAGTAAGTTGCAAGGTTTCGTGCACCGCGCATTCGACATTTACGCAAGTGGCTTCGAAACGCGCATCGAGCTCGAACTGCAGCGGCGCCGCGCAATCCGCACGGCGAACCGGTACGTGGAGTGGCTCGCCGCGCAAGCCGCAAAAGCCCCCTTTAGCGTCGTCGGCTGCGAGCTGCCCGCGCAACTCACGATTGAAGGGTACGACTTCATCGGCTACATTGACCGCCTGGATCGAGATGATCGCACGGGCAATGTCACGGTCATCGACTATAAGACCGGCGCCATCGCACAATCCGCCGATGAGTACCGCGAGAAAGTCCGCCAGTTCAAAGAATTTCAACTTCCGTTTTACTATTGGGCACGAACGGCGCAAGGCGACCGCGTGACGCGCCTTGCACTGGTGCCGCTCAAAGATGCGTTGCTCGAAGTGGATCCGGTCTCCCTCGAAGTTGTGCCGGTCGCAACCGGGGGCGGAAAAAGAAGCAGCGGTACGACGGGCCTCATTTCTATCACAGACCTCGAACGTGCTCGAACGCGCATGGTCGAAATCTGCCGTGAATTAACGGACGGCATGCTTGACCATTTTGCAGTCGCAGATGATCCGTCTGCATGCAGGTATTGCGCGTATTCCAACGCGTGCAACGCACGCCCATGGCCGGCGCAAGAGCTTTTCGGGCGATGAATTTTACGCTGGACGAACAGCAAGCGGCCGCGGTTGCTGCACCGGTCGATTCGCTCCTTATGGTTAGTGGAGCACCGGGAAGCGGCAAGACCACAGCGCTCCTTGCACGCGCACACTTTATTGGAAAAGGACTGGCTGCATCCCCGCGTTTTGCATCGTGCGAGCGCCTGCGCGATTCTCTTGGCGAGAGCATGCCGGTCATGACCCTCGAGCAGCTCGGGCTGCTCGTTCTGCAGACGTCGTTTGCGCGAGCGGGCGTCGCGGCGCTGCAGCACGTCGATGACGTTGATGCATCCATCATCTTCGAGCGAGCCGCGGAGCCGCTCTTTCTCATGGAATGGGCGGAGTTTATCGAAGCGCAAATCGATCCCGAAGTGCCGGGCTTGCGGGCGCCGCAGCGTTTTTTAGAAGCGGCGTTCCGCCTTATTAGCAAATTGCGCGATGCGCAGATGGCGCCCGGAAAATTCTTAGAGGTCGCACTCAAAGGCGCGACTCAGTTTTACGCGCGGCCACCAAATCTAGCGCACCCCGACCTGCTTTACTACACAAAAGACAGCTATCGCGATTCGCTCGATGTGGATTCCTCAGAACTGGCAAGACAGCATCGCCGCGAAGTTGACCTCGCGAAGATTCTTGAGAAGCTCTACCGGTCCTATTTAAACTTGCTCGAGCAGACAGGACGGTACACGGGAAGTGACGCGGTCGCCGAGTCGACGCAACGACTCGGGGGCGACGCCGCGCTTCGCGCGTATTTCATGGACCAATTTCCCTTCATCTTGGTCGACGACGCGCAGGAACTCTCGACGGGGGAACTTGCGCTTCTGCAAGCCATGCGTGGTCCCACATTACCAGGCGTTTCGTTCTTCGGCGATCCCGGCTCCGCGATCGGCACGTTTTCCGGCGCTCGTCCCGACCGGGTGTTCGCCTTAGGAGCTGCCCGCATCCAATTGGAACACACCTACCGCAGTGCGGCGGTCATAGAGCGCGCCGCCCGCCATCTTTCCGGCGCAGATGCATTGGATAGTCTTAGCGTCGATGGGAAGGTCGTGCTTTTTCGCGCAGCAACCAAAAAGGCCGAAGCGGCCTTCGTTGCCGAGCAAGTTATCGATTTGCTTAACGACGGCGTGCCACCAGGGGAGATTGCGGTGCTCTTTCGTTCGGTCGCGAACGTGCAGCAATATCAAGCGGCGTTGTTGGACCGCAACGTTGACGTGCAGATCACGGGGGATCTCAATATTTTTAGGACGCCCGACGTGCTGGACGCCCTTGCGCTGCTGTGGAATATCTACGATCCGTTCGCCCACGAATGGATTCTGCGTACCCTCTCCGGCGACGCGTTCGCCCTCTCCGACGCCAGTCTGGTAACGCTATGCAGCGAGCCCGACGACGGGCAGGAGCTTCTGTTCGAAGAACTCGCAGAAACCCAACAAAATCGCAGGTGGGATCGCAAGCGCGACCTTCGCCTGGGCTGGAATGTTGTGCGCGGGGATCAAGACCGGGCGCTGTCCGATCAAGCGCGGGCGCGCATCCATGAGTTCCGCGCTTTGCGTGAACGATGGACTCTAGACCTTGCGCGGCTCGAACTGCCGCAGCTGGCCGCTAAAGTTTTTCGCGAGGGTCTGGCCTATGCGGCGCCCCGCTCTTCAGCGCGCTCCCGAAGTCAGGAGCGCAACATTCGCCGCCTTCTTAAACGCATCGCCGATTTTGCCCACCGCGGGCAGAACGCTACGCTTGCCGACTTTCTGGAGTATGCCTCAAGCCGTATGACGACCACGCTCGAGGCCTGCGAAGAGCGCTCGGACCGCAGTTTGGTGCGTATTATGAGCATCGCCACCGCGATGGGCGATGAGTTCGACCACGTGATTTTGCCGAACGTGCGCGCAGGGTCTTTTCCGCACTACTACGTGCCGGAAGCATTTCTCTTTAGCCCCAGCCTCGGCATGATCGCAAAGGAAAATGTTGGCGATGCAAAAGCGTCGCGCACCGCGAAGTTCACGTACTATATGTTCCGCGCCAAAACGCGCGAATCGTACAACCGCGAGGAGCGGAGAGCCTTCGTGTACGCGCTGCGCCGTGCGCGCCGCAGCGTGACCATTACCGCAAGCGAGCGCCCAACGCGCGGCATTACGTCTCCGGAATTCTTAAGCGAACTTCAGGCGGCACGGCTTGCCGGTGCCCTTGACATCTCGGACCGCTGGCGTCCGGCGAACTCCGTTTACGTGAGCGCGTGAAACTAAAGCCCATTCCGTTCGAAGCCTACGCGCGCGAGGTCTTACCGCTTACGGCTTCGCTCTGGGCGGGGCATCGTGATTTTGATACCTACGTTGCGCAGACGCGCCAGAACGCCGAGTCCGGATACGGAAAGAAATTCTATCAGACGATTGGACTCTTTGATGGAACCGAACTGGTCGCATCATGCAAGCGCTACGACCGTACGTTCCACCTCGGTGATCAAGAAGTCGCCGGTCTTGGCTTTGGTGCAGTTTTCACCCCCACGGGGCACCGTGGCCGCGGTTACGCGAGTGCCATGCTTGCGATGATGCTCGATGAAGCCCGCAATCGCGGTCTCCATCTCGGCTATCTCTTCTCCGACATTCATCCGGCGTTTTACAAGCAACTTGGCTTTGTCGAATTTCCATCGCGTGCGATTTCGCTTCGGGCGGACTCGCTCGCACGCTCGCGCATCACCGTCGCAAATATCGAAACCGCAGATTGGACCGGCGTTCGAAAGTGCTTTGAGACCGGTGCAGCCGAGCGCGTGTGGGGCTTTACCCGCTCACCGCTCGTGTGGCATTGGATTCGACTGCGCCTAAAGCACAGCGCCCAGATCCAAAACGCAGAAGGCGTCAATCTCGTCATGCGCAAGGGCAAACGCGTCATCGCCTATGTGCTCGGCCAGCGCGACGTCGCGCACGATGTCTTCATTGTAGATGAATATGGTTTTGCCGATCTCGAGGGCCGTTCGAAAATCCCGGCGCTCCTGCGTAGCGCCGCGGGAGACTTGCGCAGAATCGCCGGCTGGCTTCCGCCGCAAGGTGCGCGCGAACTTCTCCCACGCGGTTCAGTGCGCAAACGCAAAGACGCCATCCTGATGATGGCGCCCCTTAGCCCGCTGGGAAAAAAACTCGTTGAAAAAGCGACGATGACGGCGGCCGTGGACGGCGTCTGGTCCACGGACCACATCTGAGGTGTAACCTCCCGCCGATCCTAGAAAAGTGATTCTTGTTGTGGCTCTTCGGTCGTCAGTGTTGCGCAACGCGTGCCAAGCAGACGCACCGGCATACGATTCAGGTTAGCACGGCGCAAGCAATAGGAACTCGCTTCATAGATGCGTTCCATATCACGAGTCGGTTGCGCTAAATGCGTTTGCCGCCCGAAGACGCTGAAGTCATTGCGCTTAATCTTGATGCCGATCGTTGAAGCGTAGAGCCCTTCTTTCTCGAGTTTCTCCGAGAGCTCTTGAGCCTGGAGGCGAAGCAGATCGAGCAACTCATACTCTTCGACCGCGTCGTATTCGAATGTTTCCTCAGTGCTAATGGATTTGGTCTCGCGTTCGGGCTGGACGCGGCGCAGATCGATGCCGCGCGCGAGATCGCGCAATTCATGGCCCCACGATCCGAAGAACGCGTGCAAATGCGCATCATCGAGCGCCGCAAGATCGCCGATTTTCTCAATGCCGCGCGCGGCAAGCCGGGGCACCGTCTTCGGCCCAATGCCCCACAAGCGCCCGACTGGAAGCGGCGCAAGAAAGTCCGCTTCTTCGCCCGGGCGAACAATTTTCAGACCATCCGGTTTACAAAGATCCGAGGCTATCTTTGCAACCATTTTGGCGCGGGAGACACCGGCACTCACGGTGAGCTGCGTGCGCTCCAGGACCGCTGCGCGAATGTCTTTCGCCATTTCTGCAGCGCGCTCGATCGGAACATCGCCCAGATCGACAAACGCTTCATCGAGCGAGAGCCCCTCAACGGACCGGCCATCTTGCGCAAAAACGTCGAAAATCTCGCGCGAGACGACGCGGTACTTCGCGTGGTCCGGCGGTACGACAATCAGCTCCGGGCACGCCTGCAACGCGCGATAGAGCGGAATTGCGGAACGGACCCCAAACGGGCGCGCTTCGTAGGTTGCGGTGAGGACGACGGCGCGCCGGCTGCTACCGGCGATCGCGACGGGTTTGCCGCGCAGCGAAGGATCGTCGCGAACGGCGACGCTGGCATAAAATGCGTCGACGTCGAAATGCGCGATTATAGCGCGGCGGCCCCTTTGAATATTAAACGGATCGTTTCCATGTTGCGAATGTCGTCGGCATCTTCGCCCGGTGTTTCGAGAATGGCCATCTTATCGTGTAACTCGGGACGCGCGGCAAGCGCGCGGAAGCCTTCGAAGCCGATATTTCCGTCGCCGATGTGCCAATGCCGGTCTTTATTTGCCCCGAGCGGCACTTGCGTATCGTTGAAGTGAAACATCTTGATGCGATCGAGACCAATTTCTTGCGCTGTCTGATACATGAAGTCGTCGACCCCGCGCTGCGAATTGATTTCATAACCGGCGGCCCACGCGTGCGCCGTGTCCAGGCAGACCCCAAGTTGCGGATGATCCACGGTCTTGATAAACCGTCCGAGCTCTTCGAGGGTTCCACCGCACAATTGGCCGGCGCCCGCGGAGTTTTCCATCACGAGTATGATGCCGGGCTCGATATCTTGGAGCGACCGCTCGAGCGCGCGGCAAGCGTCCGCGAAGCCTTCCTGACGCGAGCGCTTGCCGTACGATCCCAGATGCGTGTTCACATACGAAATGCCGCCCGCTGCGGCAACCTCCAAGTCGTTCTTGAGAAGCCGCAAGGAGCCGTTGATAATTTTCTCATCGTCGCTTGCGAGGTTGATCAGATACGATGTATGGATCGCCGCGGGGAAGATCCCGGCTTGGTCGCGCATCGCACGGAAGCTCTCCAGCGAGGCGCGATCGATCGGACTAACGCGATATGTCCGAGGATTTGTACTGAAGATTTGAAGGGCGGTGCAACCGGCGTTTTTCGCATGTTCCATGGCGGCGGCATACCCGCCACCGGTTCTAACATGAATACCTAGGCGCAACGTTAGAGCGTTCTTCCCAGATACAAGAATTGCAGATAGCCGAGCGAGATCAGGGGATTGCCTTCGCCGTACACTTCTCGCAAACGCCCGGCGAGCTGATCGGAATATTCATCGGCTCCGCTGCCCAGTGCATCGCGCAGATCTTTGCGCGATCGCTCGTAGCCGATAAAGCGATCGAGGGAAACCGCCAGACGCCACGGCACGACACGAAGGGTGTGATCGGCCAGCGGCGCGCGATAGAACTCGAGAAACCCACTGATCGCGCTTTCGGAGCCGTTGGCCCCTAAGTTCTTCGCGACTTCTTGGCGCAACGAGTTGACCGGATGGTCGTGCATGAGACTCTTCCACCAAATACCGAGGATGCCACCCGGTTTGGTTACACGAATCATCTCGCTGATGGCCTTATCGCGATCGAGCCAATGGATAGCTTGCGCGCAAATCGCGGCATCAAACGTTCCCTCGCCGAAGGGCAGTCCTTCGGCGCTGCCGATCTTGAATTGTCCATTCGGAATACGAGCTTCGGCGTATTTGAGCATTTCCTGCGATCTATCGATGCCCGTTACACGCGCGCCCTCTTTTGCAAAAGGTTCCGACGCGAGGCCGGTCCCGCAGGCAACATCCAAAATTTTTCCTTGCATCGGAATGCCATAATCCGTCATCATGGAATACAGTTCAAGCGAGTAGCCGATGCGGTGGGCGTCGTAATCGCCTGCGAGTTTTGAATAGTCGGCTGTCACTGGGCAACAGCATCCTGCTGGAGAGGCGGAATGTTGGCACTCATTGCAGCGGTCAGGAGCTCGAGCTCGAGCGGTTGCCCCGCTTCCAGCTCCATCTGCGGCAGATCTTCAAGCGAGCGCAAACCAAAAGACTCGAGAAATTCGGGCGCCGTTTTGTAGAGCATCGGGCGACCCACTACATCTTTGCGGCCGGCTTCTAAAATCAGACGCCTATCCAAAAGGGTCGTGACAACGCTTTCGGCCGAAACCCCGCGAATCGCTTCGATCTCGCTCTTGGTGACGGGTTGCAAGTAGGCAATAATCGCAAGCGTTTCCATTGCGGGAGTCGACAGATTGGTTTTCGGAGGCAGCAGATATGCCTCCACAACGTCGCGCGCGAGGGGAGCGCTTGCAAAGCGGTACCCGCCTCCGATTTCCCGCAGCACGATACCGCGACCGGTATACTCTTGCTCGATCTTTTGAAGCGTTGCGGCGATCTCGATTTCGGTTGCGTGTGTGAGTCGTGCCATTTGTTTTATTGAAAGCGGCTCGCTCGCGACGAAAAGGAGCGCCTCGACGGGCCGCTCCAAACGTTCAATGACTGCCTGGATCGGCTCGGCTTGCAGTTCGAGCGGTTCTTCGGAGATCAATTTAGGACCCCTGACTTGCGGCGGTAACCGGAAATAAACGGATGTCGTCAAATTGTTCCGGCTGTTCATATTCAACCCGACGGCGCCGGATGAGTTCGAGAATTGCCAAGAACGTCACGATGATGGATTCGCGGCCCAATTCGTGGCACAGCGCTGAAAAATACACTTCGCCTTTTTCGCGCACGGTCTTCATGATGTAATCCATTTGGGCCAGAAGAGAAACGCGCTCGCGGGCAATCGTGCGTCGCTCGGGCTTTGCATTGCGCAACATGGCTAAAAACGCGTTCGTAAGCCGGTTTGGATCGATGCGATACCGCTGTGTGAGATCGCTGTTTGGATCGCCGGCGTCGCGATAGTAAAAGGCGCTGGCCTCGAATTGGCGATTGCGCAACTCTTCGCCGACTTCGCGATACTTCGAGTACGCGATGAGGCGCGCACGTAGCCGCTCTTCGACCATCTCGGGTGTCTCCGCGTCGTCGTCAAGAAATTCGCTTGGAATGGCCGGCAGAAGCGACTTGGATTTCAGGAAGACCAGCGTCGCCGCGATAACCAAGTACTCGGCGGCGACCTCGACGTCGATCGATTCCATCAGTGTGATGTATTCGAAGTATTGCTCGGCAACGGCGGCGAGTGGCACCGTTGCAATATCCATCTGCTTCTCTTTAACCAGATGGAGCAACAGATCCAACGGTCCGTCGAAAAGTTCAAACGAAACACGCCATGGGGCGTCCACGCCCTGCGACGGCGGAGCCGTCTGAGCTACGAGTTCTTCAGAGGTGGTCAACTCGTGCGCTGCTCTGCGGTCTTCGCGACGATGGGGACGTCGCCGAATGCGGCGGGATTTGCAACAAGGTAATCGAGGGCCAAATCAACCAAACGTTTTTCATTCACGTACTTGAGGGCCCGTTTCGCGGACATGATATCAAACCACTGCGCCTCATCAACCTCGTGGTCGTGATTTGCCGTGTCTCCCGAGAGATAGCGCATCAAATAGAAGGTGACGCTCTTCTTATGCTTGCTGCGGTTGATGTAAAACCAGTACGAAATGTCCGAAAGTTTGGTGATGAGCTCGGCCCAGCAGCCGGTCTCTTCCCGGACTTCCCGCAGGGCCGCTTGCTCGTGGGATTCCTTATGCTCGACGTGTCCTTTGGGCAACGACCAGATGCGCGGCGCCCCGCGTCCGATCAGGAGCGCGTCATACGTCGACTCACGCCGGCGCAGCACGAGTCCGCCGGCCGAAACTTCATATTTGATCCGCATTTTGCCCTATCACCGCTCGAGGCGGTCCTGCTTTAAGGACTGGAAAGGCGCCCCGCTGGGACGCCTCCGACTGATCTAATTATACCGAACGCCACCAAGAAGGCGGATCCAAAAGAGGCCTCTCCTGCTTCCTCGTGGGGGGTCTGGCCGTAGCATCGTGGGGCTCATGGCCCCGGGGTTGGGCTATTGGTCACGATCGGAATTGGGGTACCGCTGAGCGACATTTTGCACGGCAGCGTCAGGCTGCTCGTGGCCTTATCCACTGAAAAGGTCAGAGTATACTTTCCAACCGCCGGACACGCGGGTTCGCCGGCAAGGGTGTTGACCGACCAATCTCCCGCAGCCATACTCACGTGCCCGCTTCCGGAGATGAATATCGAGAAGGTGGGTGCGCCAATCGTCGCTTCGGCGACGTCGGCTTCGGACTTCACAGGAGCAAAGTTTGCGGCGCTCACCGCCTTCGGCGTGGTAGGCCGGCCCGAAAACACGATCGATTGAAAACCGGATTGACGGGGAGTCAGGACCAGCGCCTTCACAAGAATGGTAGCGCGTTTCCGCTAGCAGCCGCAAGCGAAAGAGCGGCTTGCAGCTGGGCGGAAAACTCGACCGCACCCTGCCGCATTGCCATTGGGCGCTTGCCCAGAGCAAAGGCCGCGCCGGCCAGCACGAGCATCGCAAGAATTCCGGTCGCGATCGCCATCTCGATTAGGGTGAATCCGCGTTGCATTCCCCTACGCTAGTGCCCACGGCCAAGGCGTGGGAGACGCGGCGTTCTAGAGCGAGACTTTCGAGAGCTCACGATCGACTTCGCTGCGGAAGCTGCGTTCGTCTTTTGCCAGAGTTTGATAGAGGGCTATAGCGCTTGTATTTGCCAGCAGCGCGTTGCGATACCACAAGCGTTGCGCGTCCGGCACTTTGCCGGATGCAATCACCGCGTCCAATCGTCGCGCGACTTCATGCATCGCGTGCACTGACAAAACATAATCGTGGTCGCTCAGGTTGCTGATGAAGGCTTCGATCGGCGGAAGTGCCGCGAGCACATACTCGCCGCCTTTGCGCTTGAGCAACCCATAATCGATTGGATCGACGCCCGCAACCATTGCAGCCGCGCGCGCCCAGGCCACGACTTTAACTTCATCCCCGAGCGAGGGCGCGGCGTGCGCGGATAACACCACGATCACAAACCGTGCATCATGCCCGCGTGCAATTGCTTCGGCGGCCGAAAGAACGTGGTGCGCGCCCGTGCCCGCAATGGTCGGCTCGAAACTGAGCTTGCCATCGTCGCCCCATTGAAAAACAACGGTCTTCATCACGTCGTGGTACAGCGCGGCCGCAACTACGACATCGCGGCTGATCGTAGGCACGCCACCGAAATACTCGCGGTTGTAGTTCTCCGCAAGCGCAATCGCACTGCGGGCGTTGAACAGTTCGTGCATGACCAGGCCACCGGGATAGGCGTGATGCGAGTCTTGTGCGGACCCGGCCGTAGCAAAGAATGGCTGCGGCGATTTCGAGAAATCGTTTGCGGCCGTCGGAAGAAATGCATCGATTGTATCAAGCTTATCGATGAAACCGGCGTGCAACAACTCGTCGCGAACTCTGCGACGCACTGCCGCGCCCCGCAAACGAACTGCGTACATTGGAACAGGGGACCCGAGAAGCGATAGAACGTTTGCCCGGAGCTTCGGATCACCAATGGATACACCAAGCTGGTAGAGCTCAACATAAGATGAGCGTATGAGCTCCGAGCGACCGGCGATTCTGAGCGCCACGAGGGCTGCATGTGAAAAATTGCCCACAAACTCGGGCGGGACGTTCCGGCGAATTGGCTCCGTTGCCGCTGCCGGTTTACCGAATACAAACAACGATGCACTCGTCATCCCGGCGATTACCTGAGCTCGGGTGAGCGCGCCGCTCTTACAACTCTTTACGCACACGGTGATGCCCTCAGATCACGGGAGTCCAGCGGAGGTCGGGTTGACGAGCGGCACGCGTCTCGTCGATTCTGCCGACGACCGTGTGTACCGGCGCATCCAGTATTTCTTGTGGATTGCGCTTTGCGGTCTCCACGATTTCCCGCAGCGCGGCGATAAATTCATCGAGCGTTTCCTTCGATTCCGTCTCCGTAGGTTCGATCATCAAACACTCCGGAACAATGAGCGGGAAATACACGGTGGGCGCCATGTAGCCGCGATCCAGCAATGCCTTGGCAATATCGAGCGTGCGAACGCCGGTCTCTTTCTTGAGTTCTTGCGCCGACGCTACGAACTCGTGCCGGCAAATCTCGGGATACGGGGTCGTTAAGAACTCCGCCACATGAACGCGAATGTAGTTGGCATTGAGCACGGCGAGTTGGGAAACTTTGGTGAGGCCCTCCGCGCCGTTTGCGTAGATGTAGGCAAGCGCGCGCACCGCATGGGCAAAGTTCGACCAGAACGAGCGCATTGGACCGATTGACTTCGGAACATCAAAATCAAGGGAGAACGTCATGGCGTCGCTTGCAAAGCGCGTGCTCTTGCCGTTTTCCGTCTTGATCGCACGCACAACAGGCGTCGGCAAATAGTCAACCAAGTGCGCGGCAACACCGACGGGACCGTGGCCCGCGCCACCGCCGCCGTGCGGAATCGTAAACGTCTTATGCGTGTTGAGATGCATGAGATCGAATCCCATGTCGCCGGGACGCGCATTCCCCATGAGCGCATTGGCGTTTGCACCATCGTAGTACATGAGGCCGCCTGCGGCGTGAACGGCATCGGTGATTTCTTTGATGTGGTCTTCAAAAAGACCGAGCGTATTCGGATTGGTCATCATGCAAACGGCGGTATCGTCGCCAAGAACCTTTTTCAAATCTTCAACGCCCACGCGTCCGCGTTCATCACTCTTGAGCGAAACAACCTTAAAGCCGCACATTGCCGCCGAAGCCGGGTTCGTACCGTGCGCCGTATCGGGAACGATGACGGTCGCGCGCTGCTGCTCGCCGCGATCTTTAAAGTACTTCTTCGCAATGAGCAGCGCCGCCAGTTCCGCGTGCGCTCCGGCCGACGGATTGAGCGAAAACGCAGCCATTCCGAAAAGGGATGCGAGGCTGCGCTCAAGCTCGTACATCACTTGCAACGCCCCCTGCGAGAGCTCATCGGGCGCAAACGGATGCAGATCGCGCAAGCCCGGCAAATTGGCCATGGCATCATTGACGCGCGGATTGTACTTCATCGTACATGACCCGAGGGGATAAAACCCAAGATCGATCCCGAACGTGCGCTGCGAAAGCCGTGTGAAATGCCGCACGACATCGAGTTCGCTATTATCGGGAACCGGCAAATCCTCGCGCAGTGTTTCCTTGGGCAAGAAATCCGTCATCGGCCCGCCAGGCTGAAAATAGCGGTTCGCACGGCCTTCTTGGCCTTGCTCGAAAATTAGCGGCGAGGCCATCTCAGACGCGAGCTGGGACATGAACGACGTCTCCAAGTGCAGTGCAAAGTGCATCGATGTCGGACCGCGTTGTCAATTCGGTTGCGGCCATCAGGATGCAGTCGGAAAATTCCGGATAGAAGCGGCCCAGATCAAGGCCGCCGAGAATGCCGCGCTCTTGCAATTTTGCAAGAACCTCTTTGGCGGACGAGTGCACGTTAACGACGAGTTCGTTAAAGAAAGGCGCATCGAACTGCAACGTGCAGCCCTCAATGCTCCCAATTGCCGTCGCAAGTTCGCGCGACTTACGTAGATTCTCCGACGCGCAATCTCGCAGACCGGTCTTTCCGAGCAGCTCTAAGTAGATCGTGGCGACGAGCGCACAATGCGCCTGGTTCGTGCAAATATTGGAAGTGGCGCGTTCGCGGCGAATGTGCTGCTCGCGCGCCTGTAAGGTAAGAACGTAGGCATCTTTGCCCTTCTTATCCACCGTCCGGCCAACAAGGCGTCCCGGAATGCGGCGCATGTGCTCTTTGTTCGTTGCCATGAAGCCGACATAGGGACCGCCATACGCCATCGCAACGCCGAACGACTGTGCCTCGCCGACGCAGATTTCTGCGCCCCAGGAAACAGGTGTCTGCAAGGCGGCAAGCGAGAGCGCCTCGGCCACAACACCGATAAGCACCGTGCCGCTCTCTTTGATGATATCGCGAAAGTTGGCGCCCGGCGTGTCGATATTTCCGAAAAAGTTCGGCGTTTGCAAAACGAGAGCCGTGTGCTCTTTGCTGCCAAGCGTATTTTTTAGGGACGATAGGTCGGTCGTGCCGTCTTTGCACAGAGCCAGCTCATCGATCGCAATGTCAAGGCCGTCGCAATAGGTTTTGAGCACCGCGCGATAATTGGGATGGACCGCTCGCGAAACCAGGACCCGCTTGCGGCCGTTGGCGTTGATCGCCATGATCACCGCTTCCGCGAGCGCGGTCGCCCCATCGTACACCGAGGCATTCGCAATATCGAGCCCGGTCAGCAAACAGATGTAGGTCTGCCACTCGTAGATCGCTTGAAGATAGCCTTGTGAAACTTCAGCTTGATACGGCGTGTACGCCGTCAAGAACTCGCCGCGCATCGCGAGCGCCATAATTGCAGGCGGGCAATAGTGGTGATAGGCGCCGGCACCCAAGAACGAAATTGCGTGCGTGGCCGTGTTGCGCGCAGCGAATGCTTCGAACCGCTGCGTGATTTGCGTCTCGGGGAGCGCCGGGACGACGTCTAGTTTCGCGCGCAGGGCAATTGCTTCGGGGACTTTGAGAAGGTCCTCGAGCGAGCCGACGCCGACGGCTTGCAACATCTGTTCGATGTCGCGTTTGGTATGGGGCGTATAGGTCATGGTTTAGTGATTATCTTCCGCCAAGAGCTGATCGTAGGATTGGGGCGAGAGTAAATGTTCGGCTTGCGATGGATCGCTCAACTTTATTTTGAACAACCATCCACCCTGGAAGGGTTCGCGGTTGACGAGCGCCGGATCGCTTTCGAGCGCGGCGTTCGTTTCCAATACTTCTCCGCCGACGGGGGAAAACAGATCCGAGACGGCCTTAACCGATTCAATCACCCCGGCGTTGCCGAATTGCGTGAGCGTCGCGCCGGTTTTCGGCAGCTCGACATACACAATGTCGCCCAGCGAGTCCTGCGCGTAGTCGGTAATGCCGATCGTCGCGGTATCTCCCTCCACCTTGACCCATTCGTGTTCTTTGCTATAGCGTAGATTTTGCGGCTGCGCCAACGTGCGGACTCCTTACCTAGCTCTTTTGTAAAAGGGTAGTGGGGTTACGGTTGCGTCGTACTTGGTCCCACGGATTTCAATCTGGAGAACCGTTCCCGCTTGGGATGCGCCTTTATCGACGAGCGCGGTTGCAATATTTTGATTCTGCACCGATGGGCCGAGCGAACCGCTGCGAACCTCACCAACGGTGTTCTCGTTCTGCAAAACCGCGTAACCTTCGCGCGCCGGGACGCGACCGGTCATAACCAGTCCAACGACACGCCGGTACGTATCGTCATTTTGTTGTTGTTGCAAAGCGGCTTTGCCGGCAAATTCGCCCTTGCTGAATTTGAGCGCCCATTGTTGCCCCGCTTGCACGGGCGTAATCTCTTCGGTGATCTCGTGACCATAAAGCGGCATGCCCGCTTCTAAACGCAGGACATCGCGTGCGCCGAGGCCTGCGGGTTCGAGGCCAAAGGCTTTTTTCTCTTCGAGCAAACGTTTCCAAATCTGGGGCGCGTCGCCGCCGTCTACAAATAATTCGAAACCATCCTCGCCCGTATATCCGGTGCGCGCGACGATCGCGGGTTTGCCGTACACCTTGCCCTCTGTGCAGAAATAGTATTTCAAAGCGCTGACGTCGGACTCAAGTACGCCTTTCATCATTTCGAGGGAGCGCGGCCCTTGAATGGCAATGAGTGCATTTTTGCCGTGCAGGCTCGTGAGTCTCACACCCGAGGCCGGCAATTTAGAATTCAAAAGCGTCCACATTTTATCGGCATTGCCGGCGTTGACGACCAGCAGCCAGCGGTCCGGCAAGCGGTAGAAAATAACGTCGTCGTGCACACCGCCTTGCTCGTTGCAAAACATGTTGTAGCGCGCTTGCATCGGTTTCATGGTGCCAACAGCGTTGATCGTTAAGGAATCCGCCCACTCCGGCACGCCGTCACCTTCGAGAAGAAACTGCCCCATGTGCGAGAGGTCGAATAAGCCCGCGCGATTGCGCACCGCATCGTGTTCTTTGAGAATTCCAGCGTATTGCACGGGCATCTCGAAACCGCCAAAAGGTACCATGCGGGCACCGAGCGCGACGTGTTCGTCTGCAAGTGCCGTGCGTTTGATGCTACTGTCGTTCGTAGTTATCATTTCTTCGGTTTCTCTTCCGGATAGGTATTGAGAAAGTTGAGCGTTGCATGCGCGACCACTTTTTCGCCGCTGCGCACGAAGACCTCACCGTAGACGATCCGGCGGCCGGCCTTAATGACTTTGGCCTCCGCGACGAGATCGTGCGGAGGAAGCGCCGGTGCGAGAAAGTTGCATTGCAGTGCGGCCGTCGTTGTGTCTTGATCGCGGCCGTAAATCGAGGCGAGGGCGATGTAAAAGACTGTATCGCAGAGGCTGACGATCGCTCCGCCGTGCACAGCGCCCGTTCCGTTGCTGATTTCGGGCCGGTAGGGCATGCGCATCACGGCGGTGCCGTTTCCCATGCCTTCTAAATGAAGATCCAGGAGCTCGACAAAATACGAGCGCTCTTTGTGCCACTGGCGACGGACCGCGTCTTGATCGGGGTGATCGACTTGCACGAAATCTCCAAGAGGGCCGCTCGGCGCGACCCAGCCTACGATACCGGAATGGCCGGCAAGGGCCCTATTACGTTTGTGAGCCTCCCATTCCGGCCACGGCTTTGTCGTAGAGGTTTCGGAAATTCAGTGTACCGCCCGAAAGCCAATGCGCGCCATCGACCGGCAAGGCGGCGCCGCTGATCCAGGCCGCCTCATCGGAGGCCAGCCACAGTGCGGCTTTGGCAATGTCCGAGGGCTCGCCGATGCGGCCGAGCGGAATGTGGCTCTTTACCTCTTCCATGGCGCCCGCTACGGACCACAGGTTCTTGTCGGTACCCTCGGTGTGAATTGGCCCCGGCGCAATCGCGTTGCACCGAATGCCGAACATTCCCCATTCCGAGGCAAGCGTACGAGTCATCGCAAGGACGCCCGCTTTTGCACATGCCGAATGCACCGCCCCCGGCTCGCCGCTCCACGCATACGTCGCGATAATGTTGATGATCGAGCCTTTGCTTTTCTTGAGGTGCTCAAATGCTGCGCGAGAGCAATAGAACGTCCCGTTGAGCACGATATCGACGACCGCTTTGAATCCGTTCGGTGAAAGCGTCTCCGCCGGCGCGATAAAATTTCCGGCCGCGTTATTAACCAGCACGTCTAGGCCGCCGAATTTTTTCACCGTCTCTTCGATTATTTCCGCAACTCGCGCAGGGTCACGCACATCGCACGCAAGCGCGAGTCCCTCTTTCCCCATGGCTCGGATCATCGCGACGGTTTCGTCGATCGGTTCTTCGCGGCGTCCGATAACACAGACGCTCGCACCGTGCTCTGCAAACGAAAGCGCCATGGCCCGCCCGAGCCCTGATCCACCCCCCGTAACGAGAACAGTCTTGCCGAGAAACGCCTCGGTTCTCAAAACGTGTCGCCTTTCTTCGCAAGCTCCTTGCGTAGATAGACCGGGAGCGCGAAGATCCTGCGGTGCGTTTGCGCGTCGTAAAAGTAATTCTCGCCGCTGAGTCGCTGCACGTAGGCATCGATATCACCCTCACTCAAGGCGGCTAGATCGATGTCCTCGCTGCATGCGATAAACGCCCAGTCATTATCAAATGCGGGGACGTGCGTGTAGAATGACACGACGTACTTATAGTAGGCACGCAGCGTTCGGGCCATTTTCGCGTGCAGCGACATGTTGTGGAAGCCGGCGGTGCTCGCTTGCAAAATATAGATGCCGCCTTTCGCGAGACGGGCCTTGATATTGCGGAAGACCGATTCGTTGAACAGAATGTTTGAAGGCGAATCCTCGAGCGGCTCGGTCAGATCGGAGATGATCACGCCATAGTGATCTTTATCTTCGGCTAAGAACTTGAGCGCATCGCCGATAATGACACGCGCGCGCGTATTTTCAAACGCCCCATCCGACCACTCCGGCAGATACTTCTTGGAAAGCTCGACAACTTGAGCGTCAATATCGACCATAGTTACGCGCTTGACGTCGGGAGTGCGCAGCGCTTCACGTAGGGTCGCTCCTTCGCCTCCGCCAAGAATTAAGACCTCAGAGCGGTCGCGCGCGCCGGCCAGCGCCGGATGAACGAGTGTTTCGTGGTAAATCTTCTCGTCGGCCTGCGAGCTCTGCGTGTCACCGTCAAGGATCAGCATCTTGCCGAAGACGGGCGTGCGAATGACGCCGATACTCTGATAAGGGGATTTACCGGCGTAGTACACTTCTTCGATTGCGTGACGATGTTCTTCCGTCGGCGCAAACTGTTCCACGTACCACTGCCAGTGTTCGGTTTTGGGCATTGCGGGAGCATACGCTACGGGGATGACGCGTCCTTGCCCAAGAAGCTTCGGGCGCCATGAAAGATACCGCCGGCACCTTAAACTATCAAAGACTAAGTGCGCAAGCCGACTCGCTGCGACGCGAGTTTGAGCATGCCGATCCAATCCGGCACGTGGTCATTGAGAGTTTCCTAAACCCTGAGCTTGCTGTGCAGGCCGCGCGTGCATTTCCGGGCCCAGCCGAGATGCAGATCGCCTTTGCCGGTTTGCCGGAAGTGAAGAACGCCGAGCAGCGCATCGACCGGCTTCACCCGGTCTTTCAGGACATCTTTCACGAATTGCGGTCAGAGCGATTCATTACATGGCTCGGCAAAGTGACGCAGTTTGCGAATCTGAGCGCCGATCCCGATCTGCACGGCGGGGGATTACACCAAGGCGCAAACGGCAGCTATCTCGATATCCATGCCGATTTCAACATTCATCCGCAGCTGGGGCTCTACCGGCGTCTTAACGTTCTTATTTACTTAAACGAAACGTGGCGTCCGCAGTGGCAAGGCTATTTGGAACTGTGGTCTCGCGACATGAAAGAATGCCGCCAATATATCGAGCCAAAATTCAACCGCTGCGTGATTATGGAGACGCACGATCACTCGTACCACGGCTACAAAGAATTGCATTTGCCGGCCGGTGTGACGCGCCGTTCGCTTGCATCATACTATTATTCAACTGCGAAAAGCGACGCGCAAACCGAAGACCAGCACGATACGCTCTTTCAACTTCGTCCGGAACAACAACGCGCAACCGGCGCGCGTCAATTTTTTCGCCGGATGAACGCACTAGCGCCCGAACCACTTCGTCCTGTGCTCCGGGCGCTGCGTGCCTTGCTGCGAATCGGTGACTAGCTAATGCTGGGCAAAGCCTCCGATGAGGCTGAATGTGCCGCCCGGATCGTTGATCGTGACCGGTTCACCCGATCCCGGAATCGAGGTTAGCTGCACAAAAGCATAACCGCCGAGAGGAGCATTCACTGTAGCACTTGCGTTCGGACCTAGCGCGGGTGCGGCAAATCCTAGACCCGGAAGCGTATTGGAACTGAATACCCCCGGATAGGTTCCACTCAGATTCAACGTCCCAAGGTTGAACGCCCCGGTCTGCGTGATGCCTGCCGCATTTGCGGCCATCGCAACCCCGAAATCGGAGAGCAACTGGTTGGCCGACTCACTTGATCCCGTGGCGTTTGCTACCAAATTCGGAAATCCGGTAATGCCGCTGGTCGTCATGTTTTTGATAAACGTATCACCGCCGAAACGATCGTACATATACCGCATGAACATGTAGTCCCCTCCGTAACAGGCGCTGCAGCCGCTCTGCGCAGTCCCCCCCGGTGAATCCTTGCCATAATGCGCGGTCAGGTTGACATCCTCCGGATGCGCGATAAAGAAACTCGCGTTGTAGAGCGCATCATCGGAATCGAACGTTTCGTTCGAACGGAGTTGGTGCACCGCGAAGTCTTGCGAGAGCATGGACATGCCTTCGTTGATAAACGAGTGTTCGTGACCGGAGAAACCGTACGAATTTGCGCCCGTTGCCAAGATCGAATGATTGATGAAGTTGATGAAGTGTTGGAACTCATGCGCCGTTCCGCGTACCAGGTCTTCTTGCAGGTTATAACTGTCTCTGCTCCCCGGTGTATTTCCATCGAACCATCCGACGAAGATGAACGGTGCTTCGTTGGAATGGGCTGTCGTGCCGCAGTTCCAGATAGCTTGCGGGGTGAAGTTGGTGGCTGAGAAGTATCCCCCGAAGCCACCGAGGAGGTTCGGATTGAGCACCATGACATCAATCATGCCATCGGAGGGCTCCGGAATATACTGCGACACGGTGGTACCGAGCTGTGCGCCGGTACTATCGCACGCATTGTATTGGAGCTGCGCCCCGGGAGCAGTTGACGTATAGTCGGGCGTACCATAGTGCGCCACATCCGACGTGTATGCATTGTCGAAATCCGCACCGATTTGCGTAACGGTGCTGTTGATGTTGCTTGAATTGAAAGCGGGGACGGCGCTGCCGCCGCTGATGAGCGAGTTATCGACCCAAATGTGCCCGTGCGTTGAGTTGAATTCTAGGGTAGAGGGAACCTGAACGTAAGTGGAGGCGTGAACCCAGATGCTTGCGGTCGCACCCACCACGAGGGACGAAGGCAATACGCTTTGCGTCACGCGCGATGCGGCTTGCGGCCTTCCGGAATGGCTCATCGTTTTGAGAACGGTTTCAACTTCTTGAACGTCGGGTGCGCGATCGTGCGCACCGTGGATGCCTCCAAATTTTCCACGATACATCGATAGGGTAACGCGACCGACGCTCGTTGCCATCGTGCCGCTTCCGAAGGTGACCGACGCCGTGTTAAGCGCACCGGCACCGCTCTGATCGGGCACTCCTGAGATCGCTACGCCGATGGCGCTCGTTGCGCCCGCCGGCACGGTCCCACTCGCCTTGGTCGCAGAGGTTTGGTTCATAAAGCCGGCCGGCAACGAAACCGCTTTGCTAATGGTTGCACCGGTCACTTGCGAGGTCGCAACGTTCGAGGCCGTGGCGCCGATTTGAGCTGTTGTGAGAGCGTTTGTGTAGTTCAGCGTCACGACGGTATTCGGAGAAGTAACGGCGGTGGTCGATAAGGTCGTCGCCCCGCTCGTGTCCGAATTGGTAAGTGTAATCGGATTAATATAGGCAGCGCTTCCCACGATTGTTTGAGAAGCCGCGTCTTTTGCCGTAACCGTGACCGGTGTTGAACCGCTGCCCGTGACGCTTGTGGCGCCGAGCGCGATCGCGATATTCGCAACGACGCCGCCAAACGTGAGCATGACGGAGTTTGCTTGACCGGCCACGATGGTTTGAGTGGCGCTGCCGGACGAAAGGGTGTTTCCGCTCGCGCCGGTTTGATCGTACAGCGCAACGGCGAACGTGTCGCTGCCGACGGGCGCCGACACCGTACCCTGGCATGTTGTCGTACAAGCAAGCACGACGGGGGCCAGTGCGGTGCCGCCCGTGGGCGTCACCGTGATCTGCGCGGACTTCGTTGCGCTCGAGATGTATTGCGGAACTCTTCCGATGGCTGCCGGGATAGAGATCCTAAATTGGACACCCACGTTTTGCAGTTGCGGCTGGGTGCCCGAAGCCGTCGTTGGTAATGAGGATCCTGCACCACCGCCACAGGCCGCCAGGGCGAGGAGCGTTAGTAAGCTGAGTTGCTTCTTCATTCTAGTTTCCTCCCACGCTGGTCGTGGTAACGGTTATTGCTAAAGGCGCCGTATTATTTTTCGAATCTGCGAACGTGGCGGTGCAAGTGCCGGGCGCGACTGGGGTAACGATGAATTGGTTTGCATTCGCACCCACGCTAATAGTTGCGGTTGCGCTGCAGTTTGTGCCCGGCGTAAACGCGCCGGTGTAGCCGGCTTCAGTCACGTTAACGGATTGAGCGTTTGCACTGCCCGTTGCCGTGAACGAGACACTCGACGGACTGACCATCGGGGTGGGAGTTGCCGTTGGTGCCGTTGTCGGCGACGATGTTGGTGCGGTGCTGGGGCTGGGTAGCGGTGCCGGAATCGTGTAAAACGCGAGGTACGTGATCCCTGTGGGCAACGTAAAGGCTCCGGACCCGCCCGCGTATGTCACGGTGTTGGATGACGCGTTGTAAGCGCCGGCACCGAGATTTTCTTGCCAGGCTGTGGCACCTGGAGCGAATAGGGCTAATTGAAACTGAACGCCTGCGACGGGGAATCCGGCGGGCAGCGCAATTGCAATTGACGGCGGACTTGAAAATGTTACCGGCGCCGTCGTTGTGATCGCTAAGATCAGAAACAGATTGCCGCTAAACGATTCGGTATGGCGGCCTATGCTAAGAGCGGGGATGCCTGCGGGCAATACGGTGAACGTTTGGGCTTGCGCGCTTGCCGTTGTTCCGGGGGGAACGGTCAGCGTCGGCGCATAGCCCGCAACCGTAGGCATCGGTATCGGTCCCCCGCTATTGGGAATCGAGACCGGCTGCAAAGTTGATTGTGTTTGAGGTGCCGCCGTCGGCGTAACCGGAACGCTGGGCACGCTGCCCCCGCCGCCACCTCCACCGCCGCATCCCGCTGCAAAGGCTGCCACGGCAAAAAGTAAAATGAGCGCCGGTTTAAACGGCTGTTTTATGCTCCGCACTTAACGTTCTCCTAAAAGCAAATGGAAGGGCACTTCAAAAAAGAGCTCCCGCTAGAATAATGTCGGCAGAAAAACGCCTGCCAGGAGGGCATTGTAACCGCAAGCGCTCAACGCACAATCAAATGAAAAAGGCGCCCACTTTGCAGGAGGCGCCTTCTCGAGAGATTCCATTGTGAGGTTCTAAGGCTTAAGCACTCATTCTCTTCGTTTCGCGTTCGGCCGTCACCACGTGCGTGAACTGTCCTTTGGCCGATTCGACCCCCCGCTTCACCTCGGTTGTCTGGATGCTGTTGGCTCCGAACGCTTTGGCCGCATATTCTGCTGCCAGCCACGGATCCGTATGGTCGCCGCACGTGTAGAAATCCATTGCCGCGTAACCGGTCTCCGGCCACGTATGAATCGAAATGTGCGATTCGGCTAGGACGACGACGCCTGAGACGCCCTGGGGTTGAAAACGGTGAAATGCCGTTTCCATGATCGTGGCGCGAGATTCGCGAGCCGCTTGCATGAGCGTTGCGCGAACGCCGTCAATATCGGTGAGAGCCGCAGGATCGCATCCCGAGAGCTCGCACACGATATGAGTACCGAGTGCCTTCAATTTTTTGTTCTCCTCGAACCTTGGGGGAAATCCCACCTCCGAAACGTCGGCTGGCGTCTGCAGTGCAGTCACGTCC
Source organism: Vulcanimicrobiaceae bacterium (assembly GCA_046262675.1). Classification (GTDB taxonomy): domain Bacteria; phylum Vulcanimicrobiota; class Vulcanimicrobiia; order Vulcanimicrobiales; family Vulcanimicrobiaceae; genus JACRUB01. The sequence continues at coordinate 39,801 of JBHEMH010000018.1, forward strand.
CCGACCTATCGACGAGCTCTTACCGGCGCTTTGCGGTGCGCGTGTGGCTCGCCGCGATGGCATGTTTGGGCACGCCTCCCTTTACCGTGGACCGCACGAAGTAACCCGTGCCTCAAAAGGTCCGGCGAACATGATAACCCCTACACCCCCCCTTGTAAACACTCCAATAGGAAAAAATGCGCGTCGAGGGGCACGTGGCACGCCGGCGCGTCCAAGCTGCCGCCCCCTAGCGAGAAACGATCCGCCAGGCAGAGGGGTTAAAGAAAGTGAAGATACGACTTCAATATCTTGACTATCGAGGGCCCCGGCCCTAGGCTAAGGACGTATGGCTCAACTCAAAACGGTGCCCCAGGAACTGATCGAGGACTATCGCCACGGGTTTCACGACTCCGAGGATGCGTATGTTTTTAAATCCGCCAAGGGGCTGACCACCGAGATCGTCGAGCGCATTAGCTCGATGAAAGATGAGCCGCCATGGATGCTCGATTTTCGCTTGAAATCGCTCGAGATCTTCCGGAGTAAGCCGATGCCCGCATGGGGCGATACGGCACTGCTCAATGAAATCGATTTCGACAACATTCACTATTACGTCAAATCGACCGAAGGCACCGAGCAGTCGTGGGACGATGTTCCGGATGATATCAAACGAACGTTCGACCGCCTCGGCATTCCCGAAGCCGAACGCAAGTTTCTCTCCGGCGTTTCCGCACAGTACGAATCCGAGGTCGTCTATCACTCGGTGCGTGAAGATCTGGAAAAGCTCGGCGTGCTGTTCTGCGATATGGATACCGCACTCAAGCAATATCCGGAAATCGTTAAAAAGTATCTCGCCACCGTCATTCCGCAAGGCGACAACAAGTTTTCTGCGCTTAATTCGGCCGTCTGGTCGGGCGGATCGTTTGTGTACGTTCCACCCGGGGTGGAAGTCAAGACGCCGCTACAAGCCTACTTCCGCATCAACACGGAAAACATGGGTCAGTTCGAGCGCACGCTCATCATCGCCGATAAGGGTTCGAAGGTTCATTACATCGAGGGGTGCACCGCACCCAAATTCTCGAGCGCATCGCTGCATAGCGCTGTTGTCGAATTGATCGCAATGGAAGGCGCTTCCATCCGGTATACAACGATTCAGAACTGGTACCGCAACATTTTTAATCTCGTCACCAAACGGGCGATCGCATACAAGAACGCGACCGTCGAATGGGTGGACGGCAATATCGGCTCGCGTCTCACGATGAAGTACCCGGCCATCTGGCTGATGGGCGAAGGCGCGCGTGGCGAAATTCTTTCGATGGCGTTTGCGGGCGAAGGGCAACATCAAGATGCCGGCGCGAAAGTCATTCACGCCGCTCCCAACACGACATCAATGGTAACGAACAAATCCGTTACCGCGCACGGGGGCAAGACCACCTATCGTGGACTCGTCGAGATTTATCCAGGAGCGGTAGGCGCGAAGACGCGCGTTAAATGCGACGCGCTCATTATGGACGACCATTCCTCGAGCGATACAAAGCCGACGATGAAGATTCACGAACAGCAATCGACGGTCGAGCATGAAGCCAGCGTCTCGAAAATCGGCGAAGAGCAACTGTTTTACGCAATGAGCCGCGGGCTCTCCGAAGCCGACGCGACCGCGATGATCGTCAATGGATTCTTCGACTTTTTCGTCAAGGAACTTCCGATGGAGTATGCGGTCGAACTCAACCGTCTCGTTAAGATGGAAATGGAAGGCTCAGTCGGGTAGGCTGCCATCCTCCGAGAGGCTCGCCAGGACAAAGTGGTAAACCCTTCGGCCCAATGAATGAGCCTGTTGCAAAAGTCTCCGAGATCGCGAGTGGGACGACGAGACGGGTTAAGGTTGGGCGCACGGAGGTTCTGCTGTGCAATGTCGGCGGCGAAATCTACGCGATCGAAGATGTTTGCACGCACGATGGCGGCGAGTTGGACCAAGGTGAACTCGACGGATGCCGGATTATGTGTCCCCGTCACGGGGCAATGTTCGATGTGAAGACGGGGGCGGCGCTGACGTTGCCGGCAATAGTGCCGGTACCCACGTACGAGGTGCGGGTTGACGGCGACGACATCTTCATCACGACCTAGTTTCTTAAAACGGTTAGCACTCGTCGTGCTCGGCGTTCTCGGTCTGCTGGTTGTGCTCGCTCTGGTTTTTAGCGTTTACCTCGCACTCAGCTGGAAAACGGCCCTCAGTAAAACGGATGGGGAGATGAAACTTGCCGGCCTGCAGGCAGCCGTCGAGATCATTCGCGACGAACGCGACGTTCCGCACATTCGCGCTCAGAATTTGCACGATCTGTTTTTTGCCCAAGGATTTGCCGAAGGATCGGACCGGCTTTTCCAATTCGACTTAACTCGTCACTTCGTTTACGGCCGGCTTGCCGAATGGTTCGGGACACCGGCCTTTGCCGCAGATCAACGCTCGCGCACCATCGATGTGCGCGGCATCGTGCAGCGGCAATGGAGGGCTCTTTCAAATGAGAGCCGGGACGAGCTCAACGCCTTCGCGGACGGCATCAATGCGGCTCAGGGTGCGCAGCCGCTTCCTTTTGAATATCGCCTGTTCTTCTTACGTCCCGAACGCTGGCAAGGACCGGATTCACTGGCGGTCGGCTTTGCAACCGTGCTCGCGCTAGCGGACGGCTACCGAGACGTTCTTTCGCGCAATGCGGTCTACCGCAAGTTCGGAGTGCGCGGCTACGACATCCAGTATCCGTTGACGGATCCAAAGTACGATTCGCCGACGGTGGGACGCGCGCGACGGCACGACTTCGATCTTGCGGCCCCCGCCCCGCTTGACGAACCGCGTGCCCAAGCAAGTAACGAATGGGCGGCGGGTGGCGCACACACGACGACGGGTAGGGCGCTGCTTGCTAACGATCCACATTTGGATTTGAGCATTCCGGGCATTTGGTATCTGGTTGATTTGCAAGCTCCCGGATTTCACGTTGCGGGAGCGTCGCTTGCGGGAACGCCGGGCGTAATTCTGGGACATAATGATTCGATCGCGTGGGGTGCGACAAACGGAACGGTCGCGGCCTTGAGTCTTTTTCGCATCCGCACGCCGATTCCAAAATCGGCGGAAGTTGTCGAGCATTTTGAAGTGCGCTTGAAAGGCTCCAGCGATATCACTTACTACCGCGAGGCTCGCGGCTTTTACGTACAGGACGGCAAGCAGACGTTTCTCGTTTCCTGGAGCACGTATAGCAAGCCGGGCTCGCCGCTCGATGCCTTTGATGGACTCGATCGCGCGCGCTCGATTGAAGACGGGCTCAAAGCGCTCCGCAAATACCCAGGGCCGACACAGAACTTTGTACTTGCGGGAATCGACGGTCGCGCCGCCTACACCCTCGCCGGCTGGATTCCAAACGACCCGCTGTGGGCGCGCCATGCGCACGACGAATCGTACCGGACGTATCCGACGATTCCATTCGCCGCACTTCCGCACGTAACACCGTCGCGCGACGCCGTCGTCTGGACGTCGAACAACCGCATGTACGGCGACGGCTATCCGTACCGGTTAAGTGCGACTTTCTCGCCGCCATACCGCGCTTATGAAGTTCGGCGCCAACTCCAGGCGCGCAAGAAATATGACGTCGCCTATTTTTCGCAAATGCAGAACGATACGTTCTCGGTAGCGGAACTGGAGCTCTCGAAGTTTGTGCTCGCCGCAGCCGGCCGCAATCCTAAGCTGGTCGCGCAGGTAGCTCCGCTGCTGCGCGAACTGCGCAGATGGAACGGCTATATGTCGCCGGATTCACACGCTGCAACCGTGGCGCACGCGATTCGATTGAGTCTGGTCACGAGTTACGCGGGCCGCAATACATCTGTGCTTTTACAAACGCTTCGTATGCACGCAGCAAAACACGATCGCTCGGCCGATAAGTGGCTTCTGACAAATCTCTTGGCCAACGCACCATCCGGAATCGAAAAACCGTGGGGAGCCGCAGGCGCGGTGCCGATGCTCAATCCCCTTGACTCATTCGGCATTGGGTGGCTCAACGGTGCCGTGCTGCCCGGAAACGGCGACAACTACACGGTGCACGCGCAAAACACGAATTTCAATCAAAGTTTCCGCGCGGTTTGGGATGTGGGAAATTGGGACGCCGGCGGGATCGTCATTCCGGCGGGGGAATCGGGCGAACCTGGATCGCCCCACTATCAAGACCTAACGGCCACCTATAACGGCGGTAGACTTGCGGCGCTTCCATTTACGCATGCAGCGGTACAGGCGCACGCTGTGAGCCGCCAACAGCTGCTGCCGCCGTAAGTACCGCCGTTGGTAGACTTCCAAGCGCTGCCCAGGTAGCAATGAAAACGATGAGGGGCGTCCCGGAGCCCTCGGCCTAATTTGTATTTAGTTATCCGCGTTCGAGCACTTGACCGAATCGTCAAGGACGACATAATCGGCACCCTCGATAGCATAGCGCGCGTGGCGGAAGTCGCGCATCGTCACTACGCGGTCGCCGGACCATCCGATCAGCACAAAGTAAACTGCTCTGCGCCGGGGATCGTCGGCCTGCGCGACAAGGGCCGCCGTACGCCCTTCGACGAGTCCCGGCATGAGAAGCCAGTTTCTAAGTCGCGCGTAATTTGTAAAATAACGCCCCACTTCTTGACGACCGTTCATATGTGCAATATCGACAACTTCCAGTCGTACGTCGTCGGCCAGCATATCGCGAACGGAATCGAAATCATAGGCATTAAACCGTTCGACATAGGCCCGCAGGCGAATGCGTTCGCGTGGCGCGAGGTCGGGCACAGCGACTTCCTCCGGTTCGTGTGCGATCGCGCGAAGTCGCGTGCGGCCGCGGTGAAGCGCCGATTTTACCGCTGGGACACTAACGGCCGTTATGCTGGCGATCTCTTGAAGCGAATAGCCGAGCACATCCATCAATATGACGGAACTCCGCTGCGCAACAGGAAGCCGCATGAACGTACGCATCCCAGCTGCTACAGCCAGTCTGCTTTGATCATCTGACGGATCCACGATAGTCTCCAGATCTTCTTCAGAGAGAAGCGCCTGTTCGCGCTGACGCCGTCGCAGAAAATCAAGCGCCGCGTTGTGCGCGATACGAAAGAGCCAACTCTGCACGTTCGCGATGGTGCCGGAAGTTGGAAACGCTGCGAACGCTTTGGCGAGCGCTTCTTGCACGACGTCCTCGCCATCGATTACGGAACCCGTGAGGCGCGCGCAGTAGCGATGCAGCTTCGGCCGCAGTTCGTGCAGCGAGCTTTCAAACGTTTCTGGGCTCAACGCTTGAGGGTCAGTCACGCTGACAATGACGTTCGAAACGTCCGAAAGGATTCACACACAAGACTTTTTTCGACGGGAATCCTTTGGAGGTCTCCAGTCGTCACCTGTAGGTCGCATAACAGCAAGGAGAATCAGGAAATGAACATACCCCCAATCGTATCTCCCGAAGAGTGGGAGGCTGCTCGCGAGCAGCTCCTCGTGAAAGAGAAAGCCGCAACCCGCGCACGTGATTCGCTGGCGGCTGAGCGCCGGCGCATGCCGTGGCAGGCAATCGAGAATAAGTACGAGTTCGTCGGACCCGAAGGCAAGGCGACTCTGCTCGATCTGTTCCAAGGCCGCCGCCAATTGATTGTTTACCGTGCTTTTTTTGAGCCCGGCGTCCATGGTTGGCCTGAGCATGCATGTCGCGGCTGCTCCATGATCGCCGACCATGTCGGCAACCTCGCGCACTTAAACGCTCGCGATACTACGCTCGTATTCGTTTCGCCCTCGTCTCAGTCGGATATTCAACGCGTGAAAACGCAGATGGGCTGGGAGATGCCGTGGTATACCATCACGAATGGCTTCGACAAAGATTTCGGCGTTGATGAGTGGCATGGGACCAATGTGTTCTTCCGCGACGGCGAACGCATTTTCCGCACATACTTCATCAACAACCGCGGCGACGAGGCGCTGGGGACCACCTGGAGCTACCTCGACGTGACTCCTCTCGGGCGCCAAGAAGCGTGGGAGGACTCGCCGGAGGGTTACCCCCAGACTCCGCCTTACACGTGGTGGAACTGGCACGACAATTACGATGCGCCTGCCGACTCGAGATGGAGCTCGATTGTGGACAATGCCGTTTCGGAGTTCCGGACCCTCCGTTAGTACATGTGTACGTCTTAGCGCACATCGCAGGCGTCCCGGTGGAGGAAATTCTGGTACCGCTCGCGGGTGGAGTGGGTGCGGCAGCGCTGGTGCTCGTCCGCGCGTTTCTTATGCGATTAAAGGACGCCCTAAAATAGGGAGTTTGAGCGAATTGTTGGTTGTCTCGATTCGTGATTCTGCTCTTGGCATCTGGCGTTTTCCCCGTGCTCTGCCTTGCGTAGCGAAGGGAAGTTTCGCAGACATAACTCTTGACTAAAACATCACATGGGCGCCATGGTCGAAGTAATTCGAAAGCGGATGTTTCCGATCGCCCGTCACTGAATGGTTGCCGGCGCTTGCAGCTACTGCCGGCGCAAAGGCGCCGATGCATCTGCCGGCATGGCCTGCGAGGTTTATGGCCGGTGAGGTCGGCCTCTCGATGATGACAAGGATCAGAGCGGTTTCAAATGCTAGGGCCGCGGAAATTCTGCAATGGCGCCCTCAATACTTGACTTGGCGCATCGGTTTTTCGTCGATGTTCGCTTCGAAGCCACTAGTCGAGCAAGACCCTTTATCACAGAAATCCAGCGAAGATCTCCATGGGTCGCAATACGAAAGCGCTGTGCCGGCACAGCGCTTTTTCTTCCCGAACACGTCTACCCGTCGCCCCCGTGCATGTCCTTCTGGTCCTCTGCGTTCGGATTCATATCGGTATCGCCGTAGACGTCTTCATTGCGATCCTGCGCGGGCTGCGGCGTAGAGTTTTTTATCAAGTTGGAAATCGCGCGCGAGGCGCTCGAATCGTCGAGATCGTTTCTGTCGGCGCTGATGTCATCATCCATCTGCGCTGTATACCCAATTGAGCGAACTCTTTGCCCGGGACGCGCAGACTGCTGCCCAAGCAAGCGACCCCGAAGTCGATCACTTTTGTTTAATCTGCTCGTTTAAGCAATGATTGCATTTCGGTTACGTGTTTTTTAAAGGCGTCGCGGCCACGGGCCGTAAGGCGATATCGCGTTTGCGGCCGTTTGGCGACGAAGGTTTTTTCTTCACCGACGTAGCCGGCTTCGACAAGTTTAGCCAAATGAGCGCCGAGGTTGCCTTGCGTCGTGCCGATCGATTTGAGCAGCGCGGGGAATGTCACCCATTCCGCAGCGAGCAACTCCGCAATAGCCCCGAGCCGGATCTTAGAAAGCAAGAGTTCGTCCATTACTCATTGCCGCGCGCCAGCGTCAGTACGATACCCGCTCCGCCCATCCCAACAAAGAAGCCCGCAGCTAAAACGTAGCCTGCATAATCGTACGCATAGTTGGCGGCGATAATGGACAAAATCAGGACGATGCCGCCGGCGAAAGCGATGCGGCTGCGCGTCAGTGTCCCTGCATACATCATCGCGGCGCCGAACATTAAACTCCACACGGCTCCTTGAGCCCAATTCATGAAAATGTGATGCGCGAGATACACGACGGAAAACGAGGCGATCCACGAGATCATGAAGACGTTGCCGATGTGCCGGTCTAAAACCCCGCGGCGTTCTCTCCTTGCAACCCCAATGCTGTACCAAATCATAAAAGCAACCGCAACGAGTATCAGTACGGCGCTGATCCACATGAGCGAGGGCGAGCCTTTTTGTGAGACGACGATCTGAGCGAGAATATCGATGCCGCCGCCCACGATGCCCCAAATGATAAATGGGGTGCCTCCGAGGCACGGCGGCTCTTGCGTCCGGGAGAGGATCCGGTCGACCATGGCAAGATGCTCCCTGGCCTCGGAGACGTTGAGCTCTTGCTCTTTCATTTGCCGGCTTCCGGGCGGCAGAGAGAGGCACCGAGGACTGAGAACAAGATTCCGACCAGGCCCCAGGCGGTCCATGTCGTGACTTCGTACATAAAAGGCTCCATTCGTAGACTTGTCTGTTTTTAAGACTTGTCTAAACTATAAGCCCTCGGAAGGCTGCTGTCAAGCCCGCTCCGCAGAATCGCGTTGACAGCGCCCGGGGCCGGGTGTTAATCTTCCTAAGTTATGTACGCGATTATCGAAACAGGCGGGAAGCAATTTAAAGTCGCCGAGGGCGACGTCATTCGCTGCGACGTTCCGGAAGGTGCCGGGACGGACGTGACGTTCGATCATGTCGTCTTGGCCAGCAAAGGCGGCGACAAGGTAACGGTTGGAGCCCCGGGCATCAAAGATGCCACGGTCACCGGCACGGTTCTGGGTCAGAAACTAGACAAGAAAATTCTGGTCTTCAAGTACAAGCCCAAGAAGCGCGTCCGCAAGCTCACCGGCCACCGCCAGCGTTTCGCCGAAGTCAAAATCACGAAGATCGACTTGCCGTAGGCTCGTGGTCACCGTAATTTTCAGCAGAGACAGCCGGAAACGGCTGTCTTCTGTTTTAGCAGAAGGGCATGCGGGCTGGGCGGATCGCGGCGACGACATCGTCTGCGCCGCCGTCTCGGGTATCTTGCTGGCAACCCGGGCCGGACTCGAGGACTACGCCAAGGTCGACCTCAAGGTCACCCAGAGTACGGGCAAGCTGCGTTTGGAGGTTCCGGCGGGACGCCGCGACGACGAAGCGGTAAAAGCCATACTGGCCACGGCAGAACTCTCGATCAAGCAGATCGCCAAGCAAAATCGCAAGCACGTCGCCTACGAGAGAAGTTCGCGGAAGTAACATCCGGCACAAACCTGGGTAACACCGTTACGAACAAGCAGGCACGAGGAGAGAATCATGTCAGATACGTTTAAGCCGACGCCGGCAGATAATTACACTTCTTCAAATAACTACGGCACGACGTCGCACAAGAGCTATGAACCGACGAACGACGCAAACGACATGGGACGCACCCTGCTCGTCGGAGTAGTCGGCGGGCTTCTTTCAGCCGCAGGTTTTCTCGTCTATCAAAAATTGCCGGACGATCAAAAAGAGAAACTCCACGGACAGGTCAAGGGCATGGTGGCCCAGCGCATCAGCGAGCTGCGCAACAACTTCAATATTTAGGTTCTAGCTGAGCGGGAAAGCGGGCACTGCATCATGCATGTCCGCTTTTCGCATTCTTGGATTCGTAGTTGCGCTGCTGCTCGGCGCCACGCGCGCCCTTGCACCGCCGCACGCCGACGAGCTCTATGCGCAGGCGCTTCGTGCGTTCAACCCCGCACTGGATGGTCGAACTTCGCTCGTGTTTGCAGACCGGGTGATCTCCGAGGCGGATTCGCAGGGACTCGATGCTCGATTGCTGGTTGCGCTCATTGCCGTCGAATCGAGCTGGCATCCACAGGCCGTTTCTTCAGCGGGCGCACTCGGGCTGGGCCAACTCATGCCGTCGACGGCTGCGGGTCTCAGCGTCGATCCGCACGACGCGCAACAAAACATTCGCGCCGTGGCAATCCACCTGCGCAGTCTGCTGGATCGCTACAGTCGATATGACATCCAAACACGCTACGAACTAACGCTCAGCGCATACAATGCCGGCGCAGGCGCAGTTGAAAAATACGGCGGCGTGCCGCCGTATGCGCAGACGCGTAATTACGTGCGCAGCGTTATTTCACTCTGGAGAAGGCTTGCCGGGGCCCGGTGAATGTTCCGGCCGGTACGGCGGAACATCGGCTTCCGTCGTGGGCGGCGTCGTATATGGTTCGGGCGGTTCGTAGCGTTGCATCTCAAACTTCGGCGTTTCGAATTCATCCGCAGCACGTTCCATTTCGCGGATAAACGTATGCGACGTATTTTGAACATCGCGCATCACGCGCCCGGCCTTTTTCATCATTCCGGGCAACTGCTCGGGCCCAAAGAGCAACAGCGCCCCCACGCCCAAGATCGCCATTTCCGTGATCGATAACATGCCTAGATCCGGTTCGACACTGCTTCTAGCGGGACTTTTCTAATGGGAACCCGGAAGGGGGTTCCTGCGGAACTGTGCAAGCATGCGAATCCCGCCACAGCGGCAATTTCACAAAGGGCCCGGGACGTCCGCTTGAAGATTATTTACACTCGGGGTAACCGTACGGAGACGCTGGCATCACTGGCGACCCTGCGGAACATCCTAAACCGGTTCGTCATGCATCGGGTCTTCTATGAAGTTTCCAGCCGCAACAAGCGCGGCCACGAGTTCTTTTCTGCTAAAAACATCTTCGTGGTCGGATCGATCGAAGTCATGAACCGCGATTATCTGACCATCAACATCTTCGATGCAAACAACCCCACCCACTCGATTGAGATCCTCAACCCCGCGATGATGCGCATCTACGATGAAATGCCGGGTAAGGGTTTTGCCGTGTCGTTCATCAGTGAAAGTGAAAGCGGCATCGAATCGCGCTGCTATCTGCGCGATGAAGGCGAGGACGGCGCCGGCAACCTTAAGCGCACGGCGCTCGAGAAGATCACGCTTCCACAGCTCTTCGAGTATCTGGAAGAAATTACGAGCGCGGACCTAACGACGAAACTCTAAGCGGCGAGACGCTGGGCAAACTATTCTGCCCGCGTTTCCTTGGGGAGCACCGTCTCCGGCAAGACAATTTGCGCCCACGGAGGGAGCAACCGCCGCATCTCTTTGGGAAATGCACTCCCGATTTTTTCGTGCCACTCATTTGATAAGATGGTTAAATATTCAAAATCTTCCCAGACCGAATCGTGCGTGCTAAGCTTCCGGCGGATGCATGTATACGGTCGCAGCAAGTCCCACGCTTCGGTCACTACGTTACCGAATTGCTCGATGAAGAGTCGCTTGTCGGTCAGCCCATTTCGAACCATATTTCCAATGTTTTCAAGGTTGCTTCCCACGAGTTTCGCGGCGCGCCGCATTGCAACCACCTCCGGCGGCAACCCTTGGGAAAGCGGCCGCGCAAACGCCCAACCATACGCGGGGTCTTCCACCATAGCTGACAGATCTCGCAGTCTCATTATCGCTTCGTTAAAGTCAGCACTTTGAATGAGGCTATTGATCGCCATTTGCGCTTCAATCTGATTACTCGCCCGAAGATGACGCAATTGAATCAAAGCAGCGATCGCCGTTGCTGCGACGATTGCGCACGTCACAAGTGTCGCGCCGGTATTAATTATTTCAAGGGACACTGCTTTGGTCTTTCCCCTTAACTACGGCAGCGCGAATGCGATTTCTGAAAATTTACCGGCGTCGATTTTGAGATCGCGCAGAACGTGCGGTTGACGCCGCGCTTCGTTCACAAATGCCAGAATGAGATTCCTCGGCAGAAAGCGGCTCTCGGTGTGCCGCGCACCTTCCAGAAAAAGGGCGTGCGATTCTCCATTGAGCCACACGCTTTGCTGGCCCGCTTCATCCTTAAATGCGAGCGTGTCATAGCGAAGAAGCGCGGGCTGCTCACCTTCGGCCATCCGCTCTTCCGGCATCTGCTGTACGCCGGGAGCATCGCGTTCGTCGGGAATCATGGCTTCTAAGGATTGGAGATCGACGACTTCGGCAAAGGCTTCTGAAAAGGCAGGCTCTTGCATGAGCGAGAGCATTACCGCGCGCATCGTGATAAATTGTTCGCCCGACTTAAGCGTGAACGTGGCGGCGCGTCTCATCACGGTGAGCACTTCATCCGAAATGGGGATCTGCTCAATATCCGTCATACGGCGCTGCGCCTAGCTCCGCGCCCCCCATTGCAAAGCAACGGGGCCCCCAGGACACAAACGCGCTCAACATTTTCCGAAGCGCACGTTTCCCCATGGGCACGTGAAACGATCATTATCTAGGTTTTTTCTTTTTGAAGAGACTGCCCTCTACGCGGCCGGCGCGGCGGAATTCGCGGACCGCGTCATCGTGGCGGCCGGCTTTCTTGTAGGCGGCACTGAGGTTCATGTGGGCCACCGCATACTCGTCATCGCTGCGCACCGCTTTTTCATACTGCGCGATTGCTTCGTCTAAGCGCCCGTCTTCGAGCAGCAAATTGCCCACATTGACGAGCGACGGCGCGTACGTCGCGTCCATCTGCAACGCGGCATTGAAATCCGCAAGCGCTTCTTGCCGGCGGCCCAAGTGCACGCGGCTAATGCCGCGTTTGTTCAAGATGGGAACTCGCTCGAGGTCCGAAACGCGTGCGAGCAACTCGCTCAGTTCAAGCTCCGCCTGAGCGAACGCGCCAGTGTCCAAAAGCCTGACCGCCCGTTGATACGGCGTCAACTCGGTCCGGGGCCGGAAAAATGCCGCGAGTTTGCGCAGGTTGAACACTTCATTTCTATGCTGACGATCGACCTGGTCACGCTCTTTCCGGAAGTCTTCGCTCCCTTCATCGGACTCTCGATCGTCGGGCGAGCGGTTGAGGCCGGAGTCATTCAGATCCGTTACCACCACATCCTGGACGCGCTCGATGGGCGCGAGCGGGCGGACGACACCCCCTATGGCGGGGGCCCCGGTATGGTCATGCGGATCGAGCCGATCGCCAAGATTCTCGATGCCGTTCTTGCCGGCGCTCCCGCCGGCGAGCGATCCGCGATCGTGCTGCCTTCCCCGGCAGGGCGGCCCTTCGTTCAATCCGACGCAGTACGCTTCAGTGCGCTCGAACGTCTGATCATCGTGTGCGGCCACTACGAAGGGATCGACGACCGCCTTGCCTCGCTTTATCCGGTCGAGGAGCTCTGCCTTGGGGATTTTGTGCTGACGGGAGGCGAGATCCCGGCCCTTGCCGTCATGGACGCGACCGCGCGTCTGGTCGAGGGCGTCGTCCGGGCAGAGTCGCTCAGCGCGGAGTCCTTCACTGACGGCGTGCTGGACCATCCCGCCTATACGCGGCCGCCCCGCTTCCGGGGAATCGATGTGCCCGAAGTGCTCCTCTCCGGGGACCACGCCAAGATCGCCGCCTGGCGAAGAGCGGCCTCGCGGGAGCGGACCCGCTCCCGACGCCCGGATTTGGAGTAACCTTTTTGCCGGTGTTAGGACTCCATGGTGATGTCCCCTTAAAACTCATTAGAGATGTCCCCTTGAGAGGGCCCGGTAGGTGATTTTCC
>JBHEMH010000019.1:0-48238 GCA_046262675.1 Vulcanimicrobiaceae bacterium
TGCGTGGACGGTCGTGAGCGAGCCATCGTGCCCGGTGTTCATCGCTTGGAGCATGTCGAGCGCTTCGCCGCCGCGACACTCACCGACGACAATTCGATCCGGACGCATGCGCAGCGAGTTGCGCACCAAATCGCGAATTTTTATCTCCCCACGGCCTTCGAGGTTCGGGGGCCTTGATTCTAAACGCACGACGTGCTTCTGCTGCAGTTCGAGCTCCGCCGCGTCCTCGATGGTCAAAATGCGATCGCCGGCCGGAATGTATCCTGAGAGAATGTTTAAGAAGGTGGTCTTTCCCGAGCCTGTGCCTCCGCTGACGATGATGTTGAGTTTCGCTTGCACGGCGGCGCTCAAGAATTCCATGACCTCGGCGGAGACTGCTCCCAGCCGGACTAAGTCTGCGGCTTCCAGCTTTTTGGTGCCGAACCGGCGGATGGTCATCGTCGCGCCGTCAAGAGCGAGTGGCGGAATGATTGCATTCACGCGTGATCCGTCGGGTAGGCGCGCATCAACCATCGGTGCGGACTCATCGAGGCGGCGCCCAAGGGGTGCGATAATGCGCTCGATGATCAGCCGTAACTGGTGCTCGTTTAAAAATGATTTGTTGGTCAGTTCGAGCTTTCCGCCACGCTCTACAAAAACCGAGTTGGGACCATTGACCATGATCTCCGAGATGCTAGCGTCACGCAGGAGTCCTTCGAGTGGTCCAAGTCCAAGGGCTTCGTCCATGACTTCTTCGCACAGAGGATTGGCTAGCTCGAGCGAAAGAGTCCCCGGCTGTTCTTCCATCATCCGCATGACGAACTTGCGTATGCGTTCACGAATTTCGGCGATTTTCGCTTCATCCGAGCGCGCGATCGTTGCGGCGTCAATTTCGGTTGCGAGGGAGGAATGAACCTTGCGCTTGAGATCTTCCCACGTTTCCATAGATGTTTTTGCTTCTCCGAGCGCAAGCGCGAGACGCTGCTCTTCGCGCAACGCGACCGTACGCATTTCGTCCCGCCGTTCGTCCGTGCGGCGCTCGCCGATCGGCGTCACACTTACCGTAAGCTCGTGTGCGCCATCGCTCGGTTCAATATTTAACAGCGCCACGCAAAGATTCGCAAGAGCCTTTGCGTAACCGCGGTCCGTATTCAGAGGAATGTCTGCGATCACCGGAAGCCCGAGAAGGGTCTCGACTTCGCTAACCGAGACCTCGGGTCTGCGTCCGTCCCGGCGCTGCAATACAATGGCGGTGCGTTCTTTGCTCACAGCGCGCAAGTGATCTGCGATTAACGCACGAGCACCGGTTGTGCCGAGCATTGTCGGCTCCATGACGATAAGATATTTTGCCGTTATGGACATGAGCGGTTGGAGTGCGCCGGCGTATGGCTGAGGAGAATCAACAAGAACGATATCTTTTTGCAATACCTGTTCGGAAATCGTTTGTACCGTTTCGGCGCGCAAGGAAAACGATGAGGCGAGCGCTTCGACCAGCTCGGCTACCTCAATGCCTTCGATGAGCGCAATCGGCGCGGCGTCTTCCAAGCGCAAACCGTCGAAGGCTCGAACGGCATCTAAGAGCACGGCGATGCTGCGCCGCCCGAAGAGGTCCGCATCGATTAATGCAACGGAACCCATTTTCGCCAGCCGCCTGCTGAGCTCAACGCACAGCGTCGAGGTCCCGGAGCCGCCTTTTGCGCCAACGAACGATACAATGCGCACTATTGCGGCCCGTCGTTTCCGTAAATAACTTGCACGCCTGTACTTGCAGCGGCGCTCGCCGCTGCCTTGGCAGCTGGCGCGGCTGCCGGTACTCCGGGCGCAAGCGCCGCCACGGCTGCCACAGGCGGCGTCAATGTTTGCATGGGAGGTGCGGCGCGCTGCACCTGCGCCTGAGGAAGCACCAGCGGCTGGGATGTCAGGGAGTTTACCGATTCTCGCGGCGACCGTAAAGATAGGCGCAGAGTTGCATTAATATCCGCCATTGCAAGAAGGTTCGCTTGGGCGGGTGTTACCCCGAGCGTTACGGTCGCAACAGTTTGCGTATCAGGCGTGGTCGCCGTTGCGGGCGCTGCGCTGTCGAGCGTCGAGCCCAAGGCAAGGACCAGCGCGCCCCGCAAAATTGCCGAGGCCGCGGGCGTCTCGGAACCCACGCGTGCGGCGACGGCAATGACATCGACGCGGTCCCCGGGCTGAATGAGATCCGAGACGCCTTTGACTTTATCGATGAGGTTGATGCGTTTTTGTTTCATGAAAATAATTTCAGTTGGAGATACGGCATTGCGGTCTGCGAGCCGTAAGCGAGAAGCGCACCGCATGCAATTGCAAGCGCATAGGGAAGTTTGCGTGTTCCCGTTGTATCGATCGTGGGTATCACGCCGAGGTTGATACTGATCAAGTAACCCTTTAATTCAGTTAAGAATTGACGATGACGGGCGAACGCAATCCATACGAGGGCGAGGACGCCGCCGCAAAGCATTGTGTAGAGTACAAATGCAAGCGCCAAAGGAAAGCTAAAGGCCGCGGCGACGGCGGCGGCGAGTTTGACATCGCCACCACCGAGCCACCCCCGAGAGTGCGCAAAGGTTCCGGGAACAAAGACCAAGGTCATCGCCCCGAACGAATGCAACAACGGAACGATGCCATGCCAGCCATGAGCGGCTATCGCCGCCATGAGGATCGCGACCGTAATTGGGTTGGGAATCTTGCGCGAGGCGAGGTCCGTGATGGTTGCGAACAGGCAGCCCACCAGCACGACCCACACAAGCCAAGAGGCGCTGGCTTCCATTACCAGCCGGATTGAATGCTAGTGAACTTGGCGCTGAGTTTGTTCCCGAACGCAGTGACGGTTGTGATACAGACGGCGGCAATCAGGCCGACGATGAGTGCGTACTCGACCATCGTTGCGCCTTCGTCGTCGCGAAGCATGGAAACGAATTTTTGTAACATGGGTATCCTTCTGTAGAGTGTGTGAGTCGCCGATTTGCGCGGCGCTGTAGCAAGAATGCCAGGGGCCGGTAACGTGAGGGAGGCGTTACTGGTGGGTTACCGGCGCGAACGATGATAGCCCCATGAAATCCAACCCGCGCCTCCTCTGGACGCTCGCCGCCACTTTTTTGATGTTCGCCCCAATCGTAGCGGCGGCCGGGCAAGTTCACGAGCTGCGCATCGCTTCGGGCCAGTCCATCATCTTAAATGCGCCTGGCTTGCGCCGCGCCGCAGTGGGCGACGCGCGCATCGCAAGCGTCATCCCGGTTGGCAATCAGCAAGCGGTCGTAAGCGGAAAGGCGCCCGGACGCACGAGCGTCATCCTCTGGACCCCCGCGGGCCAATCGGTCTACGCGGTGACCGTTAGCGAGCAATCGCTTGACACCGTCACGGAAATGCTTCGGGCCGTCATCAGTGAGCCGGACGTCACGGTTATGACGTTCGACCATGCGGTGGTCGTCCGTGGCTCGGTGGCCGATACGGCGCACTTCGCACGACTCACTGACGTGCTCTCGCGCTTCGATAAATATGAAATCGCAAAGAAGTACAGCGTCATCAACGCGGTAACGGTCGCCCATCCCTTTGGGGCGATTCAAGATTCGATCGACCGGATCGCAAATAATGCAAGCATTCGCTTGGACCCCGACGCGAAAGGCAACATTATTGTCAGTGGCCGCGTCCTAAATAGGACGCAGGCAGAGGCGATTTTGGCTCAAGCTCGAGGCATTGCCGGACCCTACTTGCCCGCCGAGGGCAAGGTGATCGACCGCTTGCAAACCGCGACGACAAGTCAAATTTCCGTCAAGGTACAAATACTCGAAGTTGACGACAACGGGCTCAAGCAGCTGGGGATGCGCCTTCAATCAGGGACGGGCCAGCCAAACAATATCGGTAATCCGGGACAACGCGATCTTGGCTCCCCCTCATTTCCAATCTTTGAGAATCCAGGAAAAGGGATCGGCATTGGGTCGTTCTACCGCACGATCGCGCTGGTGCCGACGATCGATCTGCTCATTTCGAACGGCAATGCAAAGATTATGTCGGCTCCCACGCTCACGACTATGCCCGGCTTAGAAGCAACATTTTTAGTAGGCGGCGAGATTCCGATTCCGTTCGCGAGCGGCGTGGGGCAGGTGAGCATCCTTTACAAAGAGTTCGGTGTCCGCCTTAAAATGAACCCGACCATTCTGGGCAACGGCAGCGTCAATACGGTGATCGAATCCGAAGTTTCCAGCCTGGATTTTGCAGACGGCATCCAGATTAGCGGTTTCTCCATACCGGCGCTCAAAACGAGCCGGCTCGCTACCGATGTCGTGACCGCATCCGGAGAGAGCATCGTCATGGGTGGTTTGCTGCAACACGTCGAGACGCGGACGATCCAAAAGATTCCGCTTCTGGGTGACCTGCCGATTCTTGGCCAGCTCTTCCGGTCTACCCGCTATCAAAATTCCCAGTCCGACGTCGTCTTTATCATGACGCCGCAGATCGTAACCAAATAGCGGTGCGCGCATTTTCGGAAATGCTTGCCGATGATACGGGCGGCGCACTCCTGGAGTACGCGCTTTTTGCTGCAGCATTTGGCGGTCTCATGGTGAGCGCCTTACTGGGCATTCAGAACCGCACCGGCACGCAGTTCACCTCAACAACAACCGGCCTTACAAACTTTCAGATTAGTCCGCCATGAATTCACGCGGAGCGGTCATGGTCGAGATGGCGCTTATCATGAGCATCGTGCTGATGTTGATCTTTGGCACCATCCAGCTCTCGATGATTGCGTTCGGACAAAGCGCTCAGGACGGCGCCGCATTTGTGGCTGCACGGGAGTATGGCCAGAATGCAGCCGGCGGAACCAGCACTGCACAAAATGCCGCACACAGTGTGTACTCCCGGGTAAATGCTTCAGACGTCTCCTTGAGCACCAGCGGCACTACCGTGACCGCTTCGGCAGCGACCAACGTTGCAGGCCTTGGGGTACCTGGAACACCCGGCACGTTTCCGCTGGAATCCAGGGCGACGGAGCCGGTCGCAGTTCCGACGGCTACCCCCGCAAGCGGACCCGGCAACAGTGGCCCACATGCTCACGGAGCGCGAACATTTTATGCATTTAGCACCGCCGATGCGCTTGCGAACTATCGTGACTATTCCTCGAACGTAGCAAACCCGGCTTATGCGATCGTTACCGCGCAGACATTCGGCACCGGACACGGCGTCAATGGTTTTTTTGACGAATTCGATTGCCGCCAGATGGTGTACTCGGGCATATCCTTTCCTGCATATCCGGGCGCGGCCGGCCGCCAACCGGCTTGGGATCCCATTAACGGAACCTTTCGCCAGATTTACAGTTGGGATACGGGGACGACATGCGCATGAACCTCCACGCGCAACGCGGACAGACCATGCCCTTCTGGGCGATCGGTATTCTTGCAATTTTGGCATTACTCTTCTTCACCATCAACTATGCCAATCTCGTGCGATGGAATGTACGCGCTCAAAACGCGGCGGACAGCGCGGCCTCGGCCGGAATAGCGACGGACGCAAACATGAACAATCAGGTCAACACGATCCTCTATGCTGCCACCATCAACGAGACACGCATGCGCTACCTGTTGCAAGGGATTATTAACACCGTCAACGATCCATCGGGATGCGGATCGCCCGCCAATTGCGCCGCCATCTACAACCGCGATGTGACTGCATTTTATGCTGCGGCCGCAAGTTACAAGAATCTCCAGCAACAGTGGCAAGTAGCCGACAATCTTTCAGAAGGCGGCCTAAAACATGGCCCCGATCAGGCGGTTGCGCTTGCGGCGAGCAATTGCACGATCCTCGACTGCGCTTTTAGCTATACCAGCCGGATCGACCCCACAAACGAAACGGTCGATGTCGTCGCTTGCAAAAATGTTACCCTGGTTGCGCCGTCCATAATGGCTTTGGGCGGTACAACGGCATTTCAAGCGATAGGCCGCAGCGATTCCACCCTCGAGCCACTGCCGGAAGCATTTCAGCCGGGCATCGCGATCAATGCAAAGACCGGCGCCGTCTATCAGGTGGACGAATCGCCAAGCGGCGCCACCGGGGTGGCCGGGAGCGAGTTTGGCGTATCGTACAAATCTTTGGTTGTAAATCTCACATGGTTTACGGCCGGACCAACGCATCCGGGCACGTTTTCCCAGTCCTACGGTTGCTCATGAAACATGGGCAGCGCGGCCAGGCACTGGTAGAAACGGCGATCTTCTTGCCGGTGGTTCTACTCATTTTATTCGGGATCGTGTACTTTAGCCGCCTTGGCGTTCTCTCGGAGCGCGTGCAAAGTGCGGTGCGCTACGGCACGCTCATTTCGTTCAATTCCGCACAAGTATACAGCGGCGCGGATATCTACAACGGTCTGTCATCAGCAAGTCCTTCTGCGCTTTGCCCCCCCGCTGTTGCTACCGATACGTCGCAAGCCGTTACGCATGCAAACGCTCCGAGCGGATCTGCAAGTCCCGTACCGTTCTGGCGTCCGGACGTGGCGGCAAGCGCAACATGCAGCGTGTCGACGATCAGCTTTACCGGCCCACCCTATCAGTCCGTGCATATCTTCACGGTCACTCGCGACAGCGCGATCGCGGGCGTGGCCGTCTCGCCTTATCTGCAGAGTTTTCTCGGTACGACAAACAACGCCGGTGCCACGCTTGGATACATGCACAGCGATCCCCCAAGCGTGATCCTGTACTGCCTGGGCTCGCTTGGATCGGCGGTAGCAACTGCGCTCCAAACGACCTACGGCGGCGGTGGATCGTGCTAATCTCTATCCTTTGAGAAGTTGCTTGACTTCAGGCGAAGGCTCGACGCCGAGTTCCTCTTTGAGCACTTTTTGGTAGAGGCGGAGCTCGCGTTTTGCCGCAGCCTGATCGTTGCGCGCGACATACGCAGCAATGAGGAGTTTGCGGGCATCTTCATCGAGCGGATCGAGCTTGCGAAGATATTCTCCTATTTCCACCGCCCTGTGGCTGTCTCCAGCGGCAATGGAGCGACGGCCGAGGAATTGGCCGAACGTGCGGCCGAGAGACTCAATGTGCTGTTCCGTTTCGGCGAACCACTCCCACATTGCGAAGTTAGCCGGGCGCCCCTGACGAATCGCATCAAAATGCTTCTGCACTTCGGGCAGACGCTCGTCTCCAAGCGTCCCCTTTTGAATGGCGGCTTCGAGTTCTTCCATCTCACCGAGGTCCAACCAAACCCAATCCGCAAGCGCGTAGCCGCCCTGCATTGAAATAATCGCTTCGGGTGATCCCAATTGCAAGCGCGTCCGGCGCACGCTCATCTTGAGGGCATTGTAAGCGGATTCAAGCGACATCGCCGGCCACAACTGGTCGCACAAGACATCGCGATGAATCGGACGACGCGCTGAAAGCATCAACAGCAAACCCCAGCCGCCTTCCGAAATCGGGATCGCCTTTTCACCCAGGCGAACGGTCGCATCGCTGAGACTGATTCGCAGGTCGATTTGCGTTTCCGGCTCCAAAAGTGGGCCGCTCATCCGGAAGCGAGCGAGAAAGGGCGCCAACATTCCGCGTGGCGGAGCAGCTTGAGTCGAGGCCGACGCCACGCTTTCGCGCAAGGCCGGCGAATCGATTGACTCTGCTAGCGTCATGGCCTCTTGCAGCATCTCCGTCCGCAAGGAAGGCGTCTTCTCAGCAATGGCGATCCGCACGAGGATTCGCAGAAAGGTTGCCCCGCTCTCGTCGGCAAGCTGGTACGCCCTCTGCGCGAATTCGAGCGCTCGCTGCGCATCGGGTTCCCGTGCGGAGGTCATCAGAAACGCGATGGCATCCCAATACGTAGACATGCTTTTCGTCGTAGGCTTCAGCCCCAAGGATGCAAGCTGAAAATTGAGCAGACCGGGCAATTGATGCTCGCCCATGAGCGACGCCAGCTGCGCAACGTAATCATCGAATATGTCCGACTCTTGCGCGAGCCAACTTCCAAAAATGCCCTCCGCAAGCGCCATTGCAATGAGCGTTACAGCGCGGCTCTCGTGCGCCGCATGCAGCATGCGTTGCACCTGCTCGTACTCGACTTCCCACCCGCCGCGGTAGCGCGCCGCTCGGATCTCGATAACCGTGAGCGGTGCCAAAACGTGTGCATTCTTGAGGGCGAACGGCCGAATGCGGTGCCAGATCGCAAGCGCGCGGTCGACGTTGCCGAGGTACGAACTCAGCAGTGCCTTCATGGCCCAGATCGGAAGGAGCGAGCGCGTTTCGGAATCGGCGACCGGCTCCGAATCCGGCTCGATCATGGCCACCGCTACGTCAATTAATCCGGCATCCATAAAGGCAAGCGCGCTCAAGGCGCGCACGTGCATTGCAGCCATTGGATCGGCCGTAGCATCCAAACTTTGCAAAACGGTCAAGGCCTCATTCGCGAGGATGGTGGGATGTTCGGACAGACGCCGGGCTCCGAGGACGGCAGCCCACAGAAGGGGACGGCTCAACAAGTCGGCCGGTTCGCCCCCCTCTGGAAGCGGCGAAAAAGAATTGAAAGACTCCTGACTCGAGGAGCGCCCGCGTTTTAAGAATTCTTCGGCCTTTTCCGCATCCCCCGATGCAAGATACGCTTGCGCAGCGCGTCCGTGTACATGGCGTTCGCTGCATAATTCACCGAGCGCCCGCTGCGCATCGGTTATGAGTCGGGGATATTTGGTCTGCACCGCAAGCCGCACGATGCCGGTAACGTTAAACGACAGTGAGTCGCTGCGGGAAGCGACTTGATAGAGGCGCGTCATCTCAGAGACAACGTCCGCCTCCTCGCTTCCATAGAGCTGCGATACCTCTTCCCTGCGGATACCGGGAATTCCGACGACGGCGCAAAGCCCGCAAAGCACGCGCTGGGGTAAGGTTGCCAGGACATTGAGATCCATGTAGTCCCAGAAATCCGCAAATGCGGATTGCGGCGAATCGAAGAGCTCATCAACATCGCCGCTCTTGGCAAACTGCGCGCAGTACAGGGCGGCTGCAGGCCAACCGCCGGTAAAGACGTGCAATCGATAGCGCATTGCATCCGTGACGGTTGTGCCCGCGAAGAGATCGCGCATCTCGGCTTGATCGAGAGCCAACTGCTCGGCCCGCAGGAACGTCATCGTATGAGGCGCGCCGGCTGCGAATTCTATGCCGGGATCCACCCGCCCGCAGAAGATGACCCTGTCGCCTTGTACCGGCTCAAGCAAGGCTTGAAGGGAATCAAGCGCTTGGGGGTGTCCGCTTAAACACTCAATCTTGTCGACCGTCAGGGCCGTGTCTTGATGCCTGCCCCAGGCAGCTTGGATTTCTGCGGGGCTCGAATCGGTTGCACCCAAAAGTTGTGCGAGTTCCAACGGAAAGTCAGCCGACTTGCGACACTGAAGGTACAGAGACTTCTCGTGTGCGCTCGCGACAGCCCGCGCGATGTGACTCTTGCCATAGCCGGCCGGGGCAAGCAAAACCACGAGCGGCGCGCCGCGTCGAATTATTCGCTCAAGCACTCGGCTTTGGTCAACGCCCGAAGCCGGCGCGGTGTCCGTTTTCATGCCATCACCACCACCCTGTTGACCGCTTACCCAAAGTCGCGTCCGCATGTGCACCGACCGTGCAAGCAGGCGCAATCTTAACGGAGGTTACACGGGGAACTTAACCATCGCGTTACGTTAGCGTTACCGCGGGGGCGTATCATTACGTCATGAATCACCCAATCAAGGGCATGGTCGCTGTTTTCGCATGAAGACGCCTTGCGACGACATCCAGCACGACGAGCTGATCCGCCGTTTTTTAACTACGTACGGTCCAGAGGCAATCGAGGCACTCGACGACGTGTCCTGGACGCTTCGGTGTGGCGCCGAATATGAAGTCATCTTTACAAGCCGGATGTATAAGGATGCCCTCGAATTAATCCAAGCTGTTGGGCCCGATGGCGCGCGGCTTATCCAAGCGGTTGTCCGCGCATATCAACGTGGAGACTCCTCGAACATCTGGAATTAATGAAACCGAAGTACATTTTAATTTCTATCGTGTGAGCAGACTGTTTAAGTCCGCCGAAGGTTCGCTGTTGAGTTCATCCTTGAGGACCTTTTGGTACAGGCGAAGCTCGCGTTCTGCCGCAGCCTCGTCATTGTGCGCGACGTGAGCAGTGATGAGAAGGCTGCGGGCATCTTCATCGAGCGGATCGAGCTTGCGAAGATACTCCCCGATTTGCACGGCGGTATGGTAGTCCGCGCCGGCAATTGCGCGACGCCCAAGGAATTGGCCGAACGTGCGGGCCAGTGACTCGAGCTGCTGTTCCCTTTCGGCGAACCATTCCCACGTGGCGAAGTTCGCGGGTCGCCCCTGACGGAGCGCATCAAAATGCCTCTGCACTTCCGGTAGACACTCGTCGTCAAACGTTCCCTTTTGTAGAGCGCTTTCGAGGTGCTCCATTTCATCAATATCTACGCGCACCCAATTCGCCAGCGCGTACCCGCCCTGCGTCGAGATAATCGCCTCGGCCGATCCCAATTGCAAACGCGTTCGGCGCACGCACATCTTGAGAGCATTGTAACCGGACTCCAGGGACATCGCGGGCCACAACCGGTCGCACAACACATCACGATGAACCGCGCGGTGCGAGGAAAGCATCAACAGCAGACCCCAGCCGCCCTCCGAAACCGGTATCGCCTTTCCACCCAGGCAAACGACGGCATCGCCGAGACGGATTCGCAGATCGAGCTCCGTTACCGGCTGGGATAGGTTTCCGTTCGCGCGGAGCCGAGCGAGAAACGGCGCCAACATGCCGAGCGGCAAAGCGGATTGGGTCAAGGCGGACGCCAGACTTTCGCGCAACGCCGAGGAATCCACCGACTCCGCCAGGGCCAAGGCCTCTCGCAACATTTCGGCGCGCAGCGAGGGCGTCTTCTCAGATATTGCGACTCTCGCAAGGACGCGAAGAAATGTTGCCCCTGAGTCGTCAGCAAACCGGGATGCCGTATGCGCGAATTCAGCTGCCCGCTGCGCATCAAGTTCCCGCGCGCAGGTCATGAGAAAAGCGATGGCATCCCAATACTTCGAAGTGCTTTTCGTTGTAGGGCGCAGGCCCACGGATGCCAGCTGGAAGTTGAGCAGAGCGGGCAGTTCGTGCTCCCGCATGAGCGATGCAAGCTGTGCCACGTACTCGTCGAATATGTCCGTTTCGTGGGCAAGCCAACTGCCAAAAACACCTTCGCCAAGCGCCATGGCGATCAGGGTAACGGCGCGGCTCTCGTTCGCCGCATGCAACATGCGTTGCAACTGGTCGTATTCAACCTCCCACTCTCCGCGGTAGCGGGCGGCCCGAATCTCGATCCGGGTGAGCTGCGCGAAAACGCTCGGATTCTCCAGGGCAAAGGGGCGAATCCGATGCCAGATCGCGAGCGCACGATCGACGTTCCCAATATAGGAATCCAGTGTTGCGCGCGCGGACAAAATCGGTAGGACCGTGCGCGTTTCCGGATTGCCGGCGAGCTCGGACTTCACGTCGACCACGGCAGTAGCTTCTTCGATCATCCCTGCATCCATAAACGCAATCGCACTGAGCGAGCGCACCTGCATTGCAACCATCGGGTCCGTCTCGCCATCCAAGCTTTCCAAAACCGTCAAAGCCTCATTTGCAAGGACGCTCGGATGTTCGGAGAGGCGTCGCGCTCCCAGCACCGCCGCCCACAGTTCCGGATGGCTTACTAAATCGGCTATTTGGCCAGCCTCCGGGAGCGGTGAGAACGAATCGAACGATGCGTGACCCGACTGCCGGCCGCATTTCAGGAATTCTTCAGCCTTAGCCACATCGCCCGAAGCCAGATACAGCTGCGCGGCGCGTCCATAGTCATGGCGCTTGCTGCACAAATCGCCGACCGCCCGCTGCGCGTCCGCCACGAGTTGGGAACGTTTTGTGCGGACGGCAAACCGTAAAAGGCGGTTGACATAAAAGACGCCCGGATCGCGGAGGGAAGCAACTTCATAGAGTCGCGTCATATCTCCCGCAACATCGGCCTGGTCGTGGCCATAAAGCTCCGCCATCTCTTGCCCGCGGATGCCCGGAACTCCGACCACGGCGCAAAGCCCGGAAAGCACGTGCTCCGGTAAGTTGTCGGTGACATTTGTATCGATGTAGTCTAAGAAATCGGCAAATGCGGTGACCGGAGAGTCGAACAGTTCATTGACATCGCCACTCTTCGCAAACTGAGCGCAGTACAGTGCGGCAGCGAGCCAGCCTCCGGTAAAGACATGCAACCGGTAGCGCATCGCATCGTCGACCGGCGTTGAAGCATAGAGATCACGTGTCTCGGCTTCATCGAGCGCCAACTGCTCGGAGCGCAGAAATGTGATCGTATGAGGCGCAGCCTCGTTCGCGAAACCTAAGCCCGGATCCATTCGTCCGCAGAAGATGACCTTATTGCTGCCGTCGTTCGGCTCCAGGAGTGGTTGGAATGAATCGAGCGCTTCCGGATGCCATCGTAGACACTCGATGTTATCAAGCGTAAGCGCGGTGTTTTGGTGTCTGCGCCATGCATCGCGGATTTCTCCGGGCCCCGAACTGCTTGCACCTAAGAGCTGTGCGAGGCCGGCCAAAAAATCCGTCGCCTTCGAACACTGAAGATACAGTGAGTGCTCGTATGGGCTTGCGAGACGCTGCGCGAGGTGGCTCTTCCCGTAGCCTGCAGGCGCAAGCAAAACAACGAGCGGCGCGCCGCGTTGGTCGATTCGCTCAAGCACCCGGCGCCGGTCCAAGACCGGTGCAGGCGCAGACGATTGCTTTGCCATTGCCTTACCCCCACCCCGGAGTGGTATTCTACCCCATAAGACCGTTATCGAACATACCCCGAGAGGGCAAGGAGGCGCACTCTTAACGAAGGGTAAAGCCGGTAACCGCCAGGGGCGTTACGGCCACGTTACCGCTGCGGCCTAGCATTAGGCCATGAATCGCACGCCTTTGCGCAACGACGTCTATCGCGACCGCATGAATGCGGCTTCGCTCGCCCGGCATGGCAAGCTGATCCTCCACTTTGCAGTCACCTATGGTCGGCACGCCATCGAAGCGCTCGATGATGTCTTGAGGACCCTCCCGTGCGGGGAAGGGTATGAAGTCAATTTCACGAGCCCTATGTATAAGGACGCTTGGGACCTGATCCAAGTTGTGGGACCCGATGCCGCCGGGCTTATCGCGCCTTTTGTCAGTGCATATCAAAGTCGCAATTCGGTGCACGGTTGGAATTCATGATCCGGACGTACTTTTCGAGTATCTTACGCGGCTTGCGCTTATCTGAGGAGTCTCAGGTCGAGCGTGGGGAAGTACCGCAGCCCACCGGCGCGCAGCACGAGCTCGCGTGCCTTCAAGACACATGTCTCAGTATGGCCTCCGACCTTCGGTTGCATTTGGATCAACTCGGACAATACCGCCTGCTTGCCGATCGCATCGCCGACATTGTTCTGTTCGTCCAAACCGTTACCGGCAAGATTCTTGACTCCAACAGCGCTGCCTGCGCGGCATACGGCTTTAGCGAGTCCGAATTGTTATCCAAGAGCGTTTACGATTTGTTATCCGACGATACGTGTTTGGAGTACGGCAACCGCATTTTAAGCGGCAACGATCACGACGTCCACTTTGAAGGGCATCACGTTCGCCGCGACGGCACCGTTTTTCCGGTGGAGATGTCCGCGAAACAGAGTGAAACGGGCAATGACATGGTTATCTGGGTGATTCGTGACATCACCGAGCGCCGCACCACGGAAAATGCGGTCGCAGCCGCGCTGGCCGCGGCAAAAGCAGCCAATGGGCGTACGCAACGGATCGCGCGCGTGGGAGATTCGTCTGTGAATCTCATGACCAACGAGCGTCAGTGGTCCGACGAAGTCTTTCGCTTATTAGGCCTCGATCCGGCGGACGGGATTCCAAAGGACTCTCCGCCCTATAAGGCGTTCTTCTCGAAGAGCGATCTCGATCACATGGACTCGGTTGCATTGATGGCGATTTCAAGCGGTGAGTCGCACGGGGGTGACTATCAAGTGCTCCGCCGCGACGGTACGCGACTTTGGGTGCATCAAGAAATTGTTGCAGAATACGATGCCGACGGAACGGCAGTACGATTGCTTGGGACGCTTCACGACATCACGGATCGCAAGCACACGGAGCATCTTCTCGAGGAACAGGCCCGCGTCGATGGGCTCACGGGATTACCGAACCGCAAGGCCGCCGCAGATGTGCTGGCAACGTGCCTTGCCACCGCCCAACGAGCGAAGTCGACGGCCGCACTGCTGTTCATTGACATCGACCGTTTTAAGAGCATCAACGATTCACTGGGACACAGTGCAGGGGACGATCTTCTTCGGGAGGTTTCCGCCCGGTTGCGCAAGTGTTTGCGCGCCAGCGACTTCGCTGCGCGCATGGGAGGCGATGAGTTTGTCGCAATTCTTAACGAAGCGAAAGACCCGGGTCGCGTCGCGGTTGTAGCGGAAACCATCAAGGCAGCCCTGGCGCAGCCGTTTTCATTGGGCAGAGATGTCGCCATAACCGCAAGCATCGGGATCGCGCTCTTTCCACAGGACGGTACGACGGTCGAGGAACTGATCACGAACGCCGATACGGCCATGTATCAGGCAAAACGAGAAGGACGCGCGACGCACCGTTTCTTTTCGGCGGAAATTCATGCTGCGGCCCAAAAGCAATCACGCCTTGCCGCGGCATTCAAGGCCGCGATCAGTCGGGATGAATTCACTCTCGCGTATCATCCGATCGTCTCCCGGGCGGGTAAAATCATTGCGGCCGAAGCTCTCGTACGGTGGCCTCAGGCCGACGGTTCGATTATGCCGCCCTCTGAATTCATACCATACGCAGAGGAGAGTGGGCTGATCGTTCCGCTTGGAACGTGGATTATGCGCACCGCTTGCGAACGAAACGCGCAGTGGAACGCGGCAACCAACTCAGCACTACGCGTCAACGTCAACGTTTCCGCAAAACAGATCGCCGATCCGTCGTTCTCGGCAATGGTACTCGAGGCGCTTGCTGCCTCAGATCTCAGTCCCGAGCTGCTGGAAATAGAACTAACAGAAACGGCTCTGCCTTTAGGCTACCAACAGACCGTCCAAGCGGTGCGAAGTCTTCGCAATAAGGGCATCCGCGTTGCTCTGGACGATTTTGGAACGGGCTATAACTCGTTTGCAAACCTGCACTCTCTTCATGTCGACACGCTCAAGCTTGAGAAATGCTTCGTCGATGATATTGTCGACAACGCGGTCGACCAGGCAATCGCCTCTGCCATCGTCTCAACGGCTTCCTCCCTCGGGGGCACCTCGGTAGCAGAAGGCGTAGAGAACCCCGAGCAAGGCATGATCCTGCAAGAGCTGGGGTTTGACGAACAGCAAGGCTATCACTATGCGCTCCCAATGTCCGGGGACGCGCTGCAATCGCTCCTCGCGAAAAACAACGCGGCGGCGGCATGAACGCGGCGAGCACCCAAGGCTACGAACCGGCAATCTTGCGCGCGGCGCGGCCTCAGGAAGGGCGCGGGCTCGCTGCGGCCGCTGCCATCTTGATTGTCATGACCGCCATCTCCGTTCACTTCGGCACGCACAAAGGCGCGTTTTCCGCGCCGTTCTTGCCCATGTGCATGACACTGTGTGTGGCAGCCGATTTCTTGACCGCCTATTTTCTCTTTACCCAATTCAGCCGGAGCGGTACGACGGCATTCCTATTCATCGGCGCCGCCTACGGGATAACCGGATTGCTCTCCGTCGTCTATCTGGCGTTTTTTCCGGGAGTGTTTTTGCCGCCCCACCTCTCGAGCGGGTATCAGCAAGTTTCCATTTATCTATGGACCATTTGGCACACGGCCTTTCCGTTACTGATCGGAATCTACTTAGCCGTAGATCCTTCATTCAAGGCGGGCGTATCGCCGCACGCAAGGAGGCCCGCACTTCGAAGGGCACTGATTGCTATTCTCGGGTCGGCTACGTTGCTGGCGGCGGCCGTTTTCTTCTCGCGCGCGGCCTTGCCGGTTTTTGTTCTGCAAGGTCATTTTCTTCCGGCCTTCACGTATGTTAGCGTATGCATTTTTGTTTTGAGCGCGACGGCCGTATCAGTGGGTTTGGCACGAATGGAAGCCCGCACGCCGTTCCAGTACTGGCTCCTGCTGGCTGTTCTGGTGTGTGGACTCGATGCACTCTTGAATTCGTTTGCACCGAGCCGGTACAGCTTGAGCTGGTACTTCGGAAAAATCGAGACGCTGCTCACCTCTCTGCTCGTTTTGGGCGCGATGCTGGGAGAAGTTGGGTCGCTCTATAAGAGACTGTCGGATCTTTCAACATTGGATCCCCTCACGGGGATCCGCAACCGGCGGGGACTTGATGAAACGTTTCAATACGCAGTCGATACCGCGCGTCGGCAGGGCGTGCCCTTTGGCGTGCTTGTCATCGACATCGACCACTTCAAGCTTTACAACGACCGGTATGGGCATGCGGCGGGCGATGGCGTGCTGCGGCGAGTGGCAGAAATATTGAGCGCCTCACTGATGCGTTCGACCGATTCGCTGGCCCGTTACGGCGGAGAAGAATTTATTGTCTTGCTGCCCGGCGCCGATGATACGACCGCGGCGCGAATTGCCGAACATTTGCGAGCGCAGGTGCAATCGCTTTGTATCCCGCACGCAGGATCTCCATCCTCGCATCTCACCGTCACTATCGGCTCGACCGGCGGACTGGTGCAGCGAGGAATGACAACCGAAATGCTTTTCAATTTTGCCGACGCCGCACTCTACAATGCGAAGGCACACGGACGCAATTGCGTTACGTCGGTCTGTCACGCTCTTCCACCGCTTGTGGCGGTCGCCGTCGCAGCCGCCTAACTTGGGCCTCTAGCTGATCGCATCTTGCCGCCAACCACGCTGTAACTAGCGATGTGCCTGCTATGTTGCAGCACCCAGATAAGCGAGAGCTGCTCAGACGAGTCGGCGCGCTATCGTGGTTGACGACTTAAAGCCCCTCACCTGATTCCAAGACGAAGCCCCGTACGGTTACGCCCTGCGGGGTTTTCGCATTTCCCCGTTAAGTGGTACTGAGGGCGAGAAAATTCCCAGGCAATCCATACGGAGGTAAAAATGGACGAACGTCAGCGCCGGGAAGTTGCGCTTGCGTGCCACCAGATCTGCACCCAGGGACTCGCCGAAGACCCAGCCGGCGAAGCTGCTCGCCATCCTCGAGGGCGACATTCTCCACTGGAATGAACGCTGGGTTTAACACGATACCCCGCGCAGTCTACCGAGCGTTCCGCGACAACGAAAACCTTCACGGGGCAGCAACGTCAGGGCCACTAAAAGACGAGAGCGGCCTGGGCCGCCCTCGTCTTTAGTTCGAACGCCGTCAGTTTAGTGCTCGATCGTGTTTTTATGGGATTTTCGAAACTGCACTGCAAGATCGTGACTTTGCGCTACAGCTTCGTGCAGCTCTTGAAGCACCATGCTTGGGATGCCCCAGGTTGCGCTCTGGAGGCTCCGCGAGAATGCATCGGGCTTCAGGCTCGAGGCGTTGAGGCTCATGACGTGTGAGTTGGTCTGGCTAAAAGCCGTAGCGCCCGACATTACGTTATCGAAGAACACATATTGATAATTAGTGATGGAGCAAACGAGACCAACTCCGGGCAGATAGTAGTTGTCGCTTGTGGAGGTGTTCGTAGAGCCCGCTAATGGATCCACTGAGCTAAACACCACGTGCGTCGTGCTGCCAGCCGTCGGCAACGTTGTAGGTAGACCGCATCTCGCTGGAATAGTTGCCAACGATTGCGTGACGGTTTCTGATATGAGCGGGATTGCGACTTTATTTGGCAACCAATTCGGGACGACGGTCGTGTTAACAATCGGCGTCGCCGATGGGGCCGGGGTGCTCGTTCCGTTACCGGGATAGGTCATCGTTGTAACGGTAATACCGCTTGGCGCGGGTACGCTAAAGGTGGTTACGGTTTTATCTGCGGTAATGGGGGAACCCGGCGGTAAGCCATTGGGGTAGGAGCTGGTGGATGAACCGCTGCCGTCGGGGTTAAGAACGCCATCTTGAATGTTTGGATAGCTGGCTGACGCTCCGCTTAACGCTGGCGTCACGTAATGGTCGGCGTAGCTTCCGTCAATGGCGTACTGCGTCGTGTCGGTGTAGATGTATTGCCCGCAGGCTGAGCTTGCACCCGGGATTGGGGTCGAGCTCGATTGGTTCGTGTACGCGGACAACAGCGGACCAGTTGCCGGACTACTATGCGGGAGCGAATCTAACACCGGATACGGTGCATTATTTGTAGTCGTAAAAGCACCCGTCGCACAGGCCGTGGATGTGCCGCCCGTGGTTATATACAGAGATAGGTATGTCTCGCTGAATCCCACTTCTGCAAGTTGCAACCCATTAGAGACGGGTTGCGCTATCAGGTAGTCATTCGAGACGTTCGGCGGTGTGCTAGGGATCGGGCTCGGAGATATTTGCGTCCGTACACTGTTGACTTGAATGAGGTTACTAAGGCTATTAAAGCTCGCGCCGGTTGTCAGGGTGACCACGTTTGAGGCTGTCCGAGTCCTCACGACCGGTGTTCTTGAACCGGAAGTCGTCGTGACCGTGGAGGTCGTCGTGAACGTGCTCGTTGAGCCTGCGATCACCGGATGGTCATCGTTGCTGCTCAGGGTTGTCGACGCAGTCTTGCCGTTGCCATCGGTTGCTGTTAAGACGACTCCCGGAACGCTACCAGATCCGTTGTAGGACGCTGTAACGGATTCCCCACCCATGGTGACCGCCGTTGCCGACAACGTGATCGATCCGCTCTTATCAGTGGTCGTGAGGGCAACAGGCGAAGACAACAATCCCGTGATTGTATTACCGCGCCCATCTTTGGCGTTTACCGTGATGACTTGGGTGCTTGCCAATCCAGAGAAAAATGCTCCGCCGGTTGTCGTCAAATTCAACGACGCCGTGGTGGGACCCAAGAAGCCCCCGATATAGACGGCGAAATTAACCGGAGTGCCGCCCGGTAACGCGAGCGGCTTGCTTGAGGCTGGGATGGTGACCGTCCCGATCGCTGAAGTTGCAGGCCCGAGCACGGTCGTCCATGCGCCAGCAACGTACTGCGCAACGTAGATCGACGAGCCATTCGGCACCGATGCTGGCAGGGTCAGCGTGTATCCGGGGATACCATTCAATGTTTCCGCGCTCGTTGCGACTAGTGTGACGTATAACAGCGGCGTGTTGGTGCTAGCCATTGGCCTGCGCAAGTGGCCCTGAAGGGCGACGGCTCCGGTCGGAACCTGCGTGGACGCCGTTACAGCGATCGGCGAAGCGGCGCCTATTACGCCGGGCAGACTTACTGAACCAGAGAAGCCCGAGACTGTTGGCATAGCGGGCGTTGAGCTTGCCGAGCTGGGCGTTACGGTCGTTGATGCGCTTGTCGTAACGCAATTGGGCGCGGTACCGGTGGTGCCACTTGGGCAGGGCGACGCGACGGGGCCGCCGGGGAGACTGCCGCTCCCGCCTGACCCACCCCCGCACGCCGCAAGCAATAGATTAAAGATAAGCAATGCCGTGAAGCGTTTCGTCATGGGCCATCCTTCTTGAGTGGGCGGTCGGGGTGTTTATGGTGGGCACCGTCGGCGCTTTAGCACCCCTTAAGCGAGGGGGCTCTTACCTGCATCGGCCTCATCCTGTAGAAAGTTAATGCCTTTTTAACCTGAACTGGACAATCCCCAAAAGCCGCTGGCCCTGCCCATCTTGGAGTGTACGGGGCCGCGGACCGAGTTGCCGCACGGCGTGCAGAAAACGGCTCACCATAATCCCAATTAGTCCTCCCGGGGCAAAGCACATCCGGTTAAGACTGGCCGGCCTCTACTCGTAATTATTGCGCGGCTCATGTTAGGGGCGCAGCCTTCCGCTGGCAGCGTTCCCGACAGCCCGCAAGGCAACGCGATCTCGCGCCTGCGTCTTGCGGCTGAAGGCTCGAGCCGACGCTATGCAGCGAGACATCAGATCACGATTGAAGCCGAGTCCGATGGCCCCGCCCAAGGCAGGAATGTACAATCGTGGCGCCTGGTAATCTGCTGGGTGAATGGCTTCGTGATGGCGCATGGAAAAGCGATCGTCATGCCTTCGGGGTATTACCCGCTTGAAGTTGGCTCCGTGAACGCCGAAAGCATGCGAATGCGCCTACTACAAACAGGCAGAGCCGCGCGCTGGCCGTACGGTGTTGCTGAGCTCACGCTTATGGCGCTTACCGCCGAAGCCATGGGGGAATGGCGTGGGATACATGGATCCAAAAAGAACAGCCCTAGGTGAGCGATACGATCGCGAATGAGTGCAAGAGGTCAAGCTCATGATTCAAAAACGCTGCGCTGTGCTTGCTGCATTACTCGTTCTGTCCGCAAGGCGGCCTGGCGCGGGAGTTCCGTGCGCCGCGCGGGCTTCCGCGGCGCTTAATGAGTCTAGTGGCGATGGACGCTGCCTCTCAAGCTGATAGCGTGAATGAACCAAATGCGCGGTTTAATCCTGGTCAAGCCCCGGCTGTTCCCCTTTTGGCGATTCGTGATCGCTCGGCAATGCTCACCTAGTCGTACCTCGCACGATATGATTGCGGACTGCGCGATGACTACGGGTAGTAAGTTCCTTGTGGCGGCCGCGGGCTTAGCAGCGCTGACCGCCGCGGATGCCTATCCCGCGTGTGGGGTGCGTGTTGATGCCGAAAAACACTGCACGAGACATTGCGCGGGTTCTGCAAGCCGAGTCCAACCCTCGCATCTCCGGATACGTCACAACAATCAAAATCAACGTAGACCGCATCGCAAGGAACCTAAAAGTAGATGCAACGCGTCATATCTAAGGCCTGTTTGGCTCGCCGCGCCAATTGTGATCCCCTCTCGATGTGCGAGCTTCGTCGGCCGAGAGATCCGATGATAGAAAAGAAAGGAAAGGAAACATTTGCGCTAACGCGCGTTTTACGGTGGACGAGGTGTTGGCGCCGTTTAGGATGGATTGCCGGGGCGCTCGCCATGCTCTGCAGTTCTGTCGCCCTCGTGCCGACGATCGCGACCGCTGATGCATTTCCACACTTCTGTGCGGGCGATGCGCCCCGTGGGTTGATGAATATAACGCAGGGAGACCTTGCGGAAAGTCCCCTGATCGTGAACGAACCTGCGGGAGCGTTCATTTACACGTATCAAGCGGTAGATGAAGTGACATCGCGATCTGATATGCGCCGACACTGGCACTACGACGATGCTCTCCCGCTTACAGCGCGCCGGCACTATATAAGCGAGATTGAAAAAGCAGCCGCAGTGCACTGCAAGATGCGTGCTTCAGAAGTAGATGCCGCGCGGTTTCTTTCTCTTTATGGACCCCGGTACAGCAAACCCAACTTTAGCGACGAGCAGGTGACTAGAACGTACTTTGACATACTGCGTCTATTCCAGGCAGTGGAGTCGGCTGATTGGCTGTCCGCCGGCGCGCGTCGCTTCGCGATGTCACCCTGGTTCGACACCGAACGCGCACCAAAAACTAAGCATTCGAAAAGGCCCGCGTGTCATACTCCGGATCGCGAAGCCACTGTTATCAACCAAGTAACTCCAGAATATCCAGAAAGCCTGCGTGAGCAGAATGCTGATAAGAAAGCGCCGCTTACCCTCGAGGTACTTGTTCTTGTCTCACTCAGTGCCTCAGCAACAATAACGGCCGAGAGCGTTTCGCAAGCGAGCGGCTTTCCTGAGGTTGACCGAGCGGCACTCCGTGCGGCGAATGCGAGCTCCTATTCACCGAGAGTCGTGAATTGCAAGCCCGTTGAAAGCCAGTTCATTATGCGGTTTAGCTTCGACCCAACTGCTTAGTGGCGGTTTCGGTATACAGTTTTAAGAGTTACGGGAGCATGGCGTTTGCAGCCTTCAGCATTTCCGCTTTTGACGCCGTTTTTAGGCTAAGCACATACCAAACGTGATGCCACCAAAAGCCTAAGGTCGATTCAGCGCACGAACCACCGCAGCCGAAGGGAACAAAGAACGCTTGCGTGGCATCACGCAGGCGTACTTTTTGCTCTCTAGGATCTGCAATGTCTTGCCGTATGCCTCCGGTGATCGTGCCCACATCACATGCGTTTGCATCGCAGTTCGGCATGGAACTAAAGTGAATACTATACGCCCCCTTTCGCGCCTCGTCGACCGGCTCATACACCGCCCTGCTTCATTCGCGCGCAGCGCGGTTGGATCAGCACCGGAATATGGGCGCGCGGTGATAATCTGCGCCGGCGTCACGCCGCTGGTAACCACAGATACGGCAGCTAACAGCATTGAAAAGCTTACCTCCCAGGCTCCCTACATTTCCGTCGCTGTGAGGACCCACCTTTGGCCGACCCGGCCGCAAAGTCAATGGCCGTCTCGGTTAGCTCCCTCCAGTACGAACTGGGCAAAGTCTGAGTCGGATTTGCTTGGCTGATACACTGACGTTCATGCGAAGCGACGTTGCGGTTGCAGCGTTTAAATGATGCCGCGCCGGTAACGCCTGCGTAACGAGACCGTTTGGGGTTAAAAGCGTCGAGAATCGCGCAAGCAATAATTAGCATGGTCGCCGTTAGGCTTCAGAAGCCAGCCCCAAAGCCGGCCTCGCGCCTTGCCGTCTCCGCGCCAACAGGCTATATGTCCGGGCACTCTTAGTGCTGCGGACAGCCTCTGTTTAAGCACCCCTTGCGAAGCGCTCGCCGTCTAAGAGTCACGACGCAATATTTCCCAACTCGTGAGCAACCCATTTAGCGATCGCCCCGAGGGCATAGTTGGCATGCCGGAACCGGCTCAGCGCGGGGGCCCATTGTCCCTCGCTCGCGAGGCGGCTCACATCGTTCATGCCGCAGACGATGTCCTGCGCCCCGCCCATCGCGGCACATCCGCGAATCCGATGAGTGAAGAACCTTACCTGCTCAAGGTCCTTGGCCCGAATAGCCGTTGCCAACTGCACAAAAGAGGCGCGCAACTCCGGCAACCAAGAGTGGCGAGAAAACCGGAGCATTTCGAAGGCGTCGCGTTCAAAGATGTCACCTAAAATCGACGTGTCGTGCGGCGCCGGATGGTCGAAAACATACTCGGTGCTAGGTGTGTACGCCAATTTCATAATCCTTTCAGGAACGTGTTCCTAGAGTCAAAGCTACCACGAAAAAAGCCCCCGGACGTGAAGACGGAAGCTTTTTAGGTACACAGGGAAAGACGCGAATCAAGCCCAGGACCGCATCCATGCGGACGACCTCCTTGAATGATACATGCGCGATGTAACGCAGCGGTGTCGTTACCGTGAGCTGGGTCAGGCGGCATTCAAGAATGCGGCCATAGTCTTTGAAATCTCCGGAAGCGCCGCTCGAAACGCCGGGGCCAAAACCGGATCGAACTGCGTTCCCCAGAGCGATTCGATATGCGCTGCTGCTCGTGCCGATCCCCACGCTTCCCTATGCGGCCGGTCCGAGCGCAGGGCATCGTACACATCGGCAACCGCGCAGATTCTTGCAAAAAGCGGGATCGCTTCGCCTGCGATGCGCCGCGGATAGCCGCTGCCGTCGAAATGTTCGTGATGACTAAGGGCAACATCGGCCGCGAGGCGCAACAACGGGCTGTTTGCATCCTTGAGTATGTGGTGGCCGATTGTGGTGTGCCGCTGCATGATCGTCCGCTCTTCCGGATGCAATGGTCCGGTTTTTTGCAGAATCACATCGGGCGTCGCAACCATACCGATATCGTGCATCTGAGCAGCGACGACAAGCCCTTCAATATCCAGGGGCCCCAAACCAGCGGCGGTTCCGATCAAGCCTGCAACTTTACCAATGCGTTCTGCGCGGTACATGGCATCGCCATCGCTTTTTGCAGCCGCAGCGATGAGGCGCTGAATCGTCCCAGACTCGCTATCGCGTAGGCCTGCCGCAAGCCGGTCGCCGTGTTCGGATGCCTTTATCTGAGCGTCGGCGAGTGCAACCATGTTCTTTGCGCGCACCGCAAGCTCAACGGCATCGACCGGCTTTGTCAGGAAGTCGTTTGCCCCGACATCGAGCGCGTGATAGCGGACCTTACTCTCGGTTTCTGCAGTCACCATGACGATCGATGTATGCGCGTTCGCCGGGTTAGACCGAAACCGTTCGATGAATTGGATGCCGTCGATCTCCGGCATCGTATAGTCGACGATCACCAGATGGGCTCGGTTTTTCAGGCTCCATTCCAACGCCTCCGCGGGCAGCGTAAAGCAATGAAATGTTAATCCTGAAATATTTCGTAGGATACTTTTGTAAATACGTAGGTTGATGTCGGCATCATCGACTAAGAGAATGTTCACGCTGCTACCCCATCCAATACTTCCCCTACGGCGGTCCGTAAGTTTTTTAATTCTTTGTGAAGCGCCGCAAGGCTCTCGGTGCAATCCGAACCTTTTCGGCTCATTTGCTCGACCTGCGCTGCTGCTGCGGAGAGCCGGCGCGCTCCAAAGTTTGCGCAAGCTCCTTTGAGCTCGTGTGCGGTGCGGAGGCTTTGTTCCGGGGTGCTCGCCTCCAAGGATTGGACCATTTGCACAACGGATTCCATCGCAGATTCGAGAAACGGATTGATCTCGGACTTATCAGCAAAGATCGTATGCAAGCGTTGGATATCGAGCGTCCCAGGGAGCAGTGCCTCGCTTGGAGAGGCCTCGGCCGCAGTAATGGTCCGGGGTACGGTAGAAATTCGCCCAAGAACCAGTTCGAGGCGCTCGATCGAAACAGGTTTCGAAATATACGCATCCATGCCGGCGGCCAAACAAGCATCCCGGTCCGAAGACAACGCGTTTGCCGTCATCGCGACGATATGCGTGCGATGTGCGGAGCCGGACTCGGCCATGCGGATGGCCGCCGTGGCTTCAAACCCGTCCATCTCGGGCATTTGACAATCCATCAGCACCACGTCATAGTCTTGTTTCGCCACGGCTTGAACCGCTTCGACGCCATTGTTCACCGCATCGGCGGCATATCCGAGAATCGACAACTGCTGGATTGCAACGCGGCGGTTGATCGCATTGTCTTCCGCGAGCAAAATACGAAGCGGGGAAAGCCTCTTTGCAGCGTTCGTGGTCTCCATGATGCAATCGTAAAGCTTTGCGCTCGCGATGGGCTTAACAAAGTGTGCGACGAAACCGGCATCGCGAGCCGCCTTTGCCTGTCCCGGTTCATCGTATGCCGTAATCATGACAAGGCGCAAGTCGTCAAACCGGCTGTCTGCTCGAATCTCTTCAGCCAGCTCAAATCCGTTTTTATAGGGCATGGATAAGTCGATCAGCGCTATCTCGAAGGGTTCTCCGTTCGTGTGCGCATCGCCAAGGCAAGTAAGAACCTCTCGCGGATCGGCTACAAAACTCGAGGTCATGTTCCAGCCTGCAAGGCTCCCCGCGATCACGTCGGCCGAGATGGCGTCGTCATCCACGATGAGCAGGCGCGGTTGATATTCAAGCGCCTTTCGTGCCGGTGCTTCGCCCGATGCGGCCGGCAGAACGAGGTTGAATATAAAGGTCGATCCGGCTCCCAGAGTACTCTGGACTTTGATGTGGCCGCCCATGAGTTCCAGAATGCGCTGAGATATGGAGAGTCCCAGACCCGTCCCGCCGTGGCGGCGGGAAGCGCTCCCGTCGTCCTGACGAAACGGCTCAAAGAGTTTCGTCTGCGACTCCGGCGAAATACCGATGCCGCTGTCGCGGACGGAGAACTGAATGTGAACCTCGGACGATTCGCTTGGGATACGCTCGGCAGACACGGAAACGCTTCCGCTTTCCGTAAATTTTATCGCGTTCCCGACGAGATTCATAATGACTTGGCGCAGTCTTCCTTCATCGCCCATCAAGCGTTCGGGTATTGAAGGGTCAACGTAGGATGTCAGCGCAACGCGTTTCTGGCTCGCTTGCGGCATGAGCAGAGTTGTTATGCCTTGCAGCACCTGCGGTAAACTTACTTCCGCAACTTCCAGCTCCATCTTGCCCGCTTCAATTTTGGAGAAATCCAAGATGTCGTTGACGACCAGCAACAGTGCTTGGCCCGACTCTCTAACCGTTAAAGCGTAGTCGCGCTGCTGCTTCGTTAGCGACGTGCGCAGCAGCAAATCGTTCATGCCGATTACGCCGTTCATGGGCGTTCGGATCTCGTGGCTCATCGTAGCGACGAACTGCGACTTCGCGCGAGAGGCATCGAGTGCCTGATCGAGGGCGGTGGCGACCGTTTTTTCCGCCTCGCGGCGTT
This sequence comes from Vulcanimicrobiaceae bacterium, assembly GCA_046262675.1. Taxonomy (GTDB): domain Bacteria; phylum Vulcanimicrobiota; class Vulcanimicrobiia; order Vulcanimicrobiales; family Vulcanimicrobiaceae; genus JACRUB01. Next base: position 26,215 of record JBHEMH010000019.1, read on the forward strand.
CGGTAATGTCGCGGATCACGCAAAGGTCTTGACCATCGAGCACCGCGCTTTTTGCGGAGATTTCAACGGGAAACTTCGAACCGTCCTTGCGCATGTGGGTCCCGAACGTCGAGGCGTTGTCATCAATGGGCAACGTAGGAACCACCTCGGAACCCGTCTCCGGGGCCGCGAGCTGGGCGAAAGACATTCCAACAAGTTCTTCTTTTGAATATCCGTATGCGATGCTGGCGGCGTTGTTCGCCTCCAGTATGCGCAGATCGCCGCGCCGCACAAAAAGCATAATATCGCGCGCTTCTTCGGCCAGCAAGCGGTAACGAGCCAGCTGCCCTTCGCGCTCCAGTACCCGCTCCCCCATGACGCGAACGTCCCCCTGAAGGACTGCTACCTCGCGCACATCGGGCGTGCCCTTGACGGCTCGGCGACCAAAGGCAGCTTGAAGTACGAGCGTGAGGCCTGCGCCCAAGAGCGTAGCCATAATCAGGAGGAATGCGTTCATGGTAGGAGCCTCATATCGTAGATGATCCTGCGGTTTTGATAGTCGTATGATAGTGAAGCCGCGTAACGCAGGGGTGTCGTTACCTCTTCTCACCCGCCTTAGGGAACAAGCACCTGGTGACTTTCTGAGCTGGCGGGCGCGGCCTAGCCTCACACAACCGGCCGGTTACTTGATCGTGCCGTGTTGCAGGGTAACCGGCCTGGCGTTACTGCGATGTTACCGAGCACTTTTAGACTTCATGCAATGGATCAAGCACGAAAACATCGACGGCGAACGAAGGCCCTAAGAAGTCAAGTTACGGGGCTTTCGCAAGCGAGCGGGCACCCGGAAGACGGTTATCGCAGGATTTTTGAAGACAATTCTTTGCCCATGCTTGTCTGTGATAAGGACTCACGCCGATTTCTTCATGTTAATAAGGCTGCGTGCGATTTCTATCAGTACTCGCTTAACGATTTCTTGCACCTCAGCCCGGACGACTTCTTCCATAAAACGCACGAAGACGAGGTAGACGAACAGTTCGGTCCCCGCGCAAGCTCGGGCGACGCAAAGTTCGACACGATCCATATGAAATCGGACCGGAGCGCCGCAGCCGTACGGGTTGCGCTCATGACGATTCCATGGGGAGGCGCCTCCGCTCGCCTCATTATCGTGCAAGATTGTACCGAACGCGACGCGACGCTCGCAACAATGAAATCCCATGATGACGCGTCGCGACGCGGTCAACGCATGGCGAAGTTCGGAGATTGGTCAGTAGACTTATGTACGGGCCAAACGCACTGGTCCGACGAAATTTTTACCATCCTCGGGCTTCCCAAAGAAGCCGGAGTACCGGCGGGCGAAATGCCTCACGCGCCCTTTTTCTCCCCAGCAAATCTTGCCCTTATGCAAGAAGCTGAAGCGGATGCATTGCAGAACGCTCCCGTGCGAGGCCGCGACTACGAACTGCGCGCTGCAGACGGTACCATCCGATGGGTGCATCGCGAATGCGTGGCGGAATTCGTTGATGGAAAAGCCGTCCGCCTCATTGGGACGCTTCATGACATCAGCGATCGAAAAACTACGGAAGTGCGGCTTGAAGCGCAGGCGCGGATCGACGCGCTCACCGGTCTGCCCAACCGGAAGGCCGCCTCCGAAGCCCTCTCGGTTGCCGTGGCTCGCGCCAAACGCAGCGGCCTGCCCGCGGCTGTTCTCTTTATCGACGTCGATAAATTCAAAAACATCAACGACACGCTCGGTCATACGGCGGGTGACGACTTGCTCAACGAAATTGCACGCCGTTTACGGTCCGGTGTCCGCAAAAATGATTTTGTGGGACGGATGGGCGGCGATGAGTTTGTGGTCATTCTCTCGGATATCATTGATCCGACACAGCGCTCGATCAAAGTTGCCGAACACTTGCAAGCCCTTATTCAAGCGCCGATAAAACTCTCGCGCGATATCGTCGTTTCCATTTGCATCGGCATTGCGATTTTTCCGGATGACGGGGCGACCGGCGAGGAGCTGATTATGAATGCCGATACCGCTATGTACGAATGCAAGCGTGAAGGCCGTTCCACATATCGCTTCTTCTCGCAAGAAATGCACGTCGCCGCGCAAGAGCAGCTCGACCTCGACATTGCCTTACGCCGCGCAATCGATCAGAACGAGTTTACCGTCCACTACCAGCCCATTATCTCCCTCACCGGCGGCAGAATCGTAGCCTCGGAAGCACTTGTCCGCTGGCCTCAGGCGGACGGTTCGGTACTCTCACCGGCCGCATTCATTCCGTATGCGGAAGAAAACGGCCTCATCGTGCCATTGGGTAATTGGGTCCTACGTACCGCCTGTCAACATAATGCCGATTTAAACGCCGCAACCGGCGCATCGCTTCGAATTAACGTCAACGTATCGGCAAAGCAACTCGCCGACCCACACTTTGCCGACTCCGTGCTGGACGTTCTGCACGTGACGAACATGCACCCTGAGTTGCTCGTCCTTGAGTTAACTGAAACGGCCATTGACTTCTCACCCACTCAGAGCAGCGAAATTGCCCGCAAATTACGCGCCATCGGCGTTCGCATTGCGCTCGACGATTTTGGGACCGGGTACAACTCACTGCGTGCTCTTCGATCGCTGCAAATCGATAGTCTCAAGCTTGATAAATGCTTCGTCGATGAAATTACCCACAACGTCGTGGACCAGGCTATCGCTTCAGCCGTGATTTCGGCGGCAAGATCGCTCGGAGGCAGCGCGGTTGCCGAGGGCGTGGAGACGTACGAGCAGCGCGCATTCTTGCAAGAATTGGGATTTGATGAGATGCAAGGGTACGAGTTCTCAAAACCTATTGAGGGAGACGCGCTGGAAAAGCTCCTGCGCTCGTCGATGTCTGCTCTCGCCGTACAGGATTTTTCGCCAAGTCTCGCGGCGTAGGCGACGCATGGTGTCTGCTGATACCGTTCAAATCCGAACCATCGGTCTCACGGTCTCCGTGAAATTCTCAAAACCGAGCGCCAGCGTTCGCAAACCTAGCCCTAAGGGCACGATTATATTTGTGGACCCCGCGGGCAAGGTTCGCGTCCGCTTCGCACCGGGCTTTCTAGCTGGCCCGCCCCCGACTCAGGTGACGACGAAAACTCGCTGATGGAGTAAAGCCACCAGCGCGGCGAGCCGCGCTTGGCTTGACGGTCGAAGTAGACGGTAACTCGACGATTGTCGCAGGTATCAAATTCGAACCAGTGCCGCTTGAGGTACGCATCTCCGCGATCTGTTTTCATTCCGCGCCAGGTGCGGACGGCCGCGACGACCACGAGCTCTTCATTCTTCCATTTAAATGCGCTCGGAAGCGACGGCTCGCCACCGGCCGCGGGTTCGACCGAGCCGGCCACCGGCACGATCGGTTCGCTTACAAATTGCGCCACGGTATAAGGTTACTACAGAGGTAGTGGCCGCTTCCGCCCTGCGAGAGTATAAAGAGGAAAAGCTTTTTCATTCCCTGGGAAAGGTCCAAGTTGATCAAGCACGATGTGGTCGTCGTTGGTGGCGGCCTTGCGGGCATGCGTGCGGCGGTCGAAGCTGCCGAACGCGGTGCCGACGTCGCGATCGTCTCCAAGCTGCACCCGGTTCGCAGCCACTCCGGCGCGGCACAAGGCGGCATCAATGCCGCACTTGGCAACCGCGAAGACGATAGCACCGAGAACCACGCCTTCGACTGCGTAAAGGGGTCCGATTACCTGGGCGATCAGGACGCCATCAGCGCGATGTGCGAGGATGCGCCAAAGCAAATCATCTGGCTCGAACACCGCGGCTGCATCTTCTCCCGCCTACCGGATGGCAAGATCGCGCAGCGCCCCTTCGGCGGCGCGGGATCGCCCCGCACGTGCTACTCCGCCGACGTTACGGGCCTGGTCATTCTGCACACGCTCTGGGAGCAACTCGAACGTTTCAACGTGAAGGTCTACGAAGAATATTTTTGCACGGCGCTCTGCGTCGAAGACGGTGTGGGATCGGGAATCGTCGCGTACAACATGCGCAACGGCGAACTCGAACTCGTCACCGCGAAGGCCACCATCTTTGCAACCGGCGGCCTCGGGCGCATCTACGCCAAAACGACCAATGGATACGCAAATACGGCCGACGGCCTGGGCGTCGCGCTGCGCGCCGGCCTGCCGCTCATGGACATGGAATTCGTTCAATTCCATCCCACCTCACTCAAAGAGAACGGCGTTTTACTTTCCGAAGCCGCGCGCGGCGAAGGTGCCTACTTGCTCAATTCCGAGGGCGAGCGGTTCATGTTTAAATATGCACCGAATAAAGGCGAACTTGCATCCCGCGACGTCGTCTCGCGCGCCGAGTGGACGGAGATTCTCGAAGGACGCGGCATCGAGGGATGCGTGCTTCTGGATTTGCGTCATCTTGGGCGCGAGAAAATTCTCGAACGCCTTCCGCAGATTCGCGAACTCGCGCTGGACGCGACCGGCAAAGACGCCATCGATACGCCGATTCCGATTCTTCCCGGAATGCACTACGCTATGGGCGGAATTGAAACGGATAAGTTCGGCGCAACACGGATTCCCGGGGTGTATGCCGCGGGCGAAGCCGCCTGCGTTTCCGTCCACGGCGCCAACCGCCTGGGCGGTAACTCCTTACTGGAAACAATCGTCTTCGGCGCTCGCTCCGCCGCGCACGCCATGGACTACATCAAGAGCAACGGCGAGGTGCGGTCCTCGGAACGGACGCTCAAAGACGAACAGGACCGCATCAACGCGCTGCTTTCACGAACGAGCGGCGAGCGCGCTCCGCAGATTCGCAAACGCATGAATGCGACAATGTCCGAGAACGTTTTCATCTTCCGCAATCAAAAGCAGCTTGAAAAAGCCTGCGAAGATCTGCGCGAAGTACGCGAGGCAATCAAGAACGTCGTCGTCATGGATAAATCCAAAACCTTCAACACCGATTTGGTCGGAACGCTCGAAACCGAGTTCATGATCGAAGCGGCCCAAACCATCGCCCACGGAGCGCTGCACCGCGACGAGTCACGCGGCGCGCAAGCGCGCACCGACTTTCCCGAACGCAACGACGAGAAATGGCTCAAACACACCCTGGCTTTTAAGACCGACGGCGACCCAAGGCTCGACTACTCGCGCGCAGTCACATTCACCAAATGGCAACCCGAGGTACGCAGCTATTAATATGAAAATGTGCATTACGACCCCCCAAGGGGTATCACTGTCATTGCCCCATGCCTATGGGGTCGATGGTCTGGGGGCCCCAGCTCGGCTGGGGGGCGCGAAGCGGGCGGAGCGCCTTTAAAATGTCAAAAATTGTCTTAGATCTTTTCCGGTTTGACGAAGCGACGGACGACGTTCCGCACCGCGACAAAGTTGAAATCGACTTTCCTGAGACGCAGACGGTCCTCGATGCGCTCGAGTATGCAAAGGCGGAGGTCGACGGCACCATTAGCTTCCGGCGCTCGTGCCGTTCCGCAATTTGCGGATCATGCTCGATGAACATCAACGGCGTGACGGGGCTCGCGTGCAAAACGCCTTGCAACACCGTCATGAAATCCGACGGAAGTATCAGCGTCGACCCGATGCCGAATTTCCAACCGATGAAAGACATGGTCGTGCACATGGACCCGTTCTGGGACAAGTACACGCGCCTCAAACCGTACCTGCAACCGAAGGATCGCGACGAAGATCACCCGACCGAGCGCCGCGTCAGTCCCGAGGATATGAAGAAACTTGTCGACGTTGCGAACTGCGTCATGTGCGCGACGTGTTACGCACTCTGCCCGGTGGTCAGCGTCGATCCCTCATTCGCAGGTCCTGCGGCGATTGCGTATGCCTATCGTTTCATCGAAGACGTGCGCGACGATAAGACCAAAGAGCGCCTCGGCCAGATTGCGGATGACTACCTGTGGTTGTGCGCACACTGCTATGCGTGCTCGTACTGTCCCAAACATGTCGAGCCGCACGAGCGAATCGTCAACGTCAAGCAGCGATCGATTAAAGAACGCGTGCACCTCAATGCGCGCGGCCCGCGTCATGCGCTGACCGTGAACAAGTCCGTCAAGCACACCGGCATGCTCGACGAAACCAAATTAATCATAGGAACGATCGGACGCTTCAACATTGTCGGGTTGCTTAAAGTCGCCCCGCTCGGCTTACGCATGGGCGCCAAAGGCAAAATTGGCCCCGCCGACCTTTTCCTCAAACCAATTCCGAAAGTCGATGAAGTCCGTCAGATTTTCGACGCGCTGGAGGTTCCGACAGAATAATGACCGCTGCACTCTTGCCCGAACATCAGGTCAAAGACGCACACCGCCACTCAAAATCCGCGCAGATGAAAAAATACGGATTCTTCCCGGGCTGCGTCGCCAAAGAATCGTGCAAAGAACTTTTTAATTCGACGATGCTGCTTGCCAATAAACTGGGCATTGAACTGATCGAACTCACGGCAGCGTCGTGCTGCGGTGCTTCGGTCGTAAACGATACCAATCGCGACATTGCACGCGTTCTGAATGCGCGCACGTACGCACAAGCGGAAGCGCTCGGACTCGACGATGTCATCACGATCTGCTCCACGTGTACGGGACACATGCGCGCAGCAAATAAAGAGCTACTTGAGTCCGAAGAGCACATGACCCAGGCCAACAGCATTTTAGGAAAATTCGGCGCCAAGTACAATGGCGGCGTGATGGTCCGCCACTTGTTATGGCTGCTCATCGACGACATCGGCCTCGATACTCTCAAGAGCATGGTTGTGCGCCCCTTGAACGGACTGAAGGTCGCCCCATTTTACGGCTGCCACATCATTCGTCCGGAATCCGTCAATGGTTGGGAATCCGCACGCAATCCGCACTCGCTTGAAGATATCATCGAAGCGATCGGCGGCGAAGCTATCGACTATGCCGGCAAAACGCGCTGTTGCGGCTTTCATATTCAGTTGGAAAAAGACGGGACGGCCGCCTCAATGGTAGGCCAAAATATGCGCATCGCAAAGGACAAGGGCGCGGAAGCCGTGCTCACACCTTGCCCCCTCTGTCATCTAGCCCTTGACGGCTACCAACAGGACGCCGCGGCGCGCTGGGGCCGTACGGACTTGCCGACCTTTCATCTCCCCCAACTGGTCGCATACGCCCTTGGGATTTCGGCAGATAAATTAGGCCTCAATAAGCACTTAATCGATCCGCGCCGCATTATGACGGAGCGGGAACTGATCGCTTAGGCCGGCGCAGAAAAGCCATCTTCCTCTTTGCGGAAGATGGCTTTCATTTTATGCCGGTCGTACAGTCTTTTCGATTTGTGCACCCCCGCGGGCCGCAGGTTTGTGGGCGGTCCGAGAGGCGGCACGAGTTTGGTCTTACGACGCTTCTTCTTCATGGCGAAGTACCTCCGTGCACGAGTATACCGCTTTAGGGCCGGCTTTTCACTAAATCGATCTCTTCGCGTATGGCCTCGAGAACAAGGTCGGGCTGATCCAGCTGGATATAATGGCCGCTTTTTTGGGCCAGCACCTGGCGGGAATTTCTCGAGAGCGAGAGCCACCGGTGTTGCAAACGTTGCCAGCCTCGCTCGAATGTGAAAGCCTCTGTTCGTTCGCGCTGCGTCGTCTTTTTCGTGAAATGGTAGTGGCGCGTTGCCGTAAGAACGCGTAGCGGCACGGCTCCATAACGAATCTGGCGCGCCCGTACTTCGCGCGAACTTGGGCCAAGGAAATTCTGTGCCTCCGAGAGCGATGCCTCATATTGCTTCCAAGCACGCGCTTCCCGCAACAATTCCGCATTGAGGCGGGCGGAGAACTTGCGCTCGGGCAGCCCACGGAAAAACTGACTCGGGCATTCTTTTTTCTCTTTTGGGTGGCCCGCGAAACTGGTGGCGCGCGCGACGTGCATGCAGTGTTCCAACTGATGTAAAAACGTCTTCCATTGCATGGATTCTTTTGCTCGCTGCGAGGGGGGCGTCAGTGAGGGTTCATCTTCGTTTGAACTATCCACGAGCACCAGCCCGGCCACATCTGGCAGATAGCGGTCGGCGAACAATCTTGCGGTGTACCCTCCGAATGAATGTCCGACCAGAATATAGGGTGGCTTCTCGCCGGCGGCCCCTAAGAGACGATGCAGTTCTCCGACGATCGCGGAACTCGTGCGGGGGAGCGGACCACGATCGCTCAAGCCGTTGCCCGCACGGTCGTAGGTACACGTGCGCGTGATCCTTGAGACCGGCGGCTGAATCAACGCCCACGCGGGAGCCCAATCTTCAAGCCCCGAGTCAAAGACGACGGTGGGAGCGCCCGTGCCCATACAGACGATGTTCAGCCGGAATCCGCCGATGTCGACCAGACGTCCCGCGTGCAAGTACACATCGTCTGAAGCCGCTCCCGCAAGGGATACGCTAAATGTCATCAGCGCGATAAGCGCGACAAGCAGTTTCATCGAGTGCGCAACATTTCTGTGACGCGGTCAACCGGTAAGCCGTACACCGTTACGCCGCCGCGGCCCGTCATCGTGCGCGCCGAAAACAACGCATCGTAGATTGCATTCTCCGTCGCTTCGATGGTCGCGGCGTAGATGGCATTAAGTGTGTCTTCATCCTCAACAAATTGCCGGGCCGGCGCATGAATCGTAAGATGCTGATCGCGCTTGTACACGAAGGTCGTGCTGAATGCCAAAAACAGATCGCCACTGCCGATCGGCGAGGTAAGTCCGACGCGGCCCATGCCGAGCTCAACGCGTTTCGTTACCGCGTGCAGTTGACGGCTGTCGAGCGGTGCATCCGTTGCAATGATCACGATGATGCTGCCATCGGTTTGCCGGCCATGCATTCGAACTATGCCACCGGTGCGTTTCGGATACTGCGGCAAAAACTCGTTTTTAAGCGCACGCCCCACGTGGACCCCGTCGATCATCAGCGATTGGCGTGAGGCACCGGTGTTATCGTTCACCAGCGAACCGACGGTATATCCACCAAGCTCTTTTGGAATAACGCGCGATGCAGAGCCGATGCCTGCTTTGAAACCGAAGGCGCGCATGCCCGTTCCGGCGCCCACGCTCCCGCGTGCGAACTGTCCGGTCTTTGCCCGGCCGATGAGCGAAACAACATCGCCGGCACTTACGTGACGGCCGCGGATGTCGTTAAGCATCTGATCGTCGCATTCGGCGACGACCGGTAAGGGAACATCATCATGCAAACCGATTTGCGGATACCGTTTCATCATCCAACTGATCGCGCCGTCGTCGGCGCGGCCGATATCGAGCGTGTCGGTAAGCACGACCGGTGATTCCAAATAGCCGGCTTCGTTGACCCAATGGGTACCGGTCATTTCGCCGTTGCCGTTGTACGGCTCCGCAGCTGCAGACACTTTATTATTCCACGGGTCGGCATTCGGCAGAATAGCGGTCGCGCCCGTACGAACATCCGAGCCTTCGATCTTGGTCAGATGCGCAACACGTACGCCCGGAACATCGGTAATACCGTCCAGGGGGCCGGATGGAAACTCACCAAAGTGCATGCCGGTGGGCGAGGCCGATGCAGAAAGGCAGCACAAAAAGAACAGTGCTGCGATGAGGAGGTTCCGCATTCTGGAACTAGTCGGCTAAGATTACGCCGTTACCTTCAATAAGCACGAGGATGGTCGTGCGAAATTCGACCAAATCGCGGCCGGAAAGGTTGCGTGCTTTGCTGCGCACCGTGAGCTTGTAAAACGGCACACTCTTGCGCATCGTGTAGCCTTCAAACTTATATTCCGTGAGCGGAAGGCTGCCTTGAGATGGTTTATCGAGGCGCTCGCGTTTCACAAGTGCGTCCGCGATCTCTCCCTGCACGGTGGCCGGAATGAGCGTATCGCGCTGCTTGGCCGTCAGCACCGAACCGGAGGTTGGCGTAGAGAGTCCGATCTGCACGGAGAGGGAGTTCATCATGGCGTCCCAATCGGTATCGGAGATCTTGGTCAGCTTCAGACCGTAGCGGTAGTGGTCTTTGTCCTTGTATTTGATGGTGTCGGCCCACTTCACGCTCCCGGTAACCGGCACGGGTTTCTCATCGATCAGGACGACCACGCTGAGCTCTTTTGCATCTCTGGGAATAGGCTGTTGCGTAAGCAAGCACAAGCCGCCACCGCCGATGTCTAAACCAACCGCGGGGAACCGCATATCGGCTGTGGGCCAGTAGACTGCTTGAAATGGTTTAGCACGGCGTGGAAAACGCCGGCGATCCTCTGCAGAAGCGACTTTCGTCACGGTCTGGGGCGCCTGAGCGCTCGCGGACTTTGACACCGGCTTTACATTACTCGGCCGCGGGTGTAAGGCCTTCTTGCGCGGCAGGCGCCGTTTGCGAGCCTACCTAACTTGAGCAACCTGTACGATTTTTCATGCTTAATGCCGACCGGGGAGTTCACGATTCTTACCGTTCCAGACGAAATCCAAGCCGAACGCGTCTTCAAAAACCTATCAACGGCCGAGCTGTACGAGCATGCCTTGGCTCGTGCGGAGGGTGTTCTGGGCGCCGACGGGCAGCTGATTGTCGAGACGGGCCAGCACACGGGCCGCTCCCCGAACGACAAGTTCTTCGTTCGCGAGCCCTCAAGCGAAGCGCACATCGACTGGGGCAAAACCAATAGAGCGATCGATGCGGACGTCTTCGACGCACTCTTCGAGCGCGTCTCGGAGTATCTCGCCGGGCGTGAGGTCTACTCGCTCGATTGCTATATCGGGGCCGACGAGCGCTATCGGCTGCCCATTCGCATCATGACGGAGTACGCCTGGCACAATCTCTTCGCCCGCGACCTCTTCATCATGCCCCGAAAAACGGCGGCGAACTTCTCTCCGGAGTTTACCGTCGTCGATGCAGCGCTCTTTAACGCCGAACCCGCGCGCGATAGGACCAACTCCTCAACCTTCATTCTTGTCAACTTCGCACGCAAGCTGATTCTTATCGGCGGCACGCGATATGCCGGCGAAATCAAGAAATCCGTTTTCACGCTCATGAATTACCTGATGCCGCTGCGCGACGTTCTCCCGATGCACTGCTCGGCAAACGTTGGGCCGAGCGGCGATGTCGCGATCTTTTTCGGCCTCTCAGGAACCGGGAAAACAACGCTTTCCGCGGATGCAAACCGCCCGTTGATCGGCGATGACGAGCATGGCTGGTCGGCCGCCGGCGTCTTCAACTTCGAAGGGGGCTGCTACGCGAAAGTCATTAAGCTCTCCAAAAGCGCCGAACCTGAAATTTGGGCCGCGTCGCATCGTTTCGGTACCGTGCTCGAGAATGTGGCGTACGATCCGCAGACACGCGCGCTCGATCTCGAGTCGCAAGCCAAGACTGAAAACACCCGCTCCGCATATCCGATTGAATTTATTCCAAACGTTGTCGAGGGCTCAAAAGCAGGGCATCCAAAGACGATTATCATGCTTACCGCCGACGCCTTCGGCGTTTTGCCGCCGATCTCGAAGCTCACAAAAGAGCAAGCCATGTACCACTTTCTTTCCGGGTATACTGCGAAGGTCGCCGGCACAGAGCGAGGGGTTACCGAGCCAACCGCGACATTTTCAACGTGCTTCGGGGCCCCCTTTATGGTGCATCATCCAACCGTCTACGCCGATCTTCTGGGCGAGCGCATCGACACGCACGAAGTCACCTGCTGGCTCGTCAACACCGGCTGGACCGGCGGTGCATACGGTACAGGAAAGCGCATGTCGATCGCCCATACGCGTGCGATGGTCAACGCGGCGCTAGACGGACGGCTGAGTGGAACGCCGTTCGAGAAAGAGCCCTTCTTCGGACTCTCGATCCCGGTTGCAGTGCCCGAAGTCCCAAAAGAGGTGCTCAACCCGCGTAATGCCTGGAGCGACAAGACGAAGTACGATGCCGCGGCGAAGCGCCTGGCCGGACTCTTTGCGGAGAATTTCAAACAGTTCCAAGGGCAAGCCTCCGACGGCGTGCGCGCGATCGCAATTAAGCCGTAAGGTTGACGCCAAGCTCCCGGCGCGCTTGCGCCGCAACGTCCGCCAGCGCACCTTGCTCGAAAGGTGAACGCAGATTTGCGGAGCGGATGAGCGTAGCAAAGGCAGCCGTTCCGCCACGCGCGCACAGTCCCATGTAATCTCCAAGCGCCCCTGCCGCATCGGTTTGCGCACGGGCCCAGAATTGCAATGCGCAGCACTGCGCGAGCGTGTAGTCGATGTAGTAGAACGGCAAGAGATAAATGTGCCGTTTCTCTTGCCAGGCTCGTCCCTCGCTCAGAAAGGGCAGATCCCCATAATCGCGCCAGGGCATATAGAGCCGCTCGAGCCCCTTCCACATCTCGTGGCGCTGCGCGGCGCTCGCATCCGGTTGCGCATATACGAGATGCTGAAAATGATCGACTGCGACGCCGTACGGAATAAAGAGGAAGGCCTCGGCGAGGTGGTGTTCGCGATAGCGCTGCGCATCATCACCGAAGAACCGGTGCATTTGGTTAAAACTCAAGAACTCCATCGACATCGAGTGAACTTCGGCCGTCTCGTAGGTCGGCCAGAGATTGTCGAAGAGCGCCACGTGCCGGCTGCTATAATTTTGGTAAGCGTGGCCCATCTCGTGTAAGAGCACGACTACGTCGTGTTCGGTGCCATTGAAGTTCGCAAAGATAAACGGTAGCCCATAACTTGCAAAATCCGTGCAAAAGCCGCCCCCGTTCTTTCCGGGCCGGTTGCGCAAATCAACGAGACCGTTTTCCACCATCATGTCAAAGAACGATCCAAGCTCCGGATGCATGGCATGAAAGGAAGCCGCACCTTGCCGCATGATGAAATCGTAGTCGCCCGCGGGGTGCGGATTGCCGAGATTGTCGTGCAGCGATTCGTCCCAAAACAAAGCCTTCTTCAGGCGCAGACGCGCGGTCCGATCGCGCACGATCGCGCCGGCCAGAGGAACGATGTGGGTGAGAACCTCCTCGCGGTATCTCGCGACATCGTCCTCGTTGTAATCAAGACGCTTCATGCGCTTGTACCCTAGCGCAACAAAATCTTCAAAGCCGAGCGTGCGCGCCATGCGATCGCGCGTCCGTACGAGCTGATCGAAGATGCCGTCTAATTCCTCTGCGTGCGCGGCATAGAATCCAAAGCGCGCCTTTTGCGCCGCATGACGAGTTTCACGGTCGGCCACTTTGGTGTAGGATTCAATCCCGGCAAGGTTGAGTTTCGTGCCCGCAAACTCGATCTCGGCAGATGCGATGAGCGCCGAGTACTGCGCGCCGAGCTGCGCCTCGCGAATGAGATCGTCTTCGATGGCCGGATCGAAGGCGGTGAGGTCGACGGTCCATGTCGCAAAGATATGCGCTCCGAATTCCCGTTCCAATTCCGTGCGATGAGACGATGTGATCAGCAACCGTTTCATCTCGATGTCCAACGCCGTAAGCTTCGGGGTAAGCTCATCGTGCAGCTTTCGTTCGGCCTGATAGTCCGGATTGATCGTATCTTGTTCGAAGTGCAGCATCGCAAGGGCGCCCCACGTTTCCGTCTTGCGGCGCAGGGCATCCCACTCTCGAACCAGCATCGCGCGCGCCTGCGGCGTCGCCGATTGCTCGAAGCGTATGCGAATGCCATCATAATCAGCTTTGAGGGCCGTGATGTCAGGTCGCTGCGCAACGATCTTTGAGAAGGCGACCGGGGCGCTGGGTCCAGGCAATTGAGACTCCTTCGAAGCTATTTACCCATCGTTTTGAACAAAATTCGTTTGGGCCTTTGTCCGTCGAATTCGCCGTAATGTATGCGTTCCCAAGGACCTTAATCGAGCGCGCCGTTCGTAACCGGCACGATGACTTGGTGTCCGAGGAGCATTCGCTTAAGGTGCGCATCGGCGTTGTCTTCGCCGGTGTGATGGTGTTTGTAGCCGGGCTTAGCGGGCGCTAATTCTTCGAGCCACACTTGAATGTCTTGCCACAAGCCGGACTCATGATCGTTGACGAAAATACTCGAGGTTATATGCATCGTGCTCACGAGTATTATGCCCTCAGACAAGCGAGCCTTCGAACGGACTGCCTCCACCCGCTCGGTAATATCGAGAATCTCATAGCGATGCTCGGTCTTCAGCGTGATGTACTCGGTGTGGATTTGCAATTCTTTAACCATTTTCACCTCTGTTTTTAATCTGCCTCACAATCCTCTCCCAGTAAATTTCGTTACCCTCGTTATTAGAATAACGGCCTTTCTTTATTGCTATTTCTTTGAGGAGTCCTACAGTGAAATCCATTCGTTCTTTCCTTATTCCAGCCGGTCTTGTCGCCGCGCTTGCGTTGCCGAATGCATCGTTTGCGCAAGCCAATGCACCGCTAGTCCCAGCCGCCGGCGCGCAGCAAGGAGTGCGCCATCATGGCCGGTTCATGCGCGCCATTCACACCTTAAACCTGAGCGCCGATCAGCAATCGAAAATCAAGGCCCTGGTCGACCAATTCCACCAGGCGCACCCCAAAGGAAGTCCGCGGGATCCCCAAGCAGCCAAGGCGTTGCACGATCAGATACTGGGCATGCTGACGCCGGCGCAACAGGTCCAGCTCAAAGCAAGCATGCACGCAGCGCGTGGCAACGAGACCGCTCGTGGCGACCGTCGAATGATGCACCGCTTCGCCGCACTCAACTTAAGCGCTGAGCAACAGACGCAGATTAAAAGCCTCATCGATCAGTTCCGCCAAGCGCATCCGAAGGATAGCCGGCCAGACCCGCAAGCAATGCAGACGCTGCGCAGCGAAATCAATGCGGTGTTGACACCGGCGCAGCAACAGCAGCTCAAGGGAATGCAACCGAACCGCGACGGCGGAGGCAGGTAGCCTCGCGAACGCAAACTACGTCCAGGATGAGCGGCGATACGTTAGCGATCCTGGTCGGCGGCGGTCCGGCACCCGGAATTAACGGTGTCATCGCGTCGGCAACCATCGAGGCCGTTAACAACGGCTTGCGGGTTGTCGGCGTCTATGATGGCTACCAACACCTTGCGCAAGGCGACACCTCCCAAGTAACCGATCTTTCGATCGACGACGTGTCGCGCATCCACTTCACCGGTGGATCGATCTTGCGGACCTCACGAACCAATCCGGCCAAAGATGAGCGCACGCTGCAGCAATGCATCCATTCATTGACGTCGCTCGGTGTGCGCTATCTTATTTGCATCGGCGGCGACGACACGACGTATGGCGCGACGAAAATTGCGGGGTTAACCGAAGGGCGCATCGGCGTTGCAACAGTGCCAAAAACCATCGACAACGATCTTCCCTTGCCCGACAATGCACCGACGTTCGGTTTCGAAACGGCCCGCTCGGTCGGCACGAATATTATCGAGAGCTTGATGGAGGATGCACGTACCACCGAGCGCTGGTACCTCGTGGTGTCCATGGGGCGCAAATCGGGCGCACTTGCCCTTGGAATGTGCAAAGCTGCCGGCGCGACGATTGCAATTATTCCGGAAGAATTCGGCGGAGATGAGCTCGATCTGGATTCGGTCGTCAATACCATTGCGGGCGCAATCGTCAAGCGAAAGGCAAACGGACACGATCACGGCGTTGCCATCATCGCCGAGGGCATCGCCGAAAGACTCTCCGCCGCGCAGCTAGCTGCGGTTGATGGCGTCACGCGCGACGCATATGGCCACGTGCGCCTTGCCGATATTCCGATCGGCTCGGTCCTGCGCGATGCCGTACGCAAGCGCCTAACGGAGATCGGTCTCCAAACAACCGTCGTCACCAAAGACATCGGCTATGAGTTGCGGTGTGCAAAACCGGTACCGTTTGACGTTGAATACACGCGGACGCTCGGCTACGGCGCCGTCCGTTATCTGCTTTCGGGCGGAAGCGGGGCGCTTATTGCGCTTTCCGGCGGCCGCGTCGTGCCCGTTAATCTCGATGATCTTTTGGACCCGAAAACCGGACGGGTGCGCATCCGCATGGTGGACGTCACTACTGAATCCTACGAAGTTGCGCGCAAATATATGATTCGGCTGGAGGCCGCCGATTTCGCCGAGCCACGGCTCTCGCGCTTAGCTGCACACACAAATTTGAGCGCTGCAGATTTTCGTTCGCGTTTTGCTTCGCTCGTAGGCAGCCCCGTAGCCGCAACATGACCCGCCTCGGCGTGTCTCTGTTTGCCTTTTTGACTTATGTGTGGGCGAGCGGCGTTTCAGCTGCGCAAGAACTGCCTAAGGCGCCCTCGGGCTTCATGATTTCAAAAATTGCGGAAGTACCGGGTGCTCGCGAATTAGCCGTAGCACCGAACGGTGATCTTTTTGCAGGGACCGTAGGTTCCGAGATCTACATCGTTGCGCATGCCGACACCATGCCCCAACGTGCGCGGATATTTACCAAGGTTGACGACGCGCCGGCAGCCGGCGTTGCGATCGACGCAAACACGATATACATCGGCGGACAGTTTGGAATCTGGCGGTTGCACTACTCGCCTGGGGATTTCACGGCGCGCTCTGCGCCGCGCAAGATTGCGCATGTTCGTACGTCCGGCACAGCGCGCGATCACCTCACCACGACAGTGGCCCTGGCCGGTGGAAAGCTCTACGCTTCCGTGGGCTCGTCGTGCGATAGCTGTCATCCCGATCTGGACGCAACGCGCGCGACGATTCAGGTTATGCATCCGGACGGGTCGCAGGCGAACCCAAAAGCCATCAACATTCGCAATGCAATTGCGCTTGCAGTCAATCCGGTAACGGGAACACTTTGGGCAGGCAATGCGGGTCAAGACGAGCTCGCGCACGGCCACCCGTATGAAATATTCGATGCAGTCGGGCTCCACGCGGGCACCGCCGATTACGGATGGCCTTATTGCTACGAGAACCGGCGCCCTACGGGACCGGGTCACGACTGCTCACGCGTGGTCGTTCCTCGCGTCGTCTTCCCGGCGTACGAAACGCCGATCGGCGCGGTCTTTTATCCGTTTCATCTTAAGGGCCGCAATGTTTTTCCACGATCCTATTGGGGCGGCGCTTTCGTCACGCTTCACGGATCGTGGCACGCGCCGCTGATTCCACCGCGCGTCGTCTTTGTGCCCATGAACGGCGATGCGCCCAAACGCGGCGTTATTTGGAGCGATCCAAATACGCAGTGGATTGATTTTCTCAGCCGCTTTCAATACGCCAACGGTAACCGCATGGCACGGCCTACCGGTATCGCCGTCGGTCCGCAGGGCGACTTATTCGTCGCCGACGATCAAGGCGGCGCGATCTACCGCATTCGCCCCGTTCGGTAACTACATGCGGGCGAGCGCTTTTTCTGCAAGCGTTGGACCAGCCGTTTTAACGTCGACCGCAGCAGCACGCATGTCGATACCGACGTATGCATCGCCCTTGCGCGCATAAAACATATTTCCCATGGCGCTCGAATACGACGCATCGCCGACTTTGCGGGTCTTCTCGCTATCGCCCATCATCGAATTTGCTGCCTGCCCTCCGGAAAATTGCGCGTCCGCGCCGGACCAAGCCGCCTCAAGAATAATCGGGCCGTACATGCAGTGCGTCTCATCGGTGGCCTTACCGCTCCCAACGTGCTTCTTGAGCACAAGCGAGACTTCCGATGTGGTGAGCAGGGCGCAAGGGTCGTGCGTGGCTGACTGCGGCGCCGTGGTCGCAGCATTCTGCTGGGTGACGACAGTCGTTGTGCCGGCCTGTTCTTTATGGGCGCAAGCTGCTATGAGCGCAACCGACGCAATGGCCGCCGCAATGCGAAAGACTCTCTGCATTGATACCTCCAGTCTCCGCCGCATTATCTCAGGCTGGAATGAAAACCTGCGCGCCTTGCGCGTGTCTTGGAAAATGCAATTTGACTTCTTTGGAGGACTCCATGGCAACCGATTTCCGAGATGGAAAAGCATTTCCGCGCCGCGGCCGCGAGCTTATCGGGGGATTCATGTGGCTTCTGCGCGTCTTTGATAAGGGGCGGGCGAGCGCTGCCGGAACACTATTTGACTACATTTATCCGTGCCCCATGGATAAAGGCGTGTTTCAAAGGTGGGGCATCACGCCAACGCAATTCGATGAAGCGCTTCGCGGCACGAAGACGGACCAAGACATTTTCAAGTGGGTCGGGGAACGTGTATCGGAGGAGGCGCGAGAATCCGCAAACGCCTGGCTCGTCGACGAAAAGGCCGAGAACCTCGATCGCCAAGATCTCGAGGAGTCCCTCACACCATGAATCAGGCTAGGGATTCCTCACCCGGTTGGTTAGCCGCCTGGAGTGCTAGCTCGTTGAAAGAATGGACGTACACGTGGCCCGGTGCTTCCGCGGTTCCATCGGCCGCGCGCACAACTTGCACGGTTCGAAAACCGGCCTGGCGCGCCGCATCGAGTTCTTGATGCGTGTCCGAAAGAAATAAGATGCGCCCCGGATTCAAGCCAATTTCACCGGCGATGCCCAGATAAGACTCTGGTTGCCGTTTGCCTCCCGAGGTGGTATCGAAGTATCCAGAAAATGCCGGAGTTAAATCGCCTGCAATACTGTGGGCAAAAAGCAACTTCTGCGCGGCTACGGAGCCAGAGGAGTACACATAGATCTTAATGCCGCCTTCGTGCCATGACCACAACGCATCAACTGCATCGTCGTACACATGTCCGCGCAAACTTCCATCGCCATATCCTGCGGCCCAAATCGCTCCTTGGAGCGTTTTGAGCGCCGTTTCTTTGCGGTCTTGCGCAATCCACTCGTGCAACTGCGCGATCAGAGCATCATCGTCATCGGGCGAAAGATGCGCGATCTCCGCCGTTTCCTTCAATGCCTCTGATGTAAGCGGATCGGAGCGATGCGCGCGTACGTACTTTTCCAAATGCCGGTCGGCATACGGAAAGAGTATCTCTTTGACAAAGGCGATCGATCCCGTCGTTCCTTCGATATCGGTGACAACGGCCTCGCACGCAAAGTGCAGCCGGTTCATTCGCCGAGTTTCGGAAACCGTTCGGCGATGGCATCACCGGTAAAATTCGCTACCCACCCGTCGGCATTAATAAAAAGGCGAATAGCAGTGAACTCCGGATCGGGGCCCATATCAAACCAATGTTTGGTACCGGCCGGCACACTGATAAGATCTCCGCGCATGCAAACCGTTTGAAAGACTTTACCGCCCGCACGCAAGTAAAATGCGCCTCGTCCCTCGACAAAGAAGCGGACTTCGTCTTCGGAATGCGAGTGCTCGTTCAAGAATTTTGCACGAATCGGCGCCACGTCCGCCGTGCCTTTCTTCAGACGAATCACGTCTTCTGCCTCGTATCCACATTCTGTTTTCAGACGGTCGATGGAGCTGCGATATGCAGCAAGCACAGTGGTTTGGTCGGCGTCATCCGGCAACTCTACATCAGTTTTCCAGCGTTCAAAGCGGACGCCAATTTCCCCCAACAAGCGCGCGATTTCGTCGCCATCAACGGTCTCATGTAAGAGCGCATCCTGGTGCGCGTCATCATAGACGCGCAGGACCGTCGTAACGGGTATGGCGAGTGCGGTCATCGTGCAAGCCTCCGCTCTTGTAGAGCACACCTGAGCAAAAATTCCAAACCCTCGGTATGACGACGGGCCTCGGCAGCATCGCTTCCCCACGCGTACATCCCATGTCCCGCTAGAAGGTAACCCGGAACGCCTTCAGCGGGCAAAGCCGACTCGATGAGCCTTGAGAGCGCCGCCGTGTCCTGCGAATTCGCAAAGACCGCAAGACGCAAGACTGATTCGTGCGTGGTAACACCTTTGAGGGCCTTCTGCATCTCGAATCCTCGGAGCTCGAGAAATCCCGCCGCCTCGCAGGCACGCGAGAGTACCGTCGCCGCCACGCTATGCACGTGCATGACCGCGCCAATGCGATGATCGGTGCGGTATCTCGCAGCGTGCAAAGGCGTCTCCGCCGAGACGCCGGGCGGGATAGGTTCCTCGAGCGAGAGGACTACAATATCTTCCGCGCACAGGGTGCCTTTGTCGACCCCGGAGCGGGTAATCGCGATGTGCCCCTCGTCGATCCGGCGCGAAAAGTTGCCGCTGGTTGCGGGCACCCAGCCACGCGAACTGGCAAGCTTGCCCATCTCCGCGATCTCAGTTATGACAGCCGTGTTCAAGGCGCGCGCCAACGTCATCCGTCGATTATAACCCATTTTC
This sequence comes from Vulcanimicrobiaceae bacterium, assembly GCA_046262675.1. Classification (GTDB taxonomy): domain Bacteria; phylum Vulcanimicrobiota; class Vulcanimicrobiia; order Vulcanimicrobiales; family Vulcanimicrobiaceae; genus JACRUB01. The sequence goes on from JBHEMH010000019.1 coordinate 46,286, forward strand.
CTGACGAGCCCGCAACGTTAACATCGGGTTAGAACATTCGCCGGTTCGGGAGAGAGCGTCTAAGCCGCCGCTCCATACGTTGCCCCAAGGTGGTGGGCCTGAGCGCCGGCGGTCCCCACGATTTTGGGGAAGAGGGAGCCGCCGCTAACCTACCCTCCGAGAGACCAAGGGTAGGCTCAACTTGTCTTCTTCGGGTTCAATGACGCGCCGATAGCCGATATATGAAACTCCAGCGATTGGCGGCGCTTAGCGTCACGCTTCTTTTGAGCTTTTTGGTGGTCTCGCCGGCTCACGCCACGACGACCGCTGAGGGCTTCTCTAGCACAAGGCAATACGCGCAGGTCTTGCGATCGTTCAATCCAACTTTGTCGCACGCCCAGAGCCGTGCCTTCGCCGACCGCGTTCGTATGGAGGCAGAATACTACCGCTTGGATGCCCGCTTGCTTGTTGCGCTCGTTGCGACGGAGTCTTCCTGGCATCCCTATGCGACCTCGCCTGTCGGCGCAGGCGGTTTAGGCCAACTGATGCCGGGAACTGCCGCGGGACTCGGCGTCAACCCTTACTCGCCTTACGCGAATCTCAGCGGCACAGCCCACTACCTGCGCGGATTGCTGGATCGTTTCAGCGCCTACAATCAGCAAACCAGATACTCGTTTGCGCTTGCGGGTTATAACGCCGGCCCGGGCGCGGTCGAGCGTTATGGCCGCATCCCGCCGTACAGCGAAACGCAGAACTACGTGCGTAACGTCATGGGCATTTGGCGGCACCTTTCGCTATCGCTTTCCTCACATATCGATGACTACGTGCATTCGGCCGCCTATACGGCGCATCCGCGGCGACCGATCCTGCTCGCGCAAACGGCGCGCAAAATCGCTGTCGGTCACACTGTAAAACGCAAAAACACGCCGCCCCAAGCAATAGCAATAGCCACAGTGCCGGTTGCAACGCCCGCGCAAACGCACAAGATCTTCTTCTTGCACTGGTTCCATCACCACGGCATGGGTCCCGATACCGCAACTCGCGGCAGCGCGGTGCTTGCCTTACGCGTTCCCGCCAGCGTCGGTGGGGGCGATCCAATCCCGGTAACCCTGGATATTGCAAGCAAGAAACCGGTAACGCTCATGGCCTTTATCGGTGATACCGTCGTGGCGCAAGGGACGATGCCGGCTCACTCCAAGCATGCGCTCTTGCGCGGCGTTCCGGCGGCGGATGCAGTACGGATCGTTGTCGTCCGTGCCTATGCGAAAGGGTACGACGAAGCCCATGCCGCGCTCACGATAACGGCGGCGCAAAAAGTGCCGCACGTTACGCTGCGCGCGATTTAAGGCAACTTGTAGAGGAACTCGGGCAAGATGTGGGGTCGTACGTGTTGCCGGAAGACATCCATCGAGCTCGCAGCAATTCGAATACGTGGCCTTCCCTTATCCGAATTCAGTGTAGAGCGAATTTGGAACCTCGCGAACAACATGTCCTGAAGCTTGGCCACCTCAGCGACTGAAAAGCATTGGGAGTTGAGACGCACCTGATTACCGTCACGGGCCCCGTCGTCCATAAACCAGACGGCCAAAGTTAGCGCCGATATCCATTGCTCGAATGGTTCGAGCGACGGCAATCCCTTACGCTCCCCGCAATAGAAACTACTAGCAAGTTCGGTCAATTCCGGATGCGTAACGGTACGAAAGTAATAGGTCTTGCCACTTTGCCTCGGTGCTGTGCGAACAAACTCCCTAAGCCGTAAGTACTTCCAGTCCACGTAAATCGATTGACCGACTCCGTGATTGATCCGCAAACAATTACCTGACGTCGTCCGCATTAAATAGCCGTCGCCCAACACCGATCCGAGAATCAAGTTTCGTTGCTCGCCTGAGAGCGGCAGTGCCCGGGCGCGGCGCCCGAAATGCGTCTCCATTCTTCATCCTGACTCGGATGAATGCCAGCACCATGGCCTACAGC
>JBHEMH010000019.1:48248-48707 GCA_046262675.1 Vulcanimicrobiaceae bacterium
AAGCAATTTGCGGAATGGTCTTCGCCCCATATTGATAAAAAAGCGTGTGGAAAGAGTTCAACTCGGGCAGGCTTCGCGTCGTAAACCGATATGCCACGCGGCGGGCATTTCCGAAGTGCACCGATGGCGGCGTAGCTACCAGGTCCCGAAGGATCGCGTACTTCCAATCGACATAGGTCCGTTGGACTAAACAGTGGTTGATTTCCAGGAGGGTGTTACGTTTTCGCCGCATCGAGCCATCGCCAAGCAGGGTGCCGGCAATAACTTCCATCTGTCTCGCGGTAAGGGCCATGGAGAAACATGCTAGCAATTGTGTGTGCCACCACTATGGCCTAATGCAAAAAGCCCGCCGGCATTGCTGCCCGGCGGGCTTCTCGTCTAATAATTCTGGCACCGACCTACTCTCGAGGGACCCTGCGGTCCGACTACCATCGGCGCTGGTGAGCTTAACTGCCGTGT
>JBHEMH010000020.1:0-42005 GCA_046262675.1 Vulcanimicrobiaceae bacterium
ATGCGGGGGAAGATCCTCGCGACGCGGCCATCCGCGAATTGGCAGAAGAAACCGGATACGTCGCGGAGAGCGTTGAGTTCGTGCGCGCATTTGTGGCCGAACCATCCAACTCCCAAGTACTCATGCACGTGTTCCTCGCGCGCAACGCCCGCTTGCTCCTGCAACCCCAGCCGGACGTTACCGAAGACATTCAAGTCGAACGCTGCACGATTCCTCAATTACGCAACCTTGTTGCAATGGGCGAAATCGAGGCGCTTTCTCAAGTAGCGGCGATTTACTTCATCCTTGAAAACATTCTGAAAACCCCCGGGTTATCCAACTAAAGGGGTCTTACATGTTCAAATTTCTCGCCGCGACGCTTGCTCTGGCGGTCCTTAGCTGCGGCGCCGCATCGGCCGCCGACGCAACTTGGAAGGCCGACCCGAGTCACTCGTCGGCACAATTCACCGCCGTTCACCTTGCGATTTCGCACGTCACCGGAAGCATTCCGATTAAGAACGCGACGCTCATCATTCCCGAGAACAGTGACGTTCCCACTTCGGTTCGCGCAGAATTGGATCCGCACGGCATCGACACTCGCGTCAACACGCGCGATAACGATTTGCGTTCCGCGCATTTTTTCGAGGTGGACAAATATCCCAACATGTCCTTTCAGAGTACGAAGATCACCGCGACGGACCCCAAACACATCGCGATTGCCGGCAATCTCACCATGCATGGAATCACCAAACCCGCTACGTTAAAGGCGCAGATGACCGGCAAGGGGCCCGGTATGGGCGGCGAGCCGCATATCGCGTACGTCGCTTCAGGGACCATCGACCGTACGCAGTGGGGTATGACCTACGGCAGCATCGTGGCGAGCAACACAATCGATATCGCCATAGAAATCGAGGCCGTCAAACAGTGATGCCGGCCGTCTTCATCGGACACGGCAGCCCGATGAATGCGATTACCGATACGCCGTTCTCACGCGTGTGGCGTACGCTGGGCAAACAACTTGCGCGACCTTCCGCCATTCTCGCTATCTCGGCGCACTGGTACATCGACCGAACCGCCGTAACGGCGCATCCGCATCCACCGACGATTCACGATTTTTACGGTTTTCCAAAAGCGCTCCATGACGTGCGCTACCCGGCCCCCGGCGACCCCGCATTGGCTGACGATGTGATCAACTTATTGAAGCCGCTTGCGGTGGAGGCCGACCTGTCCTGGGGACTTGACCATGGTACCTGGTCCGTTCTCTTGCACATGTACCCCGAAGCGGATATTCCGGTCGTGCAGATTGCGATCGATGCGAGCAAACCGCCCGCCTTCCATTTTGAGTTGGGCCAGAGGCTCGCGGCGCTTCGCGAACGCAACGTTCTGCTTTTAGGCAGCGGCAACGTCGTGCACAACCTGCGTATGCTGGGTGACATTCACGCGCAGTATCCCTGGGCGGACCGGTTCGATGCGTATGTGCGAGATGCACTGGTCTCTCGCGATCGCGATTCACTCACGAATTACCGGCAGCATCCGGACGCCGCCACGGCGGCCCCGGATCCCGACCATTACTTTCCGCTGCTGTATATTGCGGGGGCCCGCAGCGTTGCCGACGAGTTGCGATTCCTCATCGACGGCAAAGACCTCGCTTCGATTTCGATGACCGCATTTTCCGTGGGATAAGAAAAAGAGCCCGAGAGTGCAGCCCGCGGGGCTCTTTTCCTGCATTCAGTATGTTACGATTGCCGCGAAAGGGGAGTACCCAAAACTGGGTAGACGATCTAAAAGGCGCCTAGCCCGTTCGGACTGCCGTTGCCCGTCGGATAATCGTAGCCGGCCGGCGGGACGTCAGTAAGGTATTGATGGCGCCAGTAGAGGCGCGCCGCGCTGTTGCGCCCGGAAAAATCGGCCGCCAGCGCGTAGGCCGAAGCAATAATTGGAGCGCCGACGCTCGTGCCGCCCAGCACCATCCAGCCGCCGGATTGGCCCGCGTTTGTGAAAGTATCGTAGACCGCCACGCCCGAAGCGGGATCCGCCAGCGCCGATACGTCCGTCATCGCGCGACCGGTGCATTGTTGGAAATTCGCCTGCCACCACGGCTTGCGAATGTATAAACTACAGCCGCGTCCAGTATTCTTCCAGCCGCCGGTCTCGGCGTACGATCCGTTGCTTCCGCTCATGATCGTGCCGCCCACGGCAGTAACGTAGAGCGAAGCAGCGGGATACGTCGCGCCTATTCCGTTGTCGCCTGAGCTAGCCGTGACAGCAACCCCGACGTGGTTGAAGTGCTGCTCACTCGCCAGTTCGCCCGAATACTCCGGTGCTGCATAGCTATTGCTTACCGCACTTGCGCCAAGGGTAACTGCTTCATCGACGCTGGCTCCAAGGTCATCAATACTGGACGAATTCGCTTCAACAAGGAGAATCTTGCAAGCGGGACATGTTGCAGAAACCATCTCAACGTCGAGCGCGATCTCCTTGGCCCACGCGGCATCTGGAGCGGGATAGGCGGCGGAGTTGCCGCCTTGATTGACCTTGCGGAAACAGCCGTTCTGCGTCGTGCACGCCGGAAGATTGAAAGCCGCGCGGTAGACGGCCAAATCGGACTCGACGAGTGGATTATCATAAGCATCGACGATGGCGACGGTCTTATCGGAGCCGCCATCTGGAATGTGGTACGCGCTTCGCAGGTCTTTGGGCTCATATCCCTTTATTGTAAGGGCATTTGCATTCGCGTCTGCGAGAACCGGCACGTCCAGATTTTGTACCACGAGGCATGCCGCTCGACCGGGCGCCATGGACGCAGCGCAGACCGCTGCCGAATTGCCTGGCAGCGCATTTGATGTATCACCCGGCAGCGCGTTAGAGGTGTCACCAGGTAACGCGTTAGAGGTATCGCCGGGTAAGGCATTAGACGTGTCGCCTGGGAGCGCGTTTGAGGTATCAGCCGGAAGCGCGGTCGCGGTGTCGGACGCAGTGCGCGGTTGCGAACTTGCTGGCAGAATAAAAGAATGACCGGCATTGCTACCGGAACATCCTGCGAATCCTAGGACAACCGCTAGGATGAACAACCCCCGTCTCAGCAACCAGGCGTCCTCCAATTTGGTAGGGGAACGATGAATTCTCCCCTACTACAAAATTTCTAAACGTATTTCCCTGTAAAAAAGTGGCACAGATAAATTTATCACCCGGCAGCCAGCCATCCGGCGTCCCGCGCCACGGCTATCGCCTCGATTCTGCCGCTGCAGCCGAGCTTGCGGCAAATGGACCGTATGTGAACGTCGACAGTTTGAGGGCTGCGTCCGGTATCGGAAGCAATCTGCTTGCTGCTGGCCCCGGCGGACAATGCTTTCAAGATCGCTCGTTCGGAAGCGGTGAGCAAACTTAGACCGCCGCTTTCGCCAAAAGCAAAAGGAAGCACCGAAAGTAAAAGGGCAAGACCACCCATCTCTTGCGAGCGAAGCCGCTCTAGGGCGGCTGCCAGTGCCGGAGCGCCCTCGGCGTCCAAGACGTTGTTGTAAAGCGCTCGCACGGCACGTGCGAAGCTGCGCAGCCTTGCGCTCATGGAGCCCGCTTCGCGTTCGACGTCATCAATAAGCCGATGTGCGGCCAGATCCCGGCGGCGCAATAACTCTGCAATCGCAAGGAAAAGGGACGTGCGCAGGGACCGGGGGGAGGGCCGGCCCACAGTACGCAGCTCCGCATAACACGCAGCCATGGTTTCGTCCGCCTGCGCGCTTGCGTTGCCCGCCACGGCGTAGACCGCGATTTCGGCAAGCCGCAGGGCACGGCGGCCGCCGTGACTTGGATTCGTATCTTTGAGCAGACGGTAGGCGAGTGCGAAATCCCGGTCCCACGCCGCGCGCAATGCGCGCGTCGGCAGCAACGTCTCGATGACGGAGCCTCGCAACGGTAAACCAAGCGCTCCTATTTGAACGTCCAGACGGTCGAGCGCTGCTTGGTTTCCACGTTCGGCTTCGATATCGCACACGCCCAGCAATGCATAAAGTTCCAGCTGGCGGCTCCCGCCCTTGCGAGCACAATTGGCAAGTTCTTCAAGATGCCCCAAACTTCCAATTGGGTCGTCTTCAAAATCTTTGCTAACATTGTACAGCACGCTGTATGCGCGCGCGCCAATTTCATAGAAACGATGTTCATTTGCGATTTCTATTGCACTATTTGCGTACTGCGCGGCGCGTTGCGCCTCGCCTGTATAGAGCATTACAAACGCCGCCTGCTGATAAATCTTTGCACGCTGCAAGGCGCTCGGCGAGCGCTCCAATAGCATCAATGATTGTTCGATATAGCGTTTAGCACTAGGTCCATTCGATGCTTTGGTATGAGCCGTGGCGAGCGTTGCCAGAACGGACGCGCGCAAGCTCAGCCCCAACGACTCGTCGTCAGAATAAGGCGCGAGGAGTTCGATCGCTTCTTCGCGCCCCTCGCGCACTAAATCGATGCAATAGCGGTACACAAGCTCCGCCCGCGTAAGCGGATCTTTCGCAAGTTCGATCGAGCGTTTGTATTGTTGTTCTGCGATATCCCCGTCGCCGCGCCGCGATGAGAGGATGGCATCCATCCCCATCGCTACGGCGCTCGCGGACCGGCGGTCCACAGGGATGAAAGTGAGCGCGGCCTCAATAATATCGGTACGGCCGCGCTCCATAAGCTCGAAGCCGGAGGCCTCAAGCAGGCGCACGACATCGTCCGTGGATGCCGCCCGAATATAGAGCACCAGCCCTTCCGCTGTTCGCTCGAGATGTTCCAGCGTCGTCGCAGCTTCACAGAGAGCACGAGTGTACGCGCTCACGCCATGCGACCGCAATTCATTCTCTAAAAAATCCCGGAAAAGATCGTGATAGCGGTATTCTTTTTCGGAGGCCGCGTAAATGAAGCCCGCGTCCCGGCGGAGCCGCGCCAGAAGTTTGGGAGAGTCGCCGCGCCGTTCGATGATGGTGAGATCGAGCCAAGGATATACCGAGGTTTCCAAAAGAAATTTTCGTTCATCGTCATCGAGCCGGCGGTACACTTGCTCGGCGAGGTACCGGTAAATCATTTCGCGCGTTCCGTCCGCCAGTTTCTCGAGGTCGGCGATGCGCGCCGAACTGCGCAGGCCAATCGAGAAGGCGACTGGCCACCCGGACGTGAGCCGCAGTAATTCTTGCGCGCCCGCCTGGTCGATCGCGCCCTCTTCGGCCGCCGCGAGTCCCTCGTCCGTTGTAAAACGCAGCTCATCCTCACCGATGGGTTCGTCCATTTTTTCGTACGCAAGCCACGAAGCGACCGGCAAATCCAGGGAAGAGCGCGACGCGATGATCCAGCGCACGCGATCCATGGTGCGCTCCATCAGGTTCGAAAGAAAGCCGATGCTCCGCGAATCGTCGGCGGCATTATGCAGATCGTCGACGACGATCGTTTGCTCGCGAGACAAGTGCTCGCTCATCCATCGCGCCAGTTCTCCGGCCGCATCGTCTGCAGCCATGGCACGTTCTTGCGCCTCCGGAAATGCCGCGATAGCCGATGGAACGCGCGCTTCGAGCGCCTTGGTCATACCACGCACGAATTCAAAGAGCGTGTTGTGATCGCGCCGCACGTCGTACCGTGAATGATCGATGCGTTCGGTCAAGAGATAATCCGCGAGCGCCACCGATTTTCCGAAACCCGCCGGGGCAATCAAAAGCGCGATCGGATATTCTGCTGCACGGGCAATTCTTCGCGTGACGCGATGCCGCGCGAGCCGCGGTAGACGATTCAACGGTCCGCTTTCAAGAATTTCCGTCTGAAGCGGTTTGCGCGCGGCACATAGGGACGCCGCAGCGCCCCGCGCAGTGCCGAGAGCGCTCCGAATGGGAAGACCCGTTCGCTCGTGCTCGCAACGACGTGCAAATCTTTGCGCTGCACGTTCCAGGGAGCAAGCGCGGCCATGCAGTCCTCGGAGAACACATCCAGGCCCGGTGAATAGGGCGTAAGCGCAGGAACCACAATCACATCCGCCGCGGCCAAAAAGGCGGGCACGGACGCGCCGCCGCCCAGGTGCAAGCTCGGATGAAGGTGGCCGATGATGCTGCGCGTTCCGGCATGTGGCGCACGATCGCCGTGTGAGAGTATCCAACCATCGCGCTCGAGCATCTCGGATGTCGCTCCGAGCACTGCGGCGCCGCGCGTCTTACCTTCGTGATTGCCCGCAATCAGCGTGAGCGGCGTCTGCGCCCGTAGCGCCGCAAGCGCCTCCGCAACGGTGCGCGCCGCGCCCTCGCTCATATGTGCACCGTGGATCACGTCGCCAAGCAAGACGATTTCGCGCGCACGCATCAAGCTCGCGGCAATTGAGAGCGTGGCCGCCATCTCGGCCGTGCTCCAAAGCGGCAACGCGCCTCCGATCACATCTTCGTAGGCAAAGTGCGCGTCGGCGGCAATGAGCGTGCCCGGCCGCTCCAACCACAACAATCCCGATGGCAGCGCAAAGGCGCCTGGCGCAAGCTCGTACATGGAAGCCGCAAAATCCGGCTTCTTCACCGGTGATACGCCTTAAATAGCGGCGCATCGCTGCTCATATCGCCACCTTCGGCGGCGCGTTCGCCCAAGACTTCTAAAACCCGGTCGTGCAATGCCTCGACCATTCCGGTGCGGTCATCCAAGACCACCGAGTCGCCGAAACTCGAAGTGACGATGCCGAACGTAAACGGCGAGGCCGCCGGCGGGTGAAGAACACGCGGCTCATCTTCGATGGCGCTGACGTACTCGAATGCCGCGGGAGCATCGAGCAGGTCGCGCGTCACGGTACGAACCGTTTCGCGCAAGAGTGGAAAATCGGGATCGGCTTGCATCAGGCGCTCAAAAATTTTCCCGCTGCTCCAGGACAGCGAGCCACGACGCAGCTTTCGTCCGCCCGCGCGGCGCAACACCAGCAATCCGGTATTTGCAATGTACCGGAAATAATTTCGGATGAGATGCGAGGAGCGCAAACCTTCCAGAAGATCGCGGTCAAAGTCGCGCGCGTGCAACAGCGTTGCCCAGACGGCATCCGGCAGTGTCTTGCGTTCCGGCAAGGTAATCAGAAAGCCATTATCATCGGTGGTCAGATTCGTGTTGCAATGCGCGAGCGCAAAGACACGTGCTGCCACGACGCGCGCGAGCGTTTCGTTCACGCGGCGCCCGGCGCATGTATGAAACACGGCCGTCTGCCGCCGGTCCATCCGGTAAATCTCGATGACGGGGCGCCCCTCGTCAGGAATCGCGGAGATGGCCTTTTGCTGTGCGATGTACCGCACGACGTGCGCGGCCTCCACATCTTCCAAACCGTACCGCTTCTGAAGCCATGTAAGTGCGCCTTGCGTGCCTTCATGCGTCAGCCGCTGCGCCACGCCCGTGCGCAAATGGTTGATTTCCCGCGCGAGCGCCGGGGGGATCCCCTTCATATGCGAGCTCCATTGCGGCACGGTCGGTTTTCCAACCACCGGCTCAACGCTCACACCCGTCGTGCCGATCTCTTTAACGCCATAGGTGCGGCCGTTAAGCAGAAAGACATCACCGATGCGCAACTCGTTCAGAAAGCCTTCCTCGATGCGGCCGATATCCGCGCCCCCTTTGGCGCGAACCGTAACGTGGCTCTCGTCGGGAATGGTGCCGACGTTTTCAAAAAACGCCGAGCAGACTTCGCGACCCAAACCATACACGGCCTCACCGTCAAAGCCTAAACGGCGGACATGCGCTTCATCAGGGCCGGCACCGCCGCCGGAGAGGTATTCCGCGCACCGGCGCGCATCGCTTTCTGTCAGACCTTGAAATGGATAGGCGCGGCGCGCAATCCGAACCGCCTCCGCAAGTTCAAGACGCTTGTCATAACAAACGCTAGCAACGAGCCACTGAGCGAAGACATCGAGCGGCGTCTGCGGGATCACGACGTCCTCCAGGATGCCGTCGTTAATACACCGCTTTGTTGCGGCGGCTTCAACAATGTCATCGCGATCCTGCGCAATGATCACCCCATCCGCAACTGCATCGGGACGATGTCCCGCGCGTCCCACGCGCTGCAACGTCGGCGTCATCCCGCGCGCGCCGCCGACAATCATTACGCGATCGATAAAGCCGATGTCGACGCCGAGTTCCAAACTCGAGCTGCACACGACCGTACGCAACGTCCCGGCGCGTAGTGCGGCCTCAACGCGGTGGCGCACGCTTCGCTCGAGCGCGCTGTGATGAATGCCGATACGTTTGTCGTACTGCCGGTGGGATTTTGATTCTTCGGCGACTTCAACGTCCTCGGGTTTTGTAAGTTCGGCCATTTCGTGCGCGACGATCTCGGCCTGGCTGCGTACGTTCGTGAACACCAAGGAGGACCGCACGTCGCGGCTCAACTTCACCGCCGTCTCGGCAACTTTCTTGAGCGGAGCGATCGCGCCGCCGAAGGGCGCATCGACGGTGAGCCGGATGGACCGCAGGCCGCGCGCATCGACGATCTCGCATTCGCGGCCGGTGCCGACCAAAAATTCCGCGACGCGAGCGAGCGGACTCACCGTGGCCGAGAGCCCGACGCGATTGAATGGCTTCTCAACCAGTTCCGCAAGCGATTCGAGCACCAATGAGAGGTGCGAGCCGCGCTTGTTACCGGCGATGGCATGGACTTCATCGACGATGACCGTGCGAACGTTGCGCAGGGTCTTGCGGTACGACTCCATTGCGAGCATGACCGCCAGTGACTCCGGCGTCGTCATCAAAATGTGCGGCGGGCGTGAGAGCATCAGGCGCCGCTCCTCGACCGGCGTGTCGCTTGTGCGGACCCCGGTGCGCACAAACTGTTCGCGAATTCGTCCCCGTCGCAGGCGGGCGCGCTCGGAATTAGGGCGCTCGAGCAACCCCATCTCGCGTAGCGGGCGACGCACGTTGTGCTCGACGTCGTAGCCTAGGGCTCGCAGTGGTGAGATGTAGAGCGCGAGGGTTCGCGCAAAGAGCTCGTCCCGGTCGCGGCGGGCCGCGAGCTCGCTCATTAAAGGTAGGAAAGCCGCGAGGGTCTTGCCGGTGCCGGTCGGCGAGCAGATGAGCAGATCTCGCCCTGCCAGCCCCGCCGGAATGGCGGCGGCCTGCGGAGGCGTGGGGGCACCCAGGCGCGAGGAGCACCATGCGGCGACGTCGGGGTGAAGTAAATCGAACGTATCTGTCATCAGTGCGGCCCCGAACAGGTGTTCGCTATATCAAAAAAGCGAGCCTGTGGCTCGCCTTTCTTCTATAGTATACCGGTTGCGACTACCAGACTAAGCGTAGGTATCGACGTTGCGCCCAATCCCTAAATTCGCAAAAAGCCGCGCGACCTGGTCCTGTTCAATGTTTTGAACGGATTTCAAGACGCTCGTGCTGACGGAGGCGGTGGTGCTTGCCTGGGCAAGGCCGGCGGCGATCGATTGGATGTCGGACAAGAGTTGTCTCTCCTACTCGAAACTTGTACTCACTCTATCGGTAAATAAGCTGGAGAAGCTTACATTTTGCCCGCCGCTGGAGTCCCATGTTACATATTTTTATCAAGCTGACCGTTGGAATCACCCTCGCGATCGTTGCCGTCATCGTCGCCTTGGTGATCTTCAAACTGGTGATCTTTGCCGCCATTCTCGCCGCCATCGCGGTGGGCGGACTCTTCCTGTTTAACTTTTTCCGGCGCGCAACTGTAGGAAGTTCATTAAGGACTCGCTGAGCCGCTCCGGCTCTTCCATCATCGGAAGGTGGGCCGTCGCCTTGAAGACCTCCATCTTGCCGTCCCGAAGCCGCGGCGTTATATCGTCCCAAATTGCGGGAGGCGAGATTGTATCTTGACCTCCCGCGATGATCAGGACCGGAACGTCGAGCTCATCGACAAGGTCATCCGAAGAGACTCGCACGGACATCCCTCGCAACATCGCGGCGGCGCCGCGCGGATTTGTTTGTTGCATAATCTCCGTGGCACGGGCGCGCACATCGCGCGATGTTTGCGGCGCAAAATAGGAATCCGCATTGCGCTGCAGGATCGGCAACATTCCGTGTTGCTCGGCCTGATCGGCCATATTTAAACGGTTTTGAGCGATTTCCGTCGTGTCCGCATCGATGCGGCTGCAGAGGAGTGCCATGCGCGAAACCCGTTCGCTAAACATGCGGAAAAACGCGAGCGACACGTATCCGCCCAGCGAATGACCGACGAGATTTGCGCGCTCAACGCCGAGCGCATCCAGTATTGCGGCGAGATCGCCGGCGAGCGTTTCCATCAAATATGGCCCGCCGCCGGCTTGCGATTTTCCGAGTCCGCGCAGATCCGGTGCGATCACGAAATGGGAGTTTGCGAGCCGTTCGATTTGCGAATTCCAGATCTCGTGGGAGAATGGAAACCCGTGTAAGAGCACCGCTGCATCGCCCGATCCAGCGGTCGTCACATCCAGTTTTGTGTCGTCAATCGCGATTTGCATGCCGTCGAATTCCCGCCGAAGATCACCAAAACTTGCGCGCACACCTACTTTTGCTGTATAACATTGGTAACAACCCTGACCGAACCGGTCAGAGAAAGGATGACTCCAATAATATGGCAGTCAGACGCAAGAAATCCGGCGGAGTAAAACGCGCCGCGAAAAAAGCAGTAACGGCAGTCAAGAAAGCCGTTCGCAAAGTCACCCGTAAACGCAAATCAACTCGCAAAGCCGGTGGTGCCCGTAAAAAGGCCGGCGGCCGCAAGAAGGCTACTCGCAAGAAAGCCGGCGGACGTAAAAAGGCAACGAGAAAGAAAGCCACTCGCAAGAAGGCTGGAGGCCGCAAGAAGGCGACTCGCAAGAAAACCTCACGCAAGGCCACAAAGCGCAAAGCTACCCGTAAAGCGGGAGCCCGCAAGACCACCAGAAAGCGCAAAACATCACGTCGGAAAAAGGCAGCAGCCTAACTTTCCCGACGTTTTTTACATCGGCGAGTCGCTAAGCGGCTCGCTCTTTTTTTGCCTTACCGTCCTGGCTATTTGATGGCTAGCGCCCGAGCCAAGACGCTACAAACGGACATCGTGTCCGTTTGCGCTCCCTGAATTTTCAGACGAGCAAGCTGTGAAAATCGCATCCTGCGATGTCTGAAAATATCAGAGGCTTGCCTCAAGCCCTACCCATAAAATACCAGGCCGCCGTGTCATGCTGAGCTTGTCGAAGCATGAGCAGGGCAAGAGTCGTCCAGGCTAGATCGTGCGGAGGGCGGGCTTTGCTATCCACAGCCAGAGGATCATCAGCGTGGTAAGCCCCGCGCAGATGACGAATGCGTTGTGCAGGGCGATGATCGCGCCCAGGCCGCCGACGATGAACGAGCCCGCGGGGACGAGCCCGAGGGCAATCATCGAGTAGACGGAGATCGCGCGTCCCCGGAGGTGGTCGGGCGAGAGCGTTTGGATCAGAATGTTCGAGGATCCTAAGAACGTCATTGTGGCTAGACCGATGACGACGAGGACCGGCAACGCAACGTACAGCGAGTTCATGAGGCCCAGGACGACGACGCCGCCGGACATCACGAAGAGCGATGCGATCCACAAGACGCCGCGGCGCTCTCGTGAACCCACCAGTGCAACGAGGAGGGCCCCCGCAAATGCGCCGATCCCTTGCGCCGAGATCGCGAAGCTCAAACCGATGGCATCCGTATGAAAGTGATTGAGCGCATATGCCGGCAACAAATTACTGTACGGGCGAACCAGCATTGCGCTAATCGTGAAGAACAGAATAATATACTTTAGGATTGGGTGTGTGAATAAAAACGTTAAGCCATAACGAATTGATGTCAATATGGATTCGCGCACTCTGCTTGAGGGTGGCGACGGTTTCATAAAAACCAGTGCTGCAATAACGGCAAGCGTTGCAACCGCGTTTGCATAAAATGAGCCGGCAATTCCCGCGTACACGATCAGCAAGCCCGCGATTGCGGGACCGACAATAGCCGGCGCATTAAATGCAACGGAATTTAGACCGATTGCATTTCCGACATACTCGCGATCAACCATAAGCGGAACCCAGCTTTGACGCGCCGGCGCATCGAAGGACTGAGCCGCAGCGTTCATCATCGAGATTCCGATGACGCCCCAGATGTTGATGTGATGCAGCGAGGTGAGAATCGCAAGCAAAAGTGCGAGCAGCGAGATGGCGGCGTTGGTTGCAAAGAGCACCCGGCGCCGCGGCCATGTGTCCGCGACCACACCGGCGACCGGAGAGAGCAATACCACGGGGATGGCGCGCGCTGCACCCAGCAATCCAACGTAGAAGGACGCGGCCTCCGGCGTGCCCGCAAGTTTAACGATGAAGTAGCCGCTCGCAGTGAATTGCATCCATGTTCCGAGATTGGAGATGAGCAGCCCGGCCCACAGGAGGCGGAAATCGCGGAATTTGAGCGCACCGAACACTGCCGGTGCGCGCTTGGGGATGGCCTCTTCGGTTAAGGCCACTGATTGACCGCGCCGACAATGAGCTTCGTTGCGCGCTCGGGGCCGAACCGCGCGATATCAATCGAGAGATCATAGAAGCGTGGGTCGCCCCAATCGACGTCGTAATACTCCCGCAAGTACGCGCGCCGGGCCTTATCGATGCGTTCGACTTCGGACTGCGCTGCCTGTTCATCGACGCCGAGGCCTGCAACGATGTGCGCAATCCGCCACTCTCGTGGTGCATGCATGAACACGCGCAGAACGTCGTCGCGCCGTCCGAGCACGGCATTCGCGCCGCGCCCGAAGAGAAAGACCCGTCCAAGCGCGGCAAATTCTCGCACCGCTTCTTGAACTGCGCGAAAGACGTCTCGATCGAAGGATGTGGGACCGTCGGCTGCGGCAAGGGCGAGTTCGGGCGTTCCGGCCTCTAAGCCCGAGATAAGCCGCTCGCTAAGATTCCGGCTGGTGTCTTCGGCCGCATCCACTGCCTGTGGCGATGTGGACAGCCGCTTGGCGACGACGACCGGAAGCTCTTTGTCGATGAACCGATAGCCGAGCGCCGTCGCAGCGGCCTGCGCGATGGCATGCGCTCCGCTACCGTACTCGTTAGAAATCGTGACGATCATCGATTCCTAAATGCGGCGGGGGGCCTCATGCCCCCCGCTTTTTTTCTTACGTTGTGGAACGCTTAGTGGCGGTGATACACGGAGGACTGGCGGCGCGAGCTTGAGAGCTGCACGCTGACGGTCGAGCCTGCGCCAATCGTCACGGCGGCCTTGTTGTTTTTTGCGAGCAGATAGCCGCCAGCTGCGCCGGCAAGGGTACCTGCGGTCTTGCCACCGCCGTGCGTTAAGATATTGCCGACGACGGCGCCCGCAATCGCGCCGACAGCTTCTTTGGTCGCATTGCTTTTGGTTTGGACATTTGCTTGAGCCACGTAACCCGTTGCGGCATAGACGTTGCCTGAGCGCGTGTTGACCTTATCAATTGCCAGTTCGATCTTGCCCGGCGTACCTTGGCCGGCGCGCTGAACATCCGCAACGTGACCGTAGATCGTTGCGCCGTTGATGTTGTAATTCGACGAATGGGCATTCGAGATTGTGAAACCCTGGCCGACGACGGCGTTCTGTGAATTAATGTCCTGGTCCAAGGTGCCCGTGAGCGTCGTTCCCGGCGTCAGCTGAGCGGCAGCGATGAACGGAATGAAAACAAGTGAGAGTGCGATCGCGCCTGCGCGAAGTGTTCGGATCATAGTTCCCTCCTCGGGTGCATGAAAAAGTAGGCCGGCAAGCCGCCAATTTTTGGTATACCCATTTTTTCGTGGGGCCACCATCATAACGAAACCGGAGCGCGATTCCTTTCGGTCGAAGGCCACCCGGGCATGCCCATCATCCGCACGAGTAATCTCTGCAAGGTCTTTCGATCGGTCAAGCGTGAGGCGGGACCTGGCGGAGCCTTGCGCACGCTCTTTAGCCGCACCTACGAAGACAAGGTCGCCGTAAGCAACGTGAATTTCTCGCTCGAAGCAGGCGAGCTCGTCGGCTACATTGGCCCGAACGGCGCGGGAAAATCGACCACCATTAAAATGTTGACGGGCATTCTGGTTCCGACTTCCGGGACGATCGAGGTTGCGGGGCTCGTGCCATACCAGAAGCGCCAAGAGAATGCACGAAACATCGGCGTCGTGTTTGGTCAGCGCAGCCAGCTGTACTGGGACCTGCCGTTGATCGAGTCCTTCGAGTTGCTGCGCGCCATCTATTCGATTCCGCGCGACCGATACCGGACCAACCTTGATAAGTTCGGCGACGTACTTGAGATGGATGAGTTCATCCATACGCCGGTGCGCCAACTCTCGCTCGGGCAACGCATGCGCGGGGACTTTGCCGCGGCAATGTTGCACGATCCACAAATTGTCTACCTCGATGAACCGACCATCGGCCTGGATGTCGTTGCCAAAGAAGCGATCCGTGAGTTCATTAAAGGCATCAATGAAGAGCGCGGCACGACGATCATTCTTACCACGCATGATTTGGCGGACGTGGAGCGGCTCTGCCGTCGCATCGTGCTCATCGATACGGGAACGGTAATCTACGACGGTCCGATCGAGCGCATCAAGACGCAATACGGCACGCACCGCACCCTGACGATCACCTTAACGACGCCACAAAAATACGTGGAGCTCCCCAATACCGAATTGATCTCGAATGAAGGCGTCATTGCGAGCTTCCGCTTCGACCGCACCAAAGTTCGCGCCGATGAACTGATCCGCATCGCCACCGAACGCTACGAAATTACCGACGTTTCGATTCAAGAGCCCGAGCTCGAATCCATCATCCGCCGCATCTACGTTGAAGGCTACGACGATCCTACTTTAAAAACACCGCGTGAGGTAGTTCCGTGATTGTTTCCAGCAATGCTAAAAAACCCAACATCCATGCGTCCGCATACGTTGCGCCGAATGCGGTGGTCAGCGGAGATGTAACGATCGAGGAAGGCTGCGCGGTGCTCTTCGGCGCCGTGATCAGCTCCGAAGGCGCTTCAATCGTTATCGGCGCAAATTCAGTCGTTATGGAAAATGCCGTGCTTAAATCGAGCGGCGGGACTGCAATTCAATTTCCGCTCACGATCGGTGAAAGTTGCATCATCGGCCCCGGCGCATATGTGGTGGGGGCCACAATCGAGCCGGGCGCTTTTATTGCGGCCGGTGCAAAGGTCTTCAATGGCGCGACCGTCGAGCAAGGCGTGAGCGTCGCGCTTGGAGCGACCGTGCATATCAACACGCACGTCCGCACGGGAGAGCAGGTCCCCGCGAACTTCTTCGAAGCGGTTTTTAACCTGCCGCCATCAGACGATGTCCGCGCACAGGCCGCCGAAGCCTATTCGAAATTCCTGCGCAAAACCCACGCACAAGATGCCACCATTGCAGAGCCCGCGAAGAAAGCGGCGGCAAAGCCGCCACTCAAGAGCGCGCCGGAACCACCGCCGACGCAATCCGCTGATGTCGGCAAAGTTGTGGACGTTATGTTCGCCGAGCTCGAGGAAGCGCGGCTGCGTCGAGAATCCGCGATCGAGCGGGAAAAACGCGGCAAGAAATAGCGGCATGAACTTCCGGCTCGAGCCGTACGTGGAATTTGCGCGCAAAGCCTTCGCGCGCGAGGCGACTTATCGAATGGAGGTTTTCACCGAGGTCGGGTCGCTTGTCGTGCGGGTCTATCTCCTGCGCTCGCTGTGGACTGCGCTGTACGCGCAGAATATCGCACCGTTGGGCCTCCCGCTGCACTCCATGATCACCTATGCGACCGTTGCGCTGCTGATGTCGCTCATTCTCGAAGTGGACGGCACGCGGCAAATCCGCGACAAAATTCGCGAAGGTACGATCGCAACGGATTTAATGAAACCGATTAGCCTGCCGATGTATTTCTTTAGCGACGGGGCCGGCCAAACGGGCCTGCACGCAATTCTCGTGATCCCGTCGATTCTGTTCGCACTTCTTTTGGTCCACATCGACGTGCCGCCGCCGGCAGTCTTCGCGACCTTCCTCTTGTCGTTCGCGCTCGGCTATCTGGTGAATTTCTTTCTGAACTTTCTGATGAATGCGATCGCCTTCTGGACGTTGGAGACCTTTGCAATTCAACTAATCGTGCGCTGGGTTTCGGACCTCTTGAGCGGTCAAATCATCCCGCTCTCATTCTTTCCCGGGGTACTCGGTCGCATCGTCTTCGCACTGCCGTTCGCCGCCATTTATTCCACACCGCTGCTGATCTACGTCGGGATCATCAAGCCCGCGCAGTACCCCCAGTTCATGCTCGCGCAAGCACTTTGGCTCGTCCTATTTGGCGGCCTATCCGCCCTCGTTTGGAGAGCGGCTTCGCAACGTGTCGTCATCCAAGGCGGATGAGCCTTAAGGGACGTCCCACAGAACGACTTCGCCCGTGCCGTTCAACTCGATTTTGGGAATGTCGAAGATCCGCAATGCATCGCCTTCGCGCAGAATGTGCCTCGCCGCAGTTTCGTCTTTAACCTCAATTTCGCCGCCGCCGACAAACAGAAAGCCGTACCGTTTCGGCTCGAAGACGTGCCGTAAGGTCACATTCTCCAAACGCGAAACGCGCAGCGATGCGCTTTGCGTCAGCTCAATGGGCGCATTCACGCCCGCCTGCCCGCTCGCGACGACGAGCCAGTTGTTGCGGCGGTCGTCCGCCGTAAAGTCTTCTTGCCCGTACGACGGCTTGGCACCGAGTTTGCCCGGGAGCACCCACATTTGGCACAGATGCAACTCTTCGCTCTTCGAACCGTTGAACTCGGAATGGCGCACGCCGGTACCCGCACTCATGAATTGAACGCCGCCGTCTTTGACGATACCGTGATTGCCCATGCTGTCTTTGTGTTCGAGCGCACCGGTAAAGACGTAGGTGATGATCTCCATGTCGCGGTGCGAATGCGCCGGGAAACCTTGGCCGGCCGCGATACGATCATCGTTGAAAACGCGCAGCGCTCCCCAGCTCAAATTGTTCGGATCGAAATAGTCCGCAAAGCTAAAGGAGTGGCGTGCATTCAGCCAGCCGTGATCGGCGTGGTAACGCTGCTCGCTGCGCTGTATGCTAAAGGTCGGGGGCGGTGTGGTTATGGTGTTCATTGATCCTCCACTTCCTACAACCCGTTGCGGGTTGCAGGGGATGCCGCAGCCGCGCGCCGCTGGGCAATCCGGCCGAGCAAGAGATGGAAGTAGAGCATACCACGCTGCTCGCCGAGGGTATCAAGGAGCCTGTCTACATCCATAACTTGGTTTCCCGAAAGTGCCTTTAAACTCGCGGCGACACCGGAATCTTTAAGCGGAAAAACATCTAAGCGTCCGAGGCCGCGTAGCAGGACAACCGCGGCGCTCCAAGGCCCGATACCGCGCAACTCGCACAGTGCGACGACCGCTTGCGGAGTCGGCATCTCGCGTAGCGCCACGGGATCGAGCCGGCCCTCGAGCAGTGCCGCCGCGACGGACTTGAGCGCGGTGACTTTGTTGACCGAGAGACCGCACGCGCGCAAATTCTCCACCGAAGCGGCGGCAAGAATTTCAGGGTGCGGGAACGGATAGAGCCGGCCGTTCGAGGCAACGATCGAACGCGCGAACCGCTCGATGACGCGATGCATGATGGCGCCCGCAGCATGAATGCTGATTTGCTGGAAAATGATCGAGTGGCAGAGGCCCTCCCAGAGCGTCGGATACCTCGGCGGTTTAACGCCGCGTAGATCGCGCGCCAAATCGTTGAGCCACGGCACACTCCTCACATTTCGGTACCAGGGTCGAAGATCGACTTGCGTGCCAAGCATCTCTTGCAACGTACGGACAAAGCGTTCGCCGTCCTTGCCCTCGATGCGCACGCTCAGTCTATCTTGAGCGTCTTGACGCACGCGCACTATGGCGTGGCCCTGCGCATCCTCGAGGGCGCGTATGAATTCGCCGTCCTCAAAGCGGTCCACGATGTTGGCGCTTAGGCGGCGGAGCGCGTCCGCCGTGAGATCGAGACGGTAGGGCGTGCGCACCGGGAGCCCGCACGCGAACACGGAAGTTTTCATTTGTGCTCGCGACCTATAAACAATACTGGCGCATCAACTTCCTGACTATGCTCGAGTACCGGGCAAACTTCTTTATGTGGCTTGGCTTTACGATCGTCTACCACGGCACGGCCATAGGCGCTTTGTGGGTGACGTTGCATCAATTTCCCTCCATGAACGGCTGGGATTTCCGGCAAATGTCCTTTCTGTATGCATTGTGGATGCTGGGCCACGAATTTCATAACACATTCTTCTTCACGATCGTGAACGTTCCGGAGTACGTGCGCGAGGGCCGGTTCGACCGGTTTCTGGTGCGCCCACAAGATACGCTCTTCCAAACACTCACCGTGCCGGCGCAGATTTGGCCCGACGGCTTGATGCTGGCAATGCTTTACTTCGTTTTTGCCACGCGGTACGCCGGCGTGCAGGTTGATCCGGCTTTCATCTTCTTCGTACCGCTTGTCGTCATCGGCGGCGCCTTGATCGATCTGGGCATTTCGCTCGCGGTGGCAACGGTCTCGTTCTGGTTTATCCGCATCGATACGCTGCGCTGGGTCATTATGTCCCTCGAGCAAGAGTTCACGCGGTATCCGATCAGCATCTACACCCGGCCCGTTCGCTTGATTCTCTCATTTGTGTTTCCGTTTGCGTTCATGAATTATTTTCCGGCGACGTACTTTCTGCACAAAGCTGAAACGGGACTTTCGCTCTCCCCGCAGGTCGGCTTGCTGACGCCGGCAATTGGGCTTGCTTGGCTGGCAGTATCCTATATGTTTTGGCGAATTGGGTGTAACCACTATCAGGGCACAGGGAGCTAGGAACGCTTTTGGATCGCCGGTTATTTTTGATCTCCGCAGTCGCCGCTACGCTTGCGCCGCGCCTAGCTCACGCGGATCAACTCGATGACGCGCTACAATTCTCGATTTCACAGATTCCCGGAACGGTTGGCGTGTTCGCCCGCACGATGGCACCCGGACCGCCGCTCTTTACATACAATGCCGATGAAGTTTTCCCGGCGGCTTCCACCATTAAAATGTTGATCATGCTTACCGCATTTATCGGCGAAGAGCAGGCACCCGGTACGCTGCAAGAGCGCGTGCTCATCCGTCGTTCCGATCTCGTCGGCGGATCGCCGTTTTTAGCTGGAGCCGGGGGCGGCGAGCACTACACGGTGGCGCAGCTGATCACGCCGATGATCCAACTGAGCGACAACAGCGCCTCGAATGCCCTGATCTCGCACTTCGGCTTCGATCGCATCAATGCCGTAGCGCATCGCGCGGGATTAAAACAGACCCATCTCAAGCGGCATTTTCTCGACTATAGCGCGATCGTCAAACATAGCGAAAATCTAACGACCGCAGCAGATATGGGCAAACTGCTCTTCGATTTGGAACGTGGTTCGCGCGAAGAGTTCACGACAGTTGCGAAACCGCAGTCGTGCGGCCGGATGATTCGCATCATGCTCGGACAAACGGACCGTGATAAAATTCCGGCGGGATTGCCGCACGGCGTACCTGTTGCCAACAAAACCGGAGAAATAGACGGCGTACGAAACGACGTTGCGATTGTTGATCCGTTCGGAGATTCTCCGTTTGTCTTAACGGTCTACACAAAAAATTTAGGCAACTATCCGGGGGCGATTCGCGGGATCAATCACATATCAAACGCGGTGTATCGCAAACTCGCAAACTCCAACGCTTAGACGGCCAGCGCGGGCAGCGTCAACGATCCGGCCTTTACCAAATCGTGAATTCCTTTTAAGAAGGCGACTTGAGCGGCATCTTTCTGCCGTTCAAACCCGTAGTGCTGCACCGATTCATCAATCGCATCATCCAGTTTCCAGCCCTGAGCAAGACGCACCAGGCAGCAGAATGTCGACGTTCTTCCGTGCCCGCTTTGACAGTGCAGGAAGATCGGATGGGTGGAATCCTCCGCACACAGCTGCAAGAACTGCATGGCTTGTTCTTGCGAGGGCGGGGCGTTGTCAACAACAGGAATCTGCACGGGGATAAACCCCAGCGAGGGCGCGAGCGCGGCTTCTGAATTGTCTTCAGCTCGCAGATTGACGATGGTTTTGATTTGCGCCGCTTGCGCCAGCCAGCGAAATCCCGCCGGATTGGGGTCCGCACCGCGCGCTAACCAATCGCACACCCAACCGAAATTCTGCAGATCCTTCGAATCGGGCGTGGGCAGGGTCACTTGGTATTTTTAGGCTCGACGGTAACGCTTTGCATCATATCCCCGGGCCGAATTTGATCGACGACGTCGAGGCCTTCTTGCGTCTGCCCGAAGACGGTATATTGCTTATCCAAAAAACGCGCATCGCCCAAGCAGATGTAGAACTGCGAACCGGCTGAGTTGGGATTTGCGGAGCGCGCCATCGCGACCGTACCCCGTAAGTGGGGATGGTCGTTGAATTCCGCGTCGAGCTGGTAACCAGGGCCACCCGTGCCGTTGCCCTCGGGGTCTCCGCCCTGGATCACAAAGCCGGGCTCAACCCGGTGGAAGGCGGTTCCGTCGTAAAATCCGGCCTTCGCCAATTTCACGAAAGCAGCCGAGTGCTGGGGTGCTTCGTTCGCCAAGAAGGTAAAAACAATGTCGCCCTTCTTGGTTTTGATTCGGATTTGAGACTCGCGGGCTTCGTCTGCGAGGGCGGTCAGTTCGTCCCCACTGGGTGCTGTGTGTGCCATGGCGCCGCTTTTCGTCCCCCCGGCGGCCCGCGCCTTGCCTTGATAATATGAGTTTAGCGCCCCGCCAAGTTGGTATAACACTAGTGTCATGAAGGAGCTAGAGCGGCGAGTGGAGCCACGCGCAGGCGCGGGGCCTTCCTTAAAGGTGCGCATTCCACCGAACGCGCGCTTTGGAAAGGACGTGCGCGACGAGGTCGTGACATTTGCCAATCAGCATCACATCTCTCGTCAAGACCTGGATGAGTTCATCTTCGCCATCGGAGAAGCACTCGCTAATGCCATCGAGCATTCCGGCTCGGACGACGTCATCGAGGTCCGCTGCCAGATTGAAGGCGATAAGATCCTCGCAACCGTGATAGACTCCGGCCGCGGCTTTGAGGCGGAGCCGGCCCCGGAGAAGCCCCTGCCGGACGGGCTCGCGGAACGCGGCCGTGGCCTGCCGATCATGCAACGCTGCACCGATATCTTTGCGGTGCGCAGCGTCCCCGGCAAGGGGACCGCGGTCGTGCTGGGCCGCTACCTGCGCGAGCCCGCAACCGCGTAAGCTCTAGTAGGCGGTGACGAGAATTCACCGCCTTTTCGTTCCGACCGGTTCCTACGCGGCGGAAACCAGCAATCGTTTGCGCCGCAAGGGTTTGCGGCTGTGCGCTTCGTCCAACGTCGGCACCCTTACCAAGTGACGCCGGTGAGCAAGGACGATTTTGTCTCGCCGTCAAGCGCGGTGGATGCGCAAGGGCATCGCTCGCCTGCGGTCTTCCCGGTGCCCGTTCGGGAGTAGTTACAATCCCGGACGGCCGCGTCGCTCCAAAGCGTCGTAACGACGGTCGCTCTCGGCCATCCACCGCTGCATTCCGGTGACCTCTCCCGCGATAGAGGTGACTTTACGCTCAAGCCGATCGATTTTCGTGTCGACCTGTTCAAATCGTGCGTCGATCTGTTCAAACCGTGCGTCGACCCGTTCAAACCGTGCGTCGACCCGTTCAAATCGGGCGTCAACTTTGGCGAAGCCATCTGAGACGGCCGCGTGCAGGTCGAGGATCGCAGTCATGAGCTCCGTGGTCGTCGGCTGTTCGCGCATAAAGGGAAGCTTACTCTGCGCATATTGCCGGGGTATTTCCTGCCGAGAACTCGCGAAGCGACTCGCTCATGGCGATCAGCGTTTCGTCTACATCGGCGGCCGTGTGTGCCGTCGAGAGAAACATGACTTCGTTCTGTGAAGGCGCAAGGAGAATCTTGCGCTTCCGCATTTCGTGATAGTAGCGCGCGAACCGCTTGCGATCTCCAGCGGAGGCGTCGTCATAATTTCTCGTGGCGCCTTGGCGAAACTTAAAATCAACGATGCTCTCGAGTTGCACGACGCAATACGGGAGATCGAGGTCGCGGAACAAACTGCGAATCCCATCCGCAAAATACTTTGCGAGCGCCTCCATGGCCGGTAACGCCTGCGGGTTGTTCTCCAAGAAATCCAACGTGCGGTGCGCCATCGCAACCGAGAACGGATTGCCTGCATGCGTGCCACCCGTAAAAGTCTCGCCAACGGGAGCGAGCACATTCATGATCTCTTCGCGACCGCCGAATGCCGCGATCGGATATCCGCCACCCAGAACTTTGCCGATCGTGGTCATGTCGGGGGTGACGGCAAGCCGTCCTTGGGCGCCGCGCAAGCCAAGACGAAGCCATGTAATGACTTCATCAAAGATCAACACCGCGCCGAGCCGCGTTGTGCGCTCGCGCAGGCCTTCCAGAAAGCCCGCCGCGGGTGTAACCATTCCCATATTGCCTACGATGGGCTCCACAATAATCGCGGCTAGCCGGTCTTCGTTGCCGCGCAAGACTTCGTCCAACGCATCGAGATCGTTGTAGCGCGTTACGATAACGTCGCGCATGACGCCCTGCGGAATGCCGCTACGCGACGGGTCGCTCGTATGCGCGGAGGCACCGGCATCAAGCAATGCGAGATCGAAATGTCCGTGATAGTTGCCGCCAAATTTGACAATGAGATCGCGGCGCGTAAATCCGCGCGCCACCCGAATTGCGCTCATCACAGCTTCCGTGCCGGTGCTCACAAAGCGCATGCGTTCCATCGAAGGCAGATACGCGCGCACCCGTTCCGCGAGACCAACTTCTTCTTCATGCGTCGATCCAAAGAGCGTGCCTTGCATCGCGATCGCATCGAGGTTTGTGCAGAATGCGGGATGCGCATGGCCGAAGAGCAACGGACCGTAGCCCATGACATAGTCGATATAGCGTTCGCCGAACTCGTCGTACGCATAGGCGCCGGCACCGCGGGATTGAACGAACGGATCGCCGCCGACGGCTTTCCCCGCACGCACGGGTGAATCACAGCCTCCGGCGAGGACCGCCTGCGCGCGCGCGAATGCCGACTTTTGTTGGAGCACGCAAGCACTTTTCGAACGCGGCCCCGGAGTTTCCGCTCGCGGCACGAAGAAGAATGCATGCCCACCGAGATCACACCCCAGACGAATATTAGCGAATTGGTCGGCTCGCTGCCAATCGCCGAAGACGTCCTCACGCAATTTGGTTTGCACTGCGCCGGCTGCGGCGTCAACAAATACGAAACGATCGAACAGGGCGCGAAAGCGCATGGATTGCGCGTCGAGCCGATCGTTGCCGCTCTCGCGCAAGCTCGCCTTTCGGGACGCGTTCCAACCATTTCCAATGAAGACACCAAGCCGCTGCGCAAAGCGCCGGGCGAATTCTCGGGCGGCGCAACCTTCAAACACGTGATCCCGATCATGTCGGGCAAAGGCGGTGTCGGCAAGTCGCTCGTGACGGCATTACTCGCGGTGGGTCTGCGGCGCCAACATTATCGCGTCGGTATTTTGGATGGCGACATCACCGGTCCATCGATTCCAAAACTCTTCGGATTGCGCAAACCCTTGAGCATTGCCGAGGATCCAAACTCTCCGCCAGGTCCAAACGGCCAGCGCCGCCCGCTCCTCATTCCGGCCGTATCGCGCTCGGCCATTGAAATTGTCAGTGCGAATCTTCTTACGGATCAAGAAGACACCGCGATGATTTGGCGCGGTCCGATTCTCTCGGGCGTGATCCGGCAATTTTACGAACAAGTCTTGTGGAGCAATTTAGATTTTTTGCTGATCGATTTGCCACCCGGCACATCGGATGCGCCCCTAACGGTACTGCAATCATTGCGAGTGGACGGTGTGGTCCTCGTTACGATGCCGCAGGCCCTTGCAACTATGATCGTGCGCAAAGCCGCTAACCTCGTGCATCAATTGAAAAAACCAATACTCGGCGTCGTCGAAAACATGTCGTACTTTATCGCACCGGATACGGGAAACCGTTACGACGTGTTTGGACCGTCCTATGCGGACAAGGTTGCGGAGCTCGCGCAAGCTCCCGTCTTGGCGCGCATGCCGATCGATCCATGGAAAGCGCTTTTGGCGGACGAAGGCCGGATCGAAGAAGTGGATGATACGGTCTGCGACGACCTTGCAAACGCGCTCATTGCTTCGCTGGCCGCGCGTCCGCGCGAAAAAGAAGTGATCTCGATTATTTAGCGTAGACGAGCTTTCCGTCGCTCCAGGTTTGCAGGACGTTTGCATCGGCAAAATTCCCATCCAGAAGCGGATCGCGATCCAACACGACAAAATCCGCGGCGTAGCCGGGTGCTAGGCGACCGGTGAAAGCCTCAACCTGACCGAGCAACGCGGCATTATAGGTATACATCGCGAGCGCTTGCTGGGGGGTCAAGGATTCCGAGGGTTGATGATGGTGGCATGCGGCGTGCATTCCCAGCAGTGGCGAAAGATCGCAGACGGGACTGTCGTCACCCCCACAGAGGATCGCTCCGGCGCGCTCGGCGCGGCCGAGTGCGTTCATCGTTTGCATGCGCTGCTTTCCCAAGCGCACCTCGTACATATTTCCGGAGCCACCCCAGAGCCAGTCAAACTGCGGCTGCATGGAGAGCAAGATACCGAGACGCGCGCAGCGTTCAATCTGATCTTGGCGAGCCATTTCAAAGTGTTCGATGAAATGGCGCTGCGTTGAAGGTTGGCCGTCCAGCACCCGTTCCCAGGTCGCAATGCACTGCTCGATCGCGCGGTCGCCGATCGCGTGGACGCCGGCCGCAATTCCTAAGGCATGAGCCTCGCTAAAGTACTTAAAGACTTCATCATCGGAGTACTTGAGCATACCGGTGCCCGGCGCTGCGCCGTCAACGGAAATGGCGAACGGCTCGCTAACGGCCGCCGTGCAACTGCCAATCGACCCGTCAAGAAAGACGTCGCCTCCCACAAAGGGCAGGCCTAATGAATGTGCGAGCGCCGCGTCCGGCTCACAGATTTTTGGATACCATTTCGCAGGTGGCAATGAACGGAGCGCTTCGATTTCGGTTTTGTACTCATCGCGCGCGAATCCGACGAGCTGAACGTGCAGATGCAGGGCACCGCGCGAAAGCGCAAGGTTGGTCGCGCTGCGCTCGGCATCGCGTTTGAGAGTCAATGGTAGCGCCTGCATAAACCGGGATTGGGCTCCCCAGTTTGCGCTAAGAAAGAGCTTTCCGGTCGGCACCCCGGATTCGTCTCGCTCGATGCCTTCTATCGTCGCGGGAAAGTTCAGCCAATCGAACGTCTTGCGATTGACGACGCACGAATGTCCGTCAATACGGACGAGGAGTGCGTAGGCATCCGGAAACTTCGCCTCAAGCGGTTTTGCGTCGGCAAGGCGCCCGTCGCTCCAGGTACTTTCGTCGTAGTTGCCCGCAAAAATGTACCGCCCCTCAGGTTGCGCGCTCACGGCGCGTGCGAATTCGTCATAGGTCCGTGTGTGCGCGAGGTTGCGCTGCGCCATGAGCAGGCCGGTGTCCGTAAGATGCACGTGAGAATCGGCCGGCGCTGCGATCACCGTCGCACCGCCAAGATCGACCGTCTCCACCCCGACGCCGGCACGTGATGGATCAAGCGAAACGACCTGCCGTCCGTCGATGATCAACCCGGAAGATTGCTGGTGTTCCTTACGGACAGGGTCGTATGCGTAGACGGTCGCATTGATTAAAGACTTCAACAAAGGGGCAATTGGCAATTCATGCGGCGTTTACTTCCAGGATTCGTGGCCGGCATTTCTGTAGGCTACGCCGCGTGCCGGGTCATTCAGACCTTGCGAGTGCTGCGCAAGCCGCCATCCGCGTTACGCAAAGATGCCGCGCAGTACGGCCGGCTGCGGCGGGGCCTTGCCTTGGCCGGGACGCTGCGCTCGCTCGCGAGTGCGGGTGCATTTTCATCCGGCGGAGCGGCAACAGCGCTTGCGCGCCCCTTGAAAGGCGCACCGGTTGCGCTGCGCCCCGCACTCTTTGTGTTGGGGGGCTTACTTGCAAGTTCCATTCTCGAGCTCGCGCCGGCATTTTTCGAAGATCACGAATTTGAGCGGCGGTTCGGCCTCACCGAACAATCGAGCCGCGATTGGCTGATCGAACATCTTAAAGGCGAGGCGATCGGCGCCGTCGTGATGTCCGCCCTCAGCGTTCCGTTCGCCGCTCTCCTGCGAAAAAAACCGAATTCGTGGCCACTTTTTACGATCGTCGGTCTGCTGCCGCTCTCCATTCTGGCAGGGTTGATCGTACCAGTCTATATCGCGCCGCTTTTCAATAAATTCCAGCCCTTAACCGGCGCACTCGAAGAGCGTCTTCGCGCGCTCGCGCACCGTTACGGCGTCGGCGATGCAGATATCCTCTGCATGGATATGTCGCGGCAGACGAAAAAAGCCAACGCATACGTGACCGGTATGTTTAAGACGCACCGCATTGTCATCGGCGACACGCTGCTGGGAACGTTCCCGGACGCTGAAATTGAATTCGTAGTCGCTCACGAGCTAGGGCACTACGTCAGTCACGACAGTTGGCGCATGACCGCCATCGGTGTCGCGAGTGCCGTGAGCATGTTTGCCCTCTCGAATGCAGTAATGCCGTCTGCAAAAAGGCGCGAGTTTGATGACCCCGCATGTCTCTACGAACTCTATGCCTGGATGCTCGCGTTCTCGGCGCTGCTGCGCCTCCCGGTGTTTGCGTTTTCCCGTTCGCGCGAATGGGCGGCGGATGAATTTGCTGCAGCCGCGACTGATAGGCCAAGAACCGGCGCCGCCGCCTTCCGGCGTTTGCGCGAGCAAAACTTGGCCGAAGATGAAGTCCCACGCTGGTACGAGTTGCTGTTTTCATCGCACCCCTCACTCGGAGATCGTATCCGTGCCCTTGAAGAGAGCGCTCTACGCTAAGACGGCAGAATGGCGTGTCCCGAGCCAGGTGGCCAGATCCGTTTTTTGCGTTACGTATCGCCCGCTGCGCAGTTCTTCGCGGAATTCGCCGAACGTGCCGAACGCTTCCGCAAACGCATCATGCTTGTGGATCGATTCGTAATTCACTTGCGTCGCGGCGATAAACGCATCACCGGGCGCATCTGCGTAGACCTCTAGCGTCCGGGCGAGGATTCCCCGGACGACGTCTTCTACGAATTTCGGATTGTGGTGTGCCTTGTTCACAATAAAAAATTCATCGGGACGTTTGAGAAGGTCGTACGTTTCGCTGGACATCGAATTTTCGACGATCTCCACGAGATCCTCAGCACGGACGATCTCTTGCTGCGATTCATTGAGCCCGATCAGCACGGAGCCGCGCCCACGCTGATTGTGCGTCGCAACCGGCAGCGCATCCAAAGCGCGCTGCGCTTGTTCTTCAGTAAACCCGGCCGCCTGCAATTCGCCCAAGCTGTGTTCGCGCACCATGAGCTGCGCACACGGGCACGCCGTCATTCCTTCGGCTTCGACTCCGATCACGCGGCGGGTGCCGCTTTGATCCGCGTGCGCAATTCCCACAAGTGTGTAGGTCTCCTCGCCGCGTTTTCCGCTCACCGGCGTCCAGCGTTCCAAACCGAAGTCTGCGCGTAAACGAACGTCGGCACGGATCGCACGTTGCGAGCGCACGATCTCGCGCGCAATCGCATCGACCAACAATTCGATGCGCGCCGGGGCATTCTGCGAAGCCAGTACCTCAAGCGTCGCCTCCTCGAGAATCTCGCTAAAGCGAGACATGTGCACACCGGCCTTATCTGGTGCAAGATCGGCCACCATAGCAAACTCGCCGTTGAATACACGCTCTTTGCCGTCTATCGTTAGGTGCACGATACGTTTGATGCGGGAGACGCCGACGCGGCTCAGAGATAGGCGCACTTCAGGTTCTTCTTCTTGGCGATTCGCGGTGAAATGCAGGGCGCGGTCCTTACGAACCACGCCGTTTGTTTTTAAGACCGCAGCGCGTTCTCCATATTCGGGCGCAATCTCCGCCAGCGGAATAAGATTGTAGGCTCGAGTCGAGAGCTGTTTGTGTTCGTCTCCGTCAAAGGCCAGAATGTCCACATCGATCAGGCGGGCACTGAGTTTTTTCACCCCGGTGCGTCCCACGGCGATCTCGACATCGCGTGAAAAGTGTTCGAACGCCGTGCGGTCCAGTTCTGTGCGTAGAGCTACCGCGACGTTGAGAAACGCCGGACCTTGGGCTCCGTCTGCCGGCTCCGTTTCGTAGAACGACGAGGTCGCCAGAACCTCACATTTGGATCGCAGACGCTGTACGGCGCCCAGAATATTCGATTGCCGGTCGCCAAGGTTGGAGCCGATGCCGATGTGGAGGTGATGCATTCTTAAAATGAGCTTAGAAAACGGCTACTCGCACGCCTGCTTTGTGCGCGAACACCCTTGGCTGCCCTTGCAAGCAACTGAGCCCGTCCGAAACAGGTACCGATACTATTCTCATAAGGGAGCCATTCCCGCAAAGGAGACACGCTATGCGATCGTCTGTTTTCTGCTTTCTCCTCACTTTGATCACACTTGCGAGCGGTTTCTCGGTTACCTCACCCGCGTGCGCCGCCAGCCGCGTTGCGCCGGCCGATGAGTATTTCGGCCACCTTAAGATGAGCATTCTCGGAATTCGTAACCAGTTGCGCGATCTAGAAACCAGATCGGCCTGGCGCGGCGAGAACCGGCGCGCACTTCTCGGCAAGGCGACGTTCATCGAAGACGCCATGGCCGAATGGTCCCGCAAGTACCCGGGCGATCCGTGGCTCCCGGGCTTCCGGCACCGCCTGCAGCGCTGTTATGTAAGGATTGCCGCTCTGCGGTGAAGTAGACCGTGCGGTCATGCCGCACGATTTATGCGCGTCGTAATTCCCGGCGCTGGGCCGCTCACGTTTGAGAGTCCGGTCCGCGTGCTGCGCGCGCACCGCGCCGAGCACGTTGAACCTGCTCTCCTCGCCGCCCAAGATGCCTGCGAGCGCGGTCTCTACTGCGCCGGGTACATTTCCTACGAAGCCGGCAGCGGTGGCGAGCGGCCGCTTCTCGCACTTGGCCTCTACCGCGAACCACTCAGGGGACGCCCCGAAGCGCCCTCCAACGATTTTACGATGGGCGTTCTTCGGCCGCGCATCACACGCGACGCCTACGGCCGGGCCGTGCGTGAAATTGCGCGGGCCATCTACGATGGCGACGTCTACCAAGTCAACTACACGGTGCCGTTCGATTTCGCATTTAAAGGGGATCCCTACGCACTCTTTTGCGAGCTGCTCGCGCGATCGGCGGTCTCGCACGCAGCGTATATAGAAGATGGAAATCTTACTCTTCTGTCGCTTTCACCGGAACTTTTTCTCGAGATTGATGGGCGAAGAATAACGACAAAGCCCATGAAGGGTACGGCGCCCCTGGATCGTCTCGAGCGGTTGCACGATCCAAAAAATCGCGCGGAACATCTCATGATCGTCGATCTTCTGCGCAACGATTTACACCGCATCTGCTCGGATGTTACCGTGCCGGAGCTCTACTCGGTCGAAACCTATCCGACATTTGCGACGATGACGTCGACCGTACGCGGAACGCTGCAGACCGGCGCGACATTATCAGATATTTTTCGCGCGACGTTCCCGTGCGGCAGCATCACGGGCGCACCCAAGCATGCGGCGATGCAAGCTATCGCGCAGGCTGAAGCATCACCGCGCGAGATGTACACCGGCACCATCGGCTACCAGAGTCCCAGCGGTTACGGACGGTGGAACGTTGCGATTCGCACGTTGCAAATCGACACGGAAAAAGCGCGCGGAAGGTTCGATGCAGGCGGCGGCATCGTTGCAGACTCAAGCGCCGCGGATGAGTGGGATGAGATCGTGCTCAAGAGCCGCTTCCTCGAGTCAACGGCGACGCCATTTGCACTACTGGAAACCTTTGCCGCCGGCGCCTCGGCCCAGACTATCGATGCGCACTTTGCACGTCTCGCCCGCAGCGCAGCACATTTCGGGATTCCGGCAGACGTAGAGGGCATCCGCGCCTCGGTCGCAGCCCTCCGCGCAGCGTCATCGCTGCTTATCCGTTTGCGAGTCGAATGGGATGGAACGTTTTCCATGCGCACCGAAGATGTAGCCACGCCGCTCGCGCCGGTTCGGATCTGTCTCGTGCCGCGAATCGCGCGCTCCGGTGATCCGCTCTCGCAACACAAGAGCTCGTGGAGAAAAGCCTACGACGGCGCCCTTGCCCAAGCCGTCCGGGCAGGCTGCTTTGAGGCAATCCTCAGCAACGAGCGTGATGAGCTCGTGGAAGGAACGCGCACCTCACTTTTCGTGGAAATCGATGGAACCTTGCTCACGCCACCGCGGACCAGCGGGGCGTTGCCCGGAATACTGCGCGAAACACTCTTGCGGCAAGGACGATGCACGGAACAAGTCCTATATGAACCCGACCTGCATCGCGCAAGCGCCGTGTACGTAGGTAATTCCGCACGAGGACTGCTTCGTGCGGAGCTGGCGAAAGAGTTAACCGGTGTCTGATAATCTGCTCTATCCGTACGTCCTAACTCCCAAGGTCGTCCCTGCCATCTGGGGCGGCGATGCGCTTGTGAAGCAATTCCATAAATCCGGCGATCCGAATGCGAAGCTGGGCGAGTCTTGGGAATGTTGGGATGAGAATACTGTTTCCAATGGCGCGCTCGCCGGAAAATCTCTTTCGCAGTTGCGTGAACAGCTCGGCGAAGATCTGCTCGGGAATCTGCCAGCCGCGCAAATCTTTCCCATTCTCACGAAGATTATCGATGCACGCGCTGCACTCTCGGTGCAGGTTCATCCCGACGACCTTTACGCCCAGCGCGTAGAACATCAGCAGAACGGAAAAACGGAATGCTGGTATGTTCTGCACGCCGAGCCCGATGCCAAACTCGTGCTTGGGTGGAATCGCGATACCGCGCGTGAAGAGTACGAACGGCGCGTTGCAGACGGAACGCTCGGCGAGATCCTGCGCCACGTCTCCGTTAAAGCCGGCGACGCATTTTATCTGCCGTCCGGGACGCTGCATGCAATAGGTGCCGGCATTATTGTCTTTGAGACGCAACAAGCCAGCGACCTCACCTACCGGATCTTCGATTGGAACCGGGTCGATGCGCACGGCAAGCCGCGCGAGCTGCATGTGCAAAAAGCCGGGGACGTCCTCGACTACCAAAAATGCACGGCGGGCGCAATTGATCAGTTGCCCTATACGTTAGCCGGCGTACCTCGCACAGCCCTCATCGCCGATTCGCGTTTTCTCGTCGAGCGAATCGCGCTGACTGCACAGTCCCACATGCTCTCGACCCAAGACCGTCCGCTCGTCTTCATGACGCTCGAGCACGGAATCGAACTTGAGTGCGAGGACGGCAGCGCTACGCTGCAAGCGTATCAAACCGCGCTCGTGCCGGCCGGCGCAGGCGAAGTTGCGGCGCGCGCGGTGCTCGATAACGCGCATGTCCTGTTTGTTACGCCTCCTGCGCGCGCTACTGAATTGGAAGAACGGCTCGATACCGCCGGCGTGCCGCGGGACCGCAGCGAGCGTTTCCTGCGACAATTTTGGCCGCGCGTTCGCAGTTCCTGATAGGCGGTGCTCAGGCGAATTTGGCTCGGCTCACTCGCGTATTTTTTCGTCTTTTTCCTGCTCGGTGCCGACCGGTATATTGCGCACCGGTCCGCCGAAGATCTCGGAATCTTTTTCCAAACCATCGCGAGCGCGTTCTCCGGTTTCTCCAATACGATTGAAGGCGCGAGCCACCTGACCGTTCACTTCTCACCGATTCTGTATCTGATCGCTCCGATTCTCTGGATTACGCATTCCGCACTTGCGCTGGTCGCGGTCCAAGCGGCCGCGAGCGCCTGTCTTGCTCCCGCACTGTTTTTAATCGCGCGCAAACGCATCGACGAGCAGGCCGCGGCATGGATCGCATCGATCGGTTTTTTCTACCCGCCGCTCTGGGGCGTCACATTTACCGATTTTCACGAAAACGGGCTGGTGCCGGCGACGATTGCTTGGCTCCTGTATGCGCTCGATGCGCGCAAGTTCCGTCTCGCGTTTGCGTTCGTGCTTCTCGCGCTGTGCATCAAAGAAGATCAGGCCGTCTTTCTTGCATTTCTTGCTGTCGTGTCGCTCATTGGCTACTCACGCAAAGGCGATAACGCCGGAAGAACCTGGGCGATCTTGACGCTCGCATCGTCGGCACTGGCCTTCGTCGGCTTTTTCGCCATTGTGCGGCCGCTCGCGGGGGCGCAGGGCGGCTGGCATCCTTCCGTTTTCTACACGCAAACGAAACCGAGTGCGATAACGACCCCGCTTCGCAACCTCACCGACCGCCTCGGCTACCTGGTCCTAGCGTTTGCGCCCTTGGCCTTCTTGCCGTTTCGTTCGAGCATTTTGATTCTTTCGATTCCCGCGTTTGCCGAAGTGCTGCTTTCGCGCGCGCCGGTTACGTACACGATGGGCCAACACTATGCAGCCGTGTGGATTCCTTACGTGCTGGTCGCATTCGCCGCCGCCGCGTGCGAGTTGCAAAAAAACAATCCGGGGGTCGCCCGGCGTGCCCTTCGTTTCTCCTATGCGGCCTGTGCGATCATCCTCTTGATTGCAAACCCGCTACATCCGAAATACTTCTTACGCATGCCACGCGCAGCGGATGGGCAACTCGACCAATTCATCGCGAGTCTTCCGAAGAATATCGACCTCGGCACGCAGGAAGAAGCCTTTACCCACATGGGGTTCTTTCCTGACGCAACACTTGGTATGGAAGAGTACCCGCAGTATGCGCTCTTTGACTGGAACTATCCCGACTCAAATTGGGTGTTGCGCGACGGACCCAAAATAAAAACGGAGGTCGCGCACGGCGGCTACCACATCGTGCGCTCGCAAAACGGTATCGTGCTCTACGAACGCACCGGACCCAAGCCGCGCACGGCGCTACGGTCTAGCCCTGCGTGGTAAGGAAGCTACGTGCCGGGCTCGCCGCCGGCATGAAAGACATACTTCACAATTAAGCGATTGAGCGTCGTACTGTTCGATGGTGTGCCGTAATTCACATAAAGGTCACCGCTCGCGAAACGGCGGTGAAAATTCGCGGCGAAGTTGAGGCCGGGCAAAGCAAAACCGCCGCGACCGTTGATTCCCCGCAGCGCGAGCGAGAAGTTTGAATCGGCTCCCAAGGTTTCACCGATCGTGATGCGGCGCAGCCACTGAGAGTCCAGCATACCCGTGCCAATATCCCGCTGCAGCGTTCCGTCATATTCGAGACCGACAGAAAACTTGTTTCCAAGCGGACGAGAAGTTTCAATGGAATACAGATGCAAAAACTGCGATCCGAATGGCCCCTCGTTGAAAGAGACATCAACCGGTGCCGGCGTTCCGTCGTGATAACCGACGGCGGCATTGAAGAGATTGAAGCGGTCGTCGCGCCCGCATTTGTACGCCGGGTAGCCGGTGAAGTTTGTATACGGCAAGTTCGCATCGTTGCAGCCGCCCGCGTAGCGTGATGGATCGTCGGCCGCATAGCGCCGCAAAATGCCGACCGAGGGACCGACGCCATTGAGGCTCCAGCCGTTTTTGAAGACGGCGCCGATATTGAAGGACGTATCCGCCTGATGCACGTTTCCCTGGCGATCCATAAAGCGGTCCGCGTAGCTGTTGAACGCCCAGTTCTTCAGTCCGGGCGTACTGCCGGTGAAAACGAGTTGCGCATACGGTCCGCGCACGTCCGCATCGACCGTGAATCCGTCGATTGGATTGTACGTCGGAGAAACGTCGGCATACCCGGCCAGCATCTGATAGTTTGGGCGGTGGATAAAACTGTACCCATTAAAGAGATGAGCCGATCCTTGGGTTGGGAACGTGTTTCCGTTCTCGAACGCGTAATCGAATGATTCAAAAACCGCCGTCTTGAGATTGCGGTTTAAGAAGCCGATCTCGCTCGTCGTGTCGTGGCCCGCAAGACTGTGATGGGCGGAGACCCCGTCTGCCCACCATTGAAAGGTTTGGTTCGGGATCGCGTGCCGGTAGCCATACACGACGTCGTCAATGAGATTTTGCGATGTCGCATCGTAGCCCCGGAAATTCATCACACCGAACGACTGCATCCCGAAAGTGCCCTCGACTTTTGCACCGCGGTCGAAGGGCCCGATGTTGGGCGAGTAAAACGGAATGTACTGCGGTTCGGAAAACGAACCGAGCGGCAAGTAATTCGGCTGGAAAAAATTCGCGCCTTGTGCGAAAAATGGGCGGTACTCTTGCAGGCTGCGCCGGAATTCTTGTGGCGCGATCGTTTGTTGATCGATCTCGACATTTGAGAAATCGGGATTCGCCGTGCCGACAAAGTTGATCGTGCGGGTGAGCGGCACCGTGAAATCCACGCCGGCGTTGCGAATATCTTGCGGCAAAAATGCACCGTTCGCTTGTGCGAACAGCTTGCGATTCTCGCCCGTGCTGGAAAGTGCATATAAGTCGGCTCTCGGTCTGGGACGGGCCCCGCCGGCTGCGACCTTGATACCGGAAAGGGACGGCCAAAAACGCGCTTCGTTGGATGCCGGCCCGTTGCCGGGTGGTTGATCTTGCATGACGCCGTCGTACGCCCAACTGTAGTGCTCGCCCGTCGCCCCCACACCGCGCACGAAGTTGAGTTTAAATGTATGCTCCGAACCTGCCCCGATCTTCAAGATTTTGAACGGGATGATCATTACCGCGTTCCACTTCGTGCCCATGATTTTGGCGGCGGCCTGCCATACCGGACGGTAGCGCGTATTTTCACTGGCCTGCTGGTAGCGCACTCCGCGCGGGGTCGTTTCAAAAAAATAGACTTGCGAGCCGTTCCCTGAGGGATCGATGCCGATTCCCACAAAATCGTCGATGCCGAAGCCGATGTCGTTCGCGCTCTGCGTGGCCGTGATCGGCGTGCTCGCCTGTTCGGCAGAAAATCCAACGTAGAGATTTTGGTTGTCGTACAGCAGCGATACTCCGGTCGGAAAACTCGCCGGCTGACGCGTGGTAAGATTCTGGAATGTCCCCGACTGCGGCAGGGCTCCGGTCAACCAAGCCGGATCGCTCATCGCGGGATCGAGCGGCATCGGATGCGGGGCCGCAACTGCGGGAAAGGTCTGCGCTGCCGTGACCGAAGCCGCCGCCGGTGCGTTTAAGCCCGAGACGATGAAGAAGAGAACGGCAATGATTCTTGCAAAGCGCATAGCATCATCATAAGCCACTAGGGCGCCAGAGTATTCAAAAATGCATCAAACGTTGAACCGTTCGAATAAAACTTCATCGCTTCGAGCGCGGGAACGCCGGCACTAAAGAGGTAGCCCTGATACGAATCACAACCGCTCTTTTGCAAAAAGGCGAGCTGTGCCGGAGTTTCGACGCCTTCGGCCACGACCCGCAATCCTAAACGGTGGCCAAGCTGGATGACCGATTCGATGATGGCCTCGCAGTTGGGATCGCTGCCAATGTCGCGGATGAAGACGCTGTCGATCTTCAGTGAAGTCACAGGCAGATTTTTGAGGTAGAACAGCGAGTTGTATCCCGTTCCGAAATCGTCGATGGCAACTCCGATTCCCAACTGCCGCACTTGCTGCAAGTTGCTCGCCGTGAGTTCCATGTTTTTAATGAGGGCCGACTCGGTGATTTCCAGCTCGAGAATGCTGGGATCGGCTTTGCTCTCGGCGATGATCTTCTTGAGCGTAGCCGGGAAGCCGGGATCGACGAACTGACGCGCAGAGACGTTGACACCGAGGCGCACCGGTGTCTGCGCATGCTTGCTCAGCGTAGTCGCATCTTCGAGTGCCGTGCGCAAAACATGTTCCCCGAGCGCTGCGATCAAGCCGTTATCTTCGGCGAGCGGAATAAATGTATTTGGACCGATGGCTTCACCGCCGGTCGAGGGCCAACGCAGCAGCGCTTCAAATCCCCACAGTTTGCCGGTAGCAACGTCGACGATCGGCTGGTAGTAAACGTCCATCACATGATCTTCGATCGCCACCCGCAGGCGCTGATCCATACGCAGGCGCGTGGTCACCGCATCGTGCATCGTATCGGAGTAGTAGCGGAAACCGTCCGGACCATCTTCTTGCGAGCGGTGCATTGCGCTCATGCCGCTGCGAAGAAGCACCTCGGTTTCGTGTCCGTCGTTCGGAAAAATGGCGATGCCGACACTCACGGTAACGAGCATCTTATGCCCTTCGGAGACGAGCGGTTCGCGCAGCGATAAGCGTAAGCGTTTAAGCACCGATGAGACCTGCGCCGGTTCCCGGATATCCGGCAGGATCACCATGAATTCGTTTCCGCCACGGCGCGCAACCGTATCCGAGGGGCGCACGACTTCGCCAAGGCGCTTTGAAATTTCCAGTAAGAATTGATCGGCAACTGTGGATCCTAGCGTGTCACTAATATCGCGGAAACGGTCCATCTCCACGGCGAGCAAGGCCACCATCGTGCCGGCGCGCTGTGCGCGTGCAAGCGCACGCGTAAGCCTGTCCCGCAAGAGCGCTTCGTTCGGCAATCCGGTGAGGGAATCGTGATAGGTCATCTGGGAGAGGACGCGGTCGAGCGCAATCTGATCGGTAATGTCTAAGATGGTGCCGACAACGGACTTGGGTTCCTCACCCTCAAACGCAAACGTACCGCGGGCGCGCACGTCACGGAGCGAGCCGTCTTCTCGAACGATGCGATGTTGAATGTCGTACGGCATCCTCGTGGAACGCGACTCTTCAAAAGCTGCGAGAAAACGCGCGCGGTCATCGCCGTAAATCGTATCGAAGATCGCATCGAAGGTCGTTGGGGTGGAGAACGTCTTGCCCGACATGATTTCGTATTCGGGTGTCACGCTCACTTCGCGTGTCCGGTAATCCAAACGCCAACTGCCGACACCGGCCAGACGCTGCGCAACTTCCAGCGCAGAATCACTCGCGCGGTACCCGCTTGCACGCGGCGTGTCTGCCGTGACGTCGAGCGCTGCGCCAACCGTTCCAACGATCCGGTCCGTTTCGTCGCGCAGCGGCTCGATACGCGCGTGATACCAGCGCTGCCGGTACTTGGTGCGAAACGAGGCGCGGTCGCCGCGCTTCGCACTCGCGAACGCATCAAGGATGGCGGGGTTGGTGCGGTTGTCGAGCGCCGAATTTATTGCTGTCTGCCCGACGACGTCGCCTTCGCGCAGACCCAGTGCTTTTGCGCCCTCTGCAACATAGGTAAGACGCAAATCAGCATCCGTCGTCCATACGGAGACGGGCAGATGCGTGAAAACCTGCTCGAGGCCAAAAGGCGGACCGAACATCCTGCGGTGTTCGCGGCGCGGCCTAAGGGCTCCCCGGACGGGCCAGGACGATCCGTCTGCGGAGCTCATCGCCGGTTTGCGCGGCTTCCGCAAGCCTCAAGTCTTCCGGCGCCGGCACAAGACGCGCGATGTCCCACCGTTCTTGCGGACCGGTCCCAAAGTACCCCTCGGCGGCGCCGGCCTCGGCGTGGGTGAGAATGTGTTCCGCATCAACCGGGACGCGGTAAAATGCGGCCAGCCGCGCGGCGACCAGACACAGCCCCTCGATGAGCGGTTCCGTGAGCGGATAGGGTCCGAAATCCTGGGGTGTCGCGCCTTCCATCCCCATAATCGAGAGGCCGATTGCGTGGCTATTGCGTCCGCGGGTGTGCGCCGCGTACGGCTCGTCCGGGTCGGAGCGAACGTCGCGCATGTTCGCTTCGATGCGATTGGTTTGCACGACAACTCGCGTTCCGTCTTGCCGCATTGCAATGCAGAAATGATACGCGGGGAACACGGCCTGATACGAGTGGGCGGACCAATGCAGATACAAGCAATCGATCCGTCCTTCGGGAAAGGACGGGTTCCACTCGTGCAAGGGTGCGTTCGGATAACTTGCGATTGCGTTGATGTCTTTCATTACAATAGAGTAGTTTTGGCATCGGAGACTTAAAGACTTCTGCCGATGGTGGCTACCGCAGTACGCTGGCATGGCCAGTTCGCGCCCGGGCACGAGCGCCGGGACGGAATTCTTTGCGTTGGCGGGGTCCGTGTTGACGTGCTCGCGAACGCGTATGGGACGCCCTCGCTCATTCTTGACGGAAACGTGCTCGATGCAACCGTTTCGGAATTCATCGAAGCGGCCGCACCGCACCATATTGATGTCGCCTACGCCGGCAAGGCGCTCTTACTCGTCGAGCTCGTTCGACTGCTCGCCTCAACGCCGCTGCAGCTCGACGTTTGCTCGCTCGCAGAGTTGATAACCGCAGAGCGCGGCGGCATGCCTGCACATCGAATGACGCTGCACGGGTGCGCAAAGACGGGCGACGAACTTGCGGCCGCTGCGGCCGGCCGGGTGGGGCGTACGGTTGTCGATAACCTCGACGAACTCGCCGCACTGGCGGCAACAGGCGCGCGAGTTCCGGTCCTTCTACGGATCAATACGGGCGTAGAGGCGCATACACACGCGTTCGTGCAGACCGCAGGCGATGCAACGAAATTTGGGATCGTCGAACGCGATTTTGCGGCGGCCGCCGCAATTTTAAGCAGCCATCCGCAGTTGCAATTCTTGGGATTGCATTCGCATATCGGCTCGCAAATATACGAGACCGGCGCTTTTGCCGCCAACGTCGACCGGCTGTTCGGGGCGGCGGCTCGCTTCGTGTCGTGGAATCTCCCCGTGCATGAAATGATCGTGGGCGGCGGATTTGGGGTACAGACGGGACCTAATGATGACGCGCATCTCGAGATCGCCGGGGTTCTTAACGCCATTGCGCAAGCAACCCGTGAACATGCGGGCGTACGGGACATTCCGTTACCGCGGGTCGGCATCGAGCCAGGCCGCGCAATCATCGCACCGGCCGGCACATCGCTGTATCGCGTCATGACGAAGAAACGCCAAACATCGTGCACCTTTGCGGTGGTTGACGGCGGCATCGCAGACAATCCGCGTCCGGCGCTTTACGATGCCTATCATCATGCGATTCTTGCTTCGCGCTGCGCCGAAGGGGATAAGGAGAGCGAGACCGTGATGGTGTGCGGTAAATCGTGCGAAAAC
This sequence comes from Vulcanimicrobiaceae bacterium, assembly GCA_046262675.1. GTDB lineage: Bacteria > Vulcanimicrobiota > Vulcanimicrobiia > Vulcanimicrobiales > Vulcanimicrobiaceae > JACRUB01. The sequence goes on from JBHEMH010000020.1 coordinate 38,985, forward strand.
GATCGTTTGACGCAAGCGGTTTTACCGCAGGCCCTAGCCCCTGGCGATTTGCTTGCCGTCTGCACCACCGGCGCCTACACGTACAGCATGGCCAGCAATTATAACCGCTTTCCCAAGCCGGCGGTTGTTTACGCGAGGGATGGAACACACCGCCTTCTCGCGCGACGCGAAACTATCGAGGATGTCTTACGAAATGATGTTGATGCTTAGGCGACTTCTCTACGCTACGGTGCTTCTTAGCATGGCCTGTGGCGTAGCCCGCGCGGCCGATCAATCGCTCGTTACCCCCTACCCGCTGCAATCCGTTCGCGCCAGTGCGTGGAGCACCGCGCAGACCGCCGCCTTGAGCAAAGACATCGATGCCATCGTGCGCCGTCCGGTTCTGCGGGGCGCGCACATCGGGCTGCTCTTGATGCAGACGGCGACCGGATCGGTCATCTATAACAGGAACGCCGACGACGAATTCATGCCGGCTTCAAACTTTAAGCTGCTCGTTGGTTCGGCCGCGCTCGCGAAGCTCGGCCCGTCATTTACGTTCAAAACGACGATTGCCGGCGACGGAACGAACATCTACCTGCGCGGCGGTGGTGACGTCTTACTCACCGCGAAAGACTTGGACGCGGCTGCGGCGGCACTTGCGGCCGGCGGCATGACGCACGTTGCGGGAAACATCATTACTGATGCGTCGTACTTCGATGCGCAGCGATATGGATACGGGTGGTCGTGGGACGATTTGCCATTCTACTACGCGCCGGTGGTCAGCGCGCTGGGACTTGAAGACAATATCATCCACATCTACATGCGCCCGGGCGCCGCAGCCGGTGAGCCGGTTCTTCTGCGTATCGAACCGAAAACGGCAGCCGTCCATATTAAAAACCTGCTCGTAACCGGTCCTCCAAAATCCAAAGACACCTCGGACATTTCGCGCAGCTTTGATGACTGGAACACGATCACACTCTCCGGTAATTATCCGCTTGGTGAAAAAGAATCGGGCGATATCTTCCCGGCCGTGCCCGATCCGGCAGCCTACGCGGGCGACGTCTTGCTGCAGGCATTGCGAGCGCACGGCATCACGGTTGAGGGCACCGTCCAACCGGGCATCACAGCGGCCGCAACGTCCGTTCTTTGGACGCATGAATCGGAACCGCTGGCGCAACTCCTCGAAGACTTTTGGTGGCCGAGCGACAACCTCGTAGGCGAAGTATTGTTAAAAACGCTCGGCGCGAAGTTTCGCGGCACTCCCGGCAATGACGAGAACGGCATCGCGGTTGAAAACGACTACCTCAAATCGATAGGCATCGATCCGGCTACCGTTTCGATTACCGACGGCTCAGGACTCTCGCATTACGATCACATCACGCCGCGCGATTTGACGACCATCCTGCAAAGCGATTGGAATTCCGCCAATCGCGACGTTGCCGTAAACGCCTTGCCACTCTCAGGCGTGCGCGGAACGCTCAAATCATCCTATCTTAAGACCGCCGCCGCGAAGAATGTTTACGCAAAGACGGGAAGCATTAGCCACGTGCGCACGGTATCCGGCTTTATTCGAACGCAGCATCACGGGATCGTCACATTCTCGTTCATGCTGGATGACTACATGGAAGATCCCGCCGGCGCCGCCGCGAAGCTTGCGACCCTGCGCGCCGATCTCTTCTCGCGGATCGTCACGGCGCAATAATGTTAGGCGCAAATTTCGAAAAAGAAATTCGCGAGCAGCCTGATGTTTGGCGCTCAATAGCGCAGAGCGACAAGGCCGAGCAACTCGCACGCGCGATTGGCCCGAACGACGTGCTCCTTCTCGGGAGCGGGAGTTCGCTTTTCATGTCGCAGCTCGGTGCGCTCGCACTGCGCAGGCGCGGGATTCGCGCGCACGCGCTTGCGGCGACCGAGGCAATTTTGGACAATGCCGCCTATCGCGAAGCGGTCGTGATTGCGGTTTCACAAAGCGGACGCTCTACGGACATTCTTCGCGCGATTGATATTCTCAAACCCCGTCAATTGATCGCGCTCACGAACACCTCGGAATCTCCGCTCTCTGACCGCGCGAACATCTGTATCAACGTTGGGGCTGGAACGGAGCTCGCGGTCCCGGCCAGCAAGAGCGTAAGCGCGACTGCCGCCATTCTTCTTTGGGCGGCCGGCCTCATGTCCGGGCATTCGACCCGCAGCGCCGCCACACTGATTGAAACGGCCGAAGACGTGCGAGGATGGCTCGACGGGGCGGGAGTTGAGGAAGTCCGAGCTGCTGCCGAGCGTCTTGCACGGCGGCGCAGTGTTATTGTCCTCACGTCGGGCTACGGGGTGCCGATTGCGAACGAGTTCGCTCTCAAGCTCAAGGAAGCCAGCTACATTCATGCGGAGGGTTTTTCTGCCGGCGAATTCCGCCACGGCAGCGCGGCAATGCTCGATGCGTCCTGCGCGGTGATCGGTGTGGTTGACGAAGATTCGCGCGATGTCGTCAACAAGGAACTGGTCGATGCAAAGCATGCGGATAGTCTGCGCTATGTGATCGGCAATCGACTGGGCGATATTCCGCTGCTCGGTCCCGTTGTCGGCATTGCTTTTAATACGCTGGCATGGCTGGTTGCCGCGCAGATGACGGCGCTCTATGTGGGACGCGCGCGGCACATTGAGAGCGACGCGCCTCGCGGCCTCACGAAATTTATGGAATAACTATCGTGGCTTGAGGGCGGTCGCCCGCAAGAACAACTCGTACCAGTTGAATTTCTGCATGAGCTCATCGTGCGGCACATCCGTAAGAATGAACGTCGGCGCGCGCGTTTGCAATTCTTCGAGCGTCATCGCTGCCGCTAAGCGAACGTAGAGATTTGGCGACGGCGCTTGCAGCATGCCCATGAGCGCCGTATTGCCGGTGCTCGTATCGTCGGTGAAGATGCTGAGCAAGTGATTCTGTGGTGCGCCTTTCGCCCACGCGGCAATCGCATCGAAGTAACCGTACGCGGAATCGAAAAGAATGACGTCCGTCACGTGATCGTTGAGACCGCCGCGCGTGAGAAC
>JBHEMH010000020.1:42015-42398 GCA_046262675.1 Vulcanimicrobiaceae bacterium
CCCGCCGCTGTGCGCAGAGAGGACGATATTGCCAACTTTGCGCGTGCGGATCAGTTGTTGTGCGTTCAAGTAGTCCGTGACGTTGTTTATAAAGGTTGCAAATCCGTTCGGATCGAGCTCAAGTTTGCCGTCGCCGGAATCGGGCGCATCGAGCGGCCCTTGTGGTACGATCAGAACTGCGTTCACATTGCTGAGGGCGACTTGGGCCGCGAGGTTATAGCGTTCAAAGACGTGACGCACGTTGTTGTTCCAGCCGTGGAAATGCACGATGTAGTCGACCGTTTCGTGGTCCCGGTAGCCCGGCGGCTTGAAGATGCCGACAGTGTTGTCGCTGTAGTGGGCCGCGGCGGAATAGAACTTCTTCTGATTGAGGTGCCCCCTTT
>JBHEMH010000020.1:42408-48006 GCA_046262675.1 Vulcanimicrobiaceae bacterium
TGGGGAAAAAGATCGTTGGTTGGCCCAGTTGAGGCGGGGCCGCGGCGGCAGCAGCCATCGCTGTCAGAAATGATAGGCGGTCCATGGGCTTGACTTGTTCTCGGACGCCGGCGGTCCTCTCTATCAAGGGAGTTGTCCCGTTCGCGCTGTACAGATGTCTGCGTGGGTGCAGCGATGAAGTTCCTTGGAAACCGCAAATTGGCGTGTGTTGTTCTCGCAGTTTTCTGCTTGATGCAGCTATTCGTCAAGCCGGCGCGTGCGCAAAGCCTTACTCCAAGTGATATCGCAATCACCGTGCGCGATGCAGCTACCTCAGCCCCCATCGATAATGCAGAAGTCTTTCTGCTCGGAAACGGTAACTCACAAAGTTCGCTTACGGATGCGGACGGCAAGCTGCTCTTTGCGAACGTACAACCGGGCATCTATCGAATCGCCGTACAACACGCAGGTTATCTCCGAAGCGAGATTGCCGAGTTCGAAGTCGGTCAGAGTTCCCGCGTAACGATCGTAGCCAAGCTCGTTTCCACTCTAAAAGAGATTGCCACCGTCACCGCGCACGGTTCCGTGAGCATCAATCAAGAATCGTTGGGCGCAGATAGCGCGGAACGCAAAGTCTCTCAATCCCTAAAGGATGCGCTCGGCCGTCTGGCCGGCGTTTCCATCGACGATTCAAATTACGAAAACGCCGCTTTCAACATCTCCTTGCGTAACCATGACAGCTCGCAGACCGGCACGTCCATTGACGGCATGAGCGTCTCCGGTCCTGCGGCACAAGCGCTCGGTGCGGCTCAAGATTTGTTTACGGGCGCGACGGTCAACTTTAGTCCCACCGCCGGTTACCTGGGCGGAAACGTCAACTTTCAAACGCTGCAACCGACCAAGACTCGGACGTTTAACGCCCTGGGCACGATCGGCAATCTGGGCGCCGCGTCGGATTCCATTTCGGCAACCGGGTCCATCGGACGCCTCTCGCTAGCCGCTCAAATGGCGATGAATGCGAGTGACTTCCCACTGACCGGCGCGACCTATCGCGATCAAAGCGGTCGCACGTACGAACATACAGGTGGTCATAAGACGCAAGCCGCGCTCATAAAATTTAGTTATTCGTTATCGAAACGCGCGAGCGTAAATCTCGGGGCGATGCTTGCAAACGGGGAGTACGATCAGCTTTGCCAGTCCTACGTGACCCTCGCCGCATGCGGCTATGGAAGTCTGCCGCGCAACTTCAATCACAATGTTTTTCTCACGCTCGGTGTGAGCACGCTGATCGGCAACGTCCAAAGCACGGTTTTTGCGGGCCTTCCCTTTGGATCGTTCGGCAACGAGGACACCGGGCGGGTACTGAGCGGGACGCAATTGCCACCCTACTTTTTAAAAGGCAGTTACAACACGCTCTATTTTGGCGCCTACGGTTCAATCACGGCGCGACGACACACCGACAGCTTCGGATTCTCTTCTGCGAACTCGCACCAAGGCACGATCCAAACATATAACGGAGCGGCTCGCTCTTTTGCGGGGCCGCGCGCGACAAGCCGCAATCTCTGGTTCCGAGATAAAATCAAGGCGAACGAGAAAATCGCGATGACGCACGGAGTAAGCGTAGCCTCGGCGACCGGCGCGGGAAGTTCCCTGATCCTGAGCGAGACAGCCGATTGGACGCCCGCAAAGAACGATGCTTTTGAGGCGAGCGTGTCTTTGGGGAGCGCGCAGGCGAACTACCAAACCTCGACCGCGCTCACAGATGCGCCCGATGCGGATTACGACTGTTTCAACCGCTCGGTCTTCGTCGAGGGTCCAAACGATTCGGCTGTCCCGCAGACATCGGTAAGCTACGACCTGTCATGGCGGCATAAATTCCGAGCCGGGAATTGGAACCTCGCGCTCTATCGTCAAAACGCGTCGGGTCAGTCGCTTCGCGCGTCCGTACCGATCGCTTCGGAGCCCGCTTCGCTTTTTCCGAATGGCCTCAGTGCCTATCTTCAGGGGCTTCAGGAATTTTGGACCTCCCCGACCGTCTGCGGCGCTCTTCCCTTCAATCCCGCCCGAGTGTACGTGACGCAGAATTTGTCCGGCCTGGGGCAAGTCAACCAGGGCTTCAGTTTTTCCGGTCAACTGCGGATCGGCAAGAACCTGAGCCTTTTTCCCACATACACGATCGGCAGCACGTACCTTTCCAGCGTTGATCCACGCCTTCAATACCCCGGCGGCTTCTATTCTGCGGGAATGCAACTCCCGAAAAAGCCGCTACGCACCGCTGGGCTAATTCTTGACGGTGTCCTACCAAAGTCCGCGCTTGAATGGCTTGTCGGCGCCCAGTCCAACGACGTCAACAACCCCAACAACCTGCCGGCTTACACGGTCTTCAACGCAGGCGTCGTTCTGAGTCCACATTTCGGCGGAACCCTCACTCTTGTCGAATCGAATATTTTCGGCATCCACACCGGCTTATTCACAACCTACCAAGACATCAACCCACGCCCGGTGGTGGGCGGAGGTGCGTTCGCCTATTCAACCACGCCGGTTGCGCCGCGCCAGTGGACGGTCACCTGGCGAATTCCGTGGCGCGAGAAATTGCCTGTCGGCCGTCCCCCCGCATCGCGCTAATTCAAAGGAATTTTGGGCACGTTAAAGGTACATTAAGAACACAGCGAACGCGCGGGGGACCCCGTCGGGCGCTTTTCTTTTTTTGAGCTGTGATGCGATAGAGCAACGGCTCGGAGCACGAGGAATAAACAATGCATCTTCAATCTATGAGAGTGGGTCGAATTTGGGCAGTGGCCCTTCTCGGCACGCTCTGCCTCACGTTCGCGGCGCCTTCCAGCGCGCTTGCGGGCACGACCGGCACAATCGCGGGCGTCGTCACGGACGCCACAAGCGGCGCACCTGTTGCCAATGTAACCGTCACGGCGACCGCGCCCAGCGGGAAGCAGACGGGAACGACCAACGCGACGGGCTTCTACTCGCTTCAGGCAGTGACGCCGGATACCTATACGGTCACTTTCGCTGCGTCCGGCTACACGTCCGCAAGCCAGCCAGGCGTGACCGTCCAGCAAGATTTTGTTTACAAACTTGATCAGCGAATCTCCAAGTCGCTCAAAGAGATCGGCAACGTGACGTCGCGCTCCGCGGGCAATTTGGTTAAGCCCTATGAAGGTACCGACGTCTACAACGTCAGCGGTGCGCAACTAAATGCCGCGACCGGTGGCGACAATCTCCATCGCACCATTTACGAATACCTCAATACGGTTCCGGGCGTCTCGCCCATCGGTGGCGGTTTCCCGTCCGAGCCTTCGATCCGTGGCGGATACGACGTCGATAACGGATACGAACTCGACGGCATTCCCATCACCGAACGCATGACGGGCTACTTTACTACAAATTTAACCGATCTCGGCATCGGAAACGTCGAGGTCTTTACGGGCGGCTTGAGTGCGCAGAATGCGGGCAACGGCGTCGGCGTTATCAATAGTGTTATCAAGACCGGAGCTTACCCCGCGTTCGGCAGCGTCGGTTTCGGCGTAACTACCCCGGATTTTAACCACTCAACCCGGATCGAATATGGCTCCGCTACGCCGGATCGCCGTTTTAGCTACTATTTAGCTTTTGACGGCATCAACTCTCAGAACGATTTCAATAATGGAGCAGCAAAGTTTAATTTGTTGCAGACCGGTATCAGCTCGGGTAATCCCGGCTTTATCGCCACGCGCGATGTCATTGCAAACCTTCACTATAAAACGAACGCGCGCAACGACTTCCAGTTCCTTTATCAGAACAGCCTCTTCAACGACGGAGTTAACTACGCGCTTTACTCCGGTACCGCGAGTGCTCCGCTGCTTCAGCTCCTGCCCTGTCCGGGCGTCACCCCTGGTGCAACTAGGAGCGGCGGCATCGGCGGCACCGCGCCGAACGGGCAGTACTGCCCTCAGGGCCTCTATTTCGGTTCGCTTGCCAACGGCACGGGAAATTTTCTCGGACACTACTCGGCCATCGGAAAGGTCCAATGGAACCACATCATCAACGACCACTCCAGCTTCGCGTTGCGCTTAGCCGAGAATTTCAATCAATACATCTTCGATCAGAAACTAACGGACCCCAACCTAGCGCAATATAACTGCGGCCCGACCTCGGCCTATTGCGGCGGCACAGGAACCATTGTTAATGCCGGCTGTCCGCAATATCCGTATGCACCAGGCTCGCCGTTGGCTTCCGGCACCAAGGGACGTCAATGTACCCTTGATTTGGGCGATTACTATCAAAACCGTTACGGAAACGATTATTATTTATCGCTCGATTACACCTCGACGCCCAATGAGAATCTCACCATCAAAGCGGGCGCGGGTCAGGAATACGACAATCAGAAGCGCGACGTACGTTACCTTAATAATTTCAACGCGACTGCAACATCGACGCAACTGAACTCACTGACCGATATTCCGGTCCACGTACCCTTCGCATATGCCCAAGTTTCAATGAACCGCGGGCCTTGGACGTTCCAACCGGGCCTGCGCTATCAGCGCATTTACTACTCGATTCCGGCAAATCCGGAGATCGTTACGCCGCGGCAACCAAACGGCGTTCCAGGCGGCGTCGTGTCAACCGGATTCTTGGCGCCCTCGTTCCTCGGCACCTATCGCGTCAATCCGGCAAATGTGGTACGTTTCTCGTATAGCACGACCGCGCAATTCATTGGCACGGAGTTCGTGTACCGCTATGGTTCCACAACGTACAACCCATTTTACACTCCGCCGGTCTCGGCTCCAAACACCTATAAGCCGACGGTCAATACGAGCTTCGACCTTCAGCTGGAGCATCAGATCGATGCGGACACGTCGCTGAAGTTCGGACCTTACTACCGCTTCTCCAACAACTATTTGGCAATCTATTCGCCGGTCACCGTAACTCCGGGCGGCGCCCCAAAATACGGCGATCCGGAAGTAACGAACGATCTTAAAATCCGGTCGTTCGGCGTCGAGCTGGGCCTCAGCCACTTGGACAAGCACGACACGGGCGCATCATGGTGGCTTTCAGGATCGCTGAACAACTACTGGTCGCAGGTCAGCTTCTTCGGCCAAACCTCGTTCATCAATTTCCCGATTGCCGACTACTTCCGAAAACAGAACGTTTTTGTGCGGAGTCCCTATGTGGCGCCATTCTCGGCGACCCTCGTAGCGGATATCCACTCACACAACACGCATTTCATTCCCGACCTGTACTACACGTTCGGTAATTTCTATAACACTGGCGGCTGTATCAACCAACAAAGCGGCGCACCGGAAAACGAATACTCGCAGAACGTTTCTTGCACAGGTCGGCCCGGCCACTACGAGGGAACGACATTGCCAAACGGCACGCGCGTCAATCCGATACTTGCGCCGGAACGCCGCGGGATGGCCTACTGGAAAGTCAACGCGACGTTGCTCAAAGACCTCACCCCCCACTACACCATTGGTTTTCGAGCAACCAATGTCACGAACCAACAATCCGACTTTGCCTCGGGAACTATTCCATGCTATAACGGTGACGACGGCAGCGGTTTGGGAACGGGATGCGGCTCCTTGAACGGACCCACTTCCGGGACACCAGGACGCGGCGCCCGGC
>JBHEMH010000021.1:0-355 GCA_046262675.1 Vulcanimicrobiaceae bacterium
GCCTAGCGCCGCGCGCCAGCTCCCCACAGTCGCTCGGATCCGAAACCGGAAGGATCACTCTCCCTGCCTCGCGCGTACTTGGCCTTGCGCTGGCGAAGGATAAATTCGAACAGAGCATCCGTTTCGCCCGGAACGATCGCAACCTGGCCCACTATGACGTCGAATTCTTCGACGACAAAAATCGGAATCTTCACGTCATGTTCCTCGTTCCTTCCGAGCGAAACGCCACGATGGCGGGATGCCCAGGCACCGGGCCCATAGACACCACCTATATAATTGATCCTGCAGCCTCGTCGGCGATACTGGCAAGAATGGTGTGTTAGACGAAGACACCTCGTCCTTTTGGGACGAGGTG